>CAVPNQ010000066.1:0-92046 GCA_963706735.1 uncultured Planctomycetia bacterium
TCGACCCCGGCGCGAACGACGCCGTGATGCACAGCACCGGGTAGCGTCCCGCGGGCATCCCCGCCGGGTTCGACCACTCCTGCACCCGCGAGACGACGCCGGTCGTGAAGAGCCAGAACTTGCTGTTCGGGTGGCTCATGACCGCGATGTCGCTTCCGGGCTCCGGCTCGCCGGCGGCCAGCGCCAGCGGCTTGAACCCTTCGCCGGCGATTTTCAGAAGCGCCACGTCGTGCACGGCGTCCTCGGCGAGCAGCTTCTCGACCGCATGCACGCGTCCCTCCCCGTCCATCACCGCCATCTCTTCCTTGTCCGGGCTCGACAGCACGTGGCGGTTCGTGACCACGACGCCGTCCGCCGAAATCAGGAACCCCGACGCCGCGTTCAGGTGCCAGTTCGTGCATTTCTTGCACTTGTACCGCGACCCCACGATCACCGTGCTCTCCTTCAGCCGCCGGTACAGCTTCGCCCCGTCCAGCTCCTCTTTCGCAGGCTCCGCCAGCGCCACCACCGGCGGCCCGTCGCGCTTCTCCGCCAGCAGATCCGCCGCCTTGCGCGTTTTTCCCGCTTCGGCCAGCGCGTTGATCTCGGCCAGCAGCTTCTGCGTGATCGCGTCGTCGGAAACGGCGGGGGCGGCCGGCTGGGCGGCCGCGCTGCAGCCGAGGAGGGCGAGGACGAGCAGGGAAGCGAGGGGACGCATGGCGTGGCTCCTGTTGGGGGACGCGCGCAGTGTATCGCCATTGCATGCGCGCCGCCGCGGCGGGTAGCCTCTCGCGCGCCATGGAAGACCTCCGCATCTCCGACAACTGGGCCGTCCCCGCGGCCGCCCTGCACGTGCACTTCGTGCGCGGCGGCGGGCCCGGCGGGCAGAATGTGAACAAGCTCAACACGAAGGCGGAGTTGCGCGTGCGCGTCGCGGAGATGGCGTTCCCGAGGCCGGACGTGGAAGCGCGTTTCCGGGAGCGGTTCGGGTCGCGGATCACGGGGGACGGGGAAGTGCTGCTGACGTCGCAGACGGGGAGGAGCCAGGCGCAGAATCTCGAGGACTGCCTGGGGCGGCTTGCGGAGTTCCTGAGGTCGGTGCTGGTGGCGCCGAAGGTGAGGCGCGCGACGCGGCCGACGCGCGGGTCGAAGGAGCGGCGGATCGAGGCGAAGAAGCACCAGTCCGAGCGGAGGCGTCACCGGGAGATCGGGGACTAGCGTGGGGATCAGCGGAAGCAACGGGGCGCTCGCGATGTGGCAGGACGTGATCCGCTCCGAGCGGCTCGTCGTCGCGGGGCTGCGCATGGCCGAGCTGGGGAACCAGAGCCTGCGCAAGGAGGTGCTGGGCGTGCAGGTCCCCGCGAAGAAGTTCTTCGAGGCGATGGGGATCGCGCACACCTCGATCGACCTCAACGGCAAGGACGGCGCGCTGGCGCTCGACCTGCGCGTGCCGATCGTGCGGCCGGATCTCCTCGAGAGCTTCGACGTCGTCACGAACTTCGGCACGCTCGAGCACGTGGACCGTCAGTACCCGGCGTGGCTGAACACGCACCGGCTCGCGAAAACGGGTGGGCTGTTCCTCCACCTGCTGCCGCGCGTCGGCTCGTGGCCGGGGCACTGCGACATCCGCTACGGCGACGAGTTCGTCCCGGCGCTCGCGAAGCTCTGCGCGTACGACGTCCTCAAGCTCTACCGCCACCAGGTCAACCCGGAACACCAGTTCGTCGCGGCGGTGCTGCGCAAGACGGGCTCCGCGTTTCCGGCGGAAGCGGAGTTCCTCGCGAAGGTGCCGATCGGGGCGTGAGCCCGGACCGGTTTCCCGGCCCGGGCCCCGCCGATCGCTACTTCGAGTCGTTCCAGAACTTCATCTGCTCCGGAACCATCCGGACTTTCCTGCCATCGAGCCAGGCCATCGGCGACCTGGCCGCTTTCTTCAACCTCATGCCCGGCTTCGCCTGCGACCACAACTCCGGCTCCACCTGCGAGAACCGGTCCGTCTTCCCGTCCGTCTCCACGAACAGCATGGGCGCCTGGTGATTCCCCGCGTCACGGGTCACTTCCAGGATCCGCCCGTCGCACTCCCACCTCAGCCAGCTTGCGTAGTTGAGGCGCGTGACGAGCGTGCCCATCGTGACCGCCATGACCGGGAGGAACAGGGCCATCGCGGCGATGACCTGGCCGTTCAGGTTCCGCATTCCCGGCGTCCCTTCCGTCTTGAACTCGACCTTCTTCGCCTCCCTCGCCGCCTGCAGCTCGATGTTCCCGCGCATCATGAACGTGATGGGCCCCGAACCCGACAGCGTCGCCAGGATCACGAGCGGGATTTCCGACGCGATCCCCACGAACGGCATCGCCTTGGCCGTCAGCACGAAGGCCACGACGAAGACGGGTGTCAGGACGCCCACGAGCCACGACGGTGTCCGCAGCTTCTGGTGGATCTGCGCGACCACGGCCGTGAACGCGAAGGCGAAGAACATCGCACCGATTGAAATCGGCATGGCACACCTCCTTCCATGGACTGCGTTTCATTTGCGACCCGGGACATTCCGCAAGGGCCGTGCCGGGCCGGAAGCGACGGAAACGCGTCTGGAGCGGTTGTGGACGGGCAGGAATGAACCCGGCGTTCGAATCGGCGCACGCCTACTTCTTCACGCCGATCACCTCAAACACCGGCGGCAGGAACACGAACACGTCCGGGTCCTTCGCCCGCGCTTTCCATTCATCGAGGAAAGTTTCGGCCTCGGCTTTCTTGAGGAAGCCGTACTCGACGAGCAGGGGGACGTAGCCGCGGAAGAACGTGTCGGGCCACGTCCACATCGAGTCGCCGGGACGCGCGATGCGGTGGTCCACGGACAGGTGCGTCACCTCGAGGCCGTTGCGGCGGAAGATCGCCGGGAGGCGGCCCGCGATGTCGGGGTCGCCGCCGCGCGAGCGCCACGATTTCGCAACCGCCTCGATCACGCGCCGGAATGCCGGCGCCGGCGGCGCGTGCGACATGCTCTCGTAGGCGAAGTAGTCGTGGACGGCGAAGCGACCGCCGGGCTTGAGGAGGGAAGCGACGCCGGCGACGACGGCCTCGGGGTCGGGGACGAAGCAGAGAACCCACCGGGCATAGGCGAGGTCGAAGGCGTTGCGAAAGGGCGGCTTGCCGAGGCCGCCGAGGAGTTTCGCGCGCGAAGCGAGGGATTCGCGGAGTTTCTGCGCGTCGCCCTCGAGCGCGACGAGGCGCTTGCCGAGCCCGCGCGCCGCGGCGCCGGCCGTCGCCTGCGCGACGTAGCGCGGCGATTCGTCCACGCCGACGACGAGCCCCTTGTCGTCGTTCGCGGCCACGATCTGCGCCATGTCGAACGACGCGAACCCCGGCCCGCAGCCGACGTCGAGGATGCGCTGCCCCGGCCGGATCCCGGCGCGCCGCCAGAGCGCGTGCGCGGCGTCGGACCATAGCCGGTGCTGCAGCCCGAGGCGCTGTCCCTCGGCGTCGTGCGTGCCGAGGATGTACTCGGCGGTCGTCTTCTTCTTTTTCACGGCCGCGATCCTACGGTCCGTCCGAAAACACCGGAAGCCTTTCACCCACCCAGCTATCCTCTCCCGCGATGGACGCCGCTTCCCCCCTCGAATCTGCCCTCGCCGCCCTCGGCCGCGAACTCCGCGACGCCGCGCGCGCCGCGGCCGCATCGATAGCCGCCGCGGGCCCCGTCGCAGCCGGCGCTTCCGACGTGCAGTACGCGATCGACGTCGCGGTGGAGGAAGGGCTGGAGGCGCGGGTGGCGCGGTTGTTCGCGGAGTGGCTGCCGGTGCGGCTGCTGTCGGAAGGGCTGCCGGAGAAGGGAGTGGTGGTGGGGAGGGGGACGCCGGCCCGGCGGCTGGTGCTGGACCCGATCGACGGGACACGGGGGCTGATGCACGACAAGCGGGCGGGGTTTGTGCTGGCGGCGGTGGCGCCGGAAGCGGACGCGCGCCTGGCGACGATCGAAGCAGCGGCGATGGTGGAGATCCCGTTGCGGTCGGGAGCGACGGGGGATGTGGTCATGGCGCGGCGCGGCGGCGGTTGGCGCGGCACGGCGGACCGGATGGCGGGGATCGCGGGGCTGACGGCGGAATTCCGCGGCGCGCCGGATCCGGCGATCGACCTGGCGCACGGCTTTGCTTCCGTTGCGCGGTTCTTTCCCGGCTGTTCGGCGCGCCTCGACGCGTTCACGCGCGATCTCTTTGGTCGCCTCGAACGCGCCGGTCTTGCGCCCGGCGGCACGGTCTTCGAGGACCAGTACATTTCCACCGGTGGCCAGATGCACGCCGTGCTCACCGGTCGCGACCGGTTCGTCATCGATTTCCGCGCTGTCCTCGGCGATCCCGGCCATCCAATCCGCTCGGGACACCCGTACGATATGCTCGGCGCCACCGTTCTTGTCGAGGCGGGCTGCCCCGTCGAAGGGCCGGACGGGCGGCAGCTCGACGCGCCGCTCGACCTGATGACGCGCGTGCCCTGGGCGGCCTATGCGAATGCTGCGTTGCGTGAAGCGGTGGCGCCGCACGTGGCTGCTTCGCTGGCCACTTGCCGAGAATCGTCCTGAATTCGGGACACCAATCCGAACCCGATGGAATTCATAAGTCATTGATATGACACATGTTGTGTGTTTATGAGAATTGGCACGACCCTTGCGATACTCCCTTCCGTCGCAGTCAAACGAAAACAACAACGACGGAATTCGGAGGAGACTCAAATGAAAACGCTCATCGCCGTCTTCAGCACCCTCGCCCTGATGGCCGGAATCGGAAGCAGTGAAGCCAGCGCAGAGAACTTCTTCAAGAAGGTCGGCAAGTCGGTCCGCAAGGCCCACCAGCGCCACGAGAAGATCCTGGAAGCCGCGCACGATCGCCATGTCGAGATCCTGCGCCGCGGCGCCCGGGTCGAGGCCGGCCACCGCGGTTACGGCCAGGGACACGGGCACTACGAGATGGTCGAGGTCCAGCAGTGGGTTCCGGGCTACGAGACGATCGAGTACGTCGAAGTCCGCGACCCGGGACACTTCGAGTTCCGCCAGGTGACCGAGATCGTGACGCCCGCCCGCTGCGAAAAGATCTACATCCAGCCGGTGTACCGCATCGAGACGGACTGCATGGGACGCGAGATCAAGATCATGGTGAAGTGCGGTTACTGGACGACCCGCGAGATTCCGGCCGTGACCTGCACGAAGACGATCAAGGTCTGGGTCGAGGGCGAGTGCCGGAAGGTGGCCAAGAAGGTCTGCGTCCCGGGGCGGTTTGAAACGAAGTGCGTCCGGATGTGGATCTGCGACTAGGAAAGCTAGCGAGGAGAAACACGAGGGGAGGCCTGGTGGCCTCCCCTCTTTCGTTGATGGAAAAACGGCAGGGGATTGGGAAAGGCAGGTTGGGGCTTGGGTGGGCGAGGGCGGGGGCAGGGGCTTGGGCAACTGCGGCCGCCCGGTGGGATCAGAGTTGCCCAAGCCCCCGCCCTCGCCCCAGCCCACCCAGGCCCTCCGGCGAAGCCCGCAGGGCGAAGGCGGACCCGCCCTTTCCCCTGCCCCTGCCGTTTTTTCCCCCGCCGAAGTTCCCGTGACTCCTACGCCGCGCCGCGTCCCCGGTGGAGCAGGTGGTAGATCGCCGGGACGACGACGAGGGTGAACCCGGTCGAGGCGAAGATCCCGAAGATGAAGCTCCATGCAAGCCCTGAGAAAACGGGGTCGAGGGTGATCACGATCGAACCGAACATGGCCGCTCCCGCTGTCAGGAAAATCGGGCGCATCCGGACCGCGCCCGCTTCCACAACGGCCTCCGTCAGCGTTTTCCCCGGCAGGGCGCGCAGCTTCTCGGTGAAGTCGATCAGGATGATGGAGTTGCGCACGACGATCCCGGCGAGGGCGATCATCCCGATCATGCCGGTGGCGGTGAAGAACACCGGATTGGGAATGTCGCCGACCGGCCGGGCGAAGGCCGCATTCAGGAACCAGAAGCCGGGGACGATGCCGATGAGCGTCAGGGGAATCGCCACCATGATCACCAGGGGCATCGACAGCGATCCCGTCTGGGCGACCAGCAGGATGAAGATCATCGCCAGCGCGGCCGCGAAGGCGAGACCGAGGTCGCGGAACACGTCGAGCGTGATCTTCCATTCGCCCTCACCTGCGAATTCCGCCGTGTAGCCGGCCGGCAGCGGGCGGCCTCGCAGGTCCTTCTGGAGGGCGAGCACCGCGTCCATCGGCGACACCCCCGCACACTCTCCTGTCACGAACATCACCCGCTTCAGGTTCTTGTGGTAGATCGTCCCTTCGCGAACCCCTTCCGTCGCCGTGCCGAGCTCCCCGAGCGGGACCAGCACGCCGGACGCCGAACGGATCCTGAGCGAGAGCAGGTCCTGGACGCTGGAACGCGAAGCGACCGGGAGCCTCACCTCGACCGGGACCACCGCGCGTTCCGTCGGCGATTCGATCGGCGTCGCAAGGTCTCCCCCGAGCGCCGTCCTCAGCGTGTTCGCGATGTCGGCCGCGGGGATCCCATGAAGCGCGGCCTTCTCGCGGTCGATCCGGAAGAAGACGGCGGGGCGCGGCGTCTCGACGTAGTCGTCCACGTCGGTGACGCCCTTCGCCCGCAGGAAGGCCTCGCGCACCGCGCCGGCGACCCGCTCCAGCTCCGCGGGCGCCGCTTCCGCCGGCCCGCGCACCTCGGCGACCAGCGTCGCGAGCACCGGCGGGCCCGGCGGAGATTCCACGACCTTGACGCGCGCGCCCGGGTGCTTCGCCGCGACCGCGTGCAGCCGCGGGCGGATGCGAAGCGCGACGGCGTGGGACTGGGCTTCGCGTTCTGCGCCGGCGACGAGGTTGACCCGGAGGTCGGCCACGTTGCCGCCGCGCCTGAGGTAGTCGTGGCGGACCATTCCGTTGAAGTCCATCGGCGAACCCGTGCCGCTGAAGGTCGCCCATGCCGCGACTTCCGGAACCTGCGCCAGCTCGCGGCCGAGTTCGCGGGCCACCGCGTCGGTCGTTTCGAGGGGCGTTCCCTCGGGCATGTCCAGCATGACCTGGAGTTCGTTGCGGTTGTCGAACGGGAGCATCTTGAAGGGCACGGCGCCGCCGGCGGCGAGACCGAGGGAAGCCAGGAAGGCGAGGCCGACGGCGGCGAGAAAGAGCAGCGTGCGGCCGCGGGTCGCGAGGATCGGCCCCAGGACGGCGCTGTAGAGCCGGGGAAGGCGCGAAGGGCCGCCTTCCTCCGCGTGCCCGCCAGGTCCGCCGCCGTGGCGCAGCAGCTTGTAGGCGGCCCAGGGCGTCACCGTGAACGCGACGATCAGCGACATGAGCATCGCCACCGGCACGTTGAACGCCATCGGCGCCATGTAGGGCCCCATCATGCCCGTGATGAAGAAGAGCGGCAGAAACGACACGATCACCGTGAACGTCGCGAAAATCGTCGGGGGCCGGACCTCCTCGATCGCCGTCAGCGTGGCCTCCAGGGGCGGTTCCTTCCCGAGGCGGAAATGCCGGAAGATGTTCTCGACGTCCACGATGGGGTCGTCGACGAGGAGGCCGATCGAGAGGATCAGGGCGAAGAGCGTCACGCGATTGATCGAGTAGCCCGTGAGGTAGTCGAGCAGAAGGGTCACCGCCAGGGTCATCGGCACCGCGAGCGCGACGATGAAGGCCTCGCGCGGACCGAGCGCGATCGCCAGCAGAACGATGATCGTCGCGATCGCGATGACCAGGTGCTTCATGAGCTCGTTCACCTTGTGGTCCGCCGTCTCGCCGCTGTTGCGCGTGATGCTGGCGATGACTTCAGCGGGAAGGGCGTTTCCGCGGAGCGCCTCGATGGCCGCGAGAACTTCGTCGGCCACCCGCACCGAATTGGTGCCCTTGCGCTTGCAGACCGCAATCGTCACCTGCGGCCGCTCTGCGCCGGGCGCCGGCGTCCCGCCCCCCGCGGCGACGGCCGCTTCGCCGCCCACGGCGGGGAGTCGCCGTGCGCCGGGGCCGAACCCGATCCGCGTGTACGATTCGGGCTCTTCCACGCCGTCCGTGACGCGGGCGACGTCGCGGAGATAGACGGGGCGGCCGCCGGAGGCGCCGACGACGGCGCTGGACGCGTCAGGGGCGCCCGAGAAGAAGGGTCCGGCTTCGACGACGAATTCCCGGCCGCCCTGCTGGAAGGTGCCCGCTTCGACGTTGACGTTGGCGCCGCGGAGGGCGCGAGCGACGTCCAGGGCGGTGACGCCGCGGGAGGCGAGGGCGCCGGGGTCGAGTTCGACGCGGACGCGGCGCCGCGGGCCGCCCGCGACCCAGGCGCGCCCGGCGTCGGGGACGCGCTGGAGGCGGTCGAGGACCTCGTCGGCGATCCGGCGGAGTTCGGGCTCGCCGTAACGGGCGGAAGGGGACCAGAGGGTGACGAGGACGATCGGGACGTCGTCGATCTCGACGGGCTTCACGATCCAGCCGGCCACCTGGGGCGGCGCCGAGTCCTGCGACGACATCATCTTGTTCCAGATCTTCACGAGGGAGCGCTCCCGGTCCTCGCCGACACGGAACCGGACCGTCGCGACGGCCTGCCCGGGGCGCGAAGCGCTGTAGACGTCCTCGACGCCGTCGATTTCCCACAGCCTCGATTCCAGAGGTGTGGCGACGAGTTTCTCGACCTGTTCCGGGGACACTCCGGGTGCGGAGACGAACACATCCGCGAAGGGAACCACGATCTGCGGCTCTTCTTCACGCGGCGTCACGAGCAGCGCCGCCAGCCCGGCGAGCAGGGATCCGAGCAGGAACAGCATCGAGAGTTTGGACGTGAGGAAGATCTCGACGATCTTCGTGGTGAGGCCACGTTGCGGAGGGGCGGTGTCGCTCATCGGGTTGGGGGCATCACGACGCGCTCGCCCTCCTCCAGGCCGGACAGGACCTCGGTCTGGTCGCCAAACGCCTTGCCGGTGCGGATGTTCCGCTGCCGGGCGCCTCCTTCGGTCGCGACCTGCACGCTCTCGAGCTGCCCCACCCGGGTGACCGCGGCCGTGGGGATCAGCAGCGCGTGGCGCTTCGTGCAGGCCGTCCGGAAGCGCCCGAACATCCCGGGGCGCAGGGCGGCGTCCTGCGGCAACGACGCCTTGATGACGAAGGTCCGGCTGACGGGATCGGCGATCGGGGCGATCTCCTCGACGCTGGCCTTCAGCTCCCGGGCGAGCGCTTCGATGAAGACCGGCACCTCCATCCCGACATGTGCCTTTGCGGCGCAGGATTCCGGAACCTGCGCCTCGAGCCGCAGGTGCGCGGGATCGTGCACCGTGACCACGGCGCGCCCCGGGACGGCCAGGTCCCCCGGTTCTGCGAGCCGCTCGGCCACGACGCCGTCGAAGGGCGCGCGCAAGGTCGCCTCCCCCTGCATCACTTCGGTCTCTTTCAACGCGTCGCGCGCCTGGGCGGCGAGCGCCTCCTGGGTCTTCGCCTTCGCTTCCGCAGCCTCCAGCTCCCGCTTCGATGCCGCACCCTCTTTGAACAGCCCCTGGGTCCGCTCCAGGTCCGCCGCGGACTCCGTCGCCTGCGCCTCGGCCCCGATGACCGCCGACTTCGCCTGGTCCACGCGGGCCTTGAGATCCCGGTCGTCCAGCACCGCCAGGACGTCCTTGGCTTTCACCACCGCGCCCGCAATCACCCGGATCTCCAGGATCCTCGCCGTGATCCGGGGCGACACCTGCGCTACCGTCTTCGATGCGATCGTGCCGGGCCATTCCTGCCACTCGTCGACCTCGCGGCGTTCCACAGCCGCCGTGGCGGAGGCAGGAGTACCGGCGGGAAGCGGCGTGTGGCCGGGCTCGACCTTTCCTCCGCGGAAGATTCCCTGCATCCACATCAGGAGGGCCGCGAGCCCGGCAACTCCGAGGAGTGCCCCCGCGAGGCGAGCGATGATGGCCGGGCTCAGCCGTTTCATTGGGATTCCCCTTGCATCGAAGCGAACAGGGTGCGATCTGCCGGGATGGGCAACGCGGTGCGCCTCAGAGTGCGAATCCACTCGGCCCGGGTGGCGCTGAGGGCCGGGCCCTGCTGGACGCCTTCGACCACCATCCTAGCTCCGGCGGAGAGACCCCGGCAAGCCGGGTTTCTCGCATCCGGCCGGGGTGTTGAGGCGACCCGGCGCCGTCAGAGCCCGTGAAAAAACCCGCGCGTCAGGCTGCGTCGGCCCAGTGACGTTGATTTGAGAGGTTTTTCTTGTGCGGGCCGACTCCGCCCGACGCGCAGGTTTTTTCACGGGCTCTGGCGCCCTGAATCCGTCCCCGGAGGCCGCAAGCCGCTTACCGGGAACCTTGAGACCGCGAGCAAAACCCGACCGAGGACGTGCGGCGCGGGTCCGGTCGGCGCGCACTACAACCCTCGGCATGACTCAAACCCTTCATTGCGCGCCGGTCGGACCCGTGCCGCGCGCCGCAGGGAGGATTTTGCTCGCGGTCTCAGATCGTCGCCAGCAACCCGCGCAGCTCTTCGCCGAACTTTCGGACGAGATCCGTCGCCGAAATGAGGCCGGCAAGCTTCCCGTCGCGGTCCAGCACGAGGATGCGGTGGATCCGCTTGGACACCATCGTGTCGCACAGGTCCGCGGCCGGAGTCTCGGGGGCGCACGAGACGACCCCCGACGTCATCAGTTCCTTCACCGGTTTCTCGAGCAGCCCTTCCAGGTCCATCTTCGGCTTGCTCTTCAGCCGCTTCACCGCAGCCTTGCCTTTGCCCTTCTCGAAGACCTTCGTGAGGCTTTCCGACTCCAGCGCCCACGAAAGCGCGCGCAGGATGTCGTTCTGCGAGACGAGGCCGACGACCTTGTCGAGCTTGTTCACGACGGGGAAGCCGCCGAAGCTCGTCTTGCGGATGATCTGGATCATCTTCCGCACGGGCACGTTGTCGCGGATCGTCGCGACTTCCTTCGTCATCACGTCTCTCGCCTGGATCATCGGTGCTCCTGTGTTGCCATGGTGGCCGCGGCGGGCGTCCCGGGAGACACTATCCGAAGCGGGGGCCGGGCGTGGAAGCGAAACTGCGCGGTGGCGGGTACCATGTCCGGATTCCGGGGCCGCGAACGGACGTTTGCGGCGCCCTATCGTCCTGGAGCCGCGACCATGGAAGGCAAGTGGACGTGCCCGCGATGCGGGAGCGAGTGGCCCGTTACCGACCTCTCCTGCCGCACATGCCTGGCCGGTGAAGCCGCCGGCGTCCCCCCGGCCGGTCCCGCCTGGCCCCCGGCAGGAGCCCTGGCGCCGCCACCCGCGTACTCCGACCAGGGCACCTGGCTGACCATCATCGGCCTGATCTTCCTCGGTCTGGCCGCGTTCTGCCTGCTCGGCATGGTCATGGTCTTCGCCGTCAAACTCCCGAACGCCGGCTCGCTCTTCGCCGTCTATCTCGGAGGCCTGGCCGTCCTCGCGACCCTCGGCACGGGATTGCTCCGGAAGCGCCGCTGGGCGCGCGCCGTGACGATGGCGTCCTCGTGGAGCACGGCCGCCTCGACCACCCTTTCCGTCGTCGTCATGTTCCTGTCGCTCGGTTCCACCAGCGAACGCGATCGCTGGATCCTCTTCCTCGTCTGCGGCGGGATGGCGGCCTTCGGGGGCGTGCTGCCGGCGGCCGTGGCTCTTCTCCTCGGGAGTCGCGATGCACGGATGACCTGCGAGTGGCACGACCAGGAGCCGAGCTGGACCGACAAGCACTCCGTTCTCTCCATGGTGCTCATCGTCTACGTATTCATGAGCGGCTTCGGAGCACTCTCCGCCGTCGTCGGCCCGCCGGCTCCCTTCTGCGGCGTCTTTCTGCCCGACGCCGTCGCGCGCGCCGTCATGGTCGCCTTTGCGCTGGCCTGGCTGGCCATCGGCGCCGGCCTCGCGGCGCGCTGGGAAGCGGCGTGGTGGGCGGCGCTCGCGCTGGCCCTGGGCCTCGGCGTCTCCAACGTCTTCAACGCGCTTCGCGTCACGATGGACGAGATGTACACGCGCTTCGGGATGACGGCGCAGCAGATCACGGCGGTGAAGGGATTTTCCGGGAACTGGCACGCGCTGATGATCGTCCCGTCGGCGGGACTTGTGGTGTTGATCCTGGCGGAGAGGTACTTCAGGGGAACGGCCCCGGCGGAAGGCACCGACGGAGGCGGTTGAGAGGCCGCCTCCGCGGGCGCAGGAAATCAGGGATGGGGGCTCTGTTCATCCGCAACGTCGCCGTCGTCGCCGATCGAGTCGGTCGGGCAGCACTCGAGCGCCTCGCGACACCGTTCCTCTTCATCCGCATTAGCAGGTTGCCGGGACACGTAGGAGACGCCGCGCGCCTCGTCGCGGCTCATGTTGTCGGGAGCCATCTGCCGGCAGAGGTCGCAGTCGATGCAAGTCTCGTCGTGGTAGTAACGTCCCGGGGCGTTCATCGGGAGGCGAATGGATCTGTCGGCCATGGTGAAGCTCCTCAAAGGGGTGCGCAGAAAGAGAGAGGATCGACCCCTTGATGTTCGACCCGGCGCGTTAGTAAGTCAAGTATGTGCTTTACTAACTCAACCCCGCAAGGCCGCGACCATCCGCTCCAGGTCCCGCCTCGTGTTGTAGTGGGCGATGCTCGCGCGGGCCGCGCCGTCGGGCATCAGGCCGAGGGCGGTCATCGGCATGGTCGCGTAGTAGTGGCCTGCCGCGATGCCCACGCCGGCGGACGCAAGGCGCTCGGCGACCGGCATCGGCGCCTGGCCGGCGACGTTGAAGCAGAACGTGCCGACGCGGCCGGCGGCGCCGGGTTCGCCGAAGAGGCGCAGGCCCGGAACGCGGGGAAGTTCCTCCAGCGCGAAACCGACGAGCTCGCGCTCGATGCCCTCGATCCGCCGGTATGCGGCCTCGAGCCCCGCGCGGCCCGGGGCGCCGTCCCCCGCGTCGTGGCGCAGGTACTCCAGCGCGCCCAGCCAGCCGGCGAGCGCTTCGTGGTTCGCCGTCCCGGGCTCGAACTTCTGGAGGCTGTCGTCGGGGACGAAGTGCAGCTTGTCCGCAGGGAGCCTCCCGAGGAGCCCTTCCCGGATGAACAGGAACCCGGCGTGGGGCCCGAAGACCTTGTAGCTCGAGAACACGGCGAAATCGACGCCGAGGCGGGCGACGTCGGGGAGGTGGTGCGGGGCGGAGTGGACCATGTCCGCGAAGGTCCAGGCGCCGGCCTTGCGCGCGATGTCCGCCGCGGCCGCGACGTCGGGAGTGCTGCCGACGGAGTTCGCGGCCGTCGTCACCGCCAGCAGCCGCGTCCGCGGCGTCACGAGCGTCCTGAGGTCGTCCAGCGACAGCCGCCCCTCCGGCCACTTCGCTCGCCACACCTTCACGCCCACGCCCTGCCGCCCGAGATCCCGCCACGGGCTCGCGTTCGCCTCGTGCTCGAGCTCCGAGACCACCACCTCGTCGCCGGCGCCCCACATCCGCGAGAAGGCCCGCGCCAGGATGAAGGACAGCGCCGTGCTGCTCGTCCCGATGGCGACTTCGCCCGGCCTGCAGTTCAAGTACTCCGCCGTCGCCGCCCGCGCGCGCGATTTCACTTCCGCCGCCGCCTTCGACGCCGGGTACGGCATCCCCGTGTTGCAGGACCCCGACGACAGGAACGCCGTCATCCCCTCGATGCAACGCCGCGGCACCTGCGCCCCCGCCGCGTTGTCGAGGTAGCTGAACCCGCCGGCCAGGGCGGGGAAGTGCCGGCGCAGGTCCTCAGCGCGGTCCGGCAGTGCCGCTCTCCGCCGCCACCAGCACGCCTTCCTTCTCGGCCTCGAGCAGGATCTCGTCCAGCGAACGCTTGACCGCCCCCGACCGCTTGAGGAGCTCGCCGAGGACGCGGGCGAGGAAGCGGACGCCCAGGATGCTGGCGTGCTTGACCGTTTCGCGGACGTCCGGCGACAGGCGGTCGATGCGGGCCGTCACGAGCGAACTGAGCGAGCCGGGCAGGCGCGCCGTGTCCGTGCTCTTCAGCTTCATCCGGCGGATCACGCGGGTCTGCATCGCGCCCGATTTCTTCATGATCGTGTCCTGCCGCGCCCCGGCCGCCACGAGTTCGCCCGTGTCGTTGACGTGCAGGAGCAGCTGCTCCGTGTAGAACGGGTTGCCGCGCGCCTTGCCGGTGATCATGCGAAGGGCCTCGGCGTCGAGCTCGACGTTCTGGCCGAGGAGGGATTTCGCCATCGCGGCGGTGAACTCCTCGCCGGCGATCGGCTGCAGCTCGATGTCGGCGAGCTTCGCTTCACGCGCCAGTTTCAGTTCCGGCTTCGTCCCGTCGTCGGCGAAGCGCGAGGTGGCGACGATGCCGAGCGGCAGCCCCGCGATGTTGCGCGTCATGGCCAGGAGCCATTCAGCCGAGGAGGCGTCGAGCCAGTGCGAGTCCTCGACTTCGATGACCACCGGCGCGACGGCGGCCAGGGCGCGCACGAGTTCCTTCACCGCGATGATGCGGTTCTCGTGCCGCAGCTTCGGGTCGTCCAGCTTCTCGAACGGCGAGCCTTCCCAGTGGCACTCGACCAGGTCGGCCGCAAAGCTCATCGTGCGCTTCAGCTCGCCCCGCGTGTACTCCGGAACTTTCGTGTTGCCCGTGTACTCCGCGTAGCGCTTCTCGATCGCCTTCTTCTTCGGTCCCTGCGCCATTCCGTCGGTGACGCCGAAGAAATTCCGAAGCCACGTGCCGACGGAATTCCAGCCGCTCTTGTGCACGCCGTCGCAGGGCATGTGGAGCCAGTGAAGGGGTTTGCCGCGCTCCTCGAGCTTTGCGCGGAGGGCGGAGACGAGGCGCGTCTTGCCGAGCCCGGGCTCTCCCAGCAGGCGCACGACGCCGACGAACTCCGGCGTCGCGGCGAAGATCGGGGCGAGGAAGTCCGTCAGCTGCGCGAGTTCCGCGTCGCGCCCGAGCATCGGGTAGCGGTACGCGAAGCCCATCGCCGTGCCGCGCTTGCCCACCGGCTCGAACGCTTCTTCCTTCCGCGCCTTGCCCTTCATCTTGAACTTCCCGCGCGACTTCAGTTCCCAGCCGGCTTCCGACGCGAGCTTGACGCGCTCACTGACGAGGGAAGCGCCCATGTCCGCGGAGGCCATGAGGCGCGCGCTGGTGTTCACGGCGTCCCCGAGGCAGGACCATTCGTTGCGGCGCACGCCGCCGACGGGGCCTGCGTAGCACATCCCTGCGTCGATGCCGAGGCGGGCGCGGACGCCCTTGAGTTTCGGAAGGGACGCGGTGCGGAACGCCTGCGCGAACGCCACGGCGTTGCTTTCGGCGTGCTCGGCCGCCCGGGGGGCGCCGAAGAACGCCAGCGCGGAGAAGGCCTTGTCGCCGAACATGATCCGGTTGAGGACGCCGCCGTGGCTGGCGATCCCGGCGACCAGTTCGCGGAAGACTCCCTGCACCTGTTCGTGCGTCCTGACCCCTTCGAACTGCATGAAGCAGCTCGCGACGTGCCGCAGTTCCGCCCTGTCGCCGCCCTCGACGATGTCCGAGGAGAAGAATTGCTGAAGCAGCTCCAGCGGGGGACCGGCCGGCGGGGCCACCGCCGGCGCCAAGGCCGGCTTCGCGGCGCCCTTGAGCGCCTTGGTGGCGTTCGGACCCACCTTGATCTGCCCCTTCTTCGCACCGTGCTCCGCCTTGGAGGCGCCGTCGATCGCGTCGCCGCGGAAGTACCACGTGCGGGCCTTTCCGTCCTCCGTCCTCGGGATGCCCCAGTCGACCTTGCCGCGCTCGAGCCCGCATTTGACGGCGAAGCGGATGTTCTTTGTCCCCAGCTTCGCGGTGCCGCGCTTCTTGACGAACGCCATGATCTCGGTGGCGGTGTCGCGCGCCGCGACGGCCGCCGCGGCGCCGTCCTTCGTGTTTTCCACGAATACCGCCATGAAGGCGTCGCCGGCGAAGGCCGCGATGAACCCCCCGCGGTTGTGCACGGCGTCCACCATCGGGTCGAAGAGCCGCGTGAGTTCGCGCGAAATGACTTCCGCGCCCGAGTCGCCCAGCTTGAACGCGCGCTCGGTCAGGGGCGTGAACCCGCTGATGTCCACGAACAGCGCCGTTGCCTTGAGCGATCCGCTGCTCTTGCCGGCCTTGTTCTGCTCGGCGACGAACGAAGGGATGAAATTCTGCATGGCGTCGGCTCCCTCTTCTCCCGGTAGTTGCGAGGCGGGACTGTAACAGGCCGCCTCATGTTTTCAATTCATGGATGGGACCTGCGGAATGGTCCCCGCCCGCCCCCAAACCGCTATGATCTGCGTCTCATACGCCGGTTTGCGCGCAGGCTCACAGGAGAGCGATGCCCCCTCCGTCCGAAAACGCCGTCCGGACCGACCCCACCCTGCCCCACGACCGCTTCGTCGTCGTCCGCGAACTCGGGCGGGGCGCCATGGGCGTCGTCTACGAGGCACGCGACACCCTCCAGGACCGCCCGGTAGCGCTCAAAGTCTGCCCGCTCGATCTCGACCCCATCATGGGCACCGTCCTCTCCGACACTTCGATGCAGCGCGTGCTCCGCTTCCGGCGCGAAGCCTCCTTCGCCGGGCTCGTGCACCCGAACATCATCCGCATCTACGACTCCGGGATCTGGGAGCACGACGGCCGGGCATCCTTCACCATCGTCCAGGAGCTGGTCGTCGGGACCGCGCTCAGGGAGGCGCTCAAGGAAGGGAAGAAGCAGGAGATTTCCGCTCGAAGCGCCGCCCGGGCCCGGTTCCTGCGGGACTTCCTCCGCGTCTGCGAGGGGATGGCGTCTGCGCACGAGGCGGGCGTGGTTCATCGGGACATCAAGCCCGAGAACATCCTGCTGGTTCCGGATTACACGCGGGCGCGTGTGCTCGACTTCGGACTGGCGAAGTGGCTGGGCCGGGCGGATGCGGTTTCTTCCGGCGCAGCGCCGCTTGACGACCCGTTCCTGAGCATGGAAGGCGCGATCATGGGGACGCCGGCGTATATGGCCCCGGAGCAGGCGCGAGGCGCGCTCGGCGAGATCGACGCACGTTCGGACGTCTGGTCGCTCGGCGTCGTGCTGTACGAAATCCTCACCCGCGAACTTCCGTTCTCCGGTCATTCCACGCAGCAGCTCCTGTCGCGGCTCGTAAGCGAGCCCGCACCGGCGCCCAATGAAGTGCTGGAGCGCCTTCCGGAAAAGAGCCGCACGGCGGACCCGGTTCCAAAGGCCCTCGAGGAAATCGTAGCCCGCTGCCTCCAGAAGGCCCCGGCGGACCGGTTTCCCTCCGCGCGCGCCCTGCTCGAGGACCTCGAGCGCTACCTCTCGAGCCCGCGAGGCGCCCTCGACCTCCTCCCTCCCGCCGGCCGCCGGAGATACGCACCGGGAGCGGTCATCGCATCTGAGGGCGAACCCAGCACCACGATGTACGTGCTGGAGCGCGGCCGCGGCTGCGTCGTCATCGAGAAGGCCGGCTGGTCGCAGAAGTGCACGGAGGGATTCTTCGGCGAGGCGGCGCTCCTGCGCCCCGGCCAGCCGCGCACGGCGACGCTTCGCGCCGGCGAAGAAGGGTGCGAGCTGATCGAGGTCGCCGACGAGGCCGCGCTTCTCAAGCTCCTCCACGAGTCGCCGCTGATCGGCGTGCAGGCAATCCGGGAGCTTCATTCGCGGCGCGTGCTGGCGGAGGAGTACTACGTGAAGCGGATCGAGGAGCTGGGCGGCCGGTAGGTCAGGCCGGCGGCTTTTCGAAAAGCGGGACGCCGGCATTCCGCCCGCATCGTCGCGGTTCTCCTGGACCGCGGTCCCGGGCTTAGACCTTCAGCTTGTCCGAGCCGCGGACGACCAGCTTGATGAAGGACTCCTTCATCCCCTGGAACCACCCTTCCACGCGCCCCATCTCGACGAGCCCGAGCGAGCCGGTCTTCATGCGGATGTATTTCCCGTCGATCGCGTCGAAGGGGTCTCCGATGTCCTCGTCGAGGACCTTCTTGGACATGAGCTTCGCGACGGGGTTTCCCGTCGGCATGTTGTGAAGCTCCATCATCATGTCGGTCGTGTACTTCATCGTCCGTTTGACGACGTCCAGGTTCAGGTCCTGGTGGTTCACGTCAGTGTTGCCCGAGACCACGGGCTGGATCAGGTTGAAGGCGTCCTGGAAGTTCTGCGCCTCGACTCCCTGGATGCGCACGATGTCCTGCTGGCGGATCTGGTTGTAGAAGCCGGCGACCATGACGACGAAGCGCGTGTAGGCGCGGCGGACGTAGCGGTCGTGGAAGTGCTGCGCGCCGGCCTCGTCGATCTCGCCGCGGCTGACGGCGCAGATCGTGGTGGCAGCGGAGAGGCCGCCGAGGAGCGCGAGGTGCACGCCGGAGGAGAAGAGCGGGTCGATGAACGCGGCCGCGTCGCCGGCAAGGCGGAAATTCGGGCCGGAGAAGTTCTCCGCAACGTACGAGTAATCCATCCACTCGTGAAGCTCGCCCTGGAACTTCGCCCCGTCGATCAGCTTCATGATGTCCGGGCACAGCTTCAGCCCGTGGTGGTAGATCTTCTCGTTATCCCCGATCGTCTCTTTCCACTTCTTGTAGGTGTCGCGGTGGATCACGACGCCCAGGCTCAGCGTCCCGTCGGAGAGAGGGATCGCCCACGTCCACCCCGAGTTGTCGGCCAGCGCTTCCATTGAGAACGCCCCCGGGTGCGCGGTGCCTTCCTCGTCGTGGTACGGGTGTGCTCCGGTCCAGTAGCCGCCGATGGCCACGTTGGCGAAGGTCTCCTGGAAGTGCCGGTTGCGGAGGTATTTCTGGGCCATGATGCCGGAGAGGCCGGAGGCATCGACGAGGTAGTCGAACTCCGTGCGGCCCTTGAGGCCCGACTTCTGCGACCACTGCACGGCGACGGGGCGGTCCTTGTCGAAGATGATCTCATCGACGCCCGTTTCCTCGTGGACGACTGCGCCGGATTCGCGCGAGTGGTCGAGGAGGAGCTTGTCGAATTCCGAGCGGCGGACCTGGTAGCTGTACTTGTACATCTTGTTCCGGCGGAAATCGACGTGGCCCGCGGGGGTGCCCTGCTTGACGCGGAAGAAGCCGCTGTATTTCTTCACGAAACCGTAGTTGTCGACCTTCTCGTGGAGCCCGGCGAGGTTGAGGACGGGGTGGAGTGCGGTGAGGAGGGACTCGCCGATGTGGTAGCGGGGGAAGCGGTCGCGTTCGAGGACGGTGACCTCGACCTTTTCGCGGGCGAGGAGGGTGGCGGCGGTGGAGCCTGCCGGGCCACCGCCGATGACGAGAACACGGGTGCGCGGCGCGGGTGCGGTTTGCGACATGGTTTTCCCCTATTGGTCGTGCGGTCGATTCCCCGGGGGATTCTATGGGACCGGGCCCAGGATTCGAACGGATACGTTGCCCGGCGCCTGCGCGGGGGTGCGGATTATGCCCCGGCGATGCTCAACACGACTGAGCGCAGGCCGTAGTCTTTCCGGACGTTTCCCAGCGAAGATCCCTGGTGAAAGCTCAGGCGCCCGACCGTCTCCGGGCGGTTCCACGAGCCGCCTCGAACAGCCCGCCAGTTGCGATACGACGCCCCCGCGTCGTTGAGGCACTGGGTGCCGACGTTGCCGCCCATCCCGCGAATCCCCCAGGGCGACTCGTCCCGCGGGAAGGAGTCGATCGGCGCCGGCGACTGGCTTCCCGGTAGGGAACGGTTCGTGTTCGCGAGCTCCGCCCACGCCCTCGGGCCCCACGGATACCTCCGCCGGTCGCCCCCGCGCCCCGCCCGCTCGAACTGGTACATCGTCGGCGGCGTGAACGCCCACCCCTCCTTCAGCGACGTGTCGCGGGCCCACGCCATCGCGTCCGGCCACGAAATCCCCAGCACCGGCCACTCCGGCCGCCAGTCCATCCCCGCGATTTCGGCCTTCAATCCCTCGAGGACCTTCGCCGTCCCGTCCGACTGCATGCGCGCCACCACGGCCTCGGTCGGGATCGCGATTCTCCCGTCAACGATCGGCCACAGGTGACCCGACCCCGGCGCCATCCTCGGCCGACGCGCCAGCGCCTCCTCACGCCTCGCTTCCCCCATCCCGTTGAGCCATTCGGCCCACGCCCCGGAGGTCACGGGAAACCGCGCCATGAAGAAGTCCTCCACCGTCACGGGCTCCACGAAGGGCTGCGTCCCCGCTTCGCGCACGGAGTCGAAGCTCGCCCCCAGCACCGCGACGTGCCCCGGCGGAATCTCCCCGGGCAAGAACAGGGTCGCTTCCAGCGTCGCATCCTCAAGGCGCGTGACCTCGAACGGGCAGCGCTGCGGGACACGGCCTGGCGCCGTCAGCACCAGCAGCCACGACCCCATCGGCCACGGCCGGCGCGCGACCGGCGTGCGGCCGAGGTACAGCCCCGGCCCGCGCGGCCGGTACGGGGAACCCCCGAAGACTTCGTCCAGGACAGAAGCGGGGATGGGCGGGCCGGCGGGCGGCCCTTCCGGCGTCACAGGGACCAGCACGCGGTCCCGCTCCTCGTACCGGAAGGCCCAGACCTCCGCTCCCTCCAGGGGCTCCCGCCTGCACGCCGGCCCGTGGACGCGTAACGTCACTGGTCCCCCCGGGGCGAGCCCGGGCTCGCGATCCGTCTCCTGCCCGTCGCTCCGCGCCCCGGACCACAGCAGCCAGTGCGACTCGCGAAGCTCCGCCGGCTCAACCCGCCGCCCCTTGACCAGGCAGGGGCAGGACCACCCCCGCGACCGGATCTCCACCGTCCCGTCGCCCCGCAGCCGCGCGTCCAGCGACCCGTCGTTGAACACCTCCGCCATCCGCCGCGTCACTTCCATCGACTCCTGGTCCCCCGCCTGCTCCGCCTGCGCGAACTGCTCCCAGTGGATTTCGGCCTTGAGGCGGCGTGAAGCGGCGTGGCCCGGGACGAGGGAAAGCGCGGTGTCGAGCGCGGCATTCGCCTCGGCGACGGCGAGAGCGCCGTCGCGGCGCGCCACGGTGATGGCGTCCTCGATGTCAAAGAGTGTCATGTTCCGTTCGGCCGTCATCGGTGTGCCGGCGTACTCCTCGTCCTGCTGCGCCTTCCTGAGCCTCGCAATTTCGCCGTTCGCGCGGCGCCAGCGTTCCGCGGCCGCCCCGGCCCGCCCGAGCTCTTCCCCGGCCATCCGCTCCCGCCGGTCCCGCTCCAGCGTGCCTTCCAGCCACGCGTCGAGCGCGTGCTGCATGTCCGCCACCGCCGTGTACCGGTCCTCCGCCTGGTACGCCATCGCTTTCAGGCAGATCGCCTCGAGCTCCGGCGGGCACGCGCGGTGCCGCGACGGCGGCTCCATCCGCGCCGCCAGCACCGCTTCCAGCAGCTCCTTCGAACTCTCCTGCATGTACGGGGGCCTTCCCGCCAGCACCTCGTACAGCGACGCCCCCAGCGAATACACGTCCGACCGCTCGTCGATCTTCTGAAGCCACCCCATCGCCTGCTCCGGAGGCATGTAAGCCGGTGTCCCCAGCACGTCCCCGTCCACCGTGATTCGCGAGGTCTCCTCGCGTGAAGCGATCGGCCTCGGGGAAACTCCCGGCACGCGCATCGCCGACTTCCTCAACTGGCTCGCACGGTCCTCCTCGCCCACCATCCGCGCCAGCCCCCAGTCCACGACGAGAACTTCGCCGAAGTCCCCCAGCATGATGTTCGCGGGCTTCAGGTCGCGATGGATCACCCCGCGTGAATGCGCGTACGAAACCGCGCGGCAGGCGTCGCGAAGCGCCTCCACCAGCCGCCGCAGCGGCAGTCCACCCTCCTTGATCACCTGCCCCATGTCCCGCCCGACAATCCGCTTCATCGCCATGAACTGCTCGCCCGTCGAGGGAAGCGTGCCGACGTCGTGCACCGGGACGATGTTCGGGTGCTCCAGCCGCCCCGTGATGCGCGCCTCCCAGCGGAAGCGTTCGCTGAGTTCCTGGGGGGTGCCGCCGTAGAGGAGCTTGAGGGCGACGGGGCGGCCGAGGACGCGGTCCAGCGCTTCGATGACGCGGCCGATGCCACCGCGGCCGAGTTCCGCGCCGGCGTCGTAGCGATCGGGCCCGGCGGGGGCGGCGGGCTCGCCTTCCGGAATGGCGCCCGCTTCGCGCAGAGCGACGATGGTTTCGCGGACGGAGTCGGGGAGAGGGCCGGGGGCGGGCCTGGCGGTGCCGCGGACGCGTTCCCAGTCGGAGACCACGCGGGCGATCTCGGCCCGGGCCGCGGACGTGAGGCGGCCGGCGTCGACGAGGAGCTGGGCGAGGTCGCGGGAGGGATCCTGCATCCAGAGGGCTGTCGCTTCCAGGAGCTGCCCGCGCGTGAGGTGGCCCTGCCGGAAGGCGAGGAGGGCGAAGAGGAGGGACGATTCGCGACCCATGGAGGGCCCCAGTCCAGCCGATCCGCGGCGGGGAATCAAGGCCCGCGTATTACCGGCGGACGGAAATCCGGCGCGCGTTCAGGTCCAGGTCGATGGCGGAAGTTCCCTCGGGGGAAGTGCAGCGGATGTGGGCGATGCCGTCGGCGGCGAGGCTGAAAGAGGCCTGGCCGGACGGGGGTTCCGCGGCGGACCGGGTGAAGATGACGGCGCCGAACCGCCAGCGTTCGAGGGCGTGGAGCGGGGTGACGTGGACGCGGCGGATCTCGAGGGGCCACCGGCCGTCGTCGACCTTCGGGTTGAAGAAGGCGTGGCGGGTTTCGCTCGCGATCGAATATCCGGCCGGGCGGTCGAGATTGAGAAAGACGACGGAGGCTGCCGCGGCGCCTTTGCGGAACTCTACGCGATCTCCGCAGAGCTCCGGCTCGCCCCCGACGAGGAGGTTCCAGATCGGGCGAACGGGTTCCGTGGCCTCGATGTCGTCGAAGACCAGGACCGTATCGGGACGGAGGAATGCGAAGTAGCGCACGTGGCGCGAGAGCCAGGCGGCGTTGGCGGAGGCCAGGTCGCACACGACGAGGTCCGCCGCGCCCCCGAGCTCGACGGAGACAAGCGGTGCCGGGAGCGCACCGAGCGCCGGATCCTCCACGAAAACCACGCTGTGACCCACCGGCCCCGCCCCGTCGAAATCCCAGCGCGGCCCCCGCTTGTCGAAAAACCCTTCACCGTACGGCCAGAACCCCGCGTCCGGGACCAGGCGCTCCCCGCGGCTCTCGATGATGAACGATCCCGCATCCGCATGACCGTGCGGCCGCTGTGCCGACGCCGCCTGGATCGAGACGGCCGTCGCCTTCTCGTCCCACCCGCTTCGCATGCAGACCGTCCGGCTTCCCGTGAAAGCGCGCGAGAGGGGGAGTGAAGCGGGACTTGCGGGCGGGAGACTCGTGTCGTGGGAGAGGACGAAGCGCATTCCGGCGGCGGGCGCGTCGATCTTGCGCGAGGGGGGTCTGGCGGGGTCCGGCGGGGCGACGAGGGCCTGCAGCACCGGGTCGCGGAGCTCGCGGGCGAGGAGCGCCGTGAGCCAGTCGGTCGGGCGGAAGTTGACGCAGTCGCCGTAATCGAAGCACCCCGAGGGGGTGGACATGTGGAGCAGAAAGTCGCGAGAGGCCGCGAAATGCGGATGGCGGAAGAGGTCAACCTCTCCCCGCGTGACCGTCTTGAGAGCCAGCGCGAACCACGCCGTTTCGCCCGCGCCGAAATGCCAGTACTGAAGACCTTCTTCGCTCGACCCGTCGGCCGGCTGCGAATCGAGAAACCCGAGGACGCCGGCCGTTGCCAGCCGGAGGATCTCGCGAGCCCGAGGGAGACGGTCGAGCAGCGCCAGCGCCGCGATCCCGATGTGCCCGTGGATGACGCCCTGCCAGTTCATGCGGCATTCGGTCCACCACTCGGCCCGGCGGTGCGCGATGTCCGCGTAGACGGCGAGGTCTCGCGCCAGGATTCTCTCCTCGAGCCTCTCGCGCTCCCCGGACTCCAGGTCGTCGCGGAGCAGGTCGCACACCAGCGCCAGGCACGACGTCACCATGCACGAGCACAGGTCGATCCGGAGCGGCGGATGCGTCACCCACGACGGCGCCGCGATCGCCGCCGCAACCTGCCGCCGCGCCGCTTCAAGAAACGCCGGCTCCCCCCAGATCTTCCACGCGAACGCCAGCTCGAGCGCCCCGCCGTCCGGGATGTGCTCCTTCAACACCGGCTCCACGGGGTGCGCCACGATCTCGCGGGCGTGGGCCAGAAGCGCCGGCCAGGGACCGCCGCCTCCCGATGCCCGGTCCTGAAGCGCCTTCAGCCCTTCGCGGTCGAAGAAGCACCGTGGGTGGGAGGGAAGCGCCGGTCCACTCCAGCGGTCGAGGGCATCGAGGAAGGTGTTCACGCGAGGCGGGAGATCGTAGCGGAGCCGGCGACGCGGCGACAAGCATCGTGCCCGGGGCGGGGAGGGCGGGCTCGGAAGGAAACGACGGGCTTTCAGAAGCGCCCCTCGAGTCGTACGCTGGTCAAACGCCACCCGATTCCGTGCAGACCGGTGATCAGACCTCCAGGAGAGAAGTCCCATGTGGCGAAAACTCGCGCCTGCGGAACGGACGGTGGCGGATCTGGCGCGGAGGCTCGAGCTGGCTTCCGGTGCACAGCTGGACGACGCCGCCCGGCGCCAGGCGGCGGAAAAAGGCGTGGATCTCGCGGAAGTCCTGCGTGCGCTCGGGATCCTCACAGCCGGCCAGGCAAAAGTCCTTCGCGAGCTGGCGGAGGCCGCCAGGCCCACACCCGCGACCATGGTGCAGCTGGCGCCGACGGCGCAGGTGGGGGAACCGGTCCGTGCGGCATGGGGCATGGACCTGGGCGGAATTCCCTCCGCCCGATACGCGCTCAAGGACGAGATCGGCCGCGGCGGTCTCGGCCGCGTGGTCGAAGCCGTCGATCACGTCTTCAACCGGAGCGTCGCCCTCAAGCTCCTCGTCGAGGACGCGGACCCCGCGCTGGTGGACCGCTTCAGGTTCGAAGCTCTCATCACCGGCCGCCTCGACCACCCTCACATCGTGGCGGTACACGACATGGGCGTCCTGGCCGGATCGCGCGACGCGTTCTTTGCCATGAAGCGGATCCTGGGCGAGGACATGGCGAAGATCATCATCCGGAGGAGCTGGCCGCAGCGGAAGCTCATCGAGGCGTTCCGGGACGTCTGTCTCGCGGTGGCCTACGCGCACTCGCGCGGGGTCGTGCACCGGGACCTCAAGCCGGCCAACGTGATGCTCGGCGACTATGGCGAGGTTTTCGTCGTGGACTGGGGACTCGCCCGTTCGATGCACTTCGAGGCTCCCGGCGAGGCCTGGTCTCTCGGTGAGGACCGCCCGGAGGAGGAACAGCGGCTGACCATCGCCGGCACGATCATCGGCACGCCTCAGTACATGTCCCCGGAGCAGGCCCTCGGGAAGATCGACGCGGTCGACGAACGAAGCGACATCTACGGGCTGGGAGCCGTCCTCTACCAGATCCTCAGCGGCCATCCGCCTTTCGAAGGGGGCGACGCGAAGCAGGTCCTCGCCCGTGTCGTTTCGGAGCGCCCCGTTCCGCCCTCATCGCTCGAGCCCTGCGACCCCCAGCTCGAGACGATCTGCCTCAAGGCGCTGGAGAAGGACCCCAGGGCGCGCTATTCCAGCGCCAGGGCCCTTGCCAACGAAATCGACGCGTACCTCGCCGGCATCCGGGACTTCGAGCAACGGTCGGCACTCGCCAACGCGCACCTGGAAGACGCGCGGCGGCTGGTGGGAAACTGGAGAACCCTGCTCGAGGAGTGGCGGTCGGTGCGCCTGGAGCGCGAACGGTCGCGCGAGAGCCTCGGGGCCAGGGGCGCCCTCCAGTCGCTTCGCGCCAGCTGGCAACTGGAAGACAAGCTGGAAGCGCTGGCCCGGAGGGGCCTGGAACTGTTCCACGAGGCGGACGTGAAGATCGGTTCGGCTCTTTCCGTGGTCCCGGGGCACGCCGAGGCGCGGAACATGCGCGCGACGCTCTACTGGGAGAAGTTCCTGCTGGCCGAGGAAGAGGGAGACGAGCGCGGGATGCTGAGCTCGCGGCGCGTCCTCGAGTCCGTGGACGACGGTACCTACGCCGCCCAGGTCCGCGGGCAGGGCACCCTGTGTGTCCAGACTTCCGTTTACCGCTGCAACTGCCTTCGAGCGGGCCGCCGCGTCACCGAGCAGGTTTTTCCCGTTTGCGGTGTGGACTCCTGGACCGGGCGGAACCTGGCGGCCCGTTCGCGGGACCCGGATCCGGCACGCAGCACGCCCGCGCGCCCGCGCTTCCTCAACGTTCATGCCGACATCTGCCCTTACGTCCCCGCGCCCGGCGCCGAGGTCTGGATGTATCGATTCCTGGAGGCCGACCGCGTGCTCGTGCCCGTCGGGGAGGGAGTCAGCGGCCCCGGCGTGCCCGAGGTCGCCCACCGGCGGCTGTTTGGAGACAGCACGTTCGCCCCCCGCGGCACCGCCCTCTTCCTCGGCAAAACCCCTCTCCGTGACATCCGCATCCCCATGGGCTCCGGCATCCTCGTGGTCGTGGCCACAGGTTATGACCCGGTCGCCGTTCCGTTCTCCGTAGATCGAAGCGAACGCATCGATTGCAGCCTCACCCTCTTCCCGCCCGGCGAAATTCCCGACTCGAGCCGCTTCCTCAACGCGCCGCCCCAGCGAAGCGGCGCCCTGCGGCCCGGGCCGCGGATCCTGCGCGAGGCCGGGATCGAGGGCGAGTTCCTCGTCGAGCGCTTCCCGGTCACCTGCGGGCAGTACGCCGAGTTCCTCAACGCGGTGGCCGCCGTGTCGCCGCGGGAGGCGATGAAGCGTGTTCCTCGGGGTGCGGAGTCGTCGGACTTCTATTGGCAGGAAGATGCCCGTGGCCGGTACGCCGTGCCGGAGGAACTTCCGGGAGCGGAAGGCACGGGCGTAGGCGATGCGTGGCGCCAGGACTGGCCGGTGATCGGTGTGTCGTGGGAGGACGCGATGGCGTTCGCGCGCTGGAAGACCGAAAAGGACGGGCGGCTCTGGAGCCTGCTGCCCGAGTCCCTCTGGCAGAGGGCGGCGCAGGGGGAGGATGGAAGGGCGTTTCCGTGGGGCGATCGGAGGATCGCGTGGTTCTCGCACAACCTGGAGTCGGCGGAGGGGCGCCAGAGGCCGGAACCGGCGGGGGCGAGGTCCTACGACGAAAGCCCGTTCGGGATCCGCGACATGGCGGGAAACGTCTCCGAGTGGTGCCTCGACGAAATCGCGGAGGCAGGGGAGGGGCTCAAGCTCGCGCGCGGCGGCAACTGG
Organism: uncultured Planctomycetia bacterium; assembly: GCA_963706735.1. Taxonomy (GTDB): domain Bacteria; phylum Planctomycetota; class MHYJ01; order WSZJ01; family WSZJ01; genus WSZJ01. The sequence goes on from CAVPNQ010000066.1 coordinate 27,108, forward strand.
TCGGTCTCGCACCTGAGCGTGGACTGCCGGACCCGGCTGGTCGGCCGGAGGGACCTGGTGCACCCGACCATCGGGTTCCGGCTGTGTGCGCCGGTGCAGCTGCGGACCACGAGGCGCACGCCGATTTCCTTCGGCGCCTGACGACCCGCGTCACGCATGCCCGGGTGCGCGGATCTCCGACTCGGGCGGGCCGAGACGCGGCCGCCCGGGAACCCGCGTCAGGCAGATCAGCCGGAAACCGCCGTTCGCCGAAACGTGGTGCTCGCCCGCGCACGAACGGTAGCTCGCATGGCAGCGCAGGCCGTCGCTTCCCCAGTGCCCCCCGCGCATCGCCCGCTCCCCGCTGAATTCGCTTCCGGGTTCGTTCAGGCACATGTCCCGCGTATTGCCCGCCAGCCCGAGCACGCCCCAGGGCGATTCGTCCGCCGGGAACTCCCCGATCGCCGCGGGCGCCGCCCCCGAGGGCCGCGCGCTGATCGTGTTGCACACGCCGCGCAGATGCACGTTGCCCCACGGGAAAATCCGCCCGTCCACGCCGCGCGCCGCTTTCTCCCATTCGATTTCGTGCGGAAGCGACAGCAGCCACCCCGTCCGGCTGCGCTTCCATTCGCAATACTCCATGGCATCCCTCCACGATATGGAGGTGACCGGCCAGTTCTCCTGCCAGTCGCGCGTGCATCCGGGCAGCTTCCCACAGGCCTCGCGGACGACGGGTGAAGCGTGGGCGAGGAACTCCGCCGTCGGGACATGGAATGGAGGACCCGGCCAGAGATGGACATGGCTTTCTTCCAGCCTTGGGGCGCGACGCTGGACGACGAAGTCCAGCTCGGTGCGCATGCGTGCGCAGAGGAACTCGCAGTACTCGCGTGCGGTGACGGGAGACCGGTCCAGCAGGAATTCCTGGGTCCAGACGGTCTGAAGCGGTTCCGAATTCGGGTTCTTCGGGTCGCCCTGGTAGAGGAAGGGGCCCTCGGCGACGGGGACGAAGCGCGGGGGGATTTCTGCGGGGAAGGAGAGGGTGACGTCCACGTGGACGTCGCCGCTGGCGCCCGTGCGGAACGGAACGCGGACCGGGACACGGTCCGGTTTCGCGATGACGAGCATCCAGGAACCGTGGGGGAGGCTCACGCCATCGACGGGGGTCGTGCCGAGGCGGACGCCCGGTCCCGAGGGCAGGTGCGGGGAGTGCTCCGGGAAGAGCGCGCCGAGGACGGCGGGCGGCAGGAGCGCTTCGGATCTCGCCGGGATTTCGGCCGGTGTCGTCACGCTGGCGAAATCGCCGTGGAGGTCGCAGCGGAATAGCCAGACCTGGGCGCCCGGCAGGGGTTCCGCGACGCAATCCGGGCCATGCGCCTTGAAGCGAAGCCAGCTCCCCCACACGTCGTCGGCGGGGTGTGAGCCGTGCGGCTGGAAGGAGGCGCGCGCGCCGGTGAGCAGGTTGAAGCCGCGCAGGTTCAGCGAATCGGCCAGGAACTTGCGGCCATCCAGCACGCAGCGGCAGGGGAAGGCCCGGGTGTGGACGTGGAGCGTGGCTTCGGGCAGTTTCGTTTCCACGTGTCCGGCCTCGAGCCTCGCCGCCTTCTCGAGGAGCGCGGAAGCCCTGCTTTCGTCCCCCTCGACTTCCCAGTGGTCCGCAGCCTGGCGCAGGAACTCCGCCGCGGTACGCAGGATGACCGTATTCGAGGGGCGGCGGCGGACGAGTTCGTCGAGCGTCCGCTGGCACTGTTCGAAGAGCGCGGAGGCTTTGTGCGAGAGCTTCTGCTTGTCATCGCGGTCGGACCTGAGCGCCGAGACGTGCGGCTCCGACACGCCGCGTGTCACCGCCTGCGCCCGGAATTCCCTCTGGACCATGACTTCCTGGACGCACTCCATGAACATCTTGAGGGCGCGTTCGGCGCGGCGTTCGTCCTGGGCCAGCTGCGCGTTCACGACGTCGTCGGAGTCAACCGGTGCCACCGGAGCCCGGGCGGCCGCTTCGGATCTCGGAGGGGTGCGTGCCGGCGCCTCGGCCGGGAGCCTGTCGGCCCTCACCGCGGTGAGGAGGGAGAGACCCGCGGAGAACTTGCTGAGGACGGTGGTCCCGAAGCGTTCAGCAGGCCGGAGGGCGCGAAGGGTCTCCTTGAGCAGCGGGCTCAGGTTGTACGAGATCAGGGAGTCGAGGAGCTTCGAGTCGACCGGGGCGGCCGCCAGGGCCCGCGCTTCGTCGCCCTCGTGGTGCCGGACGTGGGCTTCCGCCAGGGTTCGGATGGAAGCGAGCTCGGCCTGCCCGATGACGCCCTCTTCGACCAGGCGGGCCGTGAGGGTCCTGGAGGGTTCCGCGTCCGCGAGGGCGGCCATGCGGGCGAACTGGTGCCCGGGGACGAACCGCATCTGGACGGCGAGCAAGCCTGTCAGGATTTCGAATTCGCGTCCCACATGCCACCTCGCGACTTGCAGGCATGGAGTGGGGAACTCCCAGAGTGAGATGTTCCCTGCACACCTGTCCTGCGCGGAACCCCCGCTTTCCAGCGCAGGCCGACCACTCAGGCAGGAGCGCGCAAATCACGCGCCGGAGACCGTCGTGGACAGAGCTGCACGGTTCTCGAAGGGTGGCGGATGCGTTGAAGGGCGAGAGCCGGACGACGTCCGCTGCCGACCCCGGAGTCGCTAATCCGATTTTCACGGGCCACCGCGCCGAAGGCACCGGGCAGACGTGAAGCGGCCCTCAGTGCGCTGAAAAGCGCCCGATTCGCCGCGGGAATTCGCGTGTGTGCCCGGCCGCCTGTCAGGCGCGCGGCCGCCACTGGCCGGCGATCAGCTCGTCGGGAAATCCCCCCGCGATCTGGCCCGTGGAGGCATACCGGTACAAGGCGACGTGATAGATCCCCTGGAGCGCCGCCGCAACGACGCCCAGCGCGATCCAATACACCACCGCTGTGGCGCCCATTCCGATGGCAAGCGGAATCCCGAGCGATCCCTGGCTGAACATGAACACCGCCGCCGCGATCGGCAGCAGCCCGAGAAGCGAGAGCAGGCCGAAGAACAGGCCCATCCCCGACTCCCCGATCACCGTTTCGCCCCAGGTCTTCTTGAACAGTTCCCCTGACCGCGTGATCGCCTTGCCGACCCCCGCGCCCTCGAAAATCATGACCGGGACCGCGAAATACGTGACGAGAGACCACGCCAGCCCCAGCAGCGACGCCGCGATTTTCCCGAGTATGGAAGAGCGCTCCTCGATCAGCCTCAGCACCATGCCGACCGTCGCTGCGACCAGCGACCACGCGAAGATCGAGCCCACGTGCGCGAACGCGCCGCGGAACCCGTCCCCCACCGTGGGGTCGCCGCCGTCCATGCGCTTCGCCGCACAGTGCATCACGCCGACGTTGAAGAAGATCGTGATGAAGTAGCTGGCGACGTAGAAGAGGAACATGTAGGCGTACCAGAGGTTGTCGAACTGGACCTTCGTGTTCTGCGAGGAGCCCGTCGCCGCCGTCGTGGACGGGTGGCCGACCGAGTACAGCACGACCGGCACGATGAACGACGCCGCGACCGCCATCGACGCGAGGGCGGAGAGCACGGGGAAGACCATGATTTCCTTGTCCTGCCTGAGCACGTGCCAGCTGTGCCGGACCAGCTGGTAGCTGCGCGAGAAGCTTCCGATCATGGCGCTCTCCTTCCTGGGGACCCGCAGATCATACGCCAATCGCGGCCGACGGAGCCTGGCCCACAGGATTCTGTGCGCGCTCTATTTCTTCCTTGATCGCGGTCCCCGAAAGGAGTGAGCTATTCCCAGGGTAGTGGAGGCAAGAGCCATGGCGGCGACCATCCTGATCGCGGACGCGTCCCTGTCGGATCGCACGGCGCTCCGGGAAATCCTGAAGGGCACGGCGTACGAAGTCGTGGCGGAAGCCGCGAACGGCGACGCGATGCTGGAAGCGGCGCTCAAGCACAAGCCGTGGTGCGTGGCGTTCGACCTGCAGCTTCCGGGCCACGCGGACCGCGGCGGCGACGGCGGCACGCACGCGATGAAGCGCGTGAAGCAGCAGCTGCCGGCCACGAAGTTCCTGGTGATCCACAACGTCCAGACCGCCCAGCTCGTCATGGGCGCGCTGAACGAGGGCGCCGGCTCGCGCGTTCGGAAGCCCTTCAAGCTGGAGTCCCTCCTCGAGGCGCTGGGAAAACTCGGGACCGGGCAGGTGGGGACGACGTCGATGAAGCAGGCGACGGTCCGCCTGAAGAAGTCGCTGACGCTGAGTTACAAGCTGGCGAGCGACGGGTTCTTCACGAAGAAGCGCGACGCGGTCACGACGGACGTGAGCGAGGGCGGCATCGGGGCGACGGTCGGCGAGAAACTCGGCAAGACGAACATCCTGAACGTCGAGCTCGACCTGGGGCCGGACGGCCCGCTCAAGGCGCGGATGCAGGTCGCCAGGGTGGAACCGATCGCCGGCCTCCCGCGGTACGAGGTCGGCCTCGTCTTCCTCGACCTCGAGCAGGCCTCGCGCGACCGGCTGAAGGCGTTCGTGCGGAGGGAAGTCGAGCGCGTGACAGGGGCGCCGTCGCGGAAGTAGGGTGCCCTGCGTGATGCCGGACTGAACGTCAGATCCGGCCCAGGCGCTCGATGCCGGCCTGAAGCGTCGCGTCCACCTTCGCAAAGCACAGCCGCGCCAGCCGCTGCCCCTTCGGCGGCTCCGCGTAGAACGGCGAGAGCGGAATGGCCGTGACGCCCTTCTCGATCGTCAGCCAGCGGCAGAACGCCAGGTCGTCCAGGTCGCTCACCGCGGAGTAATCGACGAGCTGGAAGTACCCGCCCGGGACGGGGAGGGGCTTGAAGCGCGTCCCGCGCAGTTTCGCCGCGAAGGCGTCGCGCTTCGGCTGGTAGAACGCGGAGAGGCCGTCGTAGTGCTCCGGGTGATTGCTCAGCATCTCCGCGAACGCAACCTGCGCCGGCGTGAAGGTCGCGAACGTCACGAACTGGTGGACCTTGCGGAACTCGGCGCTCAGCGCGGGCGGCGCGACGGTGTAGCCGATCTTCCAGCCGGTGCAGTGATACGTCTTGCCGAAGCTCGACACGACGAACGCGCGGTCGGCGAGGGCGGGGAAGCGCAGCACGCTCTCGTGGCGGTGCCCGTCGTACACGATGTGCTCGTAGACTTCGTCGGAGAGGAGGAAGGCGCCGGTGGGCTCGAGGATCACCGCGAGCTGCTCCATGTCCCATTTCGAGAGCACGGCGCCCGTCGGGTTGTGCGGCGTGTTGATCATCACCAGCCGGGTCCGCGGCGTGATCGCGGCCTTCACGCGCTCCCAGTCCACCGAGAAATCGCGCGGGTCCAGCGGCACGTGCACGGCGCGCCCGCCGGCCAGCTCCACCGCCGGCTCGTAACAGTCGTACGCCGGGTCCAGCATCACCACTTCTTCCCCCGGCCGCACCACGGCATGGATCGCGTCGAAGATCGCTTCCGTCCCGCCCGACGTCACCGTCACGTCCGTGTCCGCGTTCACGTCCCGCCCGTAGCAGCGCTTCGTCTTCGCCGCGATCGCCTGCCGCAGCGCCGGCAGCCCGGCCATCGGCGCGTACTGGTTCTTCCCCTCGGCCACCGCCCGCGCCATGGCTTCGACCAGCGGCGCCGGCGGCATGAAGTCGGGGAAGCCCTGGCCGAGGTTCACGGCCTTATGCTCGGCCGCGAGCTGCGACATCACGGTGAAGATCGTCGTGCCGACGTTCGGGAGCTTCGTCTGCGGGATCGGGGTCATGCCGGGATTATGCCTGCTCCAGCAGCCATTCCCACGTTGGCTTGACCTCCACCTTCAGGCCGTCCGCGACAAATCGGTCCCGCTGGTTCGCCGTCAGCAGAAGCGCCGTCCGTTTCCCCGGCAGCCGGCATCCCTCGACCAGCCCGCGCACCTCGCGCTCCCGGTTGTGCGGCGCCAGCTCCGCGCAGACCTGGATCGCTTCGCGGTCGGTCACAAAGTCGCACTCCCACGCGTCCTTCTCCCCGGCCCACGCCAGCGCTTCGCGCCGCCTGCGCAGCGCCAGGTAGACCGCGTTCTCCAGCCTCCGCCCGACGTCCGGGTTCCGCTGCGGCGACACCACGCGACGCAGCCCGTTGTCGATCGCGTAGAACCTGTTCGGCGCGACGACGCGCTTCTTGAAGGAGGTGCTGAACTTGGGAAGCGCGAACAGCAGGTAGGCGTCCTGAAGGAACTCGACGATGCGGGCCGTCTGGGCGACGGCGGGGATGGCGAGCGACTTGGTGAGCGACTGGAGGGAGAAGGGCTGGCCGGTGTTTGCGAACAGGAAGAGCACGAGGTTCATGGCGTGGCGGATTTCGCGGAGGTGGTGGCGGACGGCGATGTCGCGCTCGACGACGTCGCGGAGGAGTTCCTCGAGGATGTGCGGGTCGCGTTCCCGGAGGTAGGCGGGGAAGCCGCCGTCGTCGAGGTAGGCGGCGAGCGACGCGGCGCCGGGCCGCTGGCGCGTGTAGTCGAGGTACTCGGGGAAGCTGAACGGGAAAACCTCGAACGAAAGGTGGCGGCCGGTCAGCCGCGAGCCGACGTCCCGGCCGAGGAGCGAGGCGTTGGAGCCGGTCACGCACACGGTGCGGCCGCGGTCGAGGAGCGTGCGCACGAGGCGCTGCCACTCGGGGACTTCCTGGACCTCGTCGAGGTAGACGGGCGCGTGGCGCGGCGCCAGTTCCTCGAGAACGGAGAGGAACGCCGGGAAGTCGTCGGGCCCCAGGCCGTACAGCCGCGCGTCCTCGAGGTTGCAGTAGAACGGCGCGTGCCGCCTCCGCATGACCTGCGCCTGCAGGATGCTCTTCCCGCACCTGCGGACTCCCATGAGGACGATCGCCTGCGTGGACCGGGCCGGCAGGGCGCCCGCGAGGCGGCGCTTCACCTCCGGCCGCGGCGGCACGGGAGGCCGCGCGTCCTTCAGGACCTGAACAAGTGTATCTCGTAGCAACACAAAAGTGTTCTATCATAAGATACAAAACAGGTCAATCACGAAGCCCGGCGGGGCCTACGCGAGCCAGGCGATTCCCCCGAACCGGCCGCTTTCGTCCCCGTCCCGCCTCGAAGAGAAGAACCAGTCGGCGCGGCAGGAAGTGCAGAGGTCGCAGACATCGACGTCGCGCACGCCGGCTTCCTCGAGCTGCGCGGCGTTCGCGGCCTTGAGGTCGAGCCACGTCTTCCCGCCCCGCTCCGACAGGAACCGCGCCCCGAACGCGCGCCAGTCGTCCAGCACCGGGCCGTAGATGTCGTAGCAGCACGGCCCGATCGACGGCCCCACGACCGCCGCGATGTCCCGCGCGCCCAGCGACCGCATCGCCTCGACTGTTTTCACCGCGATCCGGCCGCGCGTGCCGGGCCTCGAGGCGTGCACGCTCGCGATCACCCCGGCCTTCACGTCCGCCAGCAGCAGCAGGTTGCAGTCCGCCGAGTACGTCATGATCGACACGCCACGGCGATTCGTGACCAGCGCGTCCCCCTCTTCGCCCTGGCCGAGCACGACCACCCCGGCTTTCACAAGCTGCTTCAGCGCCACGACCGTCCCCGGTGCCCCCGCCGCCCGCGCCGCCAGCTCCCGGTTCTTCACAACGTTCCCCGCCGGGTCTCCCTTGCGGTACCCCACGTTCAGCGACGCATACGGCCCCGCACTTACCCCCCCGAGCCGCGTCGTGAACGCGTGCTGGGCGGGGAAGCGGTCCGAGCGGAGGACAGTGCCATCCAGTCGCAGGCTCAACGCTTCCCGAACCTCTCCGCCGACCGCGCCTTCGCCTTCGCCGCTTCCACCGCCCGGTCCCGCGCCGGGGCCTCGGTCACGAGCGCATCGACGAGGTGGCGCGCGACGTGGGCGACCTCCTCGACGGAGTGGTGAAACACGGCCTCGTTCGCCTTCGAGGGCGCGTTGAAGCCGCTGATCTTGCGGACGAACTGAAGCGACGCCGCGCGGATTTCGTCGTCGGTGGCGGGCGGGGCGAAATTGAAGAGCGTGCGGATGTTGCGGCACATGGGCGGGCTCCTAGGCGCAGCCGCCTTCCGGCTCCATCAGGGCGAGGACGGCGCCGGTGGGGTCCTTGAAGATGCAGAAGCGGCCGACCTGGGGGATGACGGAGGGCGGGTGGATGTGGATGCCGCCGAGCTCGGCGATCTTCTTCCAGGCGGCGTCGATGTCGCGCACGGCGATGTAGCCGCACCAGTGCGTCGGGACGAGCGCGGGGAAGTCCGGCTCGGTCATGCGCATGATCCCGGCGACGGACTTGTCGCCGAGCTTGCCCACGCGGTACGGCGCCTTTCCCGGCCCCAGCGGCCAGTCCTGGTGCGTCCAGCCGAGCAGCTTCTCGAAGAAGTCCAGCGCGCGGACCTCGTCGCGGGTCATGAGCTCGTTCCACATGAACTCGCCGTGGCGGGGCTTGGCGTTCATGTTGGAAGCGGCGGTTTTCTTCCGGGTGGCCTTTGCGGCGGGCTTCTTTGCCGCCTTCTTCGGCGGCTTGCGGGACTTCTTCGCCATGAGAGGTCTCCTTCGAGTGAGTTGGAAGAGCCGCGGTCGATTCTATGTCCCCGCGGACGAACTGCCTCCGGAGATCGCCGGCACAAACACGATCTCGTCACCGTCCTTCACCGGCACGGCGAGGCTCTTCATGTCCCGCGTGTTGTCCTCGTTCAGGAAGCACAGCACGTGCGGGCGGAGCTTGCCGTTGTCCTCGCAGAGGTGGTGGCGGAGCACGGGGGCGGCGACGAACGTGGCCTCGATCGCCCCCGCGAGCGTCGCGGCCTCAACGCGGAGTTTCTTCGCGCCCACGATGTTGTGGAGCATGGCGGGGAGGAGGACATCCACGCGGGCCATGGCTACACGACGGCGGCGCTGACGGAGAGCACGGGCGGCAGGAACCCGGCGAGCGTGTTCCAGGAGCGGCCGGCGTCGGCGCTGTGGAAGACGTGGCCGGTGCCGGTGCCGACGTAGACGCCGCAGGGGTTGAGCGTGTCGGAGGACATGCCCTCACGGAGAACGTTGAGGTACGCGCCGTTCGCGGGCAGACCATTCGACAGCCCCGTCCATCCCTTGCCCGGGCCGTTCCAACGCCAGACGCGGAACTGCCCGTCTGTCGCGCGGAACTGGTAGTTCGTGCCGGTCTTGAGCGGCGTCGTGAAGCACGTGTCGGGATTGTTCACGTCCAGCGCGAGCCCGAACCCGAAGTCGCTCGGCAGCCCCATGTGGATCGCGTTCCAGCTCGCGCCGTAATCGTCCGACCGGTACACGCCGACGTGGTTCTGCTGGTAGATGCGCCCCGGCGCCGCCGGGTGCAACAGCAACTTGTGCACTCAGGTCCCGACGTCCGTCTGCTTCGGCGCGCCCGGGTACTTCGCCACCGCCTTGTTGATCGCCGCCCACGACTTGCCGCCGTCGTCGGACCGCCACGCCCCGCACGCCGAGATCCCCACGTACATCCTCTTCTCGTTCGCCGGGTCCAGCTGGATCGAGTGCGCCGCCATCCCTCCCGCGCCCGGCATCCACTTCTTCCGCGTCGGGTGGTTGTTCAGGCTCTCCACCGGTTCCCACGTCTTCCCGTCGTCCTCCGTCCGGAACAGCCCCGCCGGCGCCGTCCCCGCATACAGCACGCCCTTCTCGCCCTTCCGCCCCGGCTCCACGTGCCACACCCGCTGCGCCTTCGAGATCCCCCACTGCTTGTAGAATTTTTCGTGCTGGGGAAGCGGCTTGGGCGGGACCGGCGGCTTTTTCGCGCCGGTGAATTTCGCGGACTTGAGGTCGCCGCTCATGACCGTCGTGCCGAACACGTCGCTCACCGCCGCGGCGTGGATCTTCGGCGACCGCCGCGTGTCCACCGTCGCGTGGTACACGTGCCACCCTTCGAGGAACGGCCCGCGCAGCTTCCAGTCACGGCGCTTCGCCGACGACTCCGCCACGAACAGCCCGCGCTTCGTGCCGATGCAGACGACGACCTTGTCAGGCATGAAAGCCTCCGGTGGGGATTGGTTTGAAGTGAGGTTATGCGTCGACCATGGCTTTGAATCCGCCGTAAACCATGCGCTTCATGTCGAAGGGCATGTCCTTCGGGTCGCACAACGCGTGCATGCGCTTGTCCTCCATGACGCGCTTGTTGACGCGGTTGCGGTCGGCCTTCGATTTGAAGACGATCCAGGAGAACACGGGGACCTCCCCTGCCTTCAGCTTCAGTGCCCGCGGGAAGGATTGCCCGCAGAAGGTCTTGAAGTCGTCGCCCGCGCATTCCCGGACCTTGAGCGCGCCGTGTTCCCGGAAAATCCGGGAGGCCTTTTTGGCCATTCGCATGTAGGAGGCGAGCTTCTTCCGGGGCATCGGGATCACGAAGCCGTCAACGTAGCGCATGGTTTCTCCCTCGTTCTACTTGGACTCCGCCTTTTTCTCGCGGCGGGCATCGATGCTCAGGGGGCCGGAGCCTTTGCAGGCCATGAAGAGGAACAGGAAGCAGTAGAGGACGGCGAGTTCGCCGCCGTTGGGGCCTGGGAGGAACTTGGCGATGCCGTCGAGCTTGTTCATTTCGCCGAAGACGTGGAACTGCCAGTAAGCGACGGCCATGGTGCCGCTGGCGATGAACGCGGCGCTTCGGCCGAAGAAACCGACGGCGATGAGGAGGCCGCAGGCGAGCTCGAGGACGCCGCCGATCCAGCCCTGGGTGCCGAACGCCGGCTTGGGGTAGGGCATGAGCCATCCGAAGAGTTTCTGCTGGCCGTGGAAGGCATACAGGAGTCCGGTCACGATGCGGACGATGGCGTAGACGCGGTCGGTGAACGGGGCGAGCATGCAGTTTCCTTTCTCAAGGAAGGGCTTGAGCAACGGAGCTTATCCCATCCGGTCGAGTTCCGTCTCCATCCGGTCCAGCATCTGGTCGTTCGCCTGCCGGAGGAACCCCCGGAATTTCGGGTTCATCGTGGTGCCCGCCGCGAACACCTGGCGGAACGTGAGGATCGTGCGCGGGCCCATGGCGGAGAAGGTCGCGACAATCCGGAAGCGGTGCCCTTTGGCCGGGTGCTCGAGGACGATGCGGCGCGGGCGTTCCAGCTCGATGAAGCGCCACTCGTTGGGGAAATCCTTCCCGTCGGGGCCGTGCATGACGAGGTTCCAGCGACCGCCCGGGCGGGGCTCAAATCTGATGATGGTGTTGGTGAAGCCTTTGGGTCCCCACCAGCGGGCGACGATTTTCGCGGTGGTCCAGGCGCGGTACACCTGGGCCGGGGAAGCCTCGAGGCAGCGGACGCTGGCGATCTCGCGTTTCGCGGACCGGGTGAGCGTGGTATCGAGCTTCTCGAGCGACTGGCACCACCCCGCTTCCATCCCCGGCACGAACGCCGCGGCGGCCGGGGTCATCCGGATGACACGCGCCTCCAGTTTCACGAGGGTTCGCCGTCCGCGAGAAGCGAAGGTCACGGTGTTGCGAACCTCGAACATCATCTTCCCGGCGGCATCCGGGACGCCGCTCAGGAACACGAGCTTTCGTGGACTCGCGACTTCCTCGACGGTCCCTAGCATGGTGTGGACCGGGCCGTCCGGGCCTTTCATGTCGATGCGGATGGCGCCGCCCGGCCGCGCGTCGAATCTGCAGACGGGCGCCGTCCAGCCGAAGGGGCCCCACCATTTCGCGAGGTGCTTCGCGTCGGTCCACGCCTGCCAGACGGTAGCGCGGGGCGCTTCGAAGATCCGGCTGAACGTCACGCGGGGGAGCTTCACCGGGCCTCCTTCGAGATGTACGCGTCGAGGTTCTCGAACGTCCCCGTCCAGCCGCCGACCATGCTCGGGTGGGCCGCGTCGAACGCCGCGCGCTCCTCCGCGGTGGCCTCATACGGGCACCACTCGAGCGTGACCCGCGTCTTCCCGCCCTCGTCGTCGAACGTGACCGTCGAGAGCAGGGTGAGCGGCCACACGGGCGCCATCGGGTGCCGCCCCCAGGCGGCCGCCGGGTCGCTGAACCCCGAGAGCGTCACGATCCGCCGCGGCGGCGTGATCTCGCGCCAGAGCCACTTCCCCCAGAGCTCCATCCCGTCCGGCCCGCGCAGGCTGTAGTGCATCACGCCGCCGGGGCGCAGTTCGTTCGTGCAGACCGGCATCGTGAACCCTTTCGGCCCGAACCACTTCTTCAGTTCCGACGCCTCGGTCCACGCACGGAAGACCATTTCGCGCGGCGCCGCCACGACCCGCGTCATCAGGAACACGCCCTTCCCCGGCTTCATGCGCTCCACCTGCTCGGCGCATTTCTCGAGATGCTGCCTGCCACCCTCGTCCGCCTTGAACGTCCGGATGACGTGCTCGCGGGCGGAGGGGGTGGGGAAGAGGGCGCGCATGGTGACGAGGGTTTTTCCGCCGCGGTCCTCGAAGGTGACGGTCGTGCGGAAGTTCTCGTCGTTCGGGTCGCCGTGGACGTAGCGGAGGAGGTCGGGCGCCTTGATCTCGAGGTAGGTGATCTTGTTCGGGTAGTCCTTCCCGTCCGGCCCGTGCATGGCGAAAACCCAGGAACCGCCCTCGCGGATGTCCGCCTGCTTCGTGGTGTGGGTGAACCCGCGCGGCCCCCACCAGCGGGCGAGGTGCTTCGGGTCGGTCCACGCGCTGAACACGAGCTCGCGGGGCGCGTCGAATTCCCGCGAGAGGACGAGTTCGCGGTCGGAAGTGTCTTCAGTCTTTCGGGCCATGGGGCGTCTCCGGGTTCTGGAGGTGTTTGAGGTAGTCGGCGAGGCGGTCGAAGCTTTCGTTCCAGAAGCGTTCGAAGCCGCAGACCCAGTCGTGGATGGGTTTGAGGCCGCCGCCGTCGAGGCGGTACAGGCGCTGTTTCCCCGCGCCGCGGACGCGGACGAGGCCGACCTGCTTGAGCACGCGCAGGTGCTTGGAGACCTGGGGCTGGGTGAAGCGCAGGCGGCGGGCGACGCCGTTGACGGAGCGTTCGCCGCGGGCGAGGAGATCGAGGATGCGGCGGCGCCGGGGTTCGGCGACGGCGTTGAAGGTATCGAAGGTGGTGGAGCGGCGGGCCATGCGGGGAATATATGTCGATATGGGAATATGTCAAGCGGCAGAATCCTCCCCCCGTGCATTGCAGCGCTTCGCTACTTCTTCTCCGCAGTCTTGCGCAACCACAGCAGCGGCACGATCGCCCCGACGGCCATCCCGATGGCAAGCTGCGCCAGCGGGCCCATTCCCGAGCCCGTGCTCCCGGTGGAGGTGGTCGTGAAGATGTCCGGGATCCTGGAGGGAGTCATGAGCACGGAGACGAAATCGCCCGCGTCCTGGGCCACGTTGTTCCACCGCGAGGACACCGCCGCGAACGCGACGTAGGAGCCGATCCCGGCGCACACGGAGGACACGGCGCACAGCGCGAGCTTCTTCGGCATCGCCGGCGGCCACGCGCCCTTCTCGCTTCCGATGAATCCGCCCAGGATCGCCCCGAGGCACGGCACGAACCCTGCGGCGTAGAGCCAGTGGTTGCTGAAGGAAGTCCACTGCGTCGCGGCCCAGTACGCGGCGCCGCAACTGGCCGCCGCACCCACCAGCGCGAACAAGGCCGCGAAACCGATGAATTTCATGGAGCGCTCCTTTTGACGGCGGGGAATGAACCCGCGATTCTGCCACGCCGTCCCTCCCGGCGAACCGCCTTTTCGGATACCTTTCCGCCCATGAACACAGGCTCCGTCGTGTCCATCCACCTGATCCCGGCCGCGGGCGGCAAGGCGACGTCCGTGCCCCAGGCCCGCGCGCTTCCCGGCAAAGGACTCGAGGGCGACCGCTACGGCGAGGGCGTCGGCACGTACTCGAACAAGCCCGGCCCGTCGCGCGAGCTGACGCTGATCGAGGCCGAGGCGCTGGAGGGGCTGAAGCGCGACGACGGGCTGGAGCTGTCGCCGGGCGACTCGCGGCGCAACGTCCTGACGCGCGGCGTCGCCCTGAACCACTTCGTCGATCGCGAGTTCTTCGTGGGCGAGGTGAAGGCGAAGGGGATCCGGCTGTGCGAGCCGTGCGCGCGGCTGGCGGAGCTGACGGACCCGAAGGCGCATCCGGGGCTGATCCACCGGGGCGGGCTGAGGGCGCAGATTCTCACCGAGGGGGTCATCCGGGTCGGGGACGCGATCCGGCCGGCCCAGCCCTGAAACAGAGCGGACCTGCCGAAGGCCGGCAGGTCCGCCCGATCGCTGCATCTCGCTACTTGGGCTTCTCGTCGTCGTCCACTCCGTCGTCGTTCACGCCCTCGTCGGCTCCGTGGGCTCCACCGCCCTGGCCCGGGTTGTCCTCGTCGTCATGGTCCTCGTTGTTCCCGTGACCGTTGTTGTCCTTCCCGTCGTCCATCGCGGGCTGTTCCTCGTCCGCCAGCGGGACTTCCTCTTCCGCGGCCGGCTCGGGCTCCGGTTCCGGCTCCGGCGGCGCCTCAACCTCCTCCTTGGGAGCCTCCACCTTGGCCGTTTTCTTTTCGACTTTGGGCGGCTTCGTCTTGGCGGCCGGCGCTGGCTTCGCCGCGGGAGTCGTCGGGCACGGCGGCGGCGGCTTCGCGGCCGGTATCGAATCTGTGTCGAAACCGGGCGCCGACGGGCCCGCCTGGGCCTGAACTGAAGCGAGGACAAGTGCGGATACTGCGACCATCGTCAGGAGCGCTTTCATGGGAGGCCTCCCGCCACTATTGGCGAAGTGTTGCGTCGGACAAGGGCTCCTAAAGCATTCCGCAGGCGATTCGACGAACAATCCCGGAATCTTCCTGCGAAGGCGGCGGACTCGCCGTTCAGGCCGGCAGGCGCCCGATTCCTGTGAACTCCAGGCCATCCATAAACCCTTGCTGGGTACGGACATGAAGCGAAGTGCGCCAGGAGAGGCCGCTTCCAGCCGTCTCGTAAAGCCGATGGACGAGAAGCGCATTGCGCGGCAAGGGGTCCAGGGGCCCCGTCCCTTCCGCGATCCAGTTCGCCGGAAGGTAGTCCCGCAGGGACATCGTACCCGCGCGCGCTTCGAGGACTTCCCCGTGCGGGAACGCCCGGACTTTGGCGTCCGGGGTATGGATATGGCCGGTGAGGAGTACGCGGAACTGGTGGCGGGCGACAAAGCGGTCGAGTGCGGCGCGGCTTCGGCGCTGGATCCCGAGGTCGAGGCCGCGGAACTGCGGGGAGTGATGGAGGAGGAGGACGCGGATTTCGTGGGGGGCGGGGAGGGGGAGTGAGCGGGCCAGGCGCCTGAGCTGGGAGCGGAAGGCGCCGCGAGCGAGGGCGCGGGAGGGGCTCCAGCTCCAGACATCGGCGTCGGAGTCGATGCCTGCGAAGAGGACGGAGCGGCCGCCGGGGAGAGGGATGCGGCGGGGAGAGTGGAGGAGAGGGAAAGACTGCCGGAGGCCGGGGGCGGCGCGGCCCAGCACCCAGCCGTTCCCGGGCCAGTGGTCGTGATTGCCGGGAATGGAGAGTTCGAGGGAGGAGGGGTCATCGAGGCCGACGGGCCCGGCGGCGGTGTCCAGGTGTTGGGTGAAGTACCGTCGCGCCATTTCGATCTGCGCGTGTCCGCCGATCCGTGACAGGTCGCCGGTGTGGATCAGCCGCGCGTCCTCTTCTTCGCGCAATCGCCCGTAGAACTCCGCGAACTGCCTCAGCGCCACCCGCGTGTGCCCGAAGAAGCCGTAGAACCTCCCGCCGCGGCGCCAGCGTTCGCGGACGCTTTCGTCGAGGAGCGCGTCCCCCGTGCAGGGATCGAGCTCGCCGATGTGCGTGTCGGAGACGTGAACGAAGGTCGCGAGGCGGTGGTCGGCCATGGGTCTGGAACAGTATGGTAAGAATTCCCGCGGAAGTTGCGCGGGACGGTCTTTATCATGCGCGCATGAAACGACTCGCGCTTTGCCTCCTGCTCGCCGGGTGCGCCGGCTCGCCGTCGTCGTCACCCGAAGAACGCTGGACCGGGCACGTCGTCTCCGTGCGAAGCGCCGCCTTCGCCGACGGCGCCCCGATGCCGAAGAAACACGCCGCGCGCGACGAGGGCGACAACGTGTCGCCGCTTCTGACCTGGACCAACGCCCCTGCCGGCGTCGAGGAATGGGCGGTCATCTGCGAGGACCGCGAGGCCGGCGAAATTCACTGGGTGATTTACGCGATCCTGGCGGACGCGAAGGGGCTTCCTGAGGGCGTCCTGCACGACGAGATCCTGACGAGGCCGATGGGCGCGAAGCAGGGGGACAACTCGTGGGGCGACACGGGGTACATGGGACCGCGGCTCTCGAAGGGCAGCGGCGTGCACAAGTACCGGTTCATCGTCTACGCGCTGAAGAAGAAGCTCGACCTGCCGGAGGGCGCGCTGGCGGGGGAAGTGCGCGAGGCGATGAAGGGGCTGGTGATCGGGCGCGGGGAAGTGGTGGGGACGTACGAGAGGTAGGTTCGCAGGCCTTTCATCCGCAGCTGTTTCCGCGTCATCTGCCTTTATCCGCGAATTCCTTTCGGAAACGAAAACTGCATTCGCGGATAAAGGCGGATGACGCGGAAAGGGCCGCGGATAACGGCTCCTCAGAGAAGAGCTACCCCTTCTTCATCCTCTCCTCGATCTTCGACAACCGGTTCCGCAGCTGCCGGTTCTCCTCCTTCATCGCCTCCAGCTCCTTCTTCACGTCCTTCAGGTCCGCCTTCGCCGCGGCCTTGTCCTTGATCTTCTTCAGCGTCAGCCGCCCCGCCCTCGCGACCAGGTTCAGCGGCTCCCGCTCCACCGCCTCTTCCAGCGCGGTCGTGATCTTCGGATCCTCCACGATCCCGACGTTCTCCATCGACGCCCGCCGCACCTGGTGCGCCGTGTCCCTCAGCGACGCCACGAGCTGGTCCCGCACCGCGTTCTTCTTCTCCTTCTCGATCTCCCCGTACATCCCCGCCAGGCACGAGTTCGCCGCATTCCGCGCGAACACCGTCGCCGGCGCCTTCCCCAGCTTCAGCGCCAGCGGCACCGACTTCTGATCCTTCAGCTCCTTCATTCCCCCGAACGCCGCCACCCGCAGCATGTCGTTGTGCGCGTCGCGCTTCAGCGCGCCCGAGAGCACGGGAAGCGCCTTCTTCGATTTCGTCTTGCCGATGTTGCGCAGCGCGGCTGCGGCCACGTGCGGGAAGCGGTCGCGCGACAACTCGACCAGTTTCGCCGCGGCCTTCTCGTCCTGGAACGAGCCGAGCGCCTCGGCGATCGAGGCGCGGACGCGCGGGTCGGAGTCCTTCGAATTCGCGAGCAGCACCGCGAGCGCATTGTCCGTCCCCATCCGCCCGAGCACGCCCGCGATCTCCTGCCGCGCACCCCGGAACGTCTCCCGCTTCATCGCCGCCGCCAGCGCCTCGACGACCACCGGGTCGCCTCCGTTCTTCCCGAGCGCCTGCGCCGCAGCGACGCGGTTCAGCGGCGTCGGGCCGTGCTCGAGCTGGAACAGAAGCTCTTCCTTCGGCTTCTCGAACTTCGTCGTGCGCAGCAGGATCGTGTCCGGGTCGAACGCGACGAGCTGCGGCTTTTCGTCGCAGGGGAAATGGAAGAGATGCTCGGCCTCGTCGATATTGACGCGGTGCGTCAACTTCGCCTTGCCGGCCTGCACGAACACATCCACCGGCGTGCGGAACACCGGCGTCATCTCGTCCGTCTTCTGCGTCTGCTTCACCTTCAGCGCGAGCATCTTCGTCGCGGCGTCCCAGTCCCACGACACCTCGAACTCCGGGTGCCCGCCCTTGTGCACCCACTGGTTGAAGAACCAGTCGAGCGCGATCCCCGTCGCCTCCTCGATCGCCACCTTCAGGTCGGTCGTCTCCACCACCTGCCGCTGGTGCTTGTGCGCGTAGTGCCGGATCGCCTTCCACCACATCTCTTCGCCCAGCACCCAGCGCAGCATGTGCAGCACGCAGGCGCCCTTCTGGTACGAATGGCAGTCGAACATGTCGCTCGTGTCGTCCCATTTCGGCGACACGATCGGCCGGCGGTACTTCTCGCCGTCCTCCTTCAGGTAGGCGCGCGCGTTCCCGATCATCTCGTAGCGGAATTCGTCGAGGCCGAGATGGTGCTCCGTGAAGAGCGCTTCGAAGTACGTCGCGAACCCCTCGTTGAGCCAGGTGTGCGACCAGCTCTTGCAGGTGAGGAGGTCGCCCCACCACTGGTGCGCGGCCTCGTGGGCGACGAGCGGGTCGGAGTCGTAGTACGGCCGGAACCCCGCGGGGACGAGCGCGCGGTCGGTGATCGTCGTGATCGTCGTGTTTTCCATCCCGCCCCACATGAAGTCCGCGATCACGACCTGGTCGTACTTCGGGTACGGGTACGGGTAGCCGATCTTGTCGCTGAAGAACTTCAGGATCTTCCCCGTCTCCTGGAACGTCGGCTTCAGCATCGCCGCCTGCGGCTTCGCGACGTAGTACCCGAGCGGCACGCCGCCGGACTCCTCCTTCAGCTCCGCGAACTCGCCGACCGCGATGCACAAGAGGTACGTCACCTGCGGCGTCTCCATCTTCCAGTGGTACGTCTTCTGCCTCTTCGCCTTGTCCTCCGTCACCTTCACCAGCTTGCCGTTCGAGAGCGCGTGGCACTCCTTCGCCACGGTCAGGTTGACCTCCCACGTCATCTTGTCGTTCGGGGAGTCGTAGCACGGGAACCAGTGCTTGCTGTCCTCCTGCTGCCCCTGGCTCCACACCTGCCGCGGCTTCTTCGGGTAGTCCTTCACCGGCTCGATGAAGTACAGCCCCTTCGTCGGGTTCGCCTCGTACGCCACCACCACGTTGAAGCTCTCGCCGTCCGCCGCGCTCTTCCCCAGCTCCACCACCAGCTTTTCCGCGTGCGCCTGGAACGCCGCCTTCTTCCCCCCGACCGTCACCCCGCTCACCCGCAGCTCCGCCGCGTCGAACTCCACCCGCGTCGCCGGTCGCAGCAGCTTCAGCGTTGTCGCCGCCGTCCCCCTGATGTGCTTTTTCACCAGGTCCACCGCCAGGTCCAGCTTCAGGTGCTCCACGTCGAACCACCGGTCGCGGATCGGGCGTTCCTTGGCGTTCGGTTCCGTGAAGGCCTTGTGTCCGTTGCCGTTGGGTTCAGGTTTGTAGCCGAGGCACATGGGCGGAAAGCTCTCCGTGTGAGGGAAGGGGCCGGATTGTGGCCGCGCGGGCGCGGGAAATCTAGAATTGGTCCATGTCCCAATCCCCGGTCGTTTGTGCGTGGTGCGGCAAGACCATCCTCCCGGGCGATCCATCCGCCCGCGTTTCGCACGGCATCTGCGCCCCCTGCGCCGGCGCTTCGGGAATGTTCCACATCGAGTCGCTGGCCAACGCGACCCTCGATCAGCTCGACCGCCTCCCGTTCGGCCTCATCCGCCTCGCCCCCGACGGCCGCATCCTCGCCTACAACGCAGCGGAGGAAGCGCT
The DNA here is from genome assembly GCA_963706735.1 of uncultured Planctomycetia bacterium. GTDB lineage: Bacteria > Planctomycetota > MHYJ01 > WSZJ01 > WSZJ01 > WSZJ01. The sequence continues at coordinate 46,449 of CAVPNQ010000066.1, forward strand.
CTCCGGGCGGCGCCGCGCGGACGTCGTGGGGAAGAACTTCTTCCGCGAGGTCGCCCCGTGCACCGGAGTCGCGGCGTTCGAAGGGGAAGTCGCGAAGCTGCGGCAGGGGAGCGGCGGCGGCCGGACGACGCTGGCGTTCGTGTTCCAGTTTCCCGGCGGAGAGGTCGTCGTGACGATTGCGGCATCGCACGACAGGGAGACGGACACGGTGACGCTGCTGGTGAAGGCGACGGCCTGAAGCAGGACTCGCTGCGGGTGCATGACAGGAGTTGCCCTGAACAGCACAGAACTCCCATGGCGGCTTAGGATCAATCCGCACGAGCCACTCCCAGTCGCATCCTTTCGTATCTTTTCGTATCCGTGCCAAGCTCGTAGCCCCTTTTTCAGACACTTCATCCGCTCTCTTTGACTTCATCCGGGCACAGAAGAACAAGCTGGGCTGACGGCGGGATCTTCCGGGGATACGGCCACGAGCCTGGCACGGATAAGAAAAGACAAGAAAAGATACGCCGTGCGCAACAGGAGCGGGCAACTACGGTCGTGCAGCCGTTCGCCGCATCGGACTTGATCCGCGGTGCGAGGAAGACATATCGTCGCGTGCGTCGTCGTCATTGATCGTCAATGTCCGGCAATGGAAGGGAGCCTCGGGAGGCCCCACTAGCGCGCGGTCCGGCAAATCGCGCGTGTCACCCGAGGTGAGCCGACGGAGGAAGTTTGCCGTGGGGGAGTGGTCACGACACCCGGGAGGGACTTTCGATGCAAGATTGGGGCACTACAGGTCGTTGCGCGCGTTGCAATTCGACTTGCGCAGGCAGGCAGGCAGGCAGGCAGGGCTGAGACCTCCCAGGTCCGTTTGCGCGCCCCCCCAAACCGGGCCGCCGCGAAGCCTGCCGTAACGGACCGCGAGTTCGGCGCCGGCTGATTCGTCGGCCGCACTGACTTTCATTTCAGCGCCGTCTCGAAAACTGGGACTTCTACCGCCACCTTCGGACCTTCGTTTTCAAAGGACCGACTCCATGGAACGAATCGAAGCCGCAATTCGTACGGCCTCAACTTCGCAGGATCACTTCGAGGCCGGAGCACCAGGCGACACCAACGTCAACGAACCTCGCCGCACCGGAGGCAATCTCGCGACCTCGGCCGTACCCGGGCTCATCGGCAAGGCGCAGGTCATGCGCGAGCTGTACAGGAAGATCCAACTTGTCGCCGCAACCCCCTGCACCGTCCTGGTGCTCGGAGAACCGGGAACCGGAAAGGAACTGGTGGCGCGGGCCATCCACGCCCTGTCGCGCCGAAAGAACGGCCCGCTCATCGACATGAACATGGGCGCGATTCCCGATACCCTCGTCGAGCCGGTCCTCATGGGCTACCTAAAGGGCATGCACTCGACGGCCTCGAAAGACAAGGTGGGGCTGTTCGAGCGCGCGCACAAGGGCACGTTCTTCATGGACGAGGTTGGGCTGACCCCGCTCGACCTGCAGAAGAAGATCCTCCGCGTGATGCAGGAGAAGCAAGTCCGCCGCGTCGGTGGGGACGTCTCATTCCGCCTCGACGTCCGTTTTGTCGCCGCGACCAACAGCGACCTGGAAGCCCAGGTCCGCAATGGAACGATGCGGAGAGACTTTCTCGGGCGGCTCAAGGTGGTCACGATCAGGGTGCCGCCCCTCCGGGACCACCTCGAGGATCTCCCTGAACTCTTTGAGCACTTCATACGCCAGATCGCAACGGAATGGGACCTACCGGCGCTTGCCGATGTCTCCTTCGACCCTGCATGGGCCGTACCGATGCGTGGTTGGCTGTGGCCCGAAAATGTCCGCGAAGTCCGGAACACGATCGAGGCCTGGGTGACGTTGTCGGCGGGTGGGCTGGATCTTGTGAAGCTTGCGAGCATCATGGAGGAGAAGCGGCGGGAAGCCGGCATGCCAGCGACTGCCGCGGCGATGCGTATTCCCCATCGCGAACGCTTGGAACTCCACGAGAAGGAGCTTCTGGCCGGCTACCTGCAGGAAAGCGATGGAAATGTCAGCGTGGCGGCGAAGCGCAATGGCCTGACCGAGCCGACCATGAGGCGAAAGTGCAACAGGTTCGGGCTTCTTGAGGCCTGGCGGACCTCGAAATGATGACGAAACCGCCAGAAATGACGAAGTCCCCGCCGGGAATGACGAACGGCGTCGCTCGGGCGCAAGCCTCGTCCGGAGAGGGGATTGTGATGCGAGTCCGTGCTCTCACCGCTCGCCCCTTCGTCACTCTTGATCGGACCAGGAGCCCTCCGGAACTTCCCTTCGAGGCAAACTCGAGTGGCCCGGCGCTTGCTTATAGAACTCTCAACCGCGCCCCATCGAGCGTGGTCTTGAGGAGACGGCGAATGTCCTGCTGCAAGTCCTGTGAAGCCGGCAAAGGATGCGAGAGCCAGAAGGCTCCCTCCGCGAGCGCGGAGGGCGGAATCGAGTTCCTCGATCCGTCCGCCGATCTGGAAGCGCCCGTGCCGGCCTTCGCCGAGGGGACGGTGAAGGTCGCCGAGAAGCTCGGGCTCGCCGCGCAGGAAGTTTCGGCGTCCAGGCCCGTGAGCATCGAGGGGAGCAACGCCGTGCGCGTGGACGTCCTCGTCCTGAACCTCACGCTCAGTTCGGTCTCGATCCGTGTGCAGGTGTCCAACGACGCAGTCGGCTGGAGCGACGCGGCGCAGTTCCGGAAAAGCACGAGCGGGTACGCGACGACCAAGGTCCGGGGAGTCGGATTCCGGTTTGTCCGGCTCTACTACGAAGCCAGCAACACGATCGGCGGCGAGGGCGTCCTCGCCGCCTCGCTCCATCACTGGAGAAACTGAACAAGACCCCTTCGGAGAAAACCATGGCGTACACGCTCCTGGCCGCGCGACTCGCGGTCACCAACGGGACCGATAATTTTTCGAGCCCGATCTCGATGAACGGCGGGAACGCCGTGCAGGTGGATTCGGTCTGCTACAACCTCGGAGGTGCAACTTCGTACACGATCGAGGTGCAGGGAAGTAACGACGGCACGAACTACTCGGTCGTAACGACCAACGCCGGTCTGGTGCTGGGCTACAACGCGCCGACCAAATCGACCGGCGTCGGGTTCGCGATGATCAGGTACCGCTATTCCGTCTCGGCAGGTAGCGGGACGATCATAATTTCCGCTGGGGCAAATATTTCGCACCAGTGAGCCGTGTCGTCCCCGGGCATGTTCGCAAACGACGTGCCCGCGCCTTCGAGAGCCGCCATCCCATCGGCGCTCTCCGGGTCACCGATGTTTTGATTTCGGTGACGCGGAAAGCTCCGCCCCACCCCTGCACTCCATGAGGACTTCATGGCCGAGATTCCCCTGACCTACCTGTTCGACCCGGTTCGTTTCGAAGACCGCGCGAAGGCTTACTCTTCCTGCATCGGCGGGCGGCGATACGCGGTGACCCACCAGACGCCAGGAACCACGGTGACCGGCCAGACATCCTTCGTCGCGACGACGCCGACGTTCCTGATCAGCCAGGCGAACTCCAACGGCCGCCGCGTCATCCTCTCCAACTTCGCGCTCTGCCAGGACGGGACGCCGGCCGGCGGCGCGATCAACATCCTCGTCGCGATCGATCCCGCCGACCGGTACGCCTCCGGCGGCACCGCGATCACCCCGCAGGCCACGATGGCCGACAGCGAATTCTCGCCGGGCTTTTCTTTTCGCTTCAACCCGACCGCGAGCGCGCCCTCGACCGTCCGCTACCTCTATCACTGGAAGCAGCCCGTCTACGCCGGGTCGGTCTTCAATCCCGACCTCCACGACGGCCTCGCCATCGGCCAGACCGGCTCGATCCTGATCTACACCTGGGCGGCTTCGACCGCGCCCACCTGGACCCTCGGCGGCTTCGACATCCTGGAGGAAGGCTAATGCCCACGCTTCGCGATCTCTCGCAGGGCGTCCTCCCCCACGAGAGCACGCACGTCTCCGGTGGATCCGACGCGTTCCTCTCGACCGATCTCCTCGAGGCGATCGTCAAGCGCCTCCAGGAATCCGGCGGGCCGACGACACTCGCGATGGGCGCGGTGTCGGATGGGCAGACGCTGAAGCGCAGCGGAACCAGCATCATCGGGTACTCGGCCGCCGGTGGTAACCCGTACACCCCGTGGTACGGCGACGGTTCGGACGGAAACGTCACCATTTCCAGCGGCACCACGACGCTCACGGGGCCGAAGTACTACAACAACCTGACGCTCAGCGGGACCGGCAAGCTTGTGACCGCCGGCTGGCCCGTGTACATCGCAGGAACTCTCGACGTGACCGCCGCCCCGGCGAATGCCCTCACCGCCAGCGGAACCGCCGGAGGAAATGGCGCCAACTCGACCAGCAGCATCGGCGGAGCAGGCGGAACCGCGGCCGCCGCCGACACGCCGCACGAGCTGGGCGTCGGCGGTCGAGGAGGCTCCGGCGGGAATGGCGGTAATTCCGGATCCGCGGGGGCCCAGGGCGGGATGGTCGTGAGCCAGTCGCCCGCCAACGGAGGCGCGGGAGGCCAGGGCCCCGCGGGCGGCACCGGAGGCGGTGGCCGAGTCGGAGGCGCCGCCCAATCCGGCGGAAGCGTCAGCAATTCGGTCTCTCACCGTCTTTTCGCACAGCTGTTCTACCAGGTGACGACCTCATTTTCCCAGCTCGTGGGAGGCGCCGGAGGCGGTGGCGCCGGGGGAGGAGGGGGCGCCATAGCGTCCTCGGGCGGCGGCGGAGGAGGAGCGGGCGGCAACGCCGGGAACATCCTCGTGGTTTTCGCGAAGACGATCAGCCTCACCGGCGCGGCAGCGTCCGCGATCTCCGCGGCCGGCGGCGCCGGCGGCACCGGCGGAAACGGGCATACGGCCGGCAATGGCGGCGGAGGCGGCAGCGGCGGTGGGGGCGGCGGCGGCGGATGGATCTACCTGCTCTACGAGTCCCTCTCCGGGAGCGCGACAAACGTCCTGAACGCCTCCGGCGGCAATGGTGGAAACGGGGGAGTCAGGGGAGGGGCGGGCGTCGCCGCCGACGGAACCGGGGGCACGGGCGGAAGCGGCGGCAGGATCACGGTCGTCGCCACCACGACCGCGCCCTCGATCAGCGAGACGTTTGGGAGCGCAGGGTCTGCAGGAAGCGGAACCTCGGGAGGTGCGGGGAATTCGGTTCAGGTGAGCCTGTGAGAAGCAAGGCCTCGGCGTTCCCACTCGCGGGCGACAAGTGCCAGCGTTTGCGAGTCATCTTCCACATGAAAAAGTCAGAGAGAACCATGACCCGTTTCCTCTCCGATCCTCCACCCCGCGCCTCAAGGGCAACTTCCCGATGAATCGCCGTCGATTCGTCTTCGAAAAGGGGACCTCCTTCTCCAAGCCCCTCCGCCGAACCGGCGTTGGGCCCGTGGACCTGGAGATCAGCGTGTGGACCCTCCGGGGCGGCAGCCTCGACGTGGCGCTTCTGGAGTCGTCCGAGGGCACCGACTGGTTGGTCGTAGCGGACTGGCGCGGCCACCAGCCAAGCTGGGCCCACCTCGGCCTCGTCACGCCCCGGCTTCCCTGGCTTCGAGCCCGCCTCGGCCTGGAGAAAACCCGCGGCTCCGTTCTCGACCTGCTCCTGCTTGAAGCCTCGGATCCCGCTGGCGACCTCTCTCACGAAAGAAAGGACAACGAGTCATGAGCGGAAACGGATGTTCGTGCGCCGGCACTTCTGCTCCAGCCCGAGAGGCGGCTGCGAGCGAGAACCGTTGCGGCAGTGGTGCTCAGCACACGGAGGTTGCCTGGGACCCACTTGCGTTCGCGGCGAGTTCGACGGAGTACTCACGAGCTTTCGCGACTCGTGGTGCAAATTCTTTCGACTTCATCCTGCTCGGGATCAACTCCGCAGGAACTTACCAGATTATCGTCCAGGCGCAGGTCAGCTCCGACGGCATCAATTGGACGAATGCAGGTTCTGCTGTTCAACTCCTAGCGGCGGGATACACAACCTCCGGGGCAATTACCGGGAACGGATTCCGCTACGCTCGGATCATCGCGCAAAACCAAGTTGCGTACAGAACGATTTTCTCGGCAGTGGTCCGATTCTTTTGCACGTGATTGAAGTCGAACCATTACCGCCGACTCGGGTGAGAACATTAGGCGCCAATCCGAGACTTAAAGTAGAAGGACACGGACCACTTAGACCACATTTGCCCGGCCCAACAGGAGATTACAAGATGCAAATCGAGCCGGATCTTCAAATGATTGGAGTCGGCAGCCTTGATGCCATCAACATCTCTAGGGCAGCACCCAACCTGCGAGCCTCGTTGTCACTCTCACCTCAAGCAGGCGGGGCGGAAGCGGATATGACACGAGCCCTTAACTTGAATAGCAAGAAGACATCGGAGAATTCGGTGATGCAAAACGTAGCATCATCGGCCACTGCAGGGGCAGGTCATAAGCCACCACGAAGGACGAAGGATTCTATGGCAGTGCAAACCCATTTTCTTCCGACGCGTGCGGTTAAATACATAGGGACCGGAGGCCAATCCCCGATGCCAAGTCAGGAAACCGATCCAGAGCCTCTTCCTCCGGACTATTGGGATCCCCGCAGGACCGAATTGGATGATGACGAATTCCGAAAAAAACATGCTGCCTGGGAGGAGCGCGAGCGCGAGCGCTGGAGGGATGTCCTCCGGGAAGATCGGGAGAGAAGAAAGAGTGAGGCCGGCCCACCATTCGACGATCACTCTGGGCTCCCAAGTCCAGAGACTGCGGAACAGGCGGCCGAACGAGAGAAAGAAAAGCAGGCACTCGACGCGAATTGTGACAATATTGCGTACGATTTGCTCAGCAGCACCAACGCCTATCCCGTATACGCTAGCTTCGAAGTTTGGGCCGGGGATGAACTAGATCAAATTGATAAAGAAATCGCATTCCTCGAAGGGCAGATTGCCGCCATGGGGGTCGACGCATTGAGCGCGGCAGCGGACCAGGAAGGCCTCTCGCCAAAGGAGGGAATTATGAAGGCGCTGCACGCGTCTGGCGAGGGTAGACGCTTGGAAGCCGCAAAGGCCGCAAGAGCGAAGCTAAAGAAGGAATACGACGAATTGATGGGCAAAGTACTTGAGGATCTAAAGGCAGCAATCTGTGAGTATGAGGCAGGAGCAATGCTCTCCGATGCTTGCAAGAAGCGGCCCTGTGGCGGAATCTGGCGGTGCCTGCCAAACGGCGTGCACTGGTGCTCAATCGGCGACCCAATCCACCCGTTCTGGGGCCCCGAGCGGCCACCAATTGAACTCAGGTCGCCGCCTTTCCGTCCTGGATCCAAGATAGTCGGCTATGCGCAATACGAAGTGATGTTCTGGGGCTACTGCACGTGTGCACTGGACATTGCGTGAATCCACATGTGCCTACGACCTGGCGGCTCCGCTTCCGTTACTCGGTTCCTGGCAGTCTCTGCCGGTTGGGGAGTGTCAAACCCTCGCAAAGCGGGTCTTCCGTAACTCGTGTGGGCAACGAAACGGTGACTCGCAATTTGGCCGACGCTCCCGGCATCGGTCCCGGACCCTCAGCGAGAGGGATGATTTGCGTTCGTTACTCATGGGCCACAAGTTTTTGCGCTGCATGAGGGGGGTACCGGGTCAGTTTCCGAGGGAAATCAACTTGTCCATGTCAGGAGGTCTGGAATCGCCGGGACGTGCGTGGCGAGCGACTCGACATTGCCGAGGTTGGCGACCACGCGATGCCGCGGCTTGCCGCCGACGCAAACGCTTTCGAGAATGCGCACTAGAGGTGACCGCCGACGGCGAGGGTCGAGACGCACATGAGGCCCACACGCTTATGACTACCTTGTGGAGGGATATAAACAGCACAATTCCATGAAGTCAAGAGGTTGAATGAAGAATGACGACAACTAGATTGTGCCTACACCATTTCGGGAGCGCGGTTAAAGTCTTCCTTTCGCAGCAAGGACTTACGATGCGCGAAATTGGCCAATCCCGGTTCTGAGTAGCGAACGCAAGCCTGACCAGGAGACACGGGGGATGTTCTCCTGAAATCTCCACCTTATCCGCCTAGTGCGCCTGCGCCCCCACCACTCCGAGCAGAACGAGCGCCCATGAGGAGACCGACGATGACTGCTCCGTGTGCTCCGAAGAGAAAGATGAAGAATAAGGCGTTTACATCGGTTACCAAGACGTTATAGGCTGTGTGGAGGCAAAGGGATGCTGCAAGTCCGAGGATGCCCAATCCAAATCTGCGACCCCACTCATTTCCTCCTGCGAAGATGAAAATCCACGCGCTCGAAAACAGCGTAAATGACGAGTGTAGACAAGGTCTCGAATACCCGATCAACATTGCCTCCGCCCAAGGAAGATTGCAAGGATACACTTTCAGATTCCACACGAGTTCATGCACTGAGAATCCAAGGCACAGCGGTACCACGTCAAATCCAAAATTTGCAGTCTTGCGCATTATCGTAAGCCCAACACAAAGCGCACCCAACTTTATTGACTCTTCAGCGAGTGCGAGCACAAAGTACTGAGCAACCCGCAGCGCGCTATGCGACACCAGGGAGGTGGACATCAACATGGAAGACGGCCTGCCTAGCATGACTCGTGAGTCGAGCCAAATCGCAGACTTGCTCCCGATGACGCCAATTGCACTGAAAGCCAATATGGACATGATTATTGTCATTATTACCTGAAGGCGGTTGTGGGATACATGCACGGTTGGGCTGTTGATCCCATCTCTGGAAATGGAATGCATGTACCAGCCCGCAATTACCATTGCGAGGCCTGCCTGCAATACGCACCCAACCAAAATTGCGATCGTCATTGTGTCGCCGTGTCGCTACGAGTTTGGGTTAGCCAGCCTGCCAAGAAACCGCCTTGCCGTATCCAGAGAAATCGATTGGAGCAAGTAGCTGACGCTATAACGTAAGCGTTCACCCCTCCCGATGTAAGCATTCTCCCCCTGCTCCGCGGGGCCTTGCTGAGTCGGAATCTGAGGTGTCAGCGGGGAGAGGGGCTCCTGCCCACGGTGTACGGCCCTCGGAGTCGAGGTCGCAAAGCTCAAAGCCCAGAATGCTGCTCTTGACGCGCGGCGGCAGAACCTCGAGGCGAGCCTTCGCCGGAACTCGAGCAACTCCTCCGGGCCTCGGTCTCCTACATCATCACGCCGCCGCGTCCGAAGGCCCCGCCGCCGGGCGGCAAGCCCGGCGGGCAGCCGGGTCAGGAGCCGCACAATCGGGAGCCGTTTCCTCCCGACAAAGTGGACATCCGTCATGCGGTGCTTCTGCTGCGCTGTCGGTACTGCCGTAACGAATTCGCCCCGGGCAAGGAGCCCTCCGGGCAGCCGGAGCGGCATCAGGTCACAGACCTCCCGCGCATCGTCGCGTTCTTCCCGGAATGGCTGCTTCACGAACTCGTCTGCCCGAAGTGAGGGAAACGGATACGCGCCGAGCTGCCCCCGGGCGTCCCAGCCGGGTGCGCCGGGGTTTGGCTGCAGGCCGGTGCGGTCGCACTTTCGGGCCAGGTCCGGCTGAGCCGCCGCGAGGTGGGTGAAGCCGTCGTCGCACCCATTGGAGAGAAGGGGGAGATTTCGGACGGCACCATCGTGGAGTTGGAAAGGCGCGCATGCGAGGCGCTCAGTACCGCCTGCGATAAGGCACTTGAGACGGTGCGCAAGGCCGAGGTCGCCAACGCTGACGAGACGTGCCGGCGTTTCAAGGGGAAAAAGGTCTGGCTGTGAGCTGCCGCTGCCGGTCTCGTCGCCGTCTTCCGCATTGACAAGAACCGCAGCCGGGAAGCGTGGGAGCGTTTCCCCGGCGGATTCGCGGGCATTCGCCGCACCGACCGGTAGGCGGCGTACGCCTGTCACGCGCTTCTTCTGCGGCAGGTCTGCTGGGCGCACCTCAAGCGAGACATCCAGGCCCTCGTGGACGCCGTCGGGACTGCCGTGGATGTCGGCCGCAAGGGCATCGGCTTCGGCACCCGCCTCTTCGCTGTCTGGCGCAACTTCAAGGCCCACAAGACCTCCCGCAACTGCTTGCGCATGAAAGCCTTGGACCTCAAGGCCAACTTCGGTCGCTGGAGAGCCGATGTTGTGAGGAGCGCCGACCGTAGCGCCGACAGCCTCGGTCAATCGACGTCCTCCCTGCTCCGCGCGGTACAATCGTCGACCGTCCAGCCCGGCGCAGATAGGTGTACGGACCAAGCGGTCGCCACGAGTGGGTGAGCGCTCACTCGACCGCTGGTCGCCATCCTACTCGATAGCGACAGCGAGCTGAAGTGAAAAGAGTTGAGGAGAGAAGGGAAGCCGTGCCGTCGCGCCATTGGGAGATATCAACATCAGGGTTAATTTGACGATCGTGATTTGGATCCGCGCGTCCTTGGACCTATTGGATCCGGTCATTGTCGCCATACCAATTGGCGGCTCGCGCTCAGGAAGCGAGTGTTCGGTAGGAAAGACCGTGTCGAAAATCTAGTTGGCGGGACGAGTAGACTCCTGGAGATTGGGGCGCTTCGTGGGGCAGGAAGTCCCGGTCGGTCCTTAAATGAGCGGACTCAGATCCAGCCTAAGAACTCGAAATTCCAATTCCAAGACTTGTTGTGCCAATGACTTACGACGCATTAGGCGCTTTTGGCACCAATTCTGCTTAACCCTCTTCCGTTCCACCACCACCCGGACCGGCCCGGGTTAACCCGCCGGATGTTCACTGACGTTGAGTCGCCGCCGACCCGCGACGACTCGCTTCCCCGAAAGGGAAGGTTGAAGGGAAGGAACGCAGGACACCGCCTGAGGATGAGAGTGAGAGGGGGAATCGTGAGTGCCTTGAACCGCGGCCGGCCGGGGACGAATTCGCCGCCGCATTCGACGTGAGCGTGAAGAACCGTCCGACATCGCAGTTCCGAACACCGAATACCAGGAAACAGCCATGAACCTCCACCCGACAACCCGCCTCGCCCGCTCCGGTCACGGCGCCGCCTGCGCCCTGACGCTGGCGCTGACGGTGAGCTTCGCGGCGGTTGCGAACTTCGGGGTGGCGGTGGCGGGGAAGCGCGCGGAAGCCGTGGCGCCGGTCGTGGCGGCGGCGGACCCGGTCGCGCGGCTGCTCGAGATCGTGGCCGGCGGCGCGAACGATCCTGCCGCGCTCCTGGCCCTTCGCCCGGAACTCGCCCTCCACGTCGCCGCCCTCTCCGCGGTCGCCGCGGACGACGACGACGCCCGCCAGGCCGCCGCGATCGCCGCGCTCGGGATCGCGGGGACGCCGGAGGCGCGGGAAGCGCTGGCGCAGGTCGTCGAGTGCGGGTCGCCTGTGGACGCGGAGCTTGCGCTCGCGGCGATGGGGCAGATGACGTCGGCTTGCGCGGTGCCGTAGGGGACGAGTGACGCGCGTCGGCGGTTTGCGGTTAACGGTTGAGCATCCTGTTGATGCCGGTGCGCCCGTCGCCGACGAATGACGATTCCGGGGTCGCGATCGCGAAGCGCTGAAGCAGGCGAACTCCTCGCCGGCCCGGCCCGCTCCCGCCACGGTGCATAACCGCAAATCGCCAACCGCTAACGCGATCGCAGCAATGAAGTCGCTTGACGAATGACACCCCATGGGCGATACTTAGTGTACAAGTAACACTTACTAACCGCCCTCGGAGCCCCCGCCATGCTCTCCTCCCAGCCCCTCCCCGAACCGTACGCCTCCCTCCCCGAGGGCGAGACGATCGACCGCATCCGCGCCGCCAAGGCGGCCCTGGGGAAGAAGCTCTTCATCCTCGGCCACCACTACCAGATGGACGAGATCATCCAGTTCGCCGACGCGCGCGGCGACTCGTACCGGCTGTCGCAGGTCGGCTCGCAGCAGACCGACGCGCAGTACATCGTGTTCTGCGGCGTGCATTTCATGGCGGAGTCCGCCGACATCCTCGCGCAGCCTCACCAGCAGGTGATCCTGCCGGACCTCGCGGCGGGGTGCTCGATGGCGGACATGGCGAACTTCGACCAGAGCGAGGACTGCTGGGCGACTCTCGAGGAACTGGCGCCGGGGAAGACGATCCCGCTCACCTACATGAACTCGTCCGCCGCGATCAAGGCGTTCGTCGGCAAGAACGGCGGAAGCGTCACCACGAGCTCGAACTGCCGCACCGCGTTCGAGTGGGCCTGGAAGCAGAAGGACAAGATCCTCTTCATCCCCGACGAGCACCTCGGCCGCAACACCGCCTTCGGCATGGGCGTCCCGCTCTCGAAGATGGCCGTCTGGAACCCCGCGCTCCCCAGCGGCGGCCTCACCGACCGCCAGATCCGCGACGCGAAGATCCTTCTCTGGAAGGGCTGCTGCTCGGTCCACCAGAAGTTCGGCCCGGCCGACGTCCCCAAGGTCCGCGCAGCGATCCCCGGCGTAAACGTCATCGTCCACCCCGAGTGCAAATGGGAAGTCTGCCAGGTCGCGGACTATGTCGGCTCCACGGACTTCATCATCAAGACGATCGGCGCCGCGCCCGCGGGCTCCAAATGGGCCGTCGGCACCGAAATCCACCTCACCAACCGCCTCGCGCAGGAGCACCCCGACAAGACCATCGTCTCACTCGCCGGCATCCAGTGCCTCTGCTCCACCATGTTCCGCATCGACCCGCCGCACCTGCTCTGGGTGCTGGAGAACCTGCTCGAAGGCCGGGTCGTGAACCGGATCACCGTGGACCCCGAGACCAAGCGGTGGGCGAAGGCCGCGCTCGACCGGATGCTTGCGCTGCCGGGAAGCGGGTCGCCGGTGGCGGCGCGGAAGCTTCAGCCAGCCGGTGCCGCGGACTAGCGCCGGGATTTGACTCACTCCTCCCGTTACCATGCCCGACATGCACCCCGAACCCACCGACGGCCCGCTCACCTTCGACGAACTTCAGCTCGCCGCGCGCAACCGCGGCATTCCGATCGAGGCGCTTCGCGACGACATCACGCCGACGGGGATGCACTACCTGCTGGTGCATTTCGACATCCCGGCGATCGACGCGGCGACGTGGCGGCTCGAGATCGGCGGATCGGTGAAGAAGCCGCTGAGCCTGTCGCTCGACGATCTCAAGCGCCGTCCGCGCCGCGAGCTTGCGGTGACGATCGAGTGCGCCGGGAACGGGCGCGCCTATCTCCACCCACGCCCCGTCGCCCAGCCGTGGCTGAACGAGGCCGTGAGCACGGCCGTGTGGGGCGGCACGCCGCTGGCCGGCGTTCTCGCAGACGCCGGCATCCGCCCGGAGTCCGTGGACATCGTCTTCACCGCGGCCGACCACGGCGTCGAGCGCGGATTCGAGCACGACTACGCGCGCAGCCTCACCGTCGCCGACGCAACGCGCCCCGAAATCCTCCTCGCCTGGGACATGAACGGCCGCCCCCTCGAGCCGCAGCACGGCGCGCCTCTGCGCGTCGTCGTCCCCGGCTGGTACGGCATGGCGCACGTGAAATGGCTGAAGCGCATCGACGCCCTCGAGAAACCGTTCGACGGGTACCAGCAGAAAATCGCCTATCACTTCAAGGCCCACGCGAAAGACCCCGGCACGCCGATCACGCGCATCCGCCCGAGGGCGCTTCTCATCCCGCCCGGCTTCCCCGATTTCCTCACGCGGGTCCGGACGGTCGAGCGGGGGAGGGTCGCGGTGAGAGGGCGCGCCTGGTCGGGAACCGGCACGGTGACGCGCGTCGAGTTCGGCGTGGACGGCGCGTGGCGCGACGCGGCCCTGGGGCCGGCGGTCGGGGAGCATGCGTGGAGGTCGTGGTCGTGCGACTGGGAAGCGGCGCCGGGGGAGCACCGGCTGAGCTGCCGCGCGACGGACTCCGCTGGGAACGTGCAGCCGGTGGAGCAGCCGTGGAACTACGGCGGTTCGGGGAGCAACCTGGTGCAGGACGTGAAAGTGGTGGTGCGTTAAACGGCGGAGCCCGCCGCCCACCCCGTCGCGAACGCTCCGGTGAAGTTGTACCCGCCGATCCACCCGTCGATGTCGAGCAGTTCGCCGGCGATGTACAGCCCCGGGACCTTGCGGCTTTCCATGGTCTTGGGGTTGACCTCGTCGAGCGCGACGCCGCCGGCGGTGACCTCGGCCTTCTCGAACCCCTGCGTGCCGGAGAGCGCGACCGGCAGCCCCTTGATCGTGCGGACGACGGCGCGGCGCTCGTCGCGGCCGAGTTCGCTCAGCTTGCGGTCGGCGGGGACGCCGGCCTTGGCGAGCACGGCGTCCACGAGGCGTCGCGGCACGCGCGCGGCGAGGACCGTCGCCGCGAGGCGCTTCCCGCCCGAAGCGGCCTCGTCGCGGAGCCAGGCGTCGAGCTCGTGCTCCGGGGTGTCGGGGAGGGTGTCGATCTCGACGCGGAGGGACGACGGTTTCGGGTGGCCGCTGACGGCGCGCGAGAGGTCCATCGGCGCGGGGCCGGAGAGGCCGAAGTGCGTGAACAGGACGGGGGCGCGGCGGCGGAGGAGGACGGGCGGGGAAGCGTGGGGGTCGATGACGCGGGAGTCGGCGTCGTCGAGGGTGAGGCCGGAGAGGGCGTGGACCCAGGGCTCGGCAGAAGTGAGCGGGGTGAGGGCGGGGCGGGTGGGGACGATGGTGTGGCCGAATTTCTCTGCGAGCGGGTAGCCGTCGCCGGTGGTGCCGACGGCGGCGTAGGAGCGGCCGCCGGTGGTGAGGACGACCTTGGCGGCGAGGATTTCGCGCGACGGCGTGGTGAGCCGGAACCCGCCGTCCGCGCGATCGAGCGCCTTCAGCGGCTCGCCGCATGCGAGCGTCGCGCCGCTGCGCTCGAGCCGCCGGACCAGCGCTTCCAGGACGTCGCGCGATTTCCCCGACACCGGGAACACCTTCCCGTACTCCTCGATCTGCGTCGGGACGCCCTCTTCCTCGATCATCGCGCGGACTTCGCGCGGGCCGAACGCAGCGAGCGACGCGCGGAGCCACTTGCCGTTCGGGCCGAACGCGGCGACGACGCCGGCGGCGTCGCCTTCGTGCGTGAGGTTGCAGCGCGTGCCGCCGCTGATCAGGATTTTGACGCCCGGGCGCTTGTTTTTCTCGAGCAGGATCGTCCGCCGCCCGCGCTCGGCGGCGCGGATCGCCGCGAGGAGCCCGGCCGCGCCGGCGCCCACGACTGCGACGTCCCACGTGTCCATCGCCGGATCATCGCCGCCGGAGGCTGGTAGGGCAACGAGAGGGCTCGCTGCGAACAACGAGGAAGCCACAGAGGCACCGAGGTCACAGAGTTCTGTCACGGTACTGCCGGCCAACAACAAGCATTTCTCTGTGGCCTCTGAGCCTCTGTGGCTTCCGCCGTTTTTCGCCCGGCGCCGGCTCGTTCTCCACATTACGGCGCGGGGGCCCTTCGCTTGAACAGCAGCACCAGATGCGCCGACTGTCCCTGGTAGTCATTGGTATCCACGGCCGAAACGAGCTCCCAGTCTTCCGCCCCGAGGCGGTTGCACAGGTCCGTGACCTCGGAGAGTTTGATCGCGGAGTGCGCCGCGGCCGTTCCGCGTTCGCGAAGCCGCACCAGTTCCGTCCTGTAAGTCCATGCCATGGCGGCGTCTCCTTCGGGAAGAGTGGCTGGACGTGTTGAGCAACGCCCGTGCCGGAACTTCCGAGCCTGCCGAACCTCGAAACGCCGATTCCAGGGGACTCCATGCGCCGTCTTGAACACGCCGTCATCGCCTTCCTGCTCGCCGCCCTCGTGGCGTTGTCGTACGTGCATTTCCGCGCCCCGCGGCCCGCGGTGAACGCGCCGCCGGCGGCCGAACCGGTCGCGGAACGCCCCGCACCGCCGCCCCCCGCGGCCCCGGGGACCGCCCCTTCCCCCGAACCGGAACCCGCCCGCGAGGAATCGGCCGCCGAACGACAGGCGCGCGAGTACCAGGAACTGCGCTGGAACCTGGACCGGGCGGAGGAGGGCGGGCAACTGGAAGCGCTGTTCGACCTGGCGAAGAAGGTCGTGCGCGACGACGGAGTCGGGGGGCTGTTCTGGGCGCCGTGCCCGGCGCAGGCGGGAAGCGGCAACGACGAGGACCTGCGGCGGCTCGTCGGGGAGTTCGGGAAGGAGACGGACCCGGCGCGGCTCTGGGCGCTGGCGCAGCGCATCCGGTTTCACCTGACCGATCCGCGCAGCCGGATCTGGACGATCGATGCGGAAGCGTACGCGGCGTTCGAGAAGTGGGCGCGCGACGCGGAGGACCCGTACAAGCGCGGGTTCGCGCTGGGCTCGGCGGGGGCGACGGGGTGGGGGGACGAGGCGGCGCTGAACCGCGACCGGCTGCTCAACGACCCCGACGTCCGCGTCCGCGCCACTGCCGCGGGGCTGTTGCCGGCGCCGAAGGGCGTGGGCGAGGCCGAGGCGCGGCCGGTTGCCGACCGGTTCCGCGAGCTGCTCGGTTCCACGGACCCCGGCATCCGCGCTTCCGCCGCCCGCGGGTTCGGCGCGTGGGCGTACCGCTCGGAGGACGTCGAGGCGCTCGTCCGCGCCGCGAGGGAAGACTCCAGCGAAAGCGTGCGGCTCAGCGCCACCCGCTCGCTCGGCGCGAACGGCTCCGACCTCGCGCGGCGGACGCTGCGCGAGATCGCGGAGAATCCTTCCGAATCCCAGGCCGTCCGCGACGCCGCCGGCGAACAGCTGCTCGACGGAGTCCACGTCCTCGTGCCGGGCGGGAAATGAAAGCGGGGGAAGCGCCGCGAAGCGCTTCCCCCGGATCCCGTTACTTCCCGCCGAACATGATGCCGGACATCTTGGCCATGAGGTCGTGCTTGGCCTTGGCCTCGGTGAGCTTGGACATCCACACGGCGCCCATCGCCTCGACGACGGCGTCGGCGCCCTTGTCGATGTTCGCGCCCCAGGCCTTCTGGATGCGGGACTTCAGGGCCTCGACGTGAACCTGCTTGAGCGCGGCGGCGAACGACGAGCACCAGAGCGCCTTCGAGCAGGCGACGGGATCGCCGCCGCAGTCGCCGCCGCAGGGGCACTTGCCGGAATCGCAGCACTTGGAATCGGAAGCGGCGGCCGGGGTGGAGCAGGAATCCTTCGAGCAGCAGTCGGACATGGTGGGGCTCCTTTCTGGGGACCTGAAAAGTGAAGGGCCGCGGTGGCCCGTCGTTGGAAGTTCAAGGCGAGTTATATACCAACTGGTCGGTATGATTATTCCCGAAAAAAGTTCACTTGCCGCACAGCCCCTTCAGGTACTCGCGGAAATGCCGCACGTTCCGCCCGACGATCGCGGGGTCCTCCTTCGCCCGCGCCATGAGGAGCGAGCCTTCCATCACCGCGATGAAATGATCGGCCACTTCGCGCGGCTTCCACGACGCCTTCGGGGCCACCGCCTTCTTCGCCGCCGCCAGTTCCGCCCCGAAGGTCTCCCCCCAGCCCTCGAACGCGCCGCAGCAGATGTTGCGCAGGCCCGTCGAGCAGTCGCACATCTCGGCGGTCATCTCGGCCAGCAGGCAGCCGCGCGCCGCCGCCGGGTCCTTCGAGAACGCCTCGATCGCGTCGAGGTACCGCAGGACGCGCTTCCACGGGTCCTTCTCTCCCGCGACGGCGGCCTCGAACATCCGGCCCTGGTTTTCGCAGAAGCGCTGGAGCGCGGCGCGGCCGAGTTCTTCCTTGGACTTGAAGTAGTGGAAGAACGAGCCCTTGGTGAGGCCGGCGCCGGCGCAGATGTCGTCCACGGAGGTGCCGTTGTAGCCGCGGGAGAGCATGAGCTCCGTGGCTGCGGCGAGGAGTTTCTCGCGTGTTTTCGGGTTGAGGGTGGCGGTGCGTGGCATAACCGTACCGATCAGTATGGGAATCCGCCGCGCCCCGTCAACACCTTTTCGCGGACCTACTCCTCGCCCATCACCTCCGCCCCGCCGTCCGTCACCAGCACGTCGTTCTCGTGCCGCACGCCGAATCTGCCCGGCAGGTAGATCCCCGGCTCGACCGTCACGACGTTTCCCGCGCTCAGCCGACGCCGGTTGCCCTTCACGAGATACGGCTGCTCGTGCACGTCCATTCCCAGCCCGTGTCCCGTCCGGTGCGTGAAGAACTCCCCGTAGCCGCTCTTCTCGATCACCTTGCGCGCGGCCTCGTCCACGTCCTCGCACGGGACGCCGGGTCCGGCCTCGGCGACCGCGGCGTCGTGCGCCTTCTTCACGACCGCCATCACCTTCTTCACCTCGCCCGCGGGCTCGCCGCCGAACACGATCGTCCTCGTGATGTCCCCCTGGTAGCCCCCGAACGACGTGCCGCAGTCGAGCAGCACGACGTCGCCCTTCGCCAGCCGCCTCGACCCCGGGGCGCCGTGCGGCACCGCGGCCGACGGGCCGAACTGCGCGAGCGCCCACGCCGGCTCCCGGCTGCGCGCCGCCAGCGCCGCCGTCAGCTCCGCCGCCACCTCGGCCTCCGTCGCCCCGGCCTCGAGCCCCTTCACGACTTCCTCCCGCGCGTCGTGCGTCAGCCGGATGGCGTGGCGGAGAAGCGCCAGTTCCGAGGAGGACTTGCGCGACCGCAGCGCGTCCATGACCTCCTCGTCGGGGATCAGGTCGAGGCGGTCGTCCGCGCGCGCGAGCCGCGCCGACGTCACCACGTCCGTCGATGCCTCCAGCACCACCGTCCGTGCCCGCGTCCGCGGCTTCGACAGCCGGTCCGCCACCAGCCGGAACGGGTTCTGGTCCTCCTCCCACGTCCGCACTTCCGCAAACATCCGGTTGTGCACCAGCCGCTCGCGCTCGAACGCCGGCGCGATGATCTCGGCCTGGCCCTCGGCGGGGACGAGAAGCGCGATGAGCCGCTCGGAGCGGTGCGCGCTCAGCCCTGTCAGATAGAGGAAGTTCGTCCCCGGCAGGCAAAGAAACGCCTCGGCTTCCGCGGCGACGATGAGTTCCTGCAGGCGCTGGAGGCGCTCGGCATACAGGGTGCCGGGGAGTCGTCGATCGGGCATGCGTTCCTCGAGAGGCGTTCGCGGCGAGTATAATCCCCGCCTCGGGAGGGGCGAGACAATGCGGCTGGCGGAAGTGGACACGGTGCTGTTCGACATGGACGGGACGATCTCCTCGTCCGAGTCGCTGGCGCTGCATGCGGCGGAGGAAGGGCTGCGGCGTTTCTACCGCGAGACGGGCGAGTCGGCGCCGATCCCGGCGCGCGCGGAGATCCGCGCGATGATCGGGCTGCCGTCGAACGTGTACTTCGCGAAGCTCGTCCCCGACAGGCTCGCTTCCCGCTGGGAAGACGTGCGCCGCCATGTGCTGGCGCTGGAGATCGAGGAGCTGGAAGCGGGGCGCGGGGGGATGTTCGAGGGGACGGCGGACACGCTGGCGGCGCTTCAGCGCGCGGGAAAGAAGCTCGGCCTCGTGACGAACGCGGGCCGCGGCTACTTCGCGGCGACGTACAAGGCGCTGGGGCTCGAATCTTTTTTTTCGCTCGCGCTCTGCATCGACGACGCCCCGGGCGGGACCAAGGCGGACCTGGTGAAGCGCGCCGCGGCGAAGCTCGGCACGCGGCAGGGCGCGATGGTCGGCGACAAGGTCTACGACGTGGACGCGGGCCGGGCGGCGGGGTTCGCGACCGTCGGCTGCACGTGGGGCTACGGCAGCGCCGCCGAACTCTCCGGCGCCGACCACCTCATCGACGACATCCGGAAACTGCCCGCGCTTCTCGGCCTCGCGGCGGCCCCCCGATGAGCCGCGAAACCGAGATCCGCCGGGGCAGGGAAGCGCTCGCGCAGGGCGACGCGGCGGCGGCGGAGCGCGCGCTGTCGGCCGCGATTGACGGGGGTTCGGCGGTCCCGGAGGCGCTCAAGGCCCGCGCCACGGCGCGCGCCCGGCTCCTGAACTGGTCCGGCGCGGCGGACGACCTCGAGCGGCTGATCATGTCGGCGCCGGACGAGTCCAGCCCCGTCGAACTCGAGTACGTCCGCGTCCTGCGCCTCGCTTCGTCGCTCCCGGACGCCCAGGCCCGGCGCGCCGTGGACGATTTCGGATACGAGAAACTCTCTCAGGCGGTCCTTCTCACCCGCGGAACTCGCTCGTGGTCGCTCGACGATTTCGTGGCGCGCTCCTCGAAGATCGGCGAGGAGAAGTACGCCGCCGCGCCGCCGGAAAACCTCAAGCACTACCTCGCCGCGAAGATCCCCGGCCGCCTCTACCGCGCTCCCGCGCTGCAGGCGCTTCCCGCCATGGACGCCTGGGCTCGCTGCGAATGGTGGGTGCACCACGGGCTGGGCGCGGCCGACGCGGCGCACGAGGCCGCGACGGGAGACGACGCGCTGGCGACGCCGCCGATCCTGCCCGACCCGCCGTTCCGCTTCAGCGCCGACCCGGCGGACCTGGGGAAGCGGTGCCCGGTGGACTGGGGGTTCGTGCACCACGCGCTGATCGTGATGGTGTACGACCTCGCCGAGGAACTGGCGCACGAGCAGGCCGAGCTGCGGGCCGACCTCCCCGCGATCCGCGACGCCGCGGTGAAGCCCCTCGTCTACCTGGGGTTCGGGATTGGCCTGGAGTCCCAGGGCATCTAGCGAAAAGGTCGCCCCCGCCCCCGCCCGAGCCCAAGCCCACCCCAGCCCCTCCCCGCCCTCCCCATTCCCCTGCCGTTTTTCCCGCGCGCAAAGTACGATTGCGCCATGCGACTCCTCCCCGCCGTGCTCGCGCTCCTCGCGCTCGCCCTTCCCGCCCGCGCCGACGAAAAAGTCAAAGCCCTGTTCCGCAAGTGCGCTCCCGCCACCGTCTACGTGGAGTGCAAGCCCGACAAGGAGGGCCTCGTCCACCTCGGCACGGGCTCCATCATCGACGCCGGCGGCCTCATCCTCACGAACCGCCACGTCGTCGCCTCCAGCCTCGACGGCGACAAGGAGGTCGCGGTCTTCCTCTTCGACGGCCGCCGCTTCGACGCCTCCGTCATCGAGGCCTCCGAGGAACTTGACCTCGCGCTTCTCCGCGTCAAGGACTCGCCGGGCGAGCTCCCCGTCATGGAATGGGGCGACTCCGACGCGCTCGAAGTCGGCGAGGACGTGATCGCCATCGGCAACCCGGACGGGCTCAAGTGGACGCTCTCCACGGGGATCGTCTCCGGCAAGCGCGACAACATGCTCCAGACCACCGCGCCGCTCAACCCCGGCAATTCCGGCGGGCCGCTCATCTCCCCCGAGGGCAAGCTCATCGGCGTCAACACCCTCTCGGCCTACAAGGACCGCAACAACATCGCCTTCGCCCGCACCTCCAACGTCTCGCGCGAGTGGGTCGAGAAGCGCCTCGCGGAGGGCGCCGCGGTGACGCCGCGCTTCGAGGACGCCGCCAACGGGTTCTCGTTCACGCCGCCGCAGGGCTGGGTCATCCTGGCCGACAACGACAAGAACCCTTCCCAGTCCGTCGCCTACTCCGGCGACAAGTCGGTGCTCCGCGTCTACCTCGTGTCGGGCAAGCCGAAGGAGATCCACGACCACGCCGAGGAGCAGGACACGATCCTCAAGAAGCAGCTCAAGACGTACCAGCGGCGCTCGCTCGACTTCCTCGATTTCCGCGGGCAGACCGCCGCGTATTCCATGACGTACGCCTTCGCGTGGGACGGCGTGGACTTCATCTCCTACCAGATCACCGTCAACGACACCGCCGCGACCTGGACCCTGCGCTTCACGTGCCCCGCCGCGGACCACGCGCGGCTCCAGCCCGAGTTCGACGCGGCGATCCAGACGGCGCGCTGGTCGGCGGGGATGGCCGGGCGCGAGACGCCGGAGAAGACGATCGAGGCGTGGGTGCAGGCGATCACGGCCGCGGACCTGAACGGGTTCCTGAGCTGCCTCGACGTCGGCGCGTGGCTGGACGACGCCACTAACGGCGAGTACGGCAAGGCCTCGGACGAGGAAAAGAAGGCGATGCAGGAGCGGTACCGCGGCGTCATGAAGGACGTGCTGGAGAAGGGCGAGCTGGCGAAGCAGGTCGAGCAGGGCGTGCGCATCCTGGCGGCGCGGGTGGAAGGCGAGACGGCGACGGTCGGGCTCATCTCCGTCTCGACGACCGGCATCACCGTGGTCGAGGACTTCACGCTCGCCAGGAATCCTGCGGGATGGTTCGTGACGGGCGTCGGCGAGGCCCGCGCCTGGGAGGACGCTCCGGCGGTGCCCGAGGACAAGAGCAAGACGGAGGTGAAGCGCAAGCGGTACCGCGACGACGCGAAGGCTTTCAGCGTCCAGGTCCCCGCTTCGTGGTCCAAGGTCGCCCAGAAGTCGAGCGAGACCGTGTCGCTTCACATGTTCAGCGAAGCGGGCGCCACCGACGCCGTCGCGAAGGTTGCCATCAGCCTGATGGACCTGCGCGCCGACATCGCGCAGGACGAGCTTTCCGAGGACGACCTCGACACGCTGGCCGAGAAATTCCTCGAGGGGTTCAAGGGCAGCTTCAAGACGAAGTTCAGCGTGCGCGGCAAGGAGCAGGTCGAGCTCGGCGGGCTCGCCGCCGTGCGCTACAAGGTTTCCGCGCAGGCCGACTCGTTCAGCCCGCAGATCGAGACGCAGCTCTGGTTCTGCTTCAAGAACGGCTGGGCCTACGGCGTGATGTCCGTGAACGTGAAGGGCGAGACGCCGAACCCCGAGTTCGAGAAGATCATCGGCACGTTCAAGGCGACGGGGAAGCGCAACTGATGGCCGGCTCCGCGGGGCCCAGGGGTTTCCCGCCGGTCGCCACCGCGGCCGTCGCGGCGTTCGCGCTCGCTGCAGGCGCCATCGGCGGCGCGATGTTCGAGCGGGGAAGGGCACCGGCGGCAAAAGAGCCGGCGGTCGCGTCCCCTGCTCCGGCGGCCGAAGCTCCCGCCCCCGCCCCGGCAGGCGGCACGCCCGTTCCCCCCACGGCTGCATCCGCTTCCCCTGAGGCCGTCGCGGCCCTCACCGATGCCCGCGCCGAGATTGCGAAGCTCGAGCAGCGCGTCGCGGAGCTGGAGAAGCTGGTCCCGAAGGCGAAGACGAAGGAAGACCGGATCGCGATGGCGAAGGAGATGGTGGAGTGCGTCCGGAAGGGGAAGAAGGACCCGGAAGCCTTCCGGCGGCTGCTCGCCCTGATCAGCGAGCTGTGCCCCGAGATGGGGCCGTACTTCCTCGAGCGCATGGGAGACCCGGAGGAAAAGGCGGACCGGAGCCTGCTCTTCGACCTGGCGATGGCCGCGGGCGGGCCGGAGGTCGCCGACCTGGTCCTGAAGCACCTGACGGGATCCGACGACGACCAGCGCACGAGGGTGCTTCGCGTGCTGGGCGGCGGGTCCCGCGAACTGTTCACGGTGCGGAACCTGCCCGTCTCGGGCCCCCTGGCGAATCTCGCCCTCCAGTACGCTTCCACCGGGAACAACGCCGAGCGCCAGGCCGCCGCGGGGCTCCTCGGCGGCGTCGAGGGCGCGGAATCGCGCACGGCGCTGTACCGACTCGCGAACTCGGACACCGAGACGAGCGTGAAGGAGCAGGCGGTCCGGTCGCTCGGGTACGTGGGTGACAAGGAGACGCTGGCCTGGCTGGACACGTACCAGCCGTCGCTGGAAGGGCTTCGGGACTACGAGAAGCAGCGGGTGCAGGGCTCGATCGAGTGGGCGCGGGAGCAGCTGAAGAAGAAGTACCCGCAGTAGCGTCAAAACCCGGTCAACCCGTTGCCCTCCTCCGGCATCGAGCGCCGGCATCGCCAGCGCCACGGGGCGCCGCGTTCGCGGGCGCGGCGGTTCAGGTGCAGCGCTTCGCGCCGCGCCGCGGCGAGCGTGGGAAAGAATCCGGTGGGGGACTGTCGAGGGCCGTGGTCGCCCGAGGGCGGGTCGAGGCGGAGGAGCGTGAATCGAGGGGGGTGCATGGGGGGACTCCGGGATTTGGGGACAGTTGGCAGGGGGCAGGAAGGGCGACCGGCGGGGGCGAACGACTAGGGGACGACGATCGCCACTCGAACGACGGCCACGCCGGGGCGCAGGACCTCGATGAGGTCGCGCAGGAAGGTAATTCGCCGGCCGGAGTAACTCACCCCCCTTCATCGTCCCCCGGGCCAGAAGGGTTCGAACCCTCTCGAATCGCCGAGCCAGCCTTCGCCAGCCTTCAGCCAGCCTTCGCCAGCCTTCGCCAGCCTTCAGCCAGCCTTCGCCAGCCTTCGCCAGCCTTGCCTTCGTTGACACTCCCCCCCTCCCGCCGTAGTCTTTCCCCCCTCATTGGGGAACGGGCGATGGCCGAGCCTCCGCGGACCTGGAAAGAATGGTTCGCCCACGCCTTCGCGCTGGATTCGGGCGCGGAGCCGCTGGACGAAAAAGACCAGGCGCTCCTCGAAAAGGTCGCAAACGGGGTCGTTTCCCGCCGCATGACGATGCCGGCGCTTCTGTTCCTGGAGAGCGTCAAGCCGCTGTCGTTCATCGGGGGACAGGCCCTGGTGTTCTTCGGGCCGATGCTGGAGCTGGTGCTGAAGCGGGAAGAGATCGAGCGGTCGTCGAGGCTGCTCGAGCGGCGGGACGTGCTGGAGATGCTGGCGGCGCGGATTGAGGCCCTGGAGGCGGAAAAGCGTGGCTGACCGTCCGTTGAACGTGGTGATCGCGACCGATTGCGGGTCGACGACGACGAAGGCGATCCTCATCGAGAAGGTGGGGGACGTCTACCGGCAGACGTTCCGCGGCGAAGCGCCGACGACGGTGGAAGCGCCGTTCGAGGACGTGACGAAGGGGGTGCTGAACAGCATCCAGGAGATCGAGGAGCTGTCCGGGCGGAAGATCCTGGACGGGGAGAAGATCATCACGCCGGCGAACGGAAAGGTCGGCGTGGACATTTACGTGAGCACGAGCTCGGCGGGCGGCGGGCTGCAGATGATGGTGGCGGGCGCGGTGGCGGCGATGACGGGGGAGAGCGCGCAGCGGTGCGCCCTCGGCGGCGGCGCGATCGTGATGGACGTGCTGGCCTCGAACGACGGCCGCGCGGGGTTCGAGAAGATCGAGCGCATCCGCCAGCTGCGGCCCGACATGATGCTGCTCTCGGGCGGGACGGACGGCGGGACCGTGTCGCACGTCGTCGAGATGGCGGAATACATCAGCGCTGCGGACCCGAAGCCGCGCCTCGGCATCGGCTACAAGCTGCCGATCATCTTCGCCGGGAACAAGGATGCCGCGGGACGCGTGCAGGAAATCCTGGGCGAGAAGATGGCGCTGGAAGTCACGCCCAACATCCGGCCGACGCTCGAGCGCGAAAACCTGATGCCCGCCCGGCACCGGATCCACGACCTCTTCCTCCACCACGTCATGCAGCAGGCGCCCGGCTACAAGAAGCTGATCGCCATGTGCGGCGCGCCGATCATCCCGACGCCCGCCGCGGTGGGCGACATCATCGAGCGCGTCGCGAAGAAAGAGCAGATCAACGTCCTGGGCGTGGACATCGGCGGCGCGACGACGGACGTCTTCTCCGTCTTCCAGAAGGTCTTCAACCGCACCGTCAGCGCGAACCTCGGCATGTCCTACTCGATCTCCAACGTCCTCGCCGAGGCCGGCCTCGACAACATCATGCGCTGGGTGCCCTTCGACCTCGACGAGCAGGACCTGCGCAACCGCATCAAGAACAAGATGATCCGCCCGACCACGATCCCGTTCACCGTGGACGAACTCATGATCGAGCAGGCGATCGCGCGCGAAGCGCTTCGCCTCGCCCTCGACCAGCACAAGATGCTCGCGGTGGGCCTGAAGGGCGTGCAGCAGGAGCGCTCGATCAGCGACGCGTTCGCGCAGACGGCGAGCGGCCAGTCGCTCATCAACATGATGGACCTGAACCTCGTCATCGGCTCGGGCGGCATCCTGTCCCACGCCCCGCGCCGCGTGCAGTCCATGGTCATGATGACCGACTCCTACCAGCTCGAGGGCATCACCCGCCTCGCCGTGGACTCCATCTTCATGATGCCCCACCTCGGCGTCCTCGCGACCGTGAACGAAAAGGCCGCCACCGACGCCTTCGAACACGACTGCATGGTCTACCTCGGCACCTGCATCTCGCCCGTCGGGCTCGCGAAGGACGGCGAGAAGTGCCTCGACCTGAAGATCTCCGGCGACCTGAACGTGAACGAGTCGATCCCGTTCGGGGAGCTCAAGCTGTACAAGCTCGACGTCGGCAAGACTGCGAAGCTGGAAGCGACGCCGGCCCGTGGATTCGACCTGGGAGCGGGCAAGGGGAAGACGCTCACCACGACGATCCACGGCGGCGTCGGAGGCGTCCTCGTCGATACGCGCGGAAGGCCGCTTCAGCTCCCGACGGACAAGAAGCAGCGCGTCGCGGTGCTCACGAAATGGGCGAAGGCCCTGGACCTGTACCCGGAGCTGAAGCGCTGATGGCACACGCATACACCCCGGGCCTGCGCGTCACGGAATCGGCGGTCATCCGCAAGCGCCGCATCCTGCCCATCCAGGGCACGGTGCTGGTGAAGGTCGGCCAGAAGGTCACGGCCAGCGACGTCGTCGCGCGCGCGGAGATTCCGGGCAAGGTGCACACGGTCAATATCGTGAACAAGCTCTCCATCGAAGCGGGCGAGACGAAGCGCTTCATGAAGAAGAAGGAAACCGAGGTCGTGAAGAAGGACGAGGTCATCGCGGAGAACAACCCGATGATCAAGTGGTTCAAGACGCAGGTGACGTCGCCGATTGACGGGACGATTGAGAGCGTGTCGGACGTGACGGGGCAGGTGCTGTTGCGGGAGCCGCCGAAGCCACTGAACCTGCTTGCGTACATCGAAGGGACAGTGGTGGAAGTCATTGACCGTGAAGGGGTTGTGATCGAATGCCCCGCGGCCTTCGCCCAGGGCATCTTCGGCATCGGCGGCGAGACCTCCGGCATCATCGAGCAGGTCTCGAAATCGCCCGACGCCGACCTCACCCCCGCGGAAATCACTTCGGCCCACGCCGGCAAGATCCTCATCGGCGGGCGCCACGCGAGCATGCCCGTCATCCGCCGCGCGATCGAGGTCAAGGCCGCCGCGATCGTCGTCGGCGGCATCCACGACAAGGACCTGCGCGAAATCCTCGGGAAAGACCTGGGCGTCGCGATCACCGGCACCGAGAACATCGGATTGACTTTGATCATCACGGAGGGCTTCGGTAGTATCCCGATGGCCCGCAAGACGTTCGACCTGCTTGTGGGCAAGAAGGGCCGGAAAGCGTCCTGCAGCGGCGCCACCCAGATCCGCGCAGGCGTCATCCGTCCCGAAATCGTCATCCCGGCCGACAAGGCCGGAGGCCCGGGGGGGCCAGAGGGAGAGAAGCAGGGCATGAAACCCGGCGACCCCGTGCGCATCATCCGCGAGCCCATGTTCGGGCGGCTCGGCGCCATCAAGTCGCTTCCCTCGGACCTCACCAGCATCCCGACCGAATCTCACGTCCGCGTCCTGGTCGTCGCGTTCCCGGACGGCACCGAGGCCACGATTCCGCGCGCCAACGTGGAGACGATCGAGAGCTGATGAAGCGCGCCTTCCTGATTGCGTTCGCACTCGCCGGCGCCGCCGCGGCGCAGGAGACTGTGCCCGCCGGGAAGCTCGAGGCGCCGCACGAGTTCAAGATCGAGGATTTCCCGAACGACAACGGGTCCGCGGTGATGGCGACGTGGAAGCGGATGCCGTACGACGACAAGGCGACGTACAAGCTGCTGGTCGCGCTGAAACCCGAGGGGCCGTGGTATCCGGGCGCGGAGTGCGCGGGAGGGGAGTCGTTCAAGGCGGACCAGCCGTGGCCGTGGTGGACGTGGTCCAAGACGCGCGCCGTGCACCTGCTGCGGTGCGAGCGCTACGAGACGGAGAAGGGCGGGAAGCCGCTTCTGCCCGAGGAAGACACGCAGACCAAGGCGCGCGAGGCGATGCCGGACTACTGGTTCAAGGTCGTGGTGGAGGCGGAGGGGAAGACGTGGGAGTCGGAGGTGGTGAAGCTGAAGCCCTCGGCGAACTGGTTTGACCGGAGCAAGCTGAACACGTTCCTGTACATGATCGGGTTCGGGCTGATCGTGGTGGCGTTCATCCAGGTGGCGCGGCGCCGGACGCTGTGGATCCGGCGCATTCCCGGGCTTGACGCGGTGGACGA
The DNA here is from genome assembly GCA_963706735.1 of uncultured Planctomycetia bacterium. Lineage (GTDB taxonomy): Bacteria > Planctomycetota > MHYJ01 > WSZJ01 > WSZJ01 > WSZJ01. Next base: position 74,432 of record CAVPNQ010000066.1, read on the forward strand.
GGCGGTCGGGCGCGCGACGGAGATGGGACGGCCGATCTACTTCATGACGGGGCGCAACGGCATCACCGAGGTCTCGACGGTCGCGGCCACGCTGATCCTGGGCGAAATCGCCAAGAAAGTCGCCGCGTACGACACCACCCTGAAGGTGCCGCACACCGACGCGATCGTGATGGCCGTCTGCCAGGAAATCACGCGCGAAGCGTACATCGAGGCCGGCCGCCCCGACTCGTTCCGTCCCGACTCGAACTTCTTCGTCACCGACGACCAGTTCGGCTACACGGCCGCGGTGGACGGCATGATGGTCCGCGAGAAGCCCGCCGCCTGCTTCTACATGGGTTACTACTACGCCGAAGCCCTCCTTCTCGCCGAAACCGGCGCGGCCACCGGCGCCATCCAGATCGCCGGGACCGACGCCGACGCCCAGCTCCCGTTCTTCGTCACCGCCTGCGACTACACGCTGATCGGCGAAGAGCTGTACGCCGCGGGCGCGTATCTCTCCAAGGAACCCGTCCTCGTCGGCACCCTGCGCGGCCAGGACATCGGCAAGGCGCTGATCCTCGCCGCGATCGTGCTCATGACCGTCATCGCCACCGCCGGCCAGTGGGGCGGCCCCGGCGTCGCGCGCTTCGTCGATAACTGCAGCGATATCCTGAGGGGGTTCTGATGCCCTTCCTCAAGAGACAACTCCCGCTGCTCATCTGCTTCGTCGTCGGCCTCATCACGGCCCTGCAGTACTACATCCCGAGCAACTTCTCGCAGAAGATCGCGAGCCAGTCGTCCACCTGGTACATCATCATCACCATTTTCGCGTCCTTCCTGGGGTACGGAAGCGTCGCGATGGTGCACTGGAAGAAGATCAAGACGAAGACGAAGGGCTGGGGGTACAGCTCGCTCGTCTTCCTCGGCGTGTTCGCGATGCTGCTGGTCGGGCTCTTCGCCGGCGGCAAGGAAGTCACGGAGCGGCCGCCCGACGAACTCGGCGAACCCGGTCCCGTCGAGGAGCAGAAGGACGCTTCCGGGAACGTGATCAAGCGCACGGAGACGACGGTGCGCTCCAAGGACCAGTCGAAGGTCCTGGTGCTGGTCATGGAACTGCTGCCGGACGGGAAGCTCACGAAGGCGACCGAGACGAAGTACGACCGCAAAGGGAACGTGCTCGCCGTCCGGGAACGCGAGATCGACAAGGACGGGAAGCTGGTCTCCGTGGAAGGGATACAGACGACGTTCGGGTGGCTGTACACGTGCACCCTGGTGCCGCTTCAGGGAACGATGTTCGCGCTGCTCGGCTTCTACATCGCCTCGGCGGCGTTCCGGTCGTTCCGGGCGAAGTCGTTCGAGGCCGGGCTGCTGCTCGCGACGGCGACGATCGTGCTGCTGGGCAACGTGCCCTTCACGAACCAGATCTGGGCGGACTGGCTGGGGATTCACCAGTTCCACGGGATCCGGCTTGAGATGACGGACATCGTGAGCTGGATCATGAGCACGCCGAACACGGCGGCGCGGCGCGGCGTCGGGTTCGGGGTCGCGCTGGGCGTCATCGCGACGTCGCTCAAGATCATCTTCGGCATCGAACGCGCGTATCTCGGGGGGGGCGACTAAATGGAAGCCTTCTCCAGGTTCGTCCTGGCGCTCGACCGGCGGTGGATCTTCCTCCTGCTGCTGGTGGTGCTGTTCATCCCGATCGCCTGCCCGCTGAACCTGCCGGGGCTGAAGCCGTCGCCGGGTGTGAAGCGGATGTACGACTACGTGGACGCGATGCCGGAGGGGAGCACGGTGCTGATTTCGTTCGACTTCGACCCGGCGTCGAAGCCGGAGCTGGCGCCGATGGCGGAGGCGATGCTGAGGCACGCGTTCCAGAAGAAGCTGAAAGTGATCGCGATGGGGCTGTGGGTGACGGGCGTGAGCCTCGAGAAGGAGATTCTGGAGCGGATCGCGGGGCAGGCGAAGGCCGTGTACGGCGAGGACTACGTGAACCTGGGCTGGAAGGCCGGGAACGTCGCCGTGATCTCGGGCATGGGCGAGGACATCCACAACACGTTCCCGACGGACGCGAAGGGGAACGCGATCGGTTCGCTGAAGATCATGCAGAAGGTGCACCGGCTGAAGGACCTGGACCTGGTGGTGTCGCTCGCGGCGGGGACGCCGGGAATCGACACGTGGATCGCGTACGGGGCGGACAAGTACAAGTTCAAGATCGGCGGGGGCACGACCGCCGTGAACGCCCCCGCGATGTCGCCGTACCTGCAGGCCGGGCAGCTCGTGGGCCTCATCGGCGCCATGCGCGGCGCGGCCGAGTACGAATTCCTCCTCGACAAGCCGGGCGACGCCATCCGCGGCATGGATGCCATCTCCCTCGGCCACTACCTGATCGTCGCCCTCATCTTCATGGGGAACCTCGCGTACTTCTTCACGCGCGGCCGGAAGGGAGCGGCGGCATGATCATCCTCGGCATGTGGCTGACCGTCGGCCTGACGCTCTTCATGTTCTCGTTCCTGTACAAGGACAACCCCTTCTACAAGGTGGGCGAGAACCTCTACGTCGGCATCACGATCGGCTACAGCCTCGTGAAGCTGATCTTCGAGACGTGGATCCCGAACGTCTGGCGCGTCGTCCATCCCGAGGCGGGCGTGTGGTTCGAGAACCGCGAGTGGTGGCTGATCTTCCCGCCCCTCGTCCTCGGCGTCCTCATCCTCACGCGCTTCATCCCCAAGTGGGCCTGGCTCTCCCGCTGGACATTCGCGTTCGTGGTCGGCTACGGCTCCGGGCTGGCCATTCCCGCGACGTTCACGACCTCGATCCAGAAGCAGGCGGAAGCGACGTCGCGGCCGCTGATCACGCACATCGACCAGTTCGAAGACGCCGACAAGAAGGCGACCGAAGCGGAGAAGAAGGCGGCCGACCTTGCGGCCTCCAAGGGGGCCGGCAGCGACGAAGCCATCGCGGCGCGGGTCGATGCCGAGGAGTTGCGTGCGCTGGCGGAAGCTGCGAAGGGGCGCCGGGAAGCGGTTTCGGCGGCGGGCGCGCGCGCCGACGCGGCCCGCAAGGCGGCTGACGAGGCGAAGACGCAGTCGGACGAGATTGCGAAGAAGGGCACCGACACGGACGAGGCGCGGGCGGCGCACAAGAAGGCCGAGCTCGCCGAACGCGCCGCGATGTCAGCGCAGATCGCCACCTGGACGGCCTACAGCAAGTCCGAGTACTCGTTGCTCACGGCCTGGGGCGACTTCACGACGATCGTCCTGTTCATGGGCGTCTTCTCCGTGCTCTTCTATTTCTTCTTCTCGATCGAGCACAAGGGGCCGGTGAAGGTCTTCTCGCGCCTGGGCATCATCTTCCTGATGATCTACTTCGGCGCGTCGTACGGGTACACCGTGATGGGCCGCCTCTCGCTGCTCTACGGGCGCCTGGTGATCCTGCGCGACGCCTGCTACCCGGGGTACTGGTTTGCCACGCCGGTCCTCCTTCTGGCGATGATCGGGGTGCTCGCAGCCCTGCACATCAAGAACAAGGGCCAGGAAGAAAACGCGTGATCCGCGTCGCGGCGATCGTGCTCCTGGCGGCGATGGCGGCCCCGGCGCAGGCTCCCGCGGAATTCCGGGTGGTTGACAAGCCGGGCGATGCGGGCGGGACGATCATCGCGGAGTGGAAAGCCCTCCCCGGCGAGGAATTCGCCGCGACCGCGACGGAGATCGAGTACGTGGTCTCTGTGGCGTTGTCCAAAGACGGCCCGTGGACCGAGATTGAGCGCTTCCCCGGCACGCTTCACCGCAAGAACGAAGCCCCCGAGCTTTTCGGATTCGCAAAGTCGAACGAAACCGACCACTTCGTCGCCCTCGACGGCCTCGTCCCGCCCCCCGGCGGTCCCTGGCTCGGGACCGGGCGGTCGCTTCCGACGTGGGTGAAAGTCGAGGCCCGGTCGCCCGCCGGCACGGCGACCGTGGGGCCGCTTTCGGCGGAAGCGGCGCCGAACTGGTGGTCGTGGAACAAGACGAACATCTTCGTCTTCATCGTCGCCTTCGGGGGCCTGACGTTCTGGCTGATCTCGCGGGCGCGCCGGAACCCGGACATTTTCGTGCGGCGGATCCCCGGCCTGGATGCGATGGAGGAGGCGATCGGGCGCGCGACGGAGATGGGGCGGCCGATCCTCTACCTGAACGGGCTCAACGGCATGGACTCGATCTCGACGATCGCCTCGGTGAGCATCCTGGGGCAGGTCTCGAAGCGCGTGGCCAGCTACGACTCGCAGCTGCTTGTGCCGTCGTACGACCCGGTCGTCCTTTCCGTGAGCCAGGAAGTCATGCGCGAGGGGTTCACGGCCGCGGGGCGCCCGGACAAGTACCGCGAGCAGGACGCGTGGTTCATCACGCAGGAGCAGTTCAGCTACGTCGCCTCGGTGGACGGGCTGATGATCCGCGAGAAACCGGCAGCATGCCTGTACATGGGGTACTACTACGCCGAATCCCTCCTGCTCGCGGAGACCGGCGGCTCCACGGGGGCGATCCAGATAGCAGGGACCGATTCCGTGACCCAGCTCCCGTTCTTCATCGCCTGCTGCGACTACACGCTGATCGGTGAAGAGCTCTACGCCGCGAGCGCGTACCTGTCGCGCGAACCGCTTCAGCTCGGCTCGCTCCGCAGCCAGGACGCGGGGAAGGTCTTCATCATCGCCGCGCTCGTCGTGGGCGCGCTTCTGGCCGCCGTGAACGTCCCCTGGGTCAAGCACCTCCTGGCGACCTTCTGATGCAGCACCTGAAGCGCACCGTCCCGCTGGCGATCGCCTTCATCTTCGGCATGGGGCTGCTTCTCCAGTTCTTCATCCCCCATCCGGTCAGCGAGAAGGCGCTGGGGATGACGCAGAAGTGGGCGACGATCGTGGTGTTCGTGTCGCTCCTGATCGGGATCGGGTCGCTGTTCCAGTCGCACCTGCGGAAGATCCGGGTGAGGACCGCCGGCTGGGGTTATTCGGCGGTGACGCTCGGGGTGCTGCTCCTGACGGTCGCGGCGGGATTCCACCCGGCGGGGGACAAGCCCGGCGGGCCGCTGCTGTGGGCCTACAACAACTCGTACGCGCCGATGTCCTCGACGATGTTCTCGCTGCTCGGGTTCTTCATCGCGAGCGCCGCGTTCCGGGCGTTCCGCGCGCGGTCGATCGAGGCGACGCTGCTGCTCTGCACCGCGGTCATCGTCATGCTGGGGCAGGTCCCCCTGGGGGCGTACGTGCCCGGCGTCTCGAACCTCTCCGCCTGGATCCTCGGCGTCCCGCTCACCGCGGCCAAGCGCGCGCTGACGTTCGGCGTCGCCCTCGGCAGCATCGCCACCGCGCTTCGCATCATCTTCGGCATCGAACGCTCCTACCTCGGGGGTGGCGATTGAGCGACGAACTCCGCAAGAACGTCACCCGCTGGGCGATCTTCGCCATGGTCGCCCTCGTCATCGTCGTGTCGCTGCTCGCGGGGGGCGTCAGCGACTTCAAGGCGACACCGGTCGTAAAGAAGGTCTACGACGCGATCGAAGAGCTCCCCGAGGGGTCGGCGATCCTGATCAGCAGCGATTTCGATCCGGGAAGCGAGGCCGAGCTGGAGCCGATGATGACCGCCGTGCTGGCGCAGTGCTGGCGGCGGAAGCTGCGGGTTTCGGTCATGACGATCTGCAGCGCGAACAGTCCGCCGCTCGCGGCCCGCATCGTCAAGGCGTCGGCCGACGCGCACGGGGCGGCCTACGGCACCGACTACGCGCTGTTCGGCTACCGCGCCGGCGGAAACGCCCCCATCCTCGCCCTCGGGCAGGACTGGTACGCGGTCTACCCCACCGACGTGAACGACAAGCCCTCGCGCGAACTGCCGGCGCTGAAGGGGATCTCGAAGCTCGGCGACTACCCGCTCTGCCTCGTGATCTCCGCCGTCAGCACGATCGACTACTGGCTGCTCGCCGGGAACGCGAAGTACGGCCTCCGCCTCGGGCTCGGCGTGACCGCCGTCATGGCGACCGATTACTACCAGTACCTCGCCACCGGCCAGGTCGTCGGGATCATCGGCGGCATCGCCGGCGCTTCGCAGTACGAATCCCTCACCCGCCAGGCCGACCTGAAGAAGGCCAGGGAGTCGGGCGAGGACGGCGGCCTCGCTTCGGCCCGCATGCCGACCCAGTCCGCCATCCACGTCGCCATCGTGCTCCTCATCATTCTCGGCAACATCCTGTTCTTCACCGGGAAGAGGAAGGCGAAGGCGTGAGCGCTCACCTCCTCGCCGCAACCATGTGGGAATCCAGCGCCATGGGCGTCCTGGGCCTGTGGGTCGCCGTCGGCTTCACCCTCGCCCTCTACACCTTCCTCTACAGGGACAACCCCGTCTTCCGGTTCGCCGAGCACGTTTACGTCGGCGTCACCAACGGCTGGCTCCTCTGGCAGGCCTGGTTCCAGTCCGTCAAACCCGACCTCGTCTTCCCCCTCGGCCGCCTCATCAAGCACGACATCGGCCGCGCCGAAGTCGCCCTTCAGCCCTCCGATTCCTGGTGGCTCCTCGTCCCCGCCGCCTTCTCCCTCTTCATGCTCCTCCGCTTCATCCCCAAAGCCACCTGGCTCTCCCGCTGGTCCTTCGCCTTCATCGTCGGCGTCACCGCCGGCACCCAGATCCCCCTCCAGGTCCAGGCCTTCATCTTCCGCCAGATGGGCGCCATGCTCGAAAGCCCCATCAAGCGCGGCGACGACGGCAGTTTCCTCTTCATGGGTACCCTCAGCGCCCTCCTCCTCCTCGCCGGCGTCATCTCCGTCCTCGTCTACTTCGTCTTCGCCTTCGAACACAAGGGCGCCGTCCGCCCCGTCGCCCGCACCGGCGTCGTCTTCCTCATGATCGCCTTCGGCGCCCACTTTGGTTACACCGTCATGGGCCGCGAATCCCTCCTCATCGAGCGCGTCCAGTTCCTGATCGGCAGCGCCCGCAAGAACGGCGTGGACGGCGAGCCCGACCCTCACCACGCCACGATCTGGCTGCTGCTGGCGGTCGTCGCCACCGTCGTGGCGTTGGAGGTGTTGAGGGTGAAGCGGGAACGGGGTGCGAAGGGCGCTGTCGGGCCGGGGGACAGGCCGCCGGCGTAGGGCAAGAAGGTTCGCCGCCGAGGGCGCCGCCCCGATAGAATCGCCGCCCGCATGAAGCGCCTCATCCCCCCCCTCGTCGTGCTCGCCGGATTCGGCGTGTTCCTCTGGATATTCCGGCTGAGCAAGTCGTACGAGATGCCGGAAAAGACGCCGCCGCCGCTGCCAACGGCGGAGGAAATCCAGGACGCCGCCAGGGGTTACAAATTCGAGATCGGGAAGTACGGCGGCGTGCTGAACGACTTCATCGACAACGAGATGAAGGACCTGAACCTCGCGATCTCAACCGACGCCCAGACCTCGAGTGTCTTGAGCGGGCTCGTGTTCGAGAGCCTCCTGACGCGCGATCACCTGACGCTGGACTGGATGCCCCAGCTGGCGACGGCAGTTCCGGAGCGCAGCGAGGATCCGGACGGAAAGGTCTGGCTCGTCAACCTGCGCAAGGACGTCCAGTGGCATGATGGAGCGAAGTTCACAGCGGATGACGTCGTCTTCTCTTTCAACGAGGTCGTGCTGAACGAGTCGATCCCCTGCTCGGCGCGCCCGGCGCTCCAGATGCCGGTCAAGGACGAAGCGACGGGCAAAATGGTGAAGAAGAACGTCCTCGTCGAGAAGATCGACGACTACTCGGTTCGGTTCACGCTTCCGCAGCGATACGCCAGCTATCTCCAGTTGATCAACGGCACGAACATCTACCCGAAGCACATCCTCAAGGCACGGGTCGATGACGGAACGTTCGCAAGCACCTGGAACATCGCGACGCCGCCTGCCCAGGTCATCGGCACGGGGCCATTCATGCCGGCGGAATACGTGTCCGGGGAACGCTTCATCGAGAAACGCAACCCGAACTACTGGAAGAAGGACGAGGCCGGGAACCGCCTGCCTTACATCGAGCGCATCGTCTTCAACATCATCCAGAACCCCGAGACGATGAAGAACCGCTTCCTCGTCGGAGAGATCGACTACCTCGATGTCCGGTCGATCGACCTGGGGGAGATCATCCGCAAGTCGTCGAGCGGGAAGTACGACGTGATCCCGATGGGGCCCCGCGCCTCCTGGAGCTACCTCTGTTTCAACCAGAATCCGCGTGCGCGTCCGGACGGCAGGCCCTACGTCAAACCGCACAAGTCCCAGTGGTTCCGCGACCTGCGCTTCCGCCGCGCCGTGGCGCACTGTCTCGACAAGGACAGCATGAAGTGGCTTGTCTCGGACGGCTTTGCCGCCGCGAACTGGTCGCCTTACACGCCGAAGTACACCAAGTACTACACGTCGGAAGTCAGGAAGTACCCCTACGATCTCGATGCGGCGCGAGCGCTGCTCGACGAAATGGGGCTCAAGGACCGCAACGGGGACGGGTGGCGTGAGGACGAGAACGGCAACCCGGCGGAGTTCCTGCTCACCACCGTCGCCGACCAGCCCACGCTCGTGACGATGGTGACGATCATCGAGCAAGACCTGAAGAAGGTCGGGGTGAAACTGAGCCCCGAGTTCATCCAGTTCAACCTCCTGGTCCGGCGCATTTCGCAGGACTGGGACTGGGAAGCCATCATCCTGTCCTACACCGCAGGGCCGGACCCGCTTCTGGGCAAGACGATCTGGAAGTCCGGCGAACCGCGCCGCGTCTGGAATCCCAGGACCCCGGCCGGAAGCGCCGAGAACCGCGACTGGGAGCTGAGGATCGACCAGATCTTCGACCAGGCCTACACGGACTGGGACGCCGTGGGGAAGCGTTTCCGCTGGGAGACCGACGTGAAGCTGGCACACGAGTGGCAGCAGCTGTGTGCGGAGAACCTGCCGCACATCTACCTGATGTACGGAATCCAGGTGTACGCGTTCTCGAAGCGCATCCGGAACCGGCGGTCGACGCTTTATTCGCTCTACGATATTGAGCGGCTGTACGAGGACACGGAGTTCGGCCGATGACCGTGCCCCCGCGGAAAGACGGAAGCGCCCCGGCGGTTTCCCGCGGCTCGCTGCTGGGCCGTCTCCTCTCCGGCGGGCTGACGACCTTCGCGTTCAAGCGGCTGCTGATCAGCATCCCGCTGGTGTTCGTGATGACGTTCGTCATGTTCATCGTTGTGAATTCGCAGGGAAGCGCCCGGTTCGACACGTTCGAGAACGACCCCGGCACCGATCCGCAGATCATCGAGATGGAAAAGCGGCGGATGCACATCTACGACCCGATCCACGTCCGGTACTTCTACTGGCTGCGCGGCGTGATGTTCGACGTGCGCTTCACGCCTGAACGGCGCTTCGTCGCGACCTTCGAGGACAACGATCCTTCGCGCGGCGACGACAAATACAAGTTCGGCGGAGCGGAGCTGCGGCGACCCGCGGAGGGCGTGGCAGGGGATTACGCGGTACCGGGCCCCGCGGGGATTCCGTTCGGTGCGCTCGGCGACGGGGTCGCGCTGAAGCGTCTGCTGGATCCGAAGGATGTCGAGGCCATCGAGCTTTCGGCCGTGGGGGCCGATGCTCCGGAGGCCTCACCTGAGTCCGCGCCGCCCGAGGGGCTGACCTTGTCGGTCGTGACGGGCTCCGGTTCCATTCCCCTGCCGTTCCAGCCCGTTCCCGGGAAGCCGTCGTTCCTGGTGGTCGACATCGACGACCTGAGCCGGCAGTCCGCGATTGAGGAGATCCGCGAAATCCGCCTGACGTCCGCCAAGCCCGGCAAGACGCGAATCAAGGCTGAATTCGTGAAGCGACGCGTTTGGGAAGAGACGTACCCGGGGCGAGCCAAGAAGAGAACGATCCAGCTGCTGTTTCGCGGGACACCCGGCGAATTCGCGGAACTCGGCGCGCTCAAGTCGCCATACGCGATGAAGCTTGTCGATGGTTCCGACTGGAAAACCGACTGGGTGGCCGTGCACAAGAAAGTGGATGACGAGTATGCGGCGGCCCGCAAGGAGTGGCAGTCCGACGGCATGAAGTCCACGGAGCCGGAGAAGTCGGAGATAGACCAGGTTGATTTCGACGTTCTCGAATTCGAGGCGCGGGCCCTTGAGGGCGGACCGCTTCCCGTCAGCCTCTGGATCCTGCACGGCGACCGCACGAAGCCCCTGGCCGCAAAGATCCTGGACCTGAAGCTCGATGGGGAAGAAAAGACCTGGGAGGTGCCCTTCTCTGCATTTCCAAAGGACCTCGACCTGCGGCAAGTCCGCGGCCTGCGCTTCAGGTGCGACGCGCCCGGGCGGGCGGAGTTCGACGACTTCCGCCTGCGGGTGGCGGGGAATCCGTTCCGGATCGGGCTGCCGAACTTCGGGACGTCGTGGGACAAGAAGAAGGGCGTGCTGGACCTGATCGGCGAGAAGGTGAAGAACACGATCTCGCTGAATATTTTCTCGCTGATTTTCGTGTGGCTGTTTGCGCTGCCGATCGGGATCTACGGGGCGGTGCGCCAGCATTCGAACACGGAGCGGACGCTGTCTTTCGTGACGTTCCTGGGGATGAGCCTGCCGTCGTTCTTCCTGTCGATCCTGATTGTGTTCCTGGTGAGCCTGACGTACGACATCCCGCAGGGGTCGTGGTTCGCATGGATGCGCGAGATCCTGCCGATCGCCGGGCGGACGAGCCAGAACCACTCGGAGATGAACCGTCTGGGCCAGATGTGGGACATCGCCAAGCACACGATTCTTCCGGTCACGGTCGGCATCCTGGGGGGAGTGGGCGGGCTTCAGCGCGTGCTGCGCGGAACGATGCTCGAGGAGCGCCGGAAGCTGTACCTCACGACGGCGACGGCAAAGGGCCTGCCGCCGTTCAAGGTGCTCTACAAGCACGCCCTTCGGAACGCGATCATTCCGTTCGTCGCCAGCTCCGGCAGCCTGCTCTCCGGGATGATGGCCGGAAGCGCGTTCACGGAGATCGTCTTCGACTACCCGGGGATCGGGAAGCAGATGCTCGAGAGCGTGCTCTCGTACGACATGCCGGTCGTGATGGCAAACCTCCTGATTTCCGGCCTGCTGCTCGTGGTCGGGAACCTGCTTGCGGACATCGGGCTGGGTCTTGTGGACCCCCGTGTCTCGGTGGAGGGATAGTGGCCACCGGGACCCCCAACGTGGCATTCAAGGCGGAAGCGCACCAGGTGCTGACGCCGCGGCAGATTTCGTGGATGAAGTTCCGCCAGCACTCGCTGGCGGTCTACGGGGCCATCGTGCTCATCTTCCTCTACGTGATCGTGGTCCTGGCCGACTTCATCGCCCCCTACGACTTCGAGACGCAGATGCGGACGAAGCCGTGGCACCAGCCTTCCACGATCCGGATGAAGCATGCGGACGGCAGCCTGGCGCGGCCGTTCGTCTACAACACGGTCCGGGTGCGCGACGAGAATTTCATCGTCTACTACGTGGAAATCGCGCCCGAGAACATGGACTACCTGAAGCGGAAGCTCGGGAGCGAGTTCACGGAGACGCCGGTGGAGCACCCGATCCGCCTGTTCGCTTCCGGTGATCCGCACAAGCTGTTCGGGTTCATCCCGATGAAGACCCGGCTGTTCGGCATCGAGCGGCCGGAGATGGTGAACCGCCCGGCGTTCTTCCTGCTCGGGGCGGACCAGATGGGGCGGGACCTGTTCAGCCGGATCCTCTACGGCAGCCGGATATCGATGACCGTCGGGCTGATGGGAGTCGCGGTGACGTTCACGCTGGGGCTTCTCATCGGGGGAATGTCCGGGTACTTCCGCGGCAAGATCGACATTGCGACGCAGCGCCTGATCGAGATGATCATGCTGCTCCCAGGTTTCTACCTCATGCTCGGCCTACGCGCCGCCCTTCCCGCGGGGATCAGCCCGCCGAAGATGTACTTCGCGATCATCCTGATCCTGTCATTCATCGGGTGGGCCGGGCTGGCGCGGACGATCCGCGGGATGGTGCTGTCGATCTCGCAGAACGACTATATCGTCGCTTCCAGGGCGCTCGGCGTCGGGAATTTCGCCATCATCACGAGGCACATCCTCCCGCAGACGATGTCGTACGCGATCTACGTCGTGACGATGGCGATTCCGGGGTACATGCTGGGCGAATCCGGACTGTCCTTCCTCGGGCTGGGGATCCAGGAGCCGTACGCCTCCTGGGGGAACATGCTCCAGGCCGCGCGCAGCACGAACGACATCCGCTTCCATCCGTGGGTCCTTCTCCCCGGCTTCATGATCTTCGTGACCGTCGTCGCGTTCCAGTTCCTCGGGGACGGGCTGCGCGACGCGCTCGACCCCAAGACGATCCTGCGCGCGAAAAAGGAAACCGCGTGACCGACACCCCGCTCCTCGAACTCCGCAACCTCCAGGTCCAGTTCCCGACCTACGACGGCGTCGTGCGCGCCGTGGACGGGGTGTCGTACTCGATCCCGAAGGGCAAGGTGCTGGGGCTCGTCGGCGAATCGGGCTGCGGCAAGTCGGTCACGGCGTTCAGCACGCTCCGGCTGATCCAGAACCCGGGGAAGATCGTCGGCGGGGACATCCTGTTCGACGGGAAGTCGCTGCTGTCGCTCTCCGAGAGCGAGATGCGTGCGATCCGCGGGAACCGCATCTCGATGATCTTCCAGGAGCCGATGACGTCGCTTAATCCGGTGTTCACCGTCGGGAACCAGATCGCCGAGGCCGTCGTGCTGCACCAGCGGGTTTCGTGGAAGGAAGGGCGCAACCGCGCGATCGAGATGCTGCGCCGCGTCAAGATGCCGAACCCCGAGCAGCGCGTGGACGACTACCCGCACCAGATGTCGGGCGGCATGAAGCAGCGCGTCATGATCGCCATGGCGCTCGCCTGCAACCCCAAGCTCCTCATCGCCGACGAACCCACGACCGCGCTCGACGTCACGATCCAGGCGCAGATCCTCGACCTCATGCGCGAGCTCCAGCACGAGCTCGGCATGTCCATGCTGTTCATCACCCACGACCTCGGCGTCATCGCCGAAATCGCCGACCACGTCGCCGTCATGTACGCGGGCAAGGTCGTCGAGTACGCCCCCGTCGAGGACCTCTTCGCCAACCCCCTCCACCCCTACACCGTCGGGCTCTTCAAGTCGAAGCCCCGCATGGGCGAACACAGGGAGAAGCTCGACGCCATCGAGGGCGCCGTCCCCAACCCCCTCCATTTCCCCACGGGCTGCCGCTTCCACCCCCGCTGCCCCAAGGCCGTGCCTGAGTGCTCGAAGTCCGAACCGCCCCTCCGCGAAATCCGCCGCGGCCACACCGCGGCCTGCATCGTCATCTGAGGACACATGCCACTCCTTGACGTCAAAAGGCTGGTGAAGCACTTCCCCGTGAAGAAGGGCGTCTTCGCGAGGACGGTCGCGCACGTCCGTGCCGTGGACGACGTGAGCTTCACGATCGGCGAAGGGCGGACGCTGGGGCTGGTGGGCGAGTCGGGGTGCGGGAAGACGACGGTGGGGCGGACGCTGCTGCGGCTGATCGAGCCGAGCTCGGGGACGGTCTCGTTCCAGGGCCAGGAGCTGACCGCGATGAAGGGCGCCGAACTGCGCGCGATGCGCCGCCACATGCAGATCATCTTCCAGGACCCGTACTCCAGCCTGAACCCGCGCATGACGGTGGGCGCGATCGTGGAAGAAGGCATGAAGATCCACGGGCTGGGCGATCGGGCGGAGCGCGTGGCGAAGGTGCGCAAGCTGCTGAAGGACGTCGGCCTGATGGAAGAGCACATCAACCGGTATCCGCACGAGTTCAGCGGCGGGCAGCGGCAGCGCATCGGGATCGCGCGGGCGCTGGCGGTGGAGCCGAAGTTCATCGTGTGCGACGAGGCGGTGAGCGCGCTGGACGTGTCGATCCAGGCGCAGGTCGTGAACCTGCTGGCAGACCTGAAAAAGCAGCGCGGGCTCAGCTACCTTTTTATTTCGCACGACCTGTCCGTCGTCGAGCACATCTCCGACGACGTCGCCGTCATGTACCTCGGCGAAATCGTGGAGAGCGCGCCCAAGGAAGCGCTCTTCAAGGCCCCGCTTCACCCGTACACGCAGGCGCTCCTCTCGGCGGTGCCGCAGCCGGACCCCGCGAACCGCAAGCAGCGGATCATCCTGACGGGCGACGTGCCGAGTCCCGTCAATCCCCCCGCCGGGTGCCGCTTCCATCCGCGCTGCCCCAGCGCGATGCCTGAGTGCAGCGTGATGGTGCCGCCGGCGTTCGACATGGGCGGCGGGCACGTGGTGCGGTGCCTGCTGTACGACCCGAAGGTCGCGGGGATGCGCAAGGCGCCGAACCCGGACATGATCTCGACGGGGCAGCTGGCGCCGGGCGTCGCGCAGCTCCAGAAGAAGAAGGGAACCTCGGTCGTCAAGCCTGCAGCGCCGCCTCCCGGACCGCTCGAGCAGAAGCTGCCGCCGAGGGACGTGATGGACGAGGCGGTGCGGAAGGTGTTCGGGGAGGCCCCGCCGGAGGAGAAGCCGGGGAAGCTGGGGGAGCTCGTGCACGAGTTCCCGCTCGACGGGCCGCCGACGTCCGAGACGCCGACGCCGGTGTTCCTGCACCCGCCGGACATTCCGGGCGAGAAGAAGCACCGGACGCTGCTAGACGACGACTTCGAGGAGCCGCCCCCGGGGCCGGGGGAAGAGCCGCCGAAGAAGCCGCAGGACTGGGGCGGGTAGCCCCGTGAACTCCGCTTCCGGGCGCACGTGCCTCGCCGCCGCGCTGTTCGCGCTGGGGGCGTTTGCGGCGGCCGAGGAGCCGTCCTGCGCGAACTACGACCTCCTGAACGACCGCCTGAAGACCCTTGCCGCGGAATCGCCGGGCACGGCCCGCGTGCGGTCGATCGGCAAGTCGCCGGAGGGGCGCGACATCCTGCTCCTGACGATCGGGAGCGGCGACGACGTGGACCGCCGGCCGGCGCTTCTGGTGACCGGAGGCGTCGAGGGCGATGGCCTGGCCGGGACGACGCTGGCGTTCGACGCGGCGTACGACCTGGCGATGTCGGCCGACGAGAAGATCCGGAAGGCGCTCTCCGAGCGCACGATCTACGTGATCCCGCGGCTGAATCCCGACGGCGTCGAGAGGTTCTTCGCGGCGCTGAAACGGCAGGATTCCGGGACGGCGCGCCCGTGGGACGAGGACCGGGACGGCGACGACGACGAGGACGGGCCGGACGACCTGGACGGCGACGGCGCGATCGTGACGATGCGCGTCGAGGACCCGGCGGGGGAGTGGGTGGCCGACGAGAAGGACGCGGGGTACATGAGGAAGCCCGACACGGCGCGCGGCGAGCGGGGCGCGTGGAAGATCCTCATCGAGGGGAAGGACAACGACGGCGACGGCGCGCTCAACGAGGACGGCGCCGGCGGCGTGGACCTCAATTCGAACTTCACGTGGAACTACCGCTTCCATGCACCGCGCACCGGGCCGTTCCAGGTGAGCGAGCCGGAGAGCCGGGCGCTCGCGGAGTTCGTCGCGTCGCACCCGAACATCGAGGCGGCGTTCACGTTCGCCTCGAACGACAACCTGGTCCGGCAGGTCGCACCCGCCGCGCCGCCGAACCCGCTTCCCGATCCCGGGCACCCGGTCATGGGTCTGGACGCAGGCGACGTCCTGCCGCTGGCGCGGCTGGCGGAGTCGTACCGCGCGAAGTTCGGCCGCGAGCGCCGCGACCCGGCGCCGCTTCGCGAGGGCGGCGTGGCGGAGTGGCTGTACTTCCACTGGGGCGTGCTGTCGCTCGCGAACCCGGGGTGGAGCGTGCCGTGGAAGGCGGCGGATGCCAAGGGGCTGCCGCACGAGGACGGGGCGGGGCGTGAAGCGCGGTGGGCGTTCCGGTGGATGAAGGAAGCGCGCCCGAAGGAGTGGGTGGAGTGGCACGCGGTGGAGCACCCGGATTTCCCGGGGAAGAAGGTGGAGATCGGCGGGTGGAGGCCGTTCAGCACGATCCTGCCGCAGGCGGCGGACATGCCGGGGCTGGCGAAGAAGCACGGGGAGTTCTTCCTCGAGATGCTCGCGGCATTTCCCCAGGTTGCGGTAAAGGGGCTTGCGGTGAAGAAGCTCGATGCGGCGCTCTGGGAAGTGACGGCGACGCTGGCCAACGACGGCGGGCTGCCGACGGCGCTTCGGCAGGGAGAGCGGACGCGGCGCGCGCGGGCGGTGCGCGTGGATTTCGCCGCGGGGAAGGGCGAGCTGACGGCGGGCGACCGGATGATTCTCGTGCCGAGCCTCGCGGCGGGCGCGGTGAAGGAACTTAAGTGGGTGGTGCATGCTCCCGAGGGGACGGAGGTCGAGGTGAAGGCGGAAACCGACCGGGCGGGCGTGGCCGCGGCGAAGGCGGTGCTGAAATGATCCGCCGGCTCCTGATGCTCGCCGTCCTCGCGCTTCCCGCCGCGGCGCAGGAGGATCTGGGCGCGATGGGCGCGCCGCCGAACCCGAAAGTCGCCGTCCGCTGGAACCGCTTCTACGACACGAAGGAAATCGGCGAGATCCTCGACCAGATGGGGGCGGCGTTCCCGCGGCTGGCGAAGCTGCACACGATCGGGTAAAGACCTTGTTAGTCTTGATGGTTATAAAACTAAAGTCTATTACAGCACTGGCAATGATGAAAGAGCAAAAATAGTTGCTGCAAGAATGGATAAAGTTCTTAAGTTTTATAATAAAGTAATTGCTTACGAACCTGAAGTTACTTTGCTGATACTCAATCCAACGGATTGGCCCAAGCATACAATATTTCCGGTTTATGGAATGCCACATTATGACGAGACAAGAGATTTATTAATTATCGCATCAGAGGATAACGAATTCTGGAAGAGTTTCATTCCCCCAATCGAACAGCTTCCCAAAGTACTGGCAGACAAGATCTCTTCAGCCTATGTTGATGAGAAAGGTGGCTTATCAATGCAGTCGTTTTTTGATTTGCTTGCAATACACGAAATAGGACACGCTTATCACTTCCAGGCAGGTTTAAATGTTCAACGCATGTGGATGGGCGAATTATTTTGCAATATTTTGCTTCATACTTACATTGCTGAAAATGAACCTAAGCAATTACCGGCTCTAACCATTTTTCCTCAAATGGTAATCGCTGGAGGAAAAGAAGAGTATAAGTTTACTTCATTAACTGATATCGAACAGCGCTATGAAGAAATAGGACAAAAAGAACCCCACACGACGCGCAGCGGCACGTCCGCGCCCCGGTCTCGTCCCAGGGTCGCTTCACGGCCTCCGCCCAGTCACCTTCTGGATCTCGTCGATTGCCAGCATCGCCCCGCCCCCGCGGTCGCGGGCGAGCCGCCGCCCCTCTTCCCACTGCGCCTCCAGTCAGGCCGCGTCGCGGAGGGTCGGGTCGCCCGCGCTGGCGTAGTGACCGGCGTCGCTCGCCTCCAGGGCTTGGAGGACGCCGTCGTCTTGCCGACCTGCCGGCTCGCTCGACGATCTGAAGCCGCGACGGCTCCTCGCCCAGCCGGGAGACCAGGGTCCCGAAGATCCCGCGCCGGTACCGCTACGAGCTTCGGGGCCGCGCCAGGGCTCCGCCAGCCGCCCTGTCAGCTCCTCGCCGAGGCCCTCGACCTGGACCTGGAGCTGCCAGCAAGACGACGAGTCAGGGTGACCAGCATA
>CAVPNQ010000067.1:0-39085 GCA_963706735.1 uncultured Planctomycetia bacterium
CCACGTCATCAAGGCGCTCAACTTCAACCCGCGCTTCCTCCTGGACCTGCAGACGCGCATCGAGGACGGGGTGAAGCCCGAGGCCCTTGTCCCCGACGAAATCAAGTTCACCGAGCAGGAACTGAACACCGCGTACTCCCAGATCCTCAAGGTCCCGATCCCCCGCGGCGTGCGGCGGCGCATCGAGTTCTTCGCGGCCCAGTTCGACTTCTGCGACCTCGCAGCCCAGGAAGTCGAATACAAGTCCAAGGACACGATCCACCTCGCAGGCAAGACGCTCTCGGCGACCTGCGCGAACGACTGCGGGCGGGACAAAGTGAAGTGCCTGTGCAGCCAGACGGAGAACGGGCTGTCGGTGCGCGCGCTGATGACGCTGTTGACGTTCGCGAAGACGCTGGCGTGGTTCCGCGGGAACGCGGAAGTGACGCCCGAGGATGTGAGGCAGATTTCGCCGTTCGTGCTGCACGACAAGCTTTCCGCGAACCCGACGTCGCCATTTTTCGACCAGCAGAGCGCGCAGATCTACCGGATCGACCGGATCGCGTGGCTGCGCAAGGCGTGGGACCTGTCGTGCGAGGAGTTCGTGCGGTTGAACCTGGACCGCGACGACCCGGTCGCGGACCTGGATGAAGTGTTCGACAAGGGGCTGGACGGCGTGCCCATGAAGGAAGTGGAAACGCAGATCACGAAGATCGAGACGCTGCTGGCGACGCTCTCGAGCAAGTCGAAGCTGTACGCGCACGTGCATACGGACGTGCTGAAGCTGAAGTACTACCACCAGCGGTACTCTAATTACCGGCGGTGGCTGCAGACCCAGGGGTAAAACGGCAGGGGATGGGGAAACGGCGGGTTGGGGATCGGGTGGGCTGGGGATCGGGCGTGGGCGGGGGCACACCGCCCCAGCCCACGCCCGATCCCCAGCCCACCCGATCCCCTGCCCGCCTCCCCCTTCCCCTTCCGTTTTCCCCCATGACGACACTCACTCCCTCCTTTACTCGCGACTGGCTCGCCGGCCGGCGCGACGAGCTCAACGCTCGCTTTCGCGCCGCTAAGCGCCGGTCGTCGTCGATCGACGGCGAGGCGGTGCTGGGCTTGTGCGCCGAGCTGCTGCCCCCGCTCGGCGGCGACGGCGAAGAGGGCGCGGCGGAGCTCCTCTCGACGGCGTACAACCTCCTGCTCCTGCACGCGGGGCGCGGCACGCTCGCGCGCCACGGCGGCTCGAACGCCGCCATCGCCACCCTGTTCCGCGTGACGCTCCCGGCAATCCGGCCGCTGTTGCTCTCCCGCCCCCGGTTCCTCCCGGGCGCGCTCTCCAACGTGGTAGAGAATCTCGGCGCGCGCGGCGAGGAATTCGCCCGGCAGATCGTCGTCGTCGCGCGCCACCTCCACAGCCCTTCCGACCTCATGGACGCCGGCGCCGTCCTCGCGTGGCGGCTGGGCGAAGCGCGTCTGCGCGTCGAGGCGCTGCGGCTGGCCGAGGGGATTCCGGCGGCGGCCACCCTTGCCGCGCTGAAACTCGACGGGTGGCCGACCGAAGCGGCGGCGCTGGCGATCGCGGCACTGACCGCGGACGCGTGGCGGCGGCCGGAGGAGGCGATTCCGCCGGCGACGCTCGAGAAGCTGCCGAAGGCCTCGCCAAAGAAGCTGGAGGACCTGCACCGCGAAGCGGCCGCCCCGCCGAGGGCGCTTCTCGCAACGTGGACCCCCGTCGGCCCGATCGGGAATTTCACCGGATTCGACGGGCACTTCGACGAGCCGCCGCTTCTGCTCGCCGCGCCGGAATCGTCGCGCCACCGCCTGTGGGCGCTCGCTGCGAATGGTGCGTTCCGCCTGGACGCGGACGTCTACGGGTGGTCGTGCCGGCCGGACGCGGCGGCGGCGGACTACAAGCTGGGCGAGGTGAAGCAGCGCGGGTTCATCGCTTCGCTGCTGGGCGCGGGGGACGATGGCGGGCCGCGGCTGGCGCCGGACGGGACGCTGGCGTTCGGGGGCGAGTCGTCGAAGTTTCCGGAGATGTCCGGGGCGTCGTCGTTCGTGGCGCGCGAGGATTTCGTCGCATGGACGACGCCGGACAGCCACCGGATCCGGCTGCGGACGGCCACCCACGCGGCGGAGCGCTGAGCCGCATGACCCGGTCCGCGGACAAGACGGCCAATCCGGCGGCGCCTCCCCCGTCGGTCGAGGAGCGGTGGCGGGCGAAGTGGCCGGAGTCGCTCGCCGCGTGGTCGCCGTACACCGTGCTGCGCGAACCCGTCTACTTCAAGTCGGACCGCGAGGCCGCGAAGTCCGGCATGGCCGGCGAGATCGCCGCCATCCGGCTCGTGGACCAGGTCGTCATGGTCAACCTCGAGACGCTCCGGAAGAACGGCCTCGAGG
The DNA here is from genome assembly GCA_963706735.1 of uncultured Planctomycetia bacterium. GTDB lineage: Bacteria > Planctomycetota > MHYJ01 > WSZJ01 > WSZJ01 > WSZJ01. The sequence goes on from CAVPNQ010000067.1 coordinate 2,377, forward strand.
ACTTCGCGCTTCCCGTGCAGGCGCACGAAATCGGGCACCACGTGTTCGTGCCGGGGAACCTGTCGGACAACGCGCGGATGATGGCGGGGATCCGGCGGGAGCTCTACGGGCTCGAGGGCGACGTCGCCGCGATGGTCGCCAACCTGTACGGCGACCTGCACATCAATGACCGGCTGCAGCGGCAGGGCGTGGACATCGCGGGCGTCTACCGCCGGCTGAAAGCGGTGGCGCCGGCCGCGGGCGACGCTTCGGCGGTGTGGAAAGTCTACACGCGCGCCTACGAGTACCTGTGGCGGCTGCCGGCCGGGGACCTCGCGCCGGAGAACGTCACCCCCGAAATGGACGCGGACGCCGCCGTCATCTGCCGCCTCGTCCGCTTCTTCGCCGGCTCCTGGCTCCGCGGCTCACGCCGCTTCGCCGTCATCCTTTTCCCCTGGCTCCTCGAGGACAGGAAGAACCGGAAGACGTCGGAGTTCGTGAAGCGCGGGCTGCACGACACGCGCGGGGCGGGGATGGGCGCGGGCGGGAAGGACGCGGTGCCGGACGGGCTGGTGGAAATCGGCGAGGACGAGTCGGACGAAGGCACGGAGTTCGACGAGGACATCATGGGAACGGACGGCGCGGACGTCGTTGGGAAAACAAAACACCGGACGCCGAAACAGGCCAACACCGCGCCGGAGAAGGACGGGAAGGGCCGCCCGGGAACGCAGTGCCGCGAACCCTGGGAGTACGCGGAACTGCTGAAGTCGCTGGGAGTCGAACTCTCGCCGCACGAAGTCACCACCCGCTACTACCGCGAGCGCGCCCTTCCCCACCTCCTGCCGTTCCCGCAGAAGAAGCAGCCGCGCGCGACGGAGCCCATGGTGGAAGGATACGAGGGGTGGGAGCCGACGGACGACCTCGGGACGATGGACCTGTTCGGCACGATTTCGCGTTCGCCGGTGGTCATCCCGGGCGTGACGACGGTGCAGCGCACGTACGCGGACATCCCGGGCGCGGACCCGGCGAAGCGGCCGATGGACCTCGACATCTACGTCGATTCGTCCGGGTCCATGCCCAACCCGGCGCACGACATCAGCTACCTGGCGCTCTGCGGGACCATTCTCGCGCTGTCGGCGCTTCGCGTCGGCGCCCGCGTGCAGGCGACGCTCTGGAGCGGCGCGGGGCAGTTCACGTGGACGAACGGGTTCGTGCGGGACGAGAAGGCGATCCTGGGCGTCATCACCGGCTGCCTGAACGGAAGCACGGCCTTCCCGCTCAACATCCTCCACCAGACCTACAAGGACCGCAAACCCGACGACCCGGCCGTGCACATCGTCGTCATCTCCGATGACGGCGTGGACACGATGCTCCAGCAGTACGCGAAGGGGATGAGTGGCGAAGACGTATCGCGGATGGCGCTGGACAAGGCCCGCGGCGGGGGGACTCTCGTCCTCAACATCGCCGCGTCGAACGTCAAGAGGCTCGACCCTCTCGCCGCCCTCGGCTACCGGATCCATGCGGTCCAGCAGTGGACGCAACTGGTGGAGTTCGCGCGGAAGTTCGTGCGCGAGAATTACGATTTGTAGTTACTTCTTCGCGCTCATCAGCGCCATCAACTCCGCGCGGGCTGCGCTCCACGCGCTGATCCCCTTGGCGTGCGTCGAAACGGACCGCTCGAAGGCCGTCCTCGCGCCCGCCCGGTCCCCGGAGACAAGCCGGTGCTCCGCGGCAAAATACCACGCTTCACAGCTCCGCTCCGGGCTCGCCGCCGGCGCATGGCCATCGACTTCCGCGAGGAACTCCTTCTCGGGAACGGCGCCGCCCAGGAAGGAGGCGATTCGGAGCGCCCACGGGGCGGGCGGAGGGTCGATGCGGCGGGCGAAATGGGCGTTGAGGTCCTTCGTGACGCCGGGCGCCAGGCCGGTGCGCGCGCGGACCACCCAGAGGCGCAGCCAGGCGTTGTCCTCGTGGTTGCCGGAGAGCCCGACGTTGAGCGCCTTGCTGAGATCCGCCGCCGCGCGCGTGAAGTCGAGAAGGATCGTGTAGGCGTACCCGCGCAGGCACCACGCGCGCGCGAGCGTCGGGTCCATCTTGATCGCCTCGGCGAAGTCGCTGATCGCCGCGTTGGTTTCCCCGCGATGCAGCCGGTCCACGCCGCAGTTCAGGAAGGCGGCCGCGAGCGACGGCGCCAGCACCGCCGTGTCCTCGGCCTCCGTGAATTCACCGCCCGGCGATTTCTTCTTCGCGGGCGCGACGACCCCCGGGCCGTCCGCCGGGCGGATCAGGGGGGCATTGGTCGGAGTGTCTTTGGGCCTGTCAGTCATTTGGCGAAGCACTGCCTATGCTGAGCGAAGATTGCCAAGCGGGCAAGCTCGAATGGAGTCAGTCTATAGACGGCTTGAGAAAGCGTCCGTCGCGCCGCGGCCGGAAGCTAACATGCGCGGCATGATACGCGAGACACGTACCGAGAATGCAAGCCTTCGAATCGACGATTCCGGCCAGGTCATCGCCCTCAACTGCCCCGAAGACGTCGCCTGGAGCGACCCCGGCCTCGCCCCTTCCGTCGCGGCCATCGGCCCCCACGGCTTCGTTTCCGCCTCCATCCTCGCCGCCAAGGCCAAGGCCTTCGACGACGGCCTCATCGCCGCCGTCGAACTCGCCGCGGAGAAAGGCGCCGGGAGATTCGCGGGCAAGGAAGCGCTTCTCGCGAACCTGGCCTCCGCGCTCGGGTCGGGGCCGGCCGCGCCGATCGTCCAGGGAGCCCGGCAAGTCGGATCGGGTGTCGAATCGCCCCTCGCCTCCGCCCGCCTCCTCGTCGACGCGTTCCTCGCCGACGAACGCGCCTCCAAACCCATGGGCTTTTACACCTGGTCCGGCGCCCTGGAAGCGATCTTCCGCCAGGACCGCTTCCTCCAGCAGGAGCTCCCCGACCCGGCCGCGTTCCAGGACGCCGTGCGCGCCCTGCACGCCGACCCTGAGCTTCGCCGCGCCTACGAGGCGTGGATGTCGCTCAACGAGCGCCTCACAAACCCGTTCACGCGCCCCGATCTGCGCCGCGCGCTCGCCGCGCTCGATGCGGGGGCGCCCCCCGCGTTCGAACGCGGCGTGGCGATCGCCCCGCCCTCCGAATCCCCCGAAGGCGCACTGGTCAAACGGCTCTTCGGCAACGCGCCCATCCCTGACGGGTTCAACCTCGCCGACCGCCTCATCGAGGAGATCCGCAAGGGCCGCGTGGACGTCTCCCCCGTCGCCAACTCCGGCTAGTACGACCGTATCGCGTGGTCGCTCGAGACTCTCGCCGCGCCCGACCGCGGCCCGGAGGCGGCGAAACTCGAACTCTCGAAGGAGTACCGCGCGACGCTGGAAGCGCTCTTCAAGGGGATCCTCGCGCTCGCGCGCGAGAGCCACGTCAAGCAGCTCGAGGAACCGCGCGCCGGCTGCGGGCCGCCGCGGCCGAAGATCCACCCGGAACTCACCGTCGAGCCGCTTCCGACGCACTACCTGCGCCGCGCGCAAGGGTATCGCTTCGTGCGCGAAGTCCTGGAGTCCGCCTTCGGCGCTGCGGCGCTGGGCGGCCTGAGGCGGCAGACGCCGGACGGCCCGGTGAAGGAGCCGCTGGGGGAAGAGCTGGCCGCAATCGAGCAGCTCTTTTTCGGCGCGCACGCCGTCGCGTGCATCGAGATCGGCCTGGCGGCCGACCCGCAGGCGCCTGCGCCGGCCGCGGCAGCATTCCGGGAGTGGGCGGAGTCTCTCGCGCACGACCCGGACCTGAAGCAGGACAACCGGATGATGGTGCCGGTTTTCTACGACGTGCAGCGGAAGCAGACGAAGGTGTGGGTGTTCCTGGGCTGGACGAGCCGGCCGCTGGTGGCGTCATTTGCGAAGCCGCCGAAGGTTGAGGTTGCAGCGCTTGAGGAGAAGAGGGGGTGGTTTGGATTTGGGCGGAACACGGCGGAAGCGCCGGAGATCGAGTTTGAGAGTGCGCGTTACGCGCTGATCTACCCGGTGACGGCGGAGATTTACGTGAACAGACGGCTCAACCGGGAGGAATTCCGGGAGCACTGTGCGCGGCACAAATCGCAGGGGGAAATTCTCGCCAGGCTGGCGTGAACAGCCGCGAAACGAAAAACTAAAAACGAAAAACAAAAAAGGAAAAGCCGCGTTGCGCCGATCTTTTCCTATTTCGTTTTTACTTTTTCGTTCTTCGTTTCCTGGCCGTTTTCCCCGAGCCTAAAACACCCGGGCAGTCCCCCCCCGCTTGGTAGCTTCATCCAGCAGCTTTCCCACCAGCGGCACATATTTATATCCCCCCAACCTCGCCGCCCGGGCAAATTCCCCCCGTATCTCCAGGTACGGATTCGGATTCACCTCGATCACGAATGGCTCATCCAGTTCGTTCACGCGGATGTCCACGCGCGCATAGCTCCTGACCTGGCACGCCCGGCACGCTTCCCGCGCCGTGTGCTCGATCTTCCGCCGCAACCCCGCCGACATCGCGCGCACCCGCTCCACCTGCGTCCCCTTGTACGCCTTCGACTTCGTATAGAACTTCGCCGCGCGCCCCATGATGTGGAGCTTGCGGGCGCCCAGGCCGGAGAAATCGACCTCGAGAAGCGGCAGCACGCGGTCGAACAGCACCGCGGCGTAAATCTCGCGCCCGCGGATGTACTCCTCCGCCAGCACCGCGTCCTTCGTCGTCTTGAGCAGGTGCTTGACGCGCGACTGCATCTCTTCCCAGGTTTTGACGAACGAAACGTCCCCGATGGAAAGCGAAGCGTCGGAGCGCATCGGCTTGACGAACATCGGGAAGTTCAGGTGGCCTCCGACGAGGTCGGGTTTTTCGCGCGTGAAAACCGCGAATTCCGGGTACGCGATGTTGTGGAACTCGTAGAGCTTCTTGGAGAGTGCCTTGTCCCCGGCGAGCGCGAGCCCGAGGGAGGAATTTCCCGTGAAGGGGATGCCGAGCAGTTCCAGGACGGCGGCGACGCGCGACTCCTGCTTCCCGTCGCCGCGCCATTCCTCGCACAGGTTGAAGATCACGTCGGGCCCGACCTTGCGGATCCCGTCGACGAGGGCGTCTAGCTCGAGCGGCACCGGAAACGGGACCGGCGCGTGGCCGAGGCGGACGAGCGCGCGCGCGACCTGGAGGACGACGATGTCAGGTTTGCGGCCGCCGGGCGTGTAGGGAGAGTAGAGGACGAGGACGCGTTTCATGCGCGGCGGATCTTAGCACGCGAGCGGCGAGTTGCCAGCGGCCAGCGGCCGGGAGTGGCGAGACGACGCCGGAAGCGCGAGTCCGTTCTCGCGGCCTTCGCTGGCCGCTGGTCACTGGCCGCTCGCCGCTGGGATCTACAGCTCGATGAACTTCCCGCTCCTCACCCAGTTCGCCGCCAGCGTCGTCACAAACGCCGTGAACCTCACGATCGCTTCCTCCGCCCCGCCCGCAGGCATCGAGAGCTTCATCTCCTGCAGCCGCCCGATGAGGTGCTTCGCCATCGCCAGCACCACCGGCTGCCGCGCGCCCGTCCAGTACGCCACCTGCTTCACGATCGCACGGTGCTTCTCGTCCGCCCACGCCGCCGCGCCGTCCTCCTCGGAGTACGGCCCGAACAGCTCGCGCAGGTCCCCGTCCGCATATCCCGCAATCTGCGCCACGATCGGCTCGTGCTCGTCCCGCCTCTCGTAGTGCTCCTTCACCGTCACCGCCCCCAGCTCCTCGTCCGGCGGCGCGTCCACGTCCACCAGCGGAGGCGTCCGCGCTATCACCGCCATCGTCCGGTCTACGTACTCCAGTTTCGGAAGCGCCCCGTGGCCCTTGTATTTCTCCCGCCAGTCGATTCCGGGCGTCAGCCAGACCGCGAAGGTCTCCGCGAAGTCCTCGTCCGGGTGCTTCTGCGCGTACCACCCCGGGATGTGCTTCACGAACTTCTTCGAGAACGGGTTCGTCTGGTAGTCCTCGACGTACGGCCGCGAGTACGGCCCGAACAGGAGGTGCCACTCCTCCGACTGGTACAGCCGGTACGCGTAGTTGAACGCGTGCCCCGCCTCGTGGCGCAGGTACATCATCGTCAACCGGTCGTCCTCCAGGTCCTCGCTGAACTCGTCCTCCAGCCGCTTCAGCCGCTCGTCGGCGAGGTAGAACGGGATCCCGATCACCGGCACCCCCTCCGGGCACCCCCACTCGTCCGAGAGGTACGTCTTCGGCCGGAACCCCAGCCCCTTCAACTCCAGCTCCTCCGCCAGCTTCTTCAGCGCGCTCTCCAGCGGCGTCCCCTCGATGCGAAGCTGCAGCTCGTCGATTTTTTTCGACAGCACGGCGAGCTTCTCGCTCTCCCACGACTCGCGCGGGGTCTGTTCGCGAAACTCAGGCATCGCTTTACCGAATCGTCTTTTCGCGCACGGCGCGGTGCTGAAGCCCGGCTCCGGCGACGGAGACGAGGGAACCCGAAGCGTCCACCCCGATGTCGAGGCGCCAGGCCGGGGAGCCGTCGGCGGCGAGCCCCTCCCAGGAATACGAGGTCTCGTCGAGCCGCGTCAGGCGGCGCTTCACGCGCTCGACATCCATCCCGGGCAGCCGGACCAGCAGGCGCTCGACGTCCTTCGTCTCGCCGGGCTTGAGAGCAAGCCTCCGGATCACGACGCCCGCCGTGACGTGATCGTGCTCGATCTCGACGTCCTCGCACCCGTCAAATCCGGTGAGGTCCTCGGGCGCCCCGTCGGGCCCCCGGCGCACCCACCGCCCATTCGCCCCCCGCTCCAGCGCAAGGCGCTTCGGACTCCCCGCCGGCTCGTGCCCGAGCCCGCCCAGGATGAGAAGGCGGGAGGTCTTGCCGTCGGGAAGGGTCTCGAGGGCGGCATCGGCCCAGAACGCGGGGGTTTCGGCATCGGCGGCGTCGCAGGCGAGGATGTGTTCCCGGGTCACGAAGGCGCCGTCGGAGCAGCGGCGTTCGGCGACGAATCCGGCGCCGAAGCCGACCTGGTCGGTCCAGTAGACGGTGCGGACGTCGGTGAAATTGCCGGCGTGCGGCTGGTCCTTGGAGTCAGCATCGGGTCCGGAGCCGCAACCGGCGAAGAAAGCGGCCAGGACGGCGGCGAGGGCGAGGCGGGGGGGGTGGGTCATAGGGGCGGCGAGAGTACAACAAGTGGTGAGGGTTGAGTAATGAGAAGTGAGTCAAGAAGATTTCCGGGCGAAAGTCACGTTAAGAAGTGACACAAGTCTATATTTTACGGTACTTTGCGTCAACATACGGCCTACTCCCCCAGCGTGAATTCCACGATGACCGGCCGATGGTCCGAGGCCCCCGTCCTTCCCAGGACACAGGTCCTGACCTTCACCACTTCGCTCACCCAGCAATGGTCGATCGACAGGAATGGCACTGGCTCCGGCCACGTCCCGTCCATCCCGCGCCCCGCGGCTTCAAAGGCGTGCGTCAGCTTCCCCCTCCAGCCGTCGAAGAACACCGAGTTCCGCGGCGTGTTGAAGTCGCCCCCCACGATCAGCGGTCCCGCCGGCGCGTTCTCGATCGCGGCGTTGATAACCTCGAACGCCCCTCCCCGGTGCCTGTACGCCGAGCCATCCAGGTCCGCCAACAGGACCGTCAGGTCCGCCCCGCGCAGCGTGACACGGAATTCCGCGAGCGAGCTCCGGCCCTGCAGCAGCATCCGCTCTTCCCGGATGCGCCCCTTCGTGATGAAGACGAGCCCGCCGGGAAGCTCCCGCCGGTCGTACCCCTGCAACTCGGCGTGCCAGGGCGGCCCTCCCTTCCAGCGCGGATCTTCCGCTTCCCCGAACCACGCGATGTCGGGATCGACTTCGCGTATCCCTGCGAGGACGGCGTCCCATCCCTGATTGCCGCGCGCCAGGTTCCAGCCCATGCCGCGGATCAGGCCTTTCGGCCGGTCGCCTTCCGGCGGGGGTGCGAGGACGATCGACATGGCCAGCCACCACGCGATCGCCACCAGTGCTCCGCCCCCCGCGGCGATCGCCGGCCGCCACGCCCGCCGCGCGGACCAGAACCCCGCGGCGACCAGCAGAACCGCGGCCATCGCGACGGGCGGCGAAGCGTAGTAGATCATCGAGAACACCGGCCAGCGGTCGCGGACCGTCAGTCGCAGAAGCGCGCACAGGAGCGTCCCGGCCGCCAGGATGACGGGGGAAGCGAGAATCAGTCGGGCGAGGGCGGCGCGCGGGGAGGTCACAAGGCGCGGACTATAGAGGACGGGGGCCTGCCAAAGAAAGGGCCCGGCCGTTGCCGGCCGGGCCCTTGAACTTCGCCATGCGGAAGTCTACTCCTGCGCGCGGTACACCTTTCCCTGGTAGATCACGATCACCTTGCCGAGCGAGAGGAACTTCGCCAGGCCCGCCTTCGCTTCGACGAGCTTCACGTACTCGTCGCTCCCGATCTTCACGTCGATGAAGTCCTTGTGCTTCGCTGGGTCGAACGTGCTGTCCGTCCACACGCCGCCCTCGTTGTAGAAGTTCTTGGCGCCGATGATCCGCATCTTCTCCATGACCTGCTCCTGCGACTTGCCGGTCACGCGTCCCGCCATCTCGTAATTGTCGAAGCCGTTCTCGCCGTCCTTCAGCTTCTGCTCCTCGGCAGCCGCGGGAGCGCTGGAAGCGCCCCACCCGGCGGCGGCTTCCTTGCGGAAACCCTCCCCGGCGCGGTTCCGCATCTCCGCCAGGTCGCGCTTTCCGACGTCGTCGGCGATCAGGAAGCTCGTGTACGGCGTGACGATCCCGTACTGCTTCGCCAGGCGCACGATCTCGTCGATCTGCTCCTTCGTCTGCCCGTTGCGCTTCACCTCGCCCATCAGGTGCCCGACCTTGCGGCCGGCCCAGACGCGCGGGAGGAAATCGTTGCGGGAGGATTCGGCGGGGAAACTCAGCGTGTAGGGGAATGAGACTTCCTTACCGGCAAGGCGGCCGGTGACCAGGATGTCCCGGTCCGGCGTCCAGTTGCCTTCTTCGACCATGTACCGGCCGAACAGGACGATCTGCTGGCCCTTGAACAGGTCCGGCATCCGGCGCGGGTAAATCTCCTCGACCTTCATGTTCTGGAAAGAGACCTTGATGTCGGTCAGGACCGGGTTGGCGATGCGGTCGTAGAGGTCGGTGATGCGCGTCGTGAGGTCCTCCTTGGGCATCACGTACGCCGCGCTGCCGCCGTTGTCCGTCGCCAGCATGTCCAGAAGGCGCGTGTTCAGCTCGTTGCCGACGCCGAACGCGAAAATCCGCGCGTGCTTCGTGTTGCGCTTCGCAAGGATGTCCGCCAGCTTCTCGGTGTCGGTCTCGCCTTCGTTCGGGACCCCGTCCGTGAGGAAAATCAGGTTCCGGGCGTCCTTCGTGTCCGTGAACATCCCGAGCGACAGCGTCACGGCCTCCTCGATCGCCGTGCGGCCGCGCGGCTTGAGCTTGTCCACGTGGTTGAGCGCCTTCTTCACGTTCTCCGGCGTCGCCAGAAGAAGCTCTTCCTTGAAGGCCCGCGCTTCCGTGCCGAAGTCCACGATATTGAAGCGGTCTTCGGGGCGGAGGTGGTTCAGGCAGTGCTTGAGCGCGGTCTGGAGCTGGCCCAGGCGGTTGTCCTCGACCATGGAGCCGGACGAGTCGATGCAGAAGATGACTTCCTGCGGGAGGACGGGGACCTTCGACGGATCGATGGACGGCGAGGCCATGAGCATGAAGTAGCCGCGTTCCTCGTCGTCGCGATAGGTCAGGGCGGAGACGCCGAGTTCGCCCGGGGCGACCTGCCAGTAGAGGGCCATGGGGGTCTTGGGGAGGTAATTCTCCTGCTCGTAGTGGACCTTCGCATTGAAGTCGTCGATGCGCGTCACGGTGACGTTGTGCGTCGGCGAGTAGATCGACTTGATCGGCTTCTGCGACTTCATCGTGCAGTCCACGACGACGCGCTTGAGCGGCTTGAGCCACGCCTTGGGGTTCGTGTTGAGGAAGCCCATGCGGAAGACGCCGTCCTCGGACTTGATGACCTGCGTGTAGCGGAGGACCGCCGTGACCTTGCCCTGCGGGGGCAGGTTCGGGACCTCGGCGCGGATCAGGCCCTTGCCGTAGAACTCGAGAAGGGCCGTCTTGCCGCCGCGGGCCGCAATTTCCGAAAAGACCTTCTTGGCCTTCTCGGCGTCCAGCATCTCGGCCTGGACTTCCTTGCCGTCGAGCTGAAGTGTCAGCTTGTCGATCTGGGCGTCGGCCTCGAACTCCATGTAGCACGTGCCGCCGACGACCGCCTGCGCGTTCGGGTTGAAGAACGTGCAGGTGTACTGCTTGACCGCGATGTTGTCCGTGATGTCGATCGTGATGATGTCTTCGACCAGCTCGACGGGAAGCGGCGAGTGGATGAAGCACGCCTGCACGGGCGTCGCTGCGACGAAAGCCGCGGCGAGGGCCGAGAGGGCTGCAAGACCTGCGAAGAACCGTCTCATGACTGCCTCCTGATGACTCCGGAAATAGTTTGCGGGAAATTCCCGCCGATTTTTCTGCCCTATCCGCGCCGTTTCCGCGGCATCCGCCTTCATCCGCGAATGCCGTTTCTCATTTCCTCCTGAACCCCGCCTCAATCCGATCCACCTCCGGCCAGGGCAATCCCTCCGCGACCAGCGTCACCTGCACGTCCCCCGCCGCCGCGAACCGCGACAGCTTGATCTCCTTCCCGCCGCCGACCACCGTCACGAACCCCTCCGCCGCCTTCCCGCCCTTCTCCTGCAGCACCGTGACCTCCCCGAACGGCGTGGACCACGCGGCCTCGGCGCTCGCGATGGCGGGCTCGATGCGCCGCAGGGTCGATCCGCGCGGGACGTACGACGGCGGGACGAGCAGCCCGGCTGCGCCGCCGTCGGGCGCCGGGGCGGCCGAAGCCACGACCCGGTCGGAGTAGCGGGCGTATTCGCCGGCGTTCAGAGCCTCGTCGTACGCGCCGATGTACACGTACGAGATGCCGGTGCGCGGGCCTGAGGCGGCCGCGAGTTCCTCGTGACGGGCCACCGCGCGGTCTTCGGGCCGTTCGGCTGCCACCACCGCCGGGCCTGGCGGCACACGGACGACTTCCGTCCGTTTCGTCCGCGGCCCGACCACGTGGAACAGCACTCCCAGCACGCCGATCAGCACCGCGGCCGCCAGCGAAACCCGCTTCCAGCCGCCGCCGCCACGCGGCAGGTTCGCCGACACCGCCGGCCACACGTCCACCGGCCCCGGGTCCGCCTGCCACGCGCCCAGCCTCGCCTCGACCGCTTCCAAGTCCCGCAGCTCCCGCCCGCACGTTTCACACCCCGCCGCATGCCCGCGCACCCGCGACGCCTCGGCGGGGCCGAGGTCGCCGCGGACGAGCGCGGACAGAAGGGGGCGGTTGGCGTCGCAGGTCATGGGTTACCTCGTGACCTGGAAGTTGTCGAAAGAGGCGTTCTGGTTGAAGCAGAAGAAGCCGACGCGGCCGGAAGAGCCGGTCACCGTGGTTTCGCCGATCTTGTTGTCGTTGATGAAGACGGTGGCCTTCGTGCCGTCCACTTCGATCTTCACCTTGATCGTGGACTGCCAGTTGTAGCTCGCGGCCCAGGCGGCGATCTGCTGGTTGTACCAGGTGCCCCCGCCGAAGACGCGGACGTTGTTGGGCGCGAGCCAGAGGGCGTTGGAGCTGTTGCCGTCCTGCGCGTTCCAGAGGATGCCGGCGTTGTTCGCGCCCGTGACGTCCACCTCGATCGTGTACGTCCCCTCGAGCACCTCGTTGAACTGGATGCTGTCGTAGTTCCCGGACGGCGTGCCCTGCAGCCTGCCGCCCGTCACGGTCCAGGTGGACGTCCCGAACTTCGTCCAGTCGTCCAGCGTGTCGCCCTCGAAGTCGGAGCCGAGCGTCTTCCCGCCGTGAATCACCCGCAACGTCCGGATCGCGGACGTCGGGATCTTGAGCGTGCCGTAACCGGTATCCACCACGAGCGGCGCGAGTTCCTCGATCCAGCCCTTGTACGCGCCATCCGTCGCGCTGATCGAGTCCATCTCCTCCTTCTTCACGTTCCCCCACGTCACGCTCCGCACGTTCTTCATCGCGAACTTCAGCATCCCGTGCTTCGTCTTCATCTCGATCGACTGGATCTCCGAGAACGTCCCCTTGATGAGCGAGCCGTTCGTGAGTTTCAGTTCGCACCGCGGCGCCTCGGCCTCCGACTCCTCCGAGACGCCCCTCAATCCGCACACCAGCGCCAGCACCAGCCCGACCGCGATCTTGCGCATGAAAGTCTCCTTTGCCTGTTTCAACACCGCGCCGGCGATTGCCCAGCGCGCAATTTTTCACGAAGCCCCTCGTAGGCCCGCTGAAGCAGGCCTTCCACCGCGGGCTCGCTCGTTTCCATCGACTCCGCAATCTCGCGATTCGAACGCCCCTCGAATCGCCGCAAGATCAGCGCCAGGCGCTGGTTATGCGGAAGCGCCTGCACCGCGGCCGCGACCTCAGCCTGCTCCTCCTGCCGCGCCAGCGCCGCCTCGGCGCTCTCCCCCGCCGCCGGCCGCAAATCCAGCGATTCCGCCCGCTCCGGCCGCGAACGCCGCTTCCAGTTCAGACACGCGTTCGCCGTCACCCGGTACAGCCACGTCCCGAATTTCGCCTCCGGCCGCCACCGCGCCGCAGCCTTCCACGCCGCCAGGAAAACGTCCTGCGCCAGGTCCTCCGCGTCCGCCCGCGACCCCGTAAACCGATACGCAAGCCCCGCGACGCGCCGCTGGTGGCGCTTCACGAGAATCTCGAACGCGTCCTGCCGCCCGCGCGCGGAAAGGGCGACCAGCTCTTCGTCGGGAAGTTCGGGCATCCCGTATTGGACGCACCCGGGGCGCGGAGGTTCGCATCAAACGAACGCGGGGTGAAGCGCCACCGGCGCTTCACCCCGCGGGATTGAGTTCGAGCTATCGATTCTCGTGCCAGCCGTTGTGGATCCACCCGTACGCGGAATCGACGACCTTGTAGATCATCTCGGGCGCGCCTTCGCTGCTGAACTTGTACTCGCCGCTTCCGACGGTGCAGATGTCGCCCCAGCCCCAGCCGCTCATGGAGAGGGTGGCGCTGAAGTGGTCGGTTCCGTCGTTATGGATCGTGATGTTGACGTAGAAGTTCGGGGCCTCGCCCTGGCATTCGGAGAAGGTGTTTCCGTCGGGCTGGCCCAGCTGGTTGAGGCGGTCCAGGACGATGCGCATGGTGGTCTGGCGGGCGCCGCCCTCGTCCTTGGGGGAGTAGCTGAAGTAGACGTTGGTCACGATCTTGATCGCCGTGTTGCGGATGGCGGGCACGGGGTCGCGCGGCGGCGCAGGCGGCGGCGCGGGTTCGGACGAGCCGGAAGGCGACAGGATAATGAGGAGGAACACCACGAGCAGCACCACGCACACGGCGGCGATCACGAATTCGACCTGCCCGGCGTGCGAACGCGTGCCCATCGAGTCGGCGAGGATCGAAAGCTGCGCGACCGAGGCCGTGGCGAGCACCGCCGCGGGGATGCGGTCCTTCACCCCCAGCTGCGCCGCGCGTTCCAGGACCGCCCGGGCCAGCGCGTCGCGCCCGGGCTCAGAGGACTCACTTCGCGGCGTAGCCACCATCCCGGCGAAGGCGGGGGTCGAGAAGAGGGTGCAGGAGGTCCAGGCGGCGAAAACCAGGACCCAGGAAGCGACGGTGCGCATAAGTCCTCCGGATCAAGTGGCGGCGGCCGGGAGGCCAAGAAGTGCCTCGGGGCACTTCAAGGATACCGGACTTTGTGCCAGATCCCGACGTTCGTCTTACAGCGCCGCGGCCTTGTTCATCGCCTGCTTGAGTTCGAGCACCTTCGCCCCGCGCGGCTGACGCGCCCGGATCCACAGCCAGCCCCCCGAAAGCACGCCGGCGGAGAGCAGCAGGATCGCGCTTCCCCACTCGAAGAAGCACAGCTTGCCGACGCCGAACGTGAGGGAGAAGACGAACCCGAGGCCGAGGAGCCAGTCGAACAGGTCGCCGGAGAGGCCCTTTTCGGTCGGAAGTGCGAGGCGGCGGGCGACGACGGCCCAGCCGGGGCCGGAGGGGCGGACCTTGAGGAAGAAGTCCTCGAGCTTGCGCGGGTCGGTCTGGGGGAGAACGTACATCGCGGTGACCCAGAGGGCCGTGGTGATCGAAACCGTCAGGAGCATCTTGACCACGAACCCGACCTGCCACCCGAACGCCGTCTCGCCCGTGTAAAGGACGCCGGCGATCAGGACGCTTCCCGCCACCGCGACGAGCTCGCTCCAGGCGGAGATGCGCCACCAGTACCAGCGGAGGAGGTAGACGAGGCCGGTGCCGGCCTGGGCGGTGATGAGAAGCTGGAAGGTTTTCACGAGGCCGTCTTCCTGCCGCATCGTGAGGGCGGTGACGCCGGCGGAGAGGGCGAGAAGGGCGGCCATGAAGAACTTCGACATCGTGAGGTAGTGCTTGTCGGTGGCGCCTTTGCGGATGAAGCGCTTGTAGAGGTCGGAGGTGAGGTAGGAGGCGCCCCAGTTGAGCTGGGAGTTGACGGTACCCATGTAGGCGGCGAGGAAGGCGGCGATCATGAGGCCGCGGAGGCCGCTGGGGAGGAGGTCGCGGATCATCATGGGGTAGGCGAGCTGGCCGTCCTTGAGGCTGGGGTAGAGGGCGAGGGACGCGATGGCGGTGACGATCCAGGGCCAGGCGCGGACGGCGTAGTGGGCGACGTTGAACCAGAGCGTCGCCAGGAGGGCGTGGCGTTCGTCCTTGCAGGCGGCCATGCGCTGGACGAGGACGCCGCCGGCGTTGGCGTTCTTGTTCGACCACCACTGGACGCCGATGTAGATCAGGAAGACGGCGAGGGCGGAGTCGAAGAAGGAGCCGGTGAAGCCGAATTCGGGGACGAAGTTGAGCGTGCCCGGGCCTTTGGCGGCGATCGCGGTGGCCTTCATCGCCTCGACGCCGCCGACCTTCTGGACCGCGAGGACGGCGAGCGTGGTGCAGCCGACGATCGCGAGGCCGAACTGGATGAGCTCACCGTAGACGACGCCCCAGAAGCCGGAGACGAGCGTGTAGGCGAACGCGACGGCGCAGGCGAAGCCGATGCAGGTCCAGGGCTGCCACCCCACCGTCGCCTCGAGGACCTTGGCGAGGCCGAGCGTCGGGAGGCCGCCCATGAGGATGCAGTTCATGGGGACGGCGAAGAGGAACGCCTTGAAGCCGCGAAGGATGGCGGCGGGCTTGCCGGAATAGCGGAGCTCGGCGAATTCGTTTTCGGTCATGACGCCGGAGCGGCGCCAGAGGCGGGCGTAGAGGAAGATGGAAATCGCGTGGCAGAAAGCGAAGGACCACCACTGCCAGTTGGCGGAAATGCCGCCGGAGCGGGTGAGGGCAGTGACGTAGAGGGGCGTATCGGCGGAGAAGGCGGCGGCGGCCATGGAAGTGCCGGCGAGCCACCACGGAAGCGAGCGACCGGAGAGGAAGAACTCATTTAAGCTCTTGCCGCTCTTGGACTTGAAGTAGATCCCCAGGGCGACGAACCCGCCGCAGTAGGCGGCAATGATGGCCCAGTCGAGCACGGTCAGGGTCATGAAGCGCTCCGCGATTTCTTATACTTTATATATTATAAAGTATAGCGCGCTCAAAGGGAAGCCCTTCCGCACAAAAAAAACGGGGCCAGGTCTCTCGACCTCGCCCCGCGCTCATTATGCACGTCGGTCCTTCAGTGGCAGTGCCGCTCGTACCTCTCGTGGTCAAACGCCAGCCACCACAGCACCAGCAGAATCCCGATCGTCCACCAGAACCAGCGACGATCGAAATGCCCGTGGCGTCCGGCATGTTCCGCCGCTTCAACGGCGCTCGAAAGCGCCAGCAACTCGGAAGTGGGCAGCTGGTCCAGCCCCCTCGCCGCCTCCGGCACCTCCGCAAGCCGCGACTTTAGAACCGCCAACGCCGCTTCCCGCCCAGGGTCCTCCCCTGCCGCAGCCCGCGGCGTGGCCACCATCCCGGCGGCTGCCGGGTTGCTGAACACGAGCATCGACAACACGCCCAGCGCAGGCAGGAATGCCCGCAGCACGGTTTTCATGCACGCCTCCTTCCTGGCGCGCCCCCTGGCGCACGGCAACGGCCCGACCTGAAGCGCCCTCAATTCTACCGGGATCGCCGGCTGCAACGAAACCGAAAAGCCGCGCTATTCGGCGGTGCGGGCGGCCGGGGCTGGCTCCAGTTCCCCGCCGAAGTGGCGCCGGTGGCGGCGCACCCGGTCGATGATGATGATGACCACCACCAGGGAGACGAAGACGACGACGCAGCCGATCACGAGCAGCGCCACCAGCGCGTCGTTCGAGGCGTGCAGGCGAGACTCGGGAAGCCCGGCGAGGAGGAGCAGGTCGGCGGTCGGAAGCGCCTGAAGCGCCTCTCCTGCCCCGGGCAGGTTCCGGGCAGCCCCGTCCAGCGCCGCTTCTCTTTCGGCCGGCTCCGGGGAAGGTGTTGCGACCATCCCGGCTACGACGGGCGTGGTGATGACGAAATTCGAGAATACGCCCAGACCGACCAGGAACGCCCGAATCGCCTTGCGCATTTGCGAGTTCCTCCGATTCGCCGGGATTGTAGCGACATGCCTTGCCCGTTTTTTCGCAGAATTGACCTACGGGCATTCCGGGGAGTCTGTAGATTGGGGCGGGGAAACAGGGAGTTCGACCGCATGAAAGCTGCATTTGCCGGATTCCTGGCGGGCGTCGCGCTGGTCCTCGTGATCGCAAAGCTACTCCATGGCCCGCCACCCGCGACGCCCCTTACCGACCTGGCCGGGTCAGCCACCCCACTCCGTGACGCTCCGACCGCCGGCGACCAGGATGACCTCGCCCCGTTTCGAGAAAGGGCCGCTTCCCTTCGCGACGAGAGCACCCGGCTCGCGGCCTCCCTGCAGCAGCTCGCATCGCCGCCGGCTGGCGGCGCTTCGGCAAGATCGGGCCGGCGGAAGCGCCGCGACTTGGGTGCCGACCTCATGAACGTCTTCGGACCGGACGGCGAGTCCAATAATGCCCTGTACACCCGGACCCGCATGGACCTGGCGCTGCTCACAGGCGACGCGGCGGACAAGGAGGGCGTGACGCCCACCGAGGCGAAGCTGTCGCCGCAGATGCTGGAAGAGGTGTTCCTGGGAATGCGCGAGGCGTGCCCGGGAGAAATCGCGGAGCCGGAGGCGGCGGCGCTGCGAGCGGCGCTGGACGAATACCGCAAGAAGTGGGATGCGTGGAAGGCCGGGGAACGCTCGGAGGACGGCTTCGAGCGCGCGGCCGCCCTGATGGATCTGCAGCGGGAAGCCCGAGAAGCGCTGTTCGGTGCCGTGGACGCCGAAAACTCACCCAGGCTTCGCGAAGCGATGGATGGCATCGACCAGCACGAGGTCTACTGCTTCGGCGCGAACCTCTACTCGGAGAAGAACGACCACGCGCAGATCCTCGTGGAGTGCTGGGTCGCGGATCTCGGCCTGGGCGAATCGGCGCTGGCGGCGCTTCGGCCCCTCGCCGAGGAATTCACGCGCGAGAACCCGCCGCGCGATTCGTCGTATGACGGAATCGCGGGGACGCAGGTGCTGGTGGAGTCCCGGAAGGAGCTGCTGGCGATGTCGAAGGTGCGGAAGCGGATTCGGGAATTGGCGAGCCTCACGCCGGAGCAAGCGAGGAACCTGGAAGCGTGGCAGAAGGTGTATTCCCTTTCGAAGCCGGGCCAGTCGACCTTCGAGCCGGCGGAGGGTGGGAGATGATCCGCAACGCGCTGGCAGGATTCGCGTCCGGCGCCGCGGTGGCCGCCGTTTCGGCGGCCATGTACCTCCGTACGCCGGCGCCGACAGCCCCGGATCGTCCGGGCGCCCCGGCCACGGGCGAAAACACCGTACCGGCGCCCGGGACATCGGAGGACCTGCTGAAGAAAGAGGTTGCCCTGCTCGAGGAGCGCATTCGCGCCCAGAAAGCAGAGCTGGAGCGGCGGGGTGCACACAGGCAGGACCCCGGTCCATCGCGGGCGGCGACTCTGCGCGCCGCGCTGGCAAAGCGCCTCGCGGCGCGTGCCCGGGCCATCGTGGACGGAAACGTCCTTCAGACCGAGGAGGGCATGTCGCTCGAAATCGAATTCCAACGCTGGCTGGCCTCGCTCGTCGAAGAAACCGGCCTGACGCTCGCGGAAGCCACATGGAGCCCCGACGGCCTGTTCGCCTTCGTCACCGACGTCGCTGCTTCCCTCGACCCTCCCCTGTCCGCCCAGGTCCTGCAGGATCTCCGGGCCGGGCGAGAACAGGCCCTCGTGGACTGGCAAGAGTACCTGAGCGATCGCCCCGGGTTGTCCGTCCTGCGCAGGGGTCTGGAGACGTCAGGACGCCTCGATCGCTTCTACGATGTCCTGTGCGACGTGCTTCCCGACGACGCCTACGACGAAATCACGGAGACCTTCGAGAACTTCGAACTCAGCTGGAGCGACGTCAACGGCTCGAGCTTCTGGGGAACGCGAGCGGAGATCCGTGTGGAACTGATGCGCGATTGGTCCTCGCAGCTCAAGCTCCGCCGGGAACAGGAAGCGGCCCTGGGCCCGATCGTCGAGGAGTACATGGTGCGGTTCGCCGCCATCCGGAGCCAGGCACCCACGGTTTCCGGGCAGTCCTACGTGCACGGGATCGAAACCCGTCGCGCAGAAATCGCACTTCAGGAGGAGATGCAGAAGCGCATTGCGGCGGAGATGGAGCTGGATGCCGCACAGGCGGAGCGTCTGAGGCTCTGGTCGACGACGTACCAGCTCGAGGAGAAACAGTAGGAATCGTCAGGATCAGATGGTCCGGACGTACTTCTCCAGCTCGATCTTCCACACCGGGATCCCGCAGTAGCGGTCGCCCTCGGGGCAGGAGGGCTTGATCCCCGCCATCCAGCGCAGCCCGCACGGCGGCAGCAGGTACTTCCCGATCGCGGGGTTCACCGCCTTGATCTGCTCGGCCTCGTCCTTCGAGGCCCGCCAGATCTCCTCCTGCGCGTTGTAGCAGAGGCGGGCCTTGAGCTTGTGGTGGAGGTTGAGCAGGTCGGATGACTCGCTGAAGCGCACCGAGACCGCGTTCGGCAGCACGTACGACGCGAACTCCGCCGGAACGCCCATCGCCTTGAGCCGCGCGAACGCGTCCCACGCCCGCGCCATCGCTTCGTCGAACAGCCGCTTCCCGTCGTCGCTCATCCCGACGAGCTCGGGCGCGACGTAGTCCGGCTCGTCGTGCAGGTGCGTGAGCAGCACGGGGCGCGACGCCGGCGTCATCCGGTGGCGCTGGTCCTGCGAGTCCGCCGTGTGCGAGAGCTTCTTCTTGAACGTGAAGGAGGGGTGGTGAAGCGTGCGCGACAGGTGCGACAGCGTCGTGACGTTCATCGACTCGCCGAAAAACCGGTTCGACTTCGGGTCGAGCGCCGCGCGGATCGCCTCGTCGTCCGTCATCCGCGCTTCCGGCACCCCGAACACCTCGCGCACCGCGTCCGCCAGCCCCTTCTCGTTGTCCGTCTTCCACCCCGTCAGCACGCTCGTCCGCCCGCCCAGCTTCGCGTCGAACTCGCGGCAGAATTCCTTCGCGCTGGGGCGGAAGCGCTGCTGGAGGATGGTCTCCGGCAGCTCGGCCTCCGGGATCGGCTCTTCCAGGATCACCTTGAACAGCGGGTCGGCGCGCAGCAGCTCGTCCACCATGAGCCGCACGAGTTCGCGTGTCTCCGCCGGCGCGTCCGGCTGCTCGCACATCCGCCAGTAGCGCAGCAGCGTGAGCCCGCTGACCGTGTGGTACATGTACGCGAAGATCGACACCGGAAGCACGTACCGCGCGATCTCCTGGGCCTTCTTCTTCACTTCCTTGTCGTACTTGCGGTTGTACCGGCGCCCGTTGAAGCGCTTGTAATACTCCTCGCCCGTCACCGGCGTCAGCACGTCGATGAGCTTCTGGTAGCAGCGCACCTGCGCGTCGCACGTCTCGGTGTAGAGCGACAGCGCTTCGCCGGTCAGCGGCGGCACCGCGTAGCTCCCTTCTTTCACCTCCACGTACCTCTGGCTCACCTGCTCCGAGTTGTAAAACGGGTGCGAGTGCAGGAATGCCCAGATGCAGTGGCGGGAGACGCGGTCGAGCGCGAACTGGAAATGTGCGTGCTGGAGCGTCGTGTGATGGCCGGCCTCGTAGATCGATTTCGCGAGCGAGTCGCGGCGCTCGGCTTTCTCGGCGCGCTTGACCTCCGACTTCTCCTTGTCCCCGCCGACTTCCTCGGGCGTGATGATGCCCTTGGCCGAGTAGCAGGTGCGCGCCGTGGCCACGGCGTTTTCGAACGGGCGTTCGAACGCGTTGACGAGGCGGACGACGGGAGGGCCGCTGAGAAAGACAGTCATGAGTGTTGAGTGGTGAGTGATGAGGAAATGCGGCGAGGCGGACTCATCGCGGTGTTAGGGAAAAGTTTATGATTCCCCTGGAAGAACGAGAAGGGATTTGATCCGCGGGGCTCCACCAGAGGGATTTGCCAGGGCCATGACATGGATCGCCTCCGACTACGATGAGCGCCCGACGCCGGGCGATTGGATCGTCGAGCGCCTCGACGAGCTTCGCGAAGAGCTCCGGGAGAAGGACGAGCGATTCGCCGAGCTCAAACCGTGGGAGTTCCTCGACCCCGAGCCCGTCTACGCCGCCGTCCGGCTCGGGCGGTTCGACGACGCCGTCGCCATCATGTGCGACAAGTACGGGATCGACGCTTCGCGCGTGCGCTTGACGTGGGTTGACGACGTCAAGGACCCGAGGGTGGCGGCGCATGTCCGCTCTGAACCGTTCGGGGCGGTCGAGATCACGATCCTGACCAAGTACCGCATCGAGCCGGCGGCGTTCGGGACGGTGATCGCACACGAGCTGGGCCACGCGTACCTGACGGACATGGACATCCCGAACGGGGGCGGGTGGGAGGAAGAAGCGTTGACGGACCTGGTGACGTTCGTGAAGGGGCTGGGGAAGCTGACGGTGAACGGGGTGGAGTACCTCGAGTACAGCCAGAAGGCGGGGTCGCGCGGTTACGGGTACCTGTCGCGGGAAGCTGTTGTGTTTGCCTACGCGCGTGTCGCGGAGGAGTTCGACCTGACGGACGAGACGGCCAAGGCCGGTCTGAATTCCGCGGCCCTGAGTTACCTCCGGACCCTCCTCGAGCCCGCGAAGTCCGGATGCCTTGTCCTGCTGGCGATCGTCGCTGCGGCATTGGATCCTTGACGCACCGCGTCAATCTCGAAACAGCGCCGGCGCCCCCCCCCATCTCCCCGCCGCGGAACGTGCTACGATCCGGCCGCGCCACCTCTGCGGAGCCTGCCCGTGAGTTTCCGATTCGCGACGCTGCTGCTGATCGCCGCTTCCCCGCTCGGTGCCGCGGGGGAGGACGCCGACTCCTTCCGCATCTCCGCGGGGCTGCGCGCCTTCGCAGCGGGGCCGCGGCTCATCGGTGGAAGGACCTCGTTCGACGAAGGCGCGGCGACCAGCGACCGGCTCGAGCTCGTGCGGGACCTCGATCTCGGGAAGCGGGTGATCGCCCCGGCCGTGGACCTGCGCCTCGAGGCGGGCGTGCTCGGCGGCCTGGCCGCCTCGTGGTTCGAGTCGAACACGGAGGGAACCGGCACGCTCGACCGCGGAGTCTCGTTCGACGGGCGGACCTTTCTCGCCGGCCAGCGCCTCAGGGCTCGCCTCGAGTGGAGCGAGTGGACGATCCGTTACGAGCGCTGCCTGTTCCGCGAGCCAGGCGCCCCGGGCGCCTCGCTGTACGCCGGCGCCGGCGTCCTGCAGGGCCGCGCGCGGCTCAACATCCGGCCGCGCCATCCGGTCATGGCCGGGGCGGAATCGCTGGGCGACGGGGCGCACGGGCTGGCGCCGATTCTCTCCGTCCGGTTCGACGGCCGGATCCACGAGTCCCTCACCGTCTCCCTCGCGGGGCACGTCGCTTTCCCCCTGCGCCTCCGCGGTCGCTCCGTAGAGTCCGAGTCGATCGAGATCTCCCTGCGCTGGCAGCCGATCCCCCACGTCGCCCTCGTCGCCGGCTGGCGCCTCCGCCGCGCCGACCTCCGCTTCCGCGGCCACGAAGGAAGCGGCCCCCGCGTGGACAACCGGATCACGCTGGTACAGGAAGAACCGTTCGCCGGGATCGAACTCTCCTTCTAACCGCCGAGCCCCACTCGCAACCCGCAACTCGTAACCCGCCTCCGCCCCTGCGGGGCTACGGCGGGCGAGGCTCGCAACTCACTTCCCCTTCTTGAACTCCTCCGGCCACTTGTGCTCCTGCCGGCTCATGATCTCCTCGACGACCTTCGACGCCGCGTCCGCCGCCTCCTTCTTCCCTTCCTTCCGGGCGTGCTCGATGATCTCGCGCAGCTCCGGGATGAACTCCGTGTACCAGCGCTCGGCGACCTCGAACATGCCGTGCCAGTGCGTGTAGTCCGGCGCCATCATCGAAGCCCCGTGCCGTGCGCGGCGGCCCTCGTGGTGCCAGATCAGGTACCACGTCCACTCGACCTTCTCGTCGAAGTCCTTCTCGGACAGCAGGCCGTTCTTCTTCATCGCGGCCATGATCGCCGTCCCCGGCTTGCCGAATTTCTCGTTGTAGAGGCGGACGAGGTCGTCGTACTGCTTGTAGAAATTGCTCACGTAATCGGGCGAGTGGCAGTGCATGCACGTATCGGTCATGCGCTGCCGCTTCTGCTGCCAGGTGTCCACGATCAGCCCGCGGCGCTTCTCCGGATCGCCCTCCTTCACCACTCCATGCTGCGCGTCCGTGTCCATCACGAGGCTGACGGGCGGGCGGTTCGTCCAGCTGATGCGCTCGCCGGGATCGTGCGTCGTCTTGCCGCCGTTGCGCATGTTCCCGCTCATGTGGCACGTCGCGCACGTCGGCGCCGCGCTGTAGTCCTTGCCCAGCACCCACTCCTTCGAGTCCAGGTTCATCTGGTCGCGCAGGTCGCGGTACGCCACGCCGTGCTTCGACTCGTTGTAGATCTCCTCCTGCGGGTGGTCCGGCCCCAGGTGGCACTTGCCGCAGTTCTCCGGCTGCCGCGCGCGCCGCGGGCTGAAGTCATGCCGGCTGTGGCACGCCGCGCAGGAACCCAGCGACCCGTCGAGGTTGATGCGCCCGATCCCCGTGTTCGGCCACGTCTTCGAGTCCAGCATCGGCTTGCCCTTCGAATCCTTCGCCACCCGCCCCAGCGCCTCCGCGTTCGTCGGCTTCCCGTTCTCGCCCGGCTTCAGGTCGAGGTTCGTGATCGGCTTGCCGTCCTTGTCGAGAAGCGCCACCCGGCCGCCGTGGCACTGCTGGCAGCCGGAGTTGACGCTGGCCATGCCGTTGACCTGCGCCGCCATGTCCCGGCCCGTCGTCGGCGAGTGCGGGTTGAAGGGCTCCCGCGAGCCCTCCACCGTCTCGGCCAGCAGGTTGTCCAGCGACGCCAGGATGTTCGCCGCTTTTGCATGGTGGCTGTGCGCGAATTCCTGCCCCTCCGTCACGTGGCACCGCGAACAGTCCTTCGGCGTCACCACCGTCGCGATCGTCTGCCCGTAGTGGCTGAACGCGTCCGCCTCACCCACCTCCGCCGTGTGGCACTCGAAACACCCGACGCCCTTTTCCGCGTGCGTGCTCCCCGTCCAGTGCGCCACGATCCCCGGCGACTCCTTCCCGTGGCACTCCACGCACGCCATCGACGACGCCGGCACCGCCACGTGCGCGGACGACAGCCCCGCCTCGGCGCGTTTCCTCGTGACCTCCATGTACTGCACGAAGACGAGGGAGGCGAGGAAGAGCAGGCCGAGGGTGAAGATGATCCGGCGTTTGGCTTCGAGGCTCATGGGTGTTTCCTATCAAACGTGGGTGGTGCTCAGTTCACGGGCTGACGACCTGGACGGGACGACCCTTCGACTCGCCCTTCGGGCTCGCCCAGGGTGAGCCTGGCTGCGAAGGGTTGATGCAGGTACGAACCTGGTATCAGCCAGGCTCAATGCGCGACGGCGGCTTCCCAGACGGTGAGGCCGATGATGACGAGCACGGCGACGATCCCGACGGCAACCGAAGCTTCCTGGTATTTCGATTTCCGGCGGATGAGCGAGTCGATGAAAGGCCAGATGAACATCGTGAACGCGATGAACCCGGTGGAGAGGACGGCGAAGGTGCCCGAGAAGAGCTTGAGCCACCGGAAGGTGACGTAGAAGAACCACTCGGGCTTGATGACCTCGGGGGTAGAGAGCGGGTCGGCCCTGGGGCCGAGCGTCGCGGGTAGGATCGTGGCGAGGGCGGAGATGAGGATCATGAGAACGAGCCCGATGGACAGCTCCGTGTAGAAATGGTCCGGGAAGAACGGGAAAGTCTTCGGCTTCGAGGCGTCCTCGTCCTTGAACTGGAACTCGGTGACGCCCTGGAGGCGGATGAGCGCGATGTGGACGGTGATGAGCCCGACCATCGCGGCGGGAAGGATCGCGGCGTGGACGATGAACAGGCGCGAGAGCGTCCGCTCGTTGTAGGAGCTTCCGCCGAGCATCATCTCCTTCATGAACTCGCCGACGACCGGGACGCTTCCGCTGATGTTGGCGCCAACGGTGGTGCCCCAGTAGCTGAGCTGCTCATAGACGAGCGAGTACCCCGTAAACCCGGCGACCAGCGTGCAGCCGAGCAGGCACATGCCGATGAGCCAGTTGATCTCGCGCGGCTTGCGGTAGGCGCCGGTGAAGAAAACGCGCATCTGGTGGAGGATCACGGCGGCGATCATCAGCGTCGCGGCCCACTTGTGGACGCTGCGGAAGTACCAGCCGTAGGCCGCGGTGTCGGTGATGTACTGGACCGAGCCGTAGGCCGTGCGCGGCGACGGCTCGTAATAGAAAGCGAGCAGGATCCCCGTCACGATCTGCACCACGAACAGGTACGCCGGCGTCCCGCCCAGCGCGAACCACCAGCGCTTGAGATGGTTCGGGACCGGCTCGTTGGTCAGCTCCCGGAGCTGGTCCCCCCCGATCGGGATGCGTTCACGCAGCCAGGCCATCGGGTTGATCATGCTTCCTCCGGGCCCGGAAGCCCTTCCAGGGGAACCTCGATGTAGAGCAGCCCGCTCTCGATGCGAAGCGGATACCGGCCGAGCGACTGGCCGGCTTCCTTGGGCGGCCCTTCGGTCGCCTTCCCGCTCGGGTCGAACGCGCCGTTATGGCACGGGCAGAAGAAGCGCTGGTTCTGGCCTTCCCAGTGGACCTTGCAGCCGAGGTGGGGGCAGGTGCTGGAGAGGGCGATGAAGTCCTCGACCTTGCCGGCCCCGCCCTGGCGCGCGATGGCGATGGTGGCGCCGTCGGGGGCGGTGTAGGACATGGAAGCGCCGCGGGCGAACCGGGCGACGTCGGCGACGTAGAGCCAGGCCTTGAGGGGCGGACGGGCCGGGTAGAGGAAGCGGCCGGCCATGGCGGCGAAGGTCCCGTAGCTGGCGACGAGGCCGGTGCCCATGGCGACGGAAGAGGCGCGGGAGAGGAACCCGCGGCGGGTGAGCGTTTCGGAGGGAGCTTCGGGGGCCGGGAGCGACTCGGGTGTGGAGGGCCAGGGGTTGTCCGGTGCGAAGGTGTCCTGCGGCGGCGTAGGGGGCGGCGCGGCGGAGTCGCCGACGAGCCAGCCGGCCGGCGGGGGTGCGGGCTCGCCGGCGCCGTCAGGCGGCGGAGTCGGTTCGCCGAAGTCAGGACCCTTTGAGTCGCTCATCCCTGTCCCCCTGTTGCCACATCAAGGTGCGGGGCCGATCCAGGGCGCCCCGCCAGCAACTGCAGATTTCGGACCAAGGACTCCGCAATCCGTTTCGAGCGGAGCCACTTCAGAACACTCGCCCGGCTGGGCCATCTTCCGCGGAGGCCTGTGGAATTGGACCAACCGCGGCCGCAGACCCTACCGCCCCGCCATCCGCTTCTCAACCCCGAAGATCCGCTTCGACTGCTTCGCCCCCGCCTTCATCAGCGCTTCCACGACCTCGTCGCGCCGCCGGTAGAGCCGCCGCAGCGCCCGCGGCTTGTGCCGCGTCAGCATGTACTGGGCGAGGAGAGGCGC
Organism: uncultured Planctomycetia bacterium; assembly: GCA_963706735.1. Lineage (GTDB taxonomy): Bacteria > Planctomycetota > MHYJ01 > WSZJ01 > WSZJ01 > WSZJ01. Next base: position 28,397 of record CAVPNQ010000067.1, read on the forward strand.
GGCGATGGTGGAGTCGGTGTAGCAGACGATCGAATCGGGAAGCTGCTCGGGATCGACTTTGCCCCAGGTCACGGCCTCGTTTGGGGTGGCGCCGGAAAGCCCGCCGGTATCGGGGCGGGCGTCGGTGATCTGGATGAAGTAATCGTGCCCGCGCTCGTTGACGTAGAGGATTTCCTGGATGAAGGGCTCGGTCTGGAGGATGTAGTTCTTGGGGGTGCCGCCGCCGAGGATGAGCACGGCGGACTTGCCGCCGGCCTTCTTGGCGTCATGGACGTACGCCGCGCTTTCGAAGATGTCGCGGTTCATGTCGAGCCGGAGCGCGGAGCCGGTCAGCGCGGCCGCGGCGACATTCATGCCGATCGTGCCGTCGCCCGGCGCCGGCGTGAAGATCGGCACGTCCGCGCGGTAGCACGCGGCGAGCAGCGACCGGTCCTTCAGCTTCAGCTTCTTCTCCGTCTCCGCCACGTACTTCCCGAGCAGCCAGTGCAGCTCCGTCGTCCCCATCTCCTTCTGGAACTCAGGCTGCCGGCACACCTTCCTCACGTACGCGTCGCTGTCCAGAAGCACGTCCTGGTCGAACACGATGTCGTAGATCCGGATCAGCTTCCGCTTCCGCAGATCCACGTCGTCCACGAACGGCGAGCTCTCGAACAGGTCGTACCCGATCCCGAAATGGATGTCGTGGTACAGGTTCGCGCCCGTCGAGACGATGTAGTCGATGAACCCCGCCTTCACCAGCGGGATCAGCACCCCCGCCCCGAGCCCCGCCGGCGTCAGCGCGCCCGAAATCGACACCCCCACCGTCACGTCCGGCTCCAGGATCTTGCTCACCAGCAGCTTCGCCGATTCCTTCAGGCGCGCCGAGTTGTAGGCGAGAAAATACCCGTCCAGCAGGTCCGCCGCCTTCATCCCGCCCTTCATTCCCGGCGGGTCGATCTTCCGCCTCTTGTAGGGCCCCGGCTTTCCTGACTTCGACATGCATTCTCCTCGTGGGATCGGCAGTTACGCCCAGCTGTCCACCTGCTTCAAGGCCTCGACCAGCGAAGCGCCCGTCTTCTGGCGGAGCAGGTTGACGGCCTTGAGCTTGTCGCCGCGCTTGATCAGCTCGCCGATTTCGTGGCGGTACTCGAAGCGGTCGCCGGCCTCGTACGAGACGGCCGCGGCCGCGGCAGGCGCGGGCGCGAACGGCGGGACGCGCTGCTGCATCTCGAGAATGACTTCCGGCTGATAGGTCGCGGTGGGGGCGCCCGTGGGGACCGACTCAAAGGCCGGCGGGGCCGGGCGCTCCACCGTGCGCCCGCGAAGATTCTCCGCGGGCTCCGCCTCCGGCATCGTCACCGACGGCGAAAGGGACGTCGGACGGTCGATGGAAGCGGCGCTGATGCCGACGGAGGGAGGGCGGGAAGGGCGCTTGACTTCGGGCTCAGGCGCCGGCGCCGGAGGAGGAGGCGGCGGCGCAGGACGCACCGCCGGAATCTCCGAAATGCGCGCTTCGGTCGTGACCCATCCCGACGAAGCGGCGGGTGCGGCGACCGGGGGAGGCGGCGGAGGGGCGACGGGCTTCGACGCCGGTGAAGGCGCCGCAGCAGGCGCCGGCGTCACCGCGGTCGCGGGCCGCGCGCCGGGAACGACCGACACCAGCCCCTGGTACTTCGCCGGCACCTTGCCGGCCGCCACCGCGGCCATGAGCGACATGCGCGCGACCGTCTTCGACGACTCGTCCCCCGAAAGCAGGATCTGCGACATCACCTCGCACAGCGCGTTCGCCATCGCCAGCGACACCTTCGGCCTCATCAGCCTCTCGCCGATCACCGCCACCGGGGCGCGCTTCGCCAGAAGCGGCGTCGCCAGCGCCCGGATGCAGTGGATCGCCGACACCGCGTTGTCGGCCTTGAGCTCCGCAACGACCGCGCCCGCGGCAGGCTCGCCGATCGCCGAGAGCGCCATCGAAGTCCGCTCCGCGATCGTGATCATGCGCTCGCTTCCGTCCGTCATCTTGACGTTCACGCCGTCGATGTCGCGGAGAAGCGGCACGAGCTTGGGAACGGCGGGAGCGGCGGCGCCGCCCATCTTGTAGAGCGCGGTGACGGCCTGGAAGCGCTTTTCGGGATCTGTGGATTCGAGATCCGGGATGAGGTCGATCAGGCCCATGGGAGGTCCTCTGAGAGAAGCGGGGATTCTACGGGACGTTGGGCCGGGCACAAAGGACACGGTGCTTGAACGGCAGACGGGAGACGGCAGACGGGAGACGGGAGTCACGACAATCCGGCATCAGCCTCGGTTTCCGGGCCGTTACTCCCGTCTCCCGACTCCCGTCTGCCGTTTCCGTCTCAAGTCTCCCGTTCGCTCCTCACCACAGCCAACTCAAGGCCGGAATCGGCATTTAGATCTTCAAGCCGCGGAATGCCGCGATGGCGGCTGACACGGCTTCCTTCGAGACGTCGCAATGCGTGACGAGGCGGACGCGGGCGGCGTCGGCCTGGACGGCGCGGATGCCGGACTTCTCCAGGAGGCCGAGGATGGTCGCGACGTCCTTGCCGGTGTCGCGCACGTCCACGATCACGATGTTCGTCTCGGGCGTTTCGCAGCGGAACTTCGTCCCCTGCAGCCCCGCGGCCAGCGCCTTGGCGTTGTCGTGGTCCTCGGCGAGCCGCTCGACCATCGTGTTCACGCCGATCAGCCCCGCCGCCGCCAGGATCCCCGACTGCCGCATCCCGCCGCCCAGCAGCTTGCGCCATTTGCGCGCCTTCTCGATGAAATCCGCCGGGCCGCACAGCACGCTCCCCGCCGGCGCCGCAAGCCCCTTCGACAGGCACACCATCACGCTGTCCGCGTTCGCCGCAATCTCGAACGGCTCGACCTTCAGCGCGACGGAAGCGTTCCACAGCCGCGCGCCGTCGAGGTGGATCGGGATCCCCTGCTCGTTCGAGAACGCGCGGATCTCCTTGAGCACCGCCATCGGGTAGCACGTCCCCCCCGTCATGTTCGTCGTGTCCTCGACGCACAGCAGCGCCGGCCCGCTGAACAGGTACGACTTCGGCCGCAGCTCCCGCGCGAATGCCGGCGCCCGGATGATCCCCCGCTCCCCCTCCACCGCCCGCGCCATCACCCCACTCACCACGGCAAACGCCGCCAGCTCGTAGTTCAGGATGTGCGACCGCCGCTCGAGCAGAATTTCGTCCCCAGGCTCCGTCCAGCACTTGATCCCCACCTGGTTCGCCATCGTCCCCGTCGGGAAGAACAGCCCCGCTTCCTTGCGCAGCTTCCAGGCCACCACCTCCTGCAGCCGGTTCACCGTCGGGTCCTCCCCGAACACGTCGTCCCCCACCTCGGCTTTCGCCATCGCCTCCCGCATCGCGGAAGTCGGTTTCGTCACGGTGTCACTGCGGAAATCGTGCATGGGGGCTTCCTTGAAGGGCGCTTTCGGGAAGCGTAGGCCCGCATTTCGCGCAAAGAAAGAACCTTTGCACCGCTCGGACGTTCACACCCGTCATGCGATTCGCCTCCGCCGTGCTCCTGTGTGCGTCAGCGCTTCCGGCCTTCGCCGACGGCATCGACGATCGGCTGTCCGAAGCGCGGCGACACATGGCCGACGACGACCCGGCGGTGCGCGAACAGGGCGGCCGCGAGCTGCTGGCGGTGGCGCCGGAAGCGGGGTCGCGCCTGCGTGTGCTCCTCGCGGACCCGGACGCCGAGGTGCGCGGACGGGCGGCGGATGTGTTCGCGCGCGAGGGGATCGTGCCGGAGGACGGGAAGACCGCCCGGGCGCGGGACCTCCTGGCGTTGCTCGCCGGGCCGCCGAAGGAGGGCGACGACCGGGTCGCCGAGCTTCGCGAGCTTCTCGGTCTCCACCCCAACGTGGCGCAGTTCGTGCTGCGGGAACTCGGGAATGGGCGCGTCCGGCTCCTCGAGGACCCGCCTCGCGTCGTCCGCCCCGGCCGCATTGAATTGTCCGCCACCGCCCTGAACGACTCGGACCAGGGCGCGTGGATCCGCCCCGCCTCCTACCGCCTCTCGCCCGATTTCCGCCCGTTCGGCGAACGCCCCAATTGGCGCGTCGGCCGGTGCGGCGGCGTCATCCGGAGCTACGCCATCGACGACGGGGACGATGATCCCGCTGAGGCCGCCCTCCAACACCTCGCCACCCTCGTCCGCATCCCCCCCGGCGGCCGCTTCCAGTTCTCCGCCGCCGGCGAGGACCGCCTCCGTTGTGGCACCTTGTTGGTCCGTCTCCGCACCGATTACTTCCGCGCCAGTTCCCTCGAGGCCGAATTCTCCGGCGTCCGTTTCACCTTTCCCGAACTCGCCGCCGTGGAGGGCGCCCCGGGCACCCGCTACATTCTCGGCGAGCAGTCCGGGAAGCGCGCCTCGGCAGCAACCTTCGACGGCCCTGAAGGAAGGGGGCTTGAGATCACGGCGATCGAAGACCTGGCCGCCGGTGCCGTCGCCTATCGCGACCCGTTCTGGTGGGTCGCCCTGGCCGCCGACGGGACGTTCCTCGCTTCGGGGGCCTTCGGCACGGAACAGGCGGACCTTGCGGAGTTGAAAGCGGGCGAGAAGCGCCGCGTGGCGATGCACGTCGATCCGCCGGAGGGGACCGCAACCCTCTGGCTGGGCTGCACGCGCGAGAACGAGGAGTACGTCCCGGCGCCGCTTCTCCTGAAATAAAAACAACCAGCGGCCGAAGCCGCCGGTTGCCTGTTCGCGCGGATCCTACTTCCCTTCGGCGGCCTTCTTCTTCTCCCACGCCGCCTTCGCCGCCGCCATCTCCTTCTTGAACCCCTCGACCTCCTCCGCCGTCGTCTCGTTCTTCGTCCACGTCACCTTGTGCTCCCCCGCCATCTCCTTGATCGCCTTCTTCGCCTCCGGCTTCTCGTCCATCGCGTCCAGCAGCAGCTTCTCGTCCAGCACCACCGACGCCACCCGACCCTCCGTCTTCGTGAACTTCTCCGACGCCGTCACCGAGCCCGGGACCTTCACCCCGCTCGAAATCTTCATCCCCTTCAGCATCTCCTTCATCTGCTTCTTCATTTCCTCCGCGAACTTCTTCGCCTCCTCCGACTGCGGCTCCTCCTCCTTCTTCTCCTCCTGGTCCTTCGCCGCGTCGTCCAGCGTCGCGTCCTTCAGCGTCAGCGTCCCGCCGTCGCCGTTCTTCACGTACACGAACGACAGCATCTCCTTCTTCTCCCCGCCCTTGTCCTGGAACAGCTTCACCTTCGAGATGTCGTCGAAGTACGCGACGAGCGTCACCTTGTACCAGCCGTTCTCCTTCGTCACCTTCGGCTCCGCCCACGCCACGATCCCCTCCGCCGCCTGCTCCATCTCCGACACCTTGTCCTGCTTCAGCGGCTCTTCCTTGTCCCCCTCCTTCATCTGCACCCCGATCGTCCACACGATCTTCCCCGACCCGTCGGGCATCACGACCGTCTGCTGGTCGGATTCGAGGCAGCCGGCGAGGAAGGAAGCGGCAACGGCGAAGCACAAGAGGCGGGCGATGGTCTTCATGAAATCTCCTTGGTGGTTGAAACCCGGATTGTAGAAAACACCCGCCAGACTGGGGAGAAACTCGCGAAAGTCCGAACCGCCCGCACCCGGATTCGTTGGCACGTGGCATGAAACGCATCCTCCTCCTGTGGCTGATGGCTGCCCCCCTTGCCTGCGCTGACGAAATCGATGACCAGCTTCAGGCGGCGCTGACGCTCCTGGAATCCGAAGAGCCCTCCCTGCGGGACCAGGGGCAGGCGATTCTTCTCCAGGTCGCGGTGGAAGCGGGCACGCGGCTGAAGCCGCTTCTCTCCCACCCGGACGCGGAAGTCAGAGGACGGGTTTCGGAGGCTCTCGAACGGATGCAGATCATCCCGGAAGAGGGGAAGACCGCGCGGTTGCGCGAGCTTTTCAAGTCCCTTTCGGAGCCTGGACGTGCGAATCAGGACCGGCTGCGCACGGTTCGCGAGGCGCTCGATCTGGACGGCCGCGTCGCGTCCTTCATCGCACACGAACTTCGGGATGGGACGCTTCGATGGGTCCACGAACCCGCGATTGTCGTTCCACCCGGCGAGGTGACGGTGCGCATCGAAGCGGAGGCTGCAGGCGACTGCGCCGCCTGGGCCCGGACGTCCCGCTGGTATGCCCTTCCGGACCTGAAGCCGTTCGGCGAGCGGCCGGGAAGATTCTCCGGTTACGGCGGCGCCGCGGGCGGGCGGGTCTCCCTCGTCGCCAGGGGAGAATCGCCCGAGAAGGCGATGATCCGGGCGTTGGCCGCGATGGTGCGTGTCCCCGCCGGCGGCCGGCAGGCGTTCGTCTCGTACACAAGCACCCAACCGCGGTGCGGCATTCTCACGGTTCGGGCCCAGGCCCTGGGCTACTCCGAAGGATCCCTCGAAGCCTCGTTCTCCGGCGCGACTCTGGCTCTCCCCGAGCCGGAGCCGGAGGGGAGCGTGCAGGCCGCCCGCTTTGTGATCGGCGAGGTGAGCGGGAAGCGCCTGCGCGCCCGGACGTGGGAGGACGAGGGAGCGCGGGGGCTCGAGGTGACTGCGCTGGAGGACATCCCGGCGATCGCCTTGACGGACTTCGACCCGTTCTGGTGGGTGGCCCTGGGCGAGAACGGAACCGTGCTGGAGGAAGGCGCGTTCGGGACGACGGAGAAGGATCTGGCCGCGCTGGGGAAGGGTGATTCGCGCCGGATCGCAATCGGGGGCGGTCTGCCTGCCGGGACGAAGACTCTCTGGATGGGTTTTTCGGGTGCGGACGAGGAATGCGTTCCGGCGGCGGTGCAGATCAGGTAGCCGCGGTCAGCCTAGCGCGCTGACCACTTCCCGGTAAAAACCATCCCCGCAATCAGCCCCGCGAGGGCGAGGCGGTACGCGATGAACCCCCACGAGGTGCGGGTGCGGAAGAACCGCAGGAGGGCGCCGATGGCGATGTAGCCGGAGATGCCCGAGACAACGGTCGCGACGGCGAGCATGCCGAGGTCGGGTTTCGGCAGGACGGCGATCGCCTTGTGGAGCTCGAGGACGCCGGCGGCGCCGACGGCGGGGATCGAGAGCAGGAAGGAGAGGCGGGCGGCGGCTTCGCGGGTAAGGCCGGAGAAGAGGCCGCCGGCGAGGGTCGTGCCGGAGCGCGAGGAGCCGGGGACGAGGGCGAAGACCTGGAAGAAGCCGAGGGTCCAGGCGTCGCGCCAGGTCGCCTGTTCCTGCCCGCGCTGGCGCTTCCCCACCCATTCGGCGATGCCGAGGATGACGGACCAGGCGGCGAGGGCGGCGGCGATGAGGCGGAGGTCTTTCGTCCAAGGTCCCTCGATCGTCTTCTTGTAGGCGAGGCCGAGGACGACGATGGGAAGGGTGCCGGCGACCATGAAGCCCATGAGGCGGAGGGAGTCGCGGCTTTCGGGGGCGCGGGGGTGGAGGCAGGCGCGGGCGATGCCGAGGAGGTCCTTCGCGAAGAACGCGAGGACGGCGGCGAGGGTCCCGAGCTGGACGACGGCGACGATGGCGGTGATCTGCTCGGGGGTGTAGCGGGCGGAGAGGCCGAGCCAGCGGGTGGCGAAGACGAGATGGGCGGTGGAGGAGACGGGAATGAACTCGGTCAGGCCTTGAACGAGGCCGAGGATCAAAGCAGCGAGGAGGGACATGGAGAAGTTATCGGCGCAAGAGGGGGGAAAACGGCAGGGGAAGGGGGAGGGACGGGCCCGCCGCCGCCCTGCGGGCGACGGCGGGGGGCGGGGGTGGGCTGGGGATCGGGCGGGGGCTTGGGCGCAAGGATGGGCAAGGGCGGGGGTCCAGGGCGAAGGAAAAGGGTCACCCTCTCCCGCGCCTCCCACCCTCGCCCCATCCCAGCCGTGCGCCCAAGCCCCCGCCCGATCCCCAGCCCCCCCCAGCCCCCGCGGTAGCCCGAAGGGCGAAGGCGGGCCCGCCTTTCCCCTTCCCCTGCCGTTTTTCCCCCTTACTTCTCCCCCAACCTGTAAACCGTCCAATCATCCAACCCGCAGTCTTTATTCCACGTCATCACCCCGAGGAAATTCGTCTTGTCGATCTGCGGCATCGACACGTCGTCGAACACCTTCTGCCCGTCGAACGTCACCGTCAGCCGCTCCTTGAAGCGGATCAGCGTCAGCGAATGCTCCTTCGCCGCCGGGAATTTGATGTCCGGCACGTGGTACAGCACGTGGTCGTAACGCCACAGCACCACTTCGCACCCCTCGCCGTTCGGGTGGAACACCAGCGTCGTCCCGCTCAGCCCGTCGTTCTGCCCTTCCCCGTCCAGCGAAATCCCGAACTTCGGCCGGCTGTCCCCGCCCTGCACCAGCTTTAGCTCGATCGCGATGTCCTTCGCGCCCTTGAGCGTCGTGTCCTTCAGCCACAGGCACTGCGCCGGCGCGTCCTTGTCCTTCCCCGGCGTCACCAGGAACTTCATCCAGCCCATGTTCCGCTTGTCGTCCGTCCCCCACAGCGCCTTGTTCGTGACCTTCCAGCCGCCGCACGGCACCAGGTACTTCCGCTCGGCGCCCCCGGCGTTGAAGTCGTCGCGCCACACCGGCTCCGCCTTCCCGTGCTTCCGCCCCGTCAGCATCGGCGTCTCTTTCGCCTCGTGCGACAGCTCCATCCCCCCGATCGCCATCCCCTTCCGGTCCGTGATCCGCCCCACGAACCCCATCCCCCCGTCCCCGTTGCGGATCTTCACCAGCACTCGGTTCCACCCCGCCCTCAGCCGGATGTTCACACGGTCCTGGTCGAACATCACACCCCGCCACACCTCGAATTTGTCCGTCAGCTCCCCGTTCACCCACGCACCCCACGAATCGTCGCTCCCCACGAACAGCCACGCATCCGTGTCCGCAGGCACCTTCACGTTCACCAGCCCGTAACACACGATCCCGTCCATGTACGGGAACTCGAACTTCACGATCCCATCGAAGCGGATCTTCGGGTCGAACCACGTCGCCTTCGCCATCGGGTTCGGGTATTCCTTCGCGTAGTCGATCTCGAACTCGGGCGGGAAAATGTCGAAGAGCCCGTTGACCTTCGAGTAGAACGGCCCGGCGCACTTCCACTCCATGATCAGCCCCAGGTCGCGGCGGATCTGCTCTGCCCCCTTGCCGCCCGTCTTGTCCAGCACCTCCAGCGCCAGCCGCCGCGCCGAGGCCGCGATGTGGTGCTCGGGGTATTTCATCCAGAGGTCTTCGCACTTGAGAAGCGTGTCGTCCGAGTCGCCCTGCTCCCAGCGCGCCTTCGCGAGGTTCCAGAGGCGCGCGAGCTCGTCCTTCTCGATCTTGCTCAGGCTCTCGTCGTCCTCGATCACCGGCCACCCGAACGACTTCAGGTCCTTCCACACCTCGGGCCCGAACACGTCCGACAGGCACCGCCCGAATACGCGCGCCTTCTCCACCGTCTCCGCCGGCGGCATCGGGTGCGCCCGCCACAGCCGGAACCACTTCCGGTACAGCGACCAGTCCCAGTTCCCGTCGGCGCCCTTGCCGTACTTGTCGAGGAAGAACAGCCAGAACCCGCACGACGGCCCGTAGTTCTGGATGCGGAAGTAGTCCTCGTCGCGGCCGAGGAAGTCGCGCTTGAAGGCTTCGAGGTTGGACTTGAAGAGCCCCTCGCCGGCGGCCTTCTGGCCGAGCGAGCACGACGCCATCGTCGCGCCGAAGTTCGCGACGCCCTCCACGAACCCCGTCCAGATCATCGCCGTGTCGAACAGGCAGTGGCACAGTTCGTGGAAGTACAGGAAGTTCGAGACCGTGATGTCCTTCTGCTTCGGGTTCACGCTCCCGATCTTGATCGTCTTCCCGCCGCCCACGCCGCCGCCGAAGTTCCACAGCTCCTTGAAGAAGATCGTGATGCGCTGCCCGTCGTCGTCCGGCTGCCGCGCGATCATGTCCGTGATGAAGATGTACGCGATGTCGAGTTCCAGCATCGACAGCTCCGGCACGCGCGGCACGTATCCCTTGTCGCCGATGAAGATGAAGTGGTGCGACTCGCGCGTCACGAGGTCCGTCCAGACGCGATGGTTCACGGCGTCGTTGAACGCCTTCGTCTCCTCGGGCGAGACCATCTCGAGGACTTCCTTCTCCAGCGCGTCCATCTTCGCCCGCAGGTCTTCCAGCGCCTTCGCGTCCCCCGCCCCGCCCGCCCCGTAGAACGCGTCCTTGCACAGCTCCAGCGCCAGGTGCTTCTTCCCGCGCTTCTCCGCGTCCAGCGCCGCCTCCGCCCACTTCGCCTTCGGCAGCGTCTTCTTGATCTTCTCCGCCTCCTCCTTGTCCTCCTTCGGCAGCAGCTCCCGCACGATCCGCGCTTCCAGCTCGCGCAGCTGGTTCTTCTGCCCGTCCGTCCCGCCGCCGCCGTCCTCCATGATCTTCTTGCGGAAGAGCCTCACCCGAACCGAAGGGTAGGTGGCCACCGGCCTGGACCGATGCACACGGCAAAAGGCGTTTTACGCCATTGGAACTGCGTGTGATGTTATTACGCGCTGATAAGTCGATTATTTTCGGCCGTCATGAAGCTTTGCCGCAATTGATTCTACATCCTATTCGTCATCAGGACCAGGTCGTTGGTTTTCTGGGACTGCTGCCGGGTAAACCGGTCAATCAACTCGGTGAACTGCTGTTTATCGAGCGGCAAGCCAAATCGTTTTTCTGGATAGCGCTATTGATGATTGCGCTTTCCGCCGGTTTAGCTCTGTTACTTGCAT
>CAVPNQ010000068.1:0-15728 GCA_963706735.1 uncultured Planctomycetia bacterium
TGGATGTAGACCAGTTCGACGTCGCCGCCCGCGCCCTTGAGGGCCTCGCGGAGTGCGCTGAGGACGTGGTCTCTGGAAGGGACGGGCACCACGGAGGGCGCGGTCGTTTTCCCGCCCGCCCGCTTGCCCGCCGCCTTTGCTTTCGGCTTTGCCTTTACGCTTGCCTTCGCCTTCGTCTTCATTTCGACGCTCCCATCTTGATCCCGCGGAAACGGGACGGCGCCGCGCCGTGCCCGACGCGCGCGGTCTGCCCCGGGACGCCCTTGCCGCAATTCGGCACGCCCCAGACACGCCAGTTCGCCCTGGAGCTGACGGCGTCGCAGGAATTCCAGAACTGCGGCGTCATGCCGGAGTAGATCGGGTTGCGGAACAGCTTCGCCTTCTTGCCTCCCTTGAGCTGCCAGGCGGCCTCGCAGCCGAACTGGAAGTTGAGGCGGCGGTCATCGATCGACCAGGACTTGTTGATGTCGCAGAGGATTGCGCCGTCCGAGTCGGCCAGCAGCTCGTCGGCCTCCCAGTTCCCGGGCTCGAGCGAGATGTTCATCATCCGGATCAGCGGGAGGCGCGACCAGGAGTCGGCCCGCATCGCGCCGTTCGGCTTCAGCTTGAGCTTCGCCGCCGTCTCGCGGCTCGTCAGGTACCCCACGAACACGCCGCCGTCGATCACCGGCCCGCGCGCCGTCGGCACGCCCTCGTCGTCGTAGCCGTACGACCCCAGTCCGCCCGGGATCGTCCCGTCGAGCGAGATCGTCACGTACCCGCTCCCGTACTTGAACTTGCCGAGCTTGTCCGGCTGCAGGAACGAACCGCCCGCCAGTGATTGCTCCGTCCCCAGCACCCGGTCCGCCTCGATCGGGTGCCCGCAGGATTCGTGCACCTGAAGCGCCAGCTGCGGGCCCCAGAGGATCAGGTCGTAGGTCCCCTCGGGAAGGTCCGGCGCGTCGAGAAGCTGGTCCGCTTCGTCGCGCACGCGCTCGACGTGGTCGCCCATCTTCATCGCGTCGATGTGCTCCCAGCCGCCCGTCACGAAGTCGCCGCGGTGCGAATTCGGGTAACTGCGCGTCTGCACCATGCCGTTCGCCGCCGCGACCGCCACCGCCCCCGCGCCGCACTCCATGATGTCCTGCTCGATCAGCGCGCCTTCGCTCGAAGCGAACAGCTTCCGCGTCCGGTACGCCGAGTACGAGGCCCCGCCTGAGACGATCCGCTTCCCTTTCTTGAGCCCCTCGGAAATGGAGGCAAGCAGCGCGGTCTTCTTCGCGAGCGGCACCTTGAACGGGTCGACCTGGAAGGGCGTCTTCCACGACGCCTTCACGGGCTCGACCGGCGCCAGCCGGGCCGGCTCGGCGGACGCGCGTGCCGTCGCCTGCGCGACTGCCAGCGCCCGGTCGGCGACGCCCAGGTCGCCAAGATGGTCCGTCGCCGCGAATCCCCACGAACCCTTCCACAACACCCGCACGCCGATCCCGCGGCTCCGCGAGCGCGAATTCGCTTCGATCACCCCGTTGCGCGCCGCGATCGTTTCTTCTTCCAGGTCCACATACCGCGCGTCGGCGTAATCGACTTTCTTACGCTTGAGGTGACTGACTATTTCCTGGAGCGCCGCTTTCATTCGGTACCGCCTTTTGAATCGTGTAGCCGAGAGCCGTCAGGGCCCGGTCGCGGGCCGCCGCCGCCTTCTCCGCGTCGCCCGCCTTCTCCCACGCCGTCCGCGCGAACGCCCATTTCTGCAGCCGCTCCGCTTCGATCGCGCATTCCTTCCACTCCGCCACCGTGACGATCTCGGGGGCGATCTGGGCCAGGCGGGCGGTGAGCGAAGCGTCGCCCTCGCGGAGAGCGGTCTTGAGGATTTCCTTCAGTTTGGCGGTGTCCTTCGCGCGGCCGAAGAACTCGGCGGCGTCGGCGAGCCAGCCTTCCTTCAGGAACTCCGCGCCATACCGGGCGTAGTCCGGGGGCGTCTTGTGGGCCGCCCAGAGAAGGTCGCGCTTTGCTACGGAGTCGGGAAGCATGGAGGTGCGGATGGTATCCGCGGAGGGGGGCGCTGTCAGCGAAAACGGTTTTCGTGGAGGGCGCCCGGGAGCTTTATCGGGTCGCGAGATGTCCGCCCAGCGTCCGCGCGAGGTACTGGCCCGTGAACGAGGCCTTCGAGCGGGCCACGTCCTCGGGCGTCCCCTCGGCGATCACGCGGCCGCCGCCGCCGCCACCCTCCGGGCCGAGGTCGATCACCCAGTCGGCCGTCTTGATCACGTCGAGGTTGTGCTCGATCACGACGACGGTGTTCCCGGCGTCGGCGAGGATGTTCAGCACGCGCAGCAGGGTCTTGATGTCCTCGAAGTGCAGCCCCGTCGTCGGCTCGTCCAGCACGTACAGCGTCCTCCCCGTCGAACGCTTCGCCAGCTCGCGCGACAGCTTTACCCGCTGCGCCTCCCCGCCCGACAGCGTCGGCGACGGCTGCCCGAGCTGGATGTACCCGAGGCCGACATCGGCGACGGTGCGCAGGACGCGCACGATCTCCGGGTGGTTCGCGAAGAGCTGCAGGCCTTCCTCGACCGTCGTGTTCAGCACGTCCGCGATCGACTTGCCGCGGAACTTGACCTCGAGCGTGGCGTCATTGAAGCGCTTCCCGTTGCAGACTTCGCAAGGGACGAAGACGTCGGCGAGGAAGTGCATCTCGACCATCTTGAGGCCGTCGCCCTGGCAGGCCTCGCAGCGGCCGCCGCGGACGTTGAAGGAGAAGCGGCCGGGCTTGAAGCCGCGGAGCTTGGACTCGGGGAGCATGGCGAAGAAGTCGCGGATCGGGTCGAAGACCTTGGTGTAGGTCGAGGGGTTGGATCGCGGGGTGCGGCCGATCGGGGTCTGGTCGATGTCCACGATCTTGTCCACGTGCTCCAGGCCCTTGAGGCCGGAGTGCTTTCCGACCTTGAGGTCGGACTCGTTGATGGCGTTGAGGGCGGCGGGGAGGAGGATCTGGTTCACGAGGGTGGACTTGCCGGCGCCGCTGACGCCCGTGACGCAGACGAACTTGCCGAGCGGGATGTCCACGTCGATGCCCTTGAGGTTGTTCTCGGCGGCGCCGAGGATGCGCACCGATTTTCCGTTCCCGGCGCGGCGTTTCTCCGGCGTCTCGATTTCGCGGGTGCCGCTCAGGTACTGCGCGGTGAGCGACTTCCCTGCCGCCGCGACGTCCGCCGGAGTCCCCTCCCCGACGATCTCGCCTCCGTGCACGCCCGCGCCCGGCCCGAAGTCGATCAGCCAGTCCGCCTCCTCCATCATCTCGCGGTCGTGCTCGACGACGACGACCGAGTTGCCGATGTCGCGAAGCTTCTTCAGCGCCCCGATCAGCTTCGCGTTGTCCTTCTGGTGCAGACCGATCGAGGGTTCGTCGAGGATGTAGATGACGCCCGTCAGCTCGCTGCCGATCTGCGAAGCGAGCCGGATCCGCTGGGATTCGCCGCCGGAGAGCGTCGGCGCCAGGCGGTCGAGCGACAGGTACCCGAGCCCGACGTCCAGCAGGAACCCGAGCCGCGCGCGGATTTCCTTCAGGATCTCCGCGGCGATCGTCGCGCGCGCCCCTTCGAGCTTCAGCGCCGCAAGGAAATCCACCGAGTCGCGGATCGTCAGCGCGCAGAACTCCACGATCGACTTCCCGCCGACCCGCACGCCCAGCGCTTCCTTCCGCAGCCGCCCGCCGCCGCACTGCGGGCATAGCCGGTCGCTCATGAACTGCGTCGCCCACTTCTTCACCGACTCCGAGCTGCTCTCCTTCAGGCGGCGCAGCATCTTGTTCACGATGCCCTCGAAGCGGAACCGGTAGGTCCCGCTGGAGTGCCGGCCCTTCCAGGACAGCTCCAGGCGTTCGTCCCCCGCGCCGAACAGCACCGATTTCTGCTGCTCCTTCGAGAGCTTCGACCACGGCTTGTCGAGGTCGATCTTGAAGCGCTTCGAGACCGCCATGATGACGTCCTTGTCCCAGCCTGTGCGGGCGTCGTGGACCTTTCCCCAGGGAACGACGGCACCGCCGGCGATGGAGAGGGACGGGTCGGGAACGATCTTGGCGGGGTCCATTTCGACCTTGGTGCCGAGGCCGTTGCATTCGGCGCACATTCCCTGCGGCGAGTTGAACGAGAAGAACTGCGGCGTCATGTCGGGGAACGAGATGGCGCAGCGGGCGCACGAGCGGTGTTCGCTCAGGAGCTGGTCCGGTTTTCCCTCGGCCGCGACGATCAGGCTGCCTTTGCCCGCGCGCAGCGCGGTTTCGACCGACTCGCTGATTCGCGCCCGTGAGGCGGTGCTCACCGTGATCCGGTCCACGACGATCTCGACGTTGTGCTTCCGCTTCTTGTCGAGATCCAGCTTCTCCGACAAGTCCAGCACCTTCCCGTTCACGCGCACGCGCTCAAACCCTTCGCGCCTGGCCGCCGCGAACGTCTCGGCATGCGTCCCCTTGCGGTTTTCCGCGACTGGTGCGAGCAGCATCGCCCGGCTCCCCTGCGGCAGGCGCAGCACCTCGTCCACGATCTGCTGCGACGTCTGCGGTCTCACGGCGTCGCCGCACTTCCAGCAGAACAGCTCCCCGGCGCGCGCGAACAGGACACGGAGGTAGTCATGGACTTCCGTGACGGTGCCGACGGTCGATCGAGGGTTACGTGAAGCGGCCTTCTGCTCGACGGAGATCGTGGGTGCGATGCCGCGGATGTGGTCGTAGAGCGGCTTCTCCATCTGGCCCAGGAACTGCCGGGCGTACGACGAGAGCGACTCGACGTAGCGGCGCTGCCCCTCCGCATAGAGGGTGTCGAACGCGAGCGACGATTTTCCCGACCCCGACACGCCCGTGATGACGACGAGCTTCTTCTTCGGGATCTCGACGTCGATGTTCTTGAGGTTGTGCTGCCGCGCACCCTTCACGACGATCCGGTCGAGTTCCATGGGGCGACACTCTGCGCGAGGGTGCCGCGGGCGTCAACCGGGGAGGGGGCCGGGTGGCGGCTCCGGCGGCGGGGCGGGAGCAGGCTCGGATTCCGGGAGCGGGGGCTCCTGGGGAGGTTCCACATCGGTCGGCGCCCCGGCAGCCAGGGGATCCGGCGGGCGATCGCTCCACACCGGGGATTGAGCCGAAGGCATCACTCCGGGGATGGGGACGGAGCCCGCGGCCGAGCGCCGCGGCACGCCGCCGCCGGCAATGAGGTCGGGAATCCCCAGGATCTGCGCAAGACCATTGAAGAAGATCCTCCGGCGCGTGCCGGACCACCACGGGGAGTCCAATCGCAGAACCACGCTCTCGCGCGAGGTCTGAACCGTGATGTGCGGCCGGGGAAGGAACCCCATCACCGCCGAGCCTATGACGATGCTCATGCCGAGGGAGAGCGTGATCAGCGTGGCCTGCTCGGACCCGCGGTCAGTCGATACGGCCCACGCGATCAGGAAGATCGGAAGGCTGAGCAGCGTCCACCACAGGTAGATCGGCCGCGCGCGCCTGTACTGGTAGACAAGGCGCACGTCCGCGAGCATGACGTGATGGTCCGCGTTGTACCCCCAGAGGAAATCCCGCGTCTCGCGGGTCAGCCGGTCCGGATGCAGGCTCCACCGGCGACCCTGGAACAGTCCGTTCTCAGGGACGATGACCGGAAGCGCAAAGGTGGGAGGGTTCAGCATTTTCAGCCCTTCAGTGCGATCCAGGTGAAAAACCCGATGCAGGCGAGCGAGCCGACGGACCCGAGGACGATTCCCGCGATGGCCAGCTTCTCGCCTGGCAGCGCGGGTTGACGGCGGATGCGGCGAACGGCCGAGATCCCGGAAATGATCGCGATCGGCCCCAGGACGATGCCGAGCCAGCAGAATCCCATGCAGAGCACCGAGAGGATGCCGCAGGTGAGGCTCGTTTTCGGAAGGCCGAAGCTGAGTTTCTGGGCGTAGAGATCTCCCTGCGTGTGCCTGAACTCGAAGCAGCGCACGCAAAGCACCGCACCCTCCACCGGGGTGGCGCAGACGTTGCACACGAAGTCCCCGCAGCGGCCGCACGCGGTCACCGCGGCGTTGGCGGGATGGCGCGCGCACGGAGGCGCCTGCATCGCTCCGCCCGCCGACGGGAGCGCGGCGGCAATGACCGGTGTTACGGGCGGCGCTTCAACGACGAAGACGCGGATTTCCTTGCGGCACTGCGTGCACGAAGTGACCACGACCGGTTGGTCGACGTTGAAAACGGTCCCGCAGAACGGGCAGGAGCCCTTCACCGTGCGCCCTCGCTCACTTGAATGCGCTCAGCCCGCCCGTGAACAGGAGCGCGAAGTACGCGATGTTGAGCAGCAGGAAAATGCCGCCGATGACAACAGCTGCCGTCGCCATCCCTTTTCCCGGCAACCGCGGATCCCTCTTGATCTGGTTCAGCGCTTCGATGCCCTTCCAGATGGCCACCGGCTCGAGGATGATCCCGAAACAGAAGATGCCGACGATGGCGTACTGAAGCGCCTGCTTGGGGAGTTTGAATTCCTGAACCTGTTGGGAAGCGGCGACGGCGGCATTCTTGCAGTTACCGCAATAGGTCCAGCCTCCGAGTTCAACGGTGCAGGAATCGCAGTAGGGCCGCTGGCAACCGGCGCAGGTCTTGGTTGCCTCCACCGTCGGGTGGTTGGAACACGGTCCCAGCATGGGCTACCTCACTTTCGGGGGTTCCGTCCGTCGCCGCGGGGCGTGGGCGATGGCCGCCAGGTTCAGAATATAGGTTTCCGCGCTCATCGTGGACGGTTTGGGAATCTCCAGGCGCTCCGCGAACCACGCGGCAGCCGCTTCGAAAACTTCCATCCGCGGCCGAGGTTCCATCCTCTCCCTCCGCACGGCCAGCGAAATCAGCAGGTCCTTCTCGGGAGACTTCAGCACACGGCGCACCCGTTCGCCCAGCGCAAAGTCGCCGAGGAGGAGGTCGCTGCGCTGGCCCGCGGGGAGGAGTCGCTCTGGCGAAGGCACCGAGGGAATGCGCACGACGATCGTCCCCGCCGCGAGATCGCCGAGGCGGAGGCCGCGGCGGTTGAAGAGCGTGACGATGCCGCCGACGAGGTAGCAGAACGGGAGGGAGTCGGCGAAGCGGAGGATATTGCGGAGGGCGGACTGGGTGAAGGAGATGCGGAAGCCGCGGGCATCGAGCACTCGGATGCCGAAGACCTTCTTCCCGGGAGTCTGGCCGTGCAACCAGGCCTCCAGAACGATGAAATAGCTCGTCTGGAGCACGAACGCGGTGACGAAAAACCACGCCTGGATGCCGATGAGCGCAGCCGTTATGGCGGCGCCGAACATGAGGAGGGTGATGATGCTCCCGTCCACCAGCCACGCGAGCGCCCGCTGTCCCGGCCCCGCGAGGTCGTAGGCGAAATCCACGGCCTCGGGTGTGGTGATGACGTGCGTGCGGTCGATCCAGGAGGGGCTACGCAGGGTCCCTCCTCGGCAGGAGCAGGTGGACCCACATCCCTGCGCCGGTCACGATGCCGAGAATCATCTTCGCCCACGGGCTGATCGCCCCCGACGGCGTCACGAACGCCTCGATGAAACCGGCGATGACCAGGAACGGCGCGGCGCCCAGCGCCAGCGAGACCGCTTCCTTGCCCGCCTCCGCGAACGCCTCGCCGCGCGTCCTGCGCCCCGGCCGGATCAGCGCCCACCCGAGCATGAGCCCGCCGGCACCCGCCAGGACGATGCAGGAAATCTCGAGGCCGGCGTGCGGGACGATGAGCGCCCAGAACGCCAGGTCCTGGTCCCACCGGTGGTAGTTCGCCGCAATGCTCCCCAGCATCGCGCCGTTGTAGCCGATCATCACCGTCGTCAGCGTTCCCCCGCTCGTCCCCATCGCGAACGCCGTCAGCGCCACCTTGATGTTGTGCGTGAACAGCATCGCCGCGAAATCGCGCGACTTCGCCAGGCTGACGTCGTCGCCGAAGCGGCTCGCGCGCGGGTCGTCGTGCTTCTCGCCGTAAAGCCCGTGGTAGTCCGTCGGGACGATGTAGTAGAACGCCTCACGGTCGTAGAGCGTGCTGAAGAACCCGCCGAGCGTCCCCGCGATCAGCAGCACCCACGCCGCCAGCACCACGCCCCAGTTCCGCTTCACCGTCGCCGGCAGCCCGCTCGAGAACCACTTCCAGACCCCGCCCGGCGTCATCCACGAACGCCGGTAAATGGCCGCATAGGCGTCCCCGACGAGCTTGTTGAGGAAGTCGCCCAGCTCGTCGTTCTGCAGCACCGTGCGGGCATAGATGAAATCGGAGCACGCTTCGCGGTAGAGGCCGCCCAGTTCGCGCAACCGGTCCACCGTGAGCGTGTCGATGCCGCTTCGCTCGATCTGCTGAAGCGTGACCTCGAGGCGCCGCCAGGCGCCCTGTCTCTGGGAGATGAAGCGGTCGAGGTCCATGGTCAGATGGCCTGCATGCGTTTGAGGCTGAGGTAGCGGTTGACGGACGCGACGGCGATTTCCTCGGGGGGGACGTCCACGATGGAGACGCCCTTGGCGCGGAGGTCGCCCAGGGCCTTGCGGCGTTCGGCGACCATTTCCATGGCGGCGACGTGTTCGTAGAGGGCGTTGCGGGCGGGCGGCGCGCCGGCGAGCTCGAGAAGCGCGGGGTCGCGGAACGACACGCACAGCGGGAGGTGGTTGCGGCGCAAGAGCGGAAAGACGCTGACGATCTCTTCCATCGCCTCCGGGTCCGCGAGGTCCGTGTAGAGCACGACCAGCGCACGGCGGCGCATTTTGCGGCTGACGGCCTCGACGGCGGCGCGGTAGTTGGAGAAGGTGAGGCGGGGCTGAAGGGGGACGAGGGCGTCCATGAGGCGCGACAGGGCGGCGCGGCCGGCGCGAGGGAGGGCGAAGGACTCGACGTCGCTGGAGAAGACGGCGAGGCCGACGCGGTCGTTTCCGCGGAGGGCGACGTAGCCGAGCATGAGGGCGGCGTTGATCGCGAAGTCGAGCTTGGTGAGGCGTCCGGTGGCGGCGGCCATGAGGCGGCCGGCGTCGAGGAGGATCATGACGTTCTGGCCGCGCTCGGTTTCGTGGACGCGCGACACGGGGCGGCGGCGGCGAGCCGTGGCTTTCCAGTCGATGATCCGGTATTCGTCCCCGGGCGAATACTCGCGCAACCGCTCGAATTCCCGCCCTTCGCCGACGCGGCGCACGGCGCGGATTCCCTGCTGCGACAGCAGCCTGCGCCTCGACAGCAGGTCGTAACGCCGCAGGTCCTTGAGATTCGGGTACACGCGCACCTTCGTCGGCTCGCCGAACGACAGCCGGCGCTCGATGAGTCCCAGCGGCGACCGCACGCGCACCTGCGCCGGTCCGAGATCGAATTCCCCTCTCCCGCCCGGCCGCAGCACGTACTTCACCGTCTCCGCACGGTACGGGGCCACACGCGCCGTCAGTTCCCCCGGCTCAACCTCGAACTCGGACGGCCAACCCTCGATCGCCCACACCCGAAGCGGCAGCCACGCGAAACTCCGGAACGTCAGCGCACACGCGTTCTCCTCGCCGACGCACACCTTGTCCGGAAGCGCCCGCTCGATCTCGATCCACTGGCGGCGCACCCCCGTCGTCCGCTCCACCAGGAGCAGCACCACCAGCGCCGCGTCCCACGCCGCCGCCGCAAACAGCCACCCCTCGCCACGCACCGCGAGCGCCGCCGGGACAAGCCCGAGCGCAAACAGCACGAAGAAGAGGGGCGTCGGCCTCACCGCGGCACCTCGACCTTCGCCAGGATGCGGTCGATCACGTTCTCCGGCTTCAGCCCTTCCACCTCCGCTTCGGGGTTCAGGATCATCCGGTGGCGCATGACCGGCACCGAGGCCCGCTTGACGTCATCCGGCAGCACAAACGTTCGCCCGTCGATCGCCGCAAGCCCCTTCGAAGCCAGCAGCAGGTGAATGCCGGCGCGCGTGCCGCACCCGAGAAGGACGTCCGGCGACTCGCGCGTCACCGCCACAACCTTGCGGATGTACGTGATCAGCCCGTCGGAGACCTGCACCGCGTCGATCGCCTTTCGCGCGGCCAGCACGTCCTCCATCGTCAGCACCGCTTTCACGCCTGCCCGGTCGATGTCGTGCGGCTCCTTCCCCTCGTGATACGCGCGCAGGACTGCTTCTTCGTCCGCCGGGGACGGGTACGTCAGCGCTACCTTGAACAGGAAGCGGTCGGTCTGGGCCTCGGGGAGCGGGTAGGTGCCTTCCATTTCGATGGGGTTCTGCGTCGCGAAGACGGTGAAGATCGAGGGAAGGGTGTGGGTTTCGCCGTCGATGGTGACGCTGCGTTCCTGCATGGCCTCGAGGAGCGCGGCCTGGGTCTTGGCGGGCGTGCGGTTGATCTCGTCCGCGAGCAGCAGGTCCGTGAAGATCGGCCCCTTGCGCAGCGTGAACTCGTTGCGCTGCAAGTCGAAGATGTGCACGCCGGTGATGTCGCTCGGCATGAGGTCGGGGGTGAACTGGACGCGGCGGAACGACGCATGAAGGGCGCGCGCCAGGGTCCGGACGGCGAGGGTTTTCGCCGTTCCGGGAACGCCCTCGAGCAGGACGTGTCCGCGCAGGAATACGGCGAGGATGAGCCACGTGAGGGCTTCGTCCTGGCCGATGATCACCTTGTGCATCTCGGCCCGGACCGCGGCCGCCGCGGTTTTCAGGGCCCCGGGCACTTCATTCACGATCGTCACCGCTCACGCTCCTTCGAAATGCGGCCGCGCGCGCCACCCAGCCGTGCACGGCATCCTCCCCGGGACGGGCGAGCCCCGCGAGCCCGCGACCTTCCGCCGCCAGGGATTCCATCTGTGCCTGCGCGGCCGCTCTTTGGGCCGCGTCCAGCCTGGCGAAGGCGCGCGTGGAAGCGGGCCTGCGCCACCATGTTTCGAGTTCTGCGAGGGCGACGGTCGCGGCGTGGGCTTCGGATCGCCCCTGCCGGTACAGCTGGGCCATCGTCGCGGCGTACTCCGCGGCGGGTCGCCGCACGAGCGATGAAGGGGCCAGGGGCGTGGCCTTGCGCGAGCCGACGACCCAGAGGCCGACCGCGACGACGAGCATGAGCTGGACCGCCAGCGGGGCAAACCCTCGATCGGAAACGTATTCCGGAATCGAAGGCTCGCGTGCGAAACCGTGAACGGTCTCCAGGAACATCACGGGCCGCCCTGCGGCG
The DNA here is from genome assembly GCA_963706735.1 of uncultured Planctomycetia bacterium. Classification (GTDB taxonomy): domain Bacteria; phylum Planctomycetota; class MHYJ01; order WSZJ01; family WSZJ01; genus WSZJ01. Next base: position 11,147 of record CAVPNQ010000068.1, read on the forward strand.
AGCCTGCGGCAGGTCTCGACCCACCACGGCCCGTTGTCCGCCGCATCGAGCCCGGCGTTCGTCGCGCAGAACGCGTCTGCAATCAGGACGACGCGGCCGCTCCCCCGCTCGAACTCCACCGCCTGACGCGACTTTCCGCGCCGCAGCAGCGCCTCGTCGCGCCCCTCGACCTTCACTTCCGCGTCGCTTCCCGTCGCCACCGCAAACGGCTTCTCGCCGCGCGCGGGAAGCGCCAGCCCGAGCCCGCGGTTCGTGCCGGGCACCACGTGTGCGTCGAGCGCCTTCCCCATCGGCCCCAGGTCCTCCCCCGCCACCACCACCGCGCCGCCGGCGTCCACCCACTCCAGCGCTCTTTCCGCGCCTTTTGCGTCCATCTCCTTGCCGGGATCGATGATCACCAGCAGCCCCTTCTCCAGCGCCGCCGAGGGCGGCCGTGTCAGCGCCGTGACCGCAAGACCCTCCGATTTCAATAGCAGAAACAGCGCGCGCGTGCCGCTGGCGTCCGAAGCGAAAATCGACCCGCGGTCCGTCACGCGGCGCGCTTCCCGCGCCCGGAATTCGCGCGCGGCTCCCCAGGCGAGGGCGCCGGCCACCAGAACGAGCCCTGCGATGCCGACCCATCCGCGCTCACGAGAGGCTTTCATCGGCGTCTCCTCTCCCCAGCTCGCGCGCCGCAGCTTCCGCCCGCGCGTAGTCCTCCGCCCCTACCGGGTGCTGGCCGTAGACGGCGAGATCGAACTCGTCCACCAGCGCCCCGAACGGTGCGCGCCGCGCCTCGGGACCCGTGAAATTCCGGACGCACTCGCGGTTCGTGCGCGCGCGGGTGTAATCGATGAAGCGCGAGCGGTGGAGGCGTTCGAGGGAGGCGAAGAGGAGGCAGCGCAGGGCCTCGAGCCAGCGCCCGGCGGCAGCGTGGCGGCGGGCCTCGGCGAGCCATGCGTCCGGGTCGCGCAGGACAGGGGGCGCGGCGCCGCCGCGTTCCTCATCGTCGGCGGCTTCGTCGCCGTCCGCGGCCATCGCGGGTTTGTGGCGCGCCCGCATCACCGCCATGACGATCGCGTAGATGGCGAAAGCCAGGATGATCGCGGCCATCAGGATCAGGACGACGTAAATCACAGAACCCAGCCCGGCGGACGATGCGGAGCCGAGGCCCGGGCCGCCCGAAGGCGTCTCCGTCTTCCGCGGTTCTCGGTTTCCTGAGTCTCGCACAGGCCGCTCTTCCTCCTTCTCCGGCGGCGGCGTCCGGTCCAGGTCGCGTGTCGTTTCCTCCCGCAGAATCCGGTCCAGCCGCTCGCGCATCGCCCGGTCGTCGCCGCCGGCCCCGCGCTCCGCCTTCCAGCGCTTCAACGCCTCGTCGTACTCCGCCGACCCGGACTGCCCCCGGAGCGCACGGTCCTCCGCCCGCCGCGCATCGTCGTCCAACGGCTTAGTCTCCGGCGGTGCTTCCTGCGCAAACACCACCCCCGCCAGCCACAGCGCCAGCAGCGCGCTACGCATGGGTTTCCTCCGTCACCGCCTGCGCGACGGCGAGTCCGCGGCGGCCGGCCTTGAAGACCTCGATGCGCCCGACCAGGTCGCCCCCTTCGCGCTCGATGCGCGAGTTCAGGTAGAGGATGGCGAAAGCGACGGTGCGAAGGGCGTCGCAGGCGGCCCAGGAGACGGCAAGAGCGCCGACGACGAAGAGGGCGTTGCCGGGGGAGACGGCCTGTTCGAATCGCGGGAGGTTGACGCCGAAGAAGTTCCGGAGGAGGCCGGGGAGGAGAGCGCCCGCGATGAGCAGGTTGACGAACAGGAGCGCCCACGAAACGAAGAGGATCGCCCAGACGGCCATGGCATCGATCGAGCCGCGCATGAGATCGCGGGAGCGGCGAAGGGCGCGCGCGGGCTCGATGCGCTCGAAGACGGCGGCGGCGAGCGCGCCGCTCCAGCGGTTGAGGAACGAGAGGCCCGGCCAGACGAGGGCGAATCCCGCCCACTGCGCCATGGCGGGAACGCCGGCGAGGAAGATCGCGGCGGCGGCGTTTTTCAGAGCGGACGTCCAGCAGGCCTCGGGCGGGCGCTCCTCGGCGCGCAACGATCCCGCCAGCCGTTCGACGACGGCCCAGTGACCGAGGCCGCGTGCGAGGAAGAGCGCGGAGAGGCCGGCGCCCCAGGCGGCGATCTCGGGCAGATGGTCCGAAACGTCGGAGTGAGGGGGCAGGCCGCCCAGCCGGTTGTACGCAGCTGCGATCGCGAGTGCGAACACCAGGCTCCCCGTTCCCGCCGTCGCAAGGAACGCCACGGCGTGGTCGCGCGCGAACCAGATCGCCGAGTCCACGACCTCGAGCGGCCCGAGCCGGCGCGTCAGCGGGATCACGGTGCGGTTTTCCATGTCAGACCGTGGACACCAGGATCGCGCCCGCAATCCCGAATACGACAGCAAAGAACGCGAACGCCGCCACGATCCCCATAGGCGTCACGCTCGCGCTCGGGCGGCGGATCGACGTGTCGCTCGGCACCACCTGCCGCTGAAGGCACTTCAGGCAGTGGTTGATCCCCTGCACCTTCGTCGTGCAGTCCGCGCAGACCTGCGCCCGGCACTTCACGCAGACGCCGATCGCCGCGCGATCCGCGTGATTCACGCATCGAAATGAAGTCACCCCGGCCATTGCCTTTCCTCTCTCCCTTGGGGCGGAGAATGTAATTCCTCGCTTCTCCCTCCCAAAGAACTTCCCGCGCGATATCCTCGCCCCCGTGCCGAACACCTTCCCCAAGCTCCTCCGCCTCACCCGTCGCGACGAGTTCGACGCCGCGTTCGCTTCAGCCCACAAGGCCAAGGACGGCGTCCTGCAGCTCCACGCGCGCCCGAACGGCCTGGGCTTCCCGCGCCTCGGCATCGTCGTCGGCCGGCACGTGAAGGCGAAGCCGGATCGCAACCGGATCAAGCGGCTCCTGCGCGAATCGTTCCGGCTGCATCGCGAGGAACTGACGCCCGGGTGGGACTACCTGTTCCTGCCGCGCAAGACCGCGGACCTCACGCTGGCCGAGGTCACGGCGTCGCTCGTCAAGCTCGCCCGGAAGGCCGCGCCGCCGGAAGCGCCGGCACCCGCCCCATAGCTCAGCCGCCGCTGCTACAATCGGCGCTCCCCTCTCCCGTGGGAGCACCTCGAGTGAACTTGCGATTCAGCGCCGTCCTTTGCCTCGCCCTGTCGCCGCTCCTGGCCACTTTCGTCGCCTGCGAAGACCCGAAACCCGCCGGAGGAACTCCCGTGCTCGTCGAGCTCTTCACCAGCCAGGGGTGAGAATCCTGCCCTCCCGCCGAGGAGTTCCTCGGCAAGGTCGCGAAGCGCGAGAAGGGGTTTGAGAACGCCATCGCGCTCGCCTACCACGTTGACTACTGGGACAAGCTGGGCTGGAGGGATCCCTTCGGGTCAAAGCAGATGACCGAGGCGCAGAACCAGTACGCAAAACCGCTGGCGCTTCGCGGCATGTACACACCGATGCTCGTCGTCAGCGGCGCGATGCACACGTCGAACTCCGGGCAGGCCGTGAAGCGGATCGAGGACGACGGCAAGGCCGCTGTCGTCGCGAAGGTGACAGCGACGGGAAAGCGAACCGCGGCCCACGCCGTCATTGAGGCGAACATCGCGTTGCCGAAGGACGTCAATCAGGCGGTCGAGGTCACCGTGGCCGTCGCGGAGAACAACCTGACGACGGAGATCACGGCAGGCGAACTCAAGGGGCACACCGTCACGGAACACGGCGTCGTCAGGTTCCTGACCAAGCCCGCCGTGATCGACAAGGAGGGCAACATCGGAGTCCAAATCCCGCTCGGCAAGGACTGGAAGGCTGAGAATCTGTACGCCGTCGTCATCGTGCGCGATCCGGCCACACGAAAGGTCCTCGGCGCGAACCGACTCGATTGGAAGGACGTGGTCGAGCAGAAGTGATGAGCACTCCCTGGTACGAGCTGCCGTTCGAACCCGTGCGCTGGATCTGCATCGGCGCGATGTGGGTCTACCGGAACACGCTCTCGCGGATCATGCCCGACGTGTGCCGCTTCCAGCCCACCTGCGGCGCTTACGTCCTTGAGGCGCTCCAGAAGCGCGGGCTGTTCGTGGGCGGCTGGCTCGGGTTCAAGCGGCTGTGCCGCTGCCACCCGTGGGGCGGGTTCGGACACGATCCGGTGCCTGAGAAGTCCTCGCCGCACCCGCCGTCCGAGTGAACTCGTTCAATTCCGCGACGCCAGCGCGATCATTCCTTCGATCTCCAGCGCCTCAGTCGCCAGCGCCTCGCGAACGGCCTCCCTTGAAGCTGCGACGAGGAAGCGGCGGAGGGCGCGCGCCAGCGAGATGGACAGGGGCGCGGCGGCGATGTGGTCGTCGAGCGTCCCGAGTGCGGCGCGCAATGCGGGGCCGCACGGGGCAGGCTCGACGGGTGCATGGCGCAACACCAGCGTCAGCAGCGCCCCGAGGCGGAACGCCCAGGATTCGCGGCGGTCGGCCGCGTCCGCGACCGCGTTCGACACGACCCGTTCGGCGCGCGAGAACATGGCTGCGAACTCGCTCGCATCGCTCGTCGCGTTCGGGTCGGCGCGCAGCTC
>CAVPNQ010000069.1:0-30467 GCA_963706735.1 uncultured Planctomycetia bacterium
GGCCGCGACCCTCGACCCCACGCGCACGCGCAACGTCATGCTCATCGCCCTCAACGGCGCCCCGGCGTGGACCCCCGAGCGCGTCATCGAGACCGCCGCGGGGTTCGTGAAGCGCGGCGACGCCCCCACTCAGACGTTCTTCGACGACGCCCGCCGCGTCCTCGGCGCGCCGCTTCCCGTGGACGACGTCCCCGTCCTCACCGACGACTACGCCCCCGTGGACACGATGAGCTTCTGATGAAGCGCTTTGCGACGCTGCTGCTCCTGCTTCTGTTCTTCGCGGCCGGCTGCGGCGACGCGGCGAAGCCGAAGCCCGCGCCCGCCGGCGCGTTCGACGGCGAGCGGGCGTACACGCTTCTGAAGGAGCTCTGCCTGATCGGTCCGCGCAACCACGCGAGCCTGGAGAAGGAAGCCGCGGAGAAGTGGATCGCGGAGCGGGCAAAGGCGTGCGGCGCGGAGGTGAGCGTGCACGAGTTCCGGCACACGGCGAAGAACGCGACCGGGCCGTCCGTGTTCCGCAACATCGTGGCGCGCTTCAGGCCCTCGGAAACAAAGCGCGTCCTGCTGGGGACGCATTACGACACGCGGAGCTGGGCGGACCGCGATCCGGATCCCGCGAACCGTTCCACGCCGATCAGCGGCGCGAACGACGGCGGCTCGGGGGTGGCGGTGATGCTGGCGCTGGCGGAAGCGTGGAAGACGGCGCCGCCGGCGTGGGGGGTTGACATGATCTTCTTCGACGGCGAGGACTTCGGCCGCGAGGGCGTGTGGGAAGATTACTTCCTGGGCTCGACCGCGTGGATGCGCGACAACCCCGGTTACAAAGTCGAGTGGGGCGTGATTCTCGACATGGTGGGCGACGCGAGCCTGAAGATCCGGCGCGAGGCGAAGTCGGTGAAGCTCGCCCCCGCGGTCGTCGATCGCGTCTGGGCCGCGGCCAAGCGGGCCGACGCGAAGGCGTTCGTGGACGAGTCGCAGCCCGAGATGCTCGACGACCACAGGATTTTCCTGGAGAAGGGGATCCCGGTGATTCTCCTCATCGATTTCGACTACCCGTTCTTCCACACGGACGAGGACACGCCCGACAAGTGCGCGCCGAGCAGCCTGGGGCAGGTCGGGAAGACGCTGTTCGAGGCGCTCCGCGCGCCGTAACACCCGTCGACTTTGCTTGCGCCGCGCCGCGCGCCGCGCGATAACCGTTCCTCCATGCGCCCCGCCGCGCTTCTGTGCGCGATGCTCGCCCTGATTGCCGCGCTGTCGCTCGCGTGGAGCGTGAAGCCGCCGCCTGCGGGCGGGCTGACCGTGGTGTTCGGCGACGAGCCCCGCACGCTTGACCCGGCGCTCGCGTCACAGATCCTCGAGGGACGGATCCTGTCGGCGCTTCTGGAAGGGCTGACCGTTGCGGACCCGGCGACGCTGGAGCCTCGGCCGGGGGCGGCGGAGTCGTGGGACATTTCCGCGGACGGGCTGACTTACACGTTCCGGCTGCGGGCGGAAGGGCGGTGGTCGGACGGGCGGCCGGTGACGGCGGAGGACTTCCGGTGGTCGTGGCTGCGCGTGATGGCCTCGCCGGAGGCCGCGAACTGGGAGCTGATGAAGCCGGTGCGCGGGGGGCAGGCCTACCGCGAAAAGAAAACATCGGCTGAGGCCGTGGGGCTGCGGGTGCCGGACGACCGGACCCTCGTCGTGGAGCTCCAGCAGCCCACGCCGTACTTCCTCGCCCTCACTTCGCTCATGACCTACCTCCCCGCGCCGCGCCCCGCCGTCGAGGCGCATGGCCGCGCCTGGACCCGCGCCGGGAACTTCACGGGCAACGGACCGTTCACGCTCTCCGAATGGTCCCCCAGCCACCGCATCGTGGTCGCGCGCAACCCGCGCTTCCATGGCGCCGCCGGGGTCTCGCTCACGGCGGTCACGTTCCTGTCGGTCGCGCCGGGGCCGGCGCAGTTCAACCTGTACGAAGGCGGGATGGCGCGTTGGGTGGCGGACCCGCCGCCGGCGATCGTGAGGGACCTGCAGGGTCGCGCGGACCTGCATGTGGCACCGCGGCTGGGCGTTTCGTTCGTGCGCATGGCGGCGGATCACGCGCCGTTCAACGACAACCGCGTCCGCCGCGCGTTCTCGATGGCCGTGGACCGGGAGCGGATCGTGAAGACGAACGGCGCCGGGCAGCTGCCCTGGGCCGCTTTCGTGCCGCCCGGCCTCGCAGGATACGCCGCCGCGAAGGAGCCGCTGCGCGACGCCGACGGCGCCCGCGCCCTCCTCGCCCGCGCCGGCCGAGATTTCCCGCGCATCCGCTTCCTGTACCCCGCCCAGAAGGAGTTCGTCCTCATCGCCGAGACGCTTCAGGCGACCTGGAAGGAAACCCTGGGGATCGAGGTCATCCTCGACCGCGTGGACAAGAAAGAGTGGTCGCGCCGCCGGCGGGCGCTCGACTACGAGCTGTGCCTGTCGTCGTGGATCGGCGACTACCAGGACCCCAACACGTTCCTGGAGATCTTCACGGGCGACTCGGGCAACAACCAGACGGGCTGGTCCGACCCGATCTATGACGCGCTCGTCAAGCGCGCGGCCGGAGAGCGCGGCGAGACGAGGATGGCGACGCTGGAGCAGGCGGAAGCGCGGCTGCTGGCGGAAGGGCCGGCAGCGCCGCTGTACGTGCCGGTGACGATCGAGCTGTGGGACCCGAAGCTGCGCGGGATTTCCGAGAACCTCATGGGGGTGCATCCGCTCGCCGGCGTCGGGTGGGCGAAATGATGCTGGGGTACCTGTTGAAGCGACTTCTCGGCGGCGTGTTCGTGCTGCTCGCGATCGCGCTGGTGGTGTTCTGCGCGGCGCGGATGGCGCCGGGCGGGCCGTTCGACGAGGAACGCGAGCTTCCGAAGGATGTGAAGGCGGCGCTCGAAGCGCGGTGGCACATGCACGACCCGCTGGCGAAGCAGTTCGGGTACTTCCTCGCGGGATTGGCGAAAGGCGACCTCGGGCCGTCAATGCGGTCGCTCGACTGGAGCGTGAACGAGATCGTGGCGGCGGCGTTCCCGGTGTCGGCGGCGCTGGCAGCGCTGGCACTGGCGTGGGCGGTGCCTTGCGGGCTCTGGCTCGGCGCGCGGGCGGCAATGAAGCCGGGCGGCCGCGCGGACGCGGCGGCCACGGGGGCGTCGCTCGCCGGCGTGGCGCTTCCGTCGTTCGTAATCGCGCCGGTGCTGGCGATGATCTTCGCTTTCGGGCTGGGGCTGCTGCCGCCGGGAGGGTGGGGGAGCCTGAAACAGGTCCTGCTGCCGGCCGCCGCGCTTGGGCTGCCGGTGTGCGCAGTGGTCGCGCGGCTGGCGCGGGCCGCGACGCGGGAGAACCTCGCGAAGGATTACTGCCGGACGGCGCGGGCGAAGGGCCTCGACGAGCGCGACGTCGCCATGAACCATGCGCTTCGCAACGGGCTGCTGCCTGTGTTGAATTACCTCGGCCCCGCGACGGCGGCGGCGCTGACGGGGTCGTTCGCGGTGGAGAAGGTGTTTGCGATCCCGGGGCTGGGAGGGCATTTCGTGAATGCGGCGATGGGGCGCGATTTCACGCTGCTGGTCGGCGTGGTGCTCGTGTACAGCGCGCTTCTCGTGGTCGTGAACATCGGGGTGGACATTGCTTGCGCCGCGCTGGACCCGCGGATCAGGGAGGGGCTGTGATCCCGGGACGCGCGAACGGCGAACACAGAGTTCACAGAGAGATTCTGCATTTCTCGGTGCTCTCTGTGACCTCTGTGGCAAATCCGTTTCCCGGGGGCGCCCGATGAAACGCATCGCCCCCTTCCTGCTCCTGGCCATCCTCACGGCGACCGTGATCGTCCCGCTCATCACGCCGCACGCCCCCGACAAGCAGGACCCCGCGGCCGTCCTTCAGCCCCCGTCGTGGTCGCACTGGCTCGGGACGGATCAGCTCGGGCGCGACCTGGCTTCCAGGCTCGCGGCCGGCGCGGCGGTCTCCTTGGCGGTCGGATTCGCGGGGACGGTGGTGGCGCTCTCGATCGGCCTGGCGGTGGGCGCGCTGGCGGGCTGGAGGGGCGGCTGGGTGGACACGGCGCTCATGCGGCTCGTGGACACGCTCTACGGGCTGCCGTTCGTGTTCGTCGCCATTCTCGCGACCGTGATGTTCCGCTCGATCCCGCCCGACAGCAACCCGCTCGTGCTGCTCCTCGGCCGCTCCGAGGCCCGCGCGCAGCTCGTGCTGCTGTTCCTCGTCCTGGGCGCCGTCCAGTGGCTCACCCCGGCACGCATCGTCCGCGCGGAGGTCCAGGCCCTTCGCACCGCGGGATACGTCGAAGCCTGCCGCGCCCTCGGCGGAGGACCACTCCGCTCCCTTCGGCGCCACGTCCTCCCGAACCTCGCCGGCCCCGTCCTCGCCTACGCGGCCCTCATGGTCCCCGCGATGATGCTCGAGGAATCCTTCCTCTCGTTCATCGGCCTCGGCGTCCGCGACCCTCAGGCCTCCTGGGGGTCCCTCCTCGCCGATGGCGCCGATTACCTGAACCCCGTCCAGTTCCGCTGGTGGCTCGTCGTCTTCCCCGCGGCCGCCCTCTCCATCACCCTGGTCGCCCTTCAATCGTTCGCGGAGGGCTTGCGGAGGGTGAAGCCCGGAAGGGGCGCCTGAAGCGCGACTACGCCGTGCGAAAGAACGGAGTCGGGTTCGCGGTCCCCTCGGCGCCCGGAGTCCGCGGCGGCAGGAACTCGGCCAGCGACTGGGGGCGCACCGGGTGCACAGCGACGCGGGCCTGGAAGCGATCCGCGATTTCCTTGCGGGCACGGTCCTCGGGCTCCATCACGACGCACATCAGCGCCTTGCACTCCGTCATCGCGAGGGTCTCCAGGAAGGCTTCGAGGTCCTGCGCGGCGAGTGAAGCGCTCGCGATGATGAGGTCCCAGTTGGTGGAAGTCGCGACGCGCGCGGCGGTGCTGATGGCCTTTTCGGCACGGACCATGTAGCCCGACGCCTCCAACCGGCTCGTCAGAGCGATCCGGGTGACGAAATTCGGGTCGAGCAGCAGGAAGCGGTAGGGATTGGGGGGCATAGTGTCGCGGGAGTAGAACGATGCAAGCCTTGGACCCTGTTTGAAACGCTGGAAACGGGGGAATGGGCGCGAATAGCGTTTCATTGTGGAACTTTCCGCAATTCATGAAACGCGAGTTCATGAAACAGTCGCGCGACGTTCACTCAACCTTACAGCCCCAGTTCCCGGCAAATCCCGTCCACGCGGCGCTTCGTCCCCTCGTCCATCACGATCGGATCCGGCCACTCCCGCACGAAACCTTCGCCCCGGATCTTCTTCGTTGCATCGATCCCGACCTTGCCGCCGTACCCGACCTCGACGCTCGCATGGTCCAGCACGTCCATCGGCCCCTTCGCGTGCTCGAAGTCCCGCGACGGGTCGATGTGGTTCAGCGCCCAGAGCGCCACCTGGTGGTAGTCGCGCACGTCCACCTCCGCGTCCAGCACCACGATCACCTTCGCGAACATCATCTGCCCCATCCCCCACAGCGCGTGCATCACTTTGCGCGCGTGGCCGGGATAGCGCTTCTTGATCGACACCAGCACCAGGTTGTGAAACACGCCCTCCCACGGCATGTGCAGGTCCACCACCTCGGGCAGATTCATCTTCACCAGCGGCAGAAACACCCGCCCGATCGCTTCGCCCATGAAGTCGTCCTCCATGGGCGGAATCCCCACGATCGTCGTCATGTACGTCGGCCGCCTCCGGTGCGTCAGCGCCGTCAGGTGGAACACCGGGTAGTCGTCCGCCAGCGAGTAGAACCCCGTGTGATCCCCGAATGGCCCCTCGCGCCGCAACTCGCCCTTCTTCACGTACCCCTCGAGTACGATCTCCGAATTCGCCGGCACCTCGAGGTTCACCGTCCGGCACTTCGCCATCTTCACCGCTTCGCCCCTCAGGAACCCCGCGAGCATCATCTCGTCGGCGTCTGGCGGAAGCGGCATGGCGGCGCACATGGCGGTGACGGGGTCGGAGCCGATGGCGATGGCGACCTCGAGCCTGTCCGATTTCCCGAAATGCCGTGCGCCGTCCTTGTGGCGGTGCCAGTGCATCCCGCACGTGCGGTCGTCGTAGACCTGCATCCGGTAGATGCCGCAGTTGCGCGCGCCGGACTCCGGGTCCTTGGTGAAGACCATGGGCCAGGTGATGAAGCGCCCGCCGTCCTCAGGCCAGCACTTGAGGACGGGGATCGAGTGGAAGGAAGGGTCGCTCTCGACGACTTCCTGGCACGGTCCCTCGTCGACCGTGCGCGGCATGATCGTCGCGAGGTCGTAGAGCTTGGGCAGCACCTTGAGCTTGTTGAGGAGACCGGGCCCCGGCGGTTTCATGGCCAGCGCGAGGAGGTCCTCCATTTTGTGCGTGAGCTGCGCGAGGTCGTCCACGCCGAACGCGAGCTTGACGCGGTCGTGGGAGGCGACGGCGTTGATGAGGACGGGGGTGGAGTGGCCGGAGACGTTTTCAAAAAGGAGGGCGGGGCCGCCCTTTTTCACGGCGCGGTCCGCGATGGCGCAGATTTCGAGGTCCTGGGAAACCGGCGTCTTGATGCGCTTGAGCCATCCGCGGTCTTCGAGGGCGCGGATGAAGGAAGGCAGGTCTGCGTGGCTCATGGGCGGGAGACCGTAACCGGGGCGGGGAAGGGCGTCAACCGGGGGGAGGAGGGGCGATTCCCTGCCACCTGAGGCGAGCCGGCGACAGAGTGGCAGAAAGCCGCGCGGAATTGCGAAATGGGTGTCGTCACAACTAATTGTCGCCTAATGACTTATGTCGTCCATCCGGAACCCTTCTCCGGGCACCGCGTTTGCTTCCGCGCCTCTCAGGAACCGTTGTCGGTGCAGTCCCCCGTGAAAGCCTCAAGACACTTCCATATCCTCGTCGCCGAGCCTGATTTCGGGGCGCGCGAGGCGCTGTCAGAGGTGCTCTCGGGCCTGGGTGTTTCGGTCCACACCGCCGACACGGGTCACCGGGCGCTCGACATCGCGCGCCGGGTTCCGATCGACGCGGGGATCATCGATTCGGCCTTTGCGGACATGACGGGGATTCAGTTGCTCGCGGCGTTGAGGGAGGTCGTCCGGTTTCCGGTGATGTTCGTGGGGGGCGCAACCGCTTCGAAAGAGGCGCGCCTGGCCGCGGCGGACGCCGGGGCGTGGAGCTGGCTTCCTCGCCCGTTCGAGATCGAGGTGGCGCGGGTGACGATCCGCGTGTTCGCGTCGTTGCTCGGCCAGGTCGGTGAAAAGGGTCCTGAAGCCTGATGCCCGGTCGCCCGGTGACGATCACCGCGCGACCAGTCACCAGTCACCCAGCAACCAAGTCCGAGGAGGTAAGAGACGATGGGCGCGAAGAGAATCGCTTTTGACCAGGAAGCCCGTGATGGAATCAAGGCCGGAGTGCAGAAGCTCGCCCGCGCCGTGAAGGTCACGCTCGGGCCGCGAGGCCGCAACGTCATTCTCGAGAGGTCCTTCGGCGCGCCGACGATCACCAAGGACGGCGTGACGGTGGCCAAGGAAATCGAGCTCGAGGATCCCTACGAAAACATGGGCGCCCAGATGGTGCGCGAGGTCGCTTCCAAGACCGCTTCCGTCGCCGGTGACGGGACCACGACCGCGACCGTGCTCGCCGAGGCGATCTTCCTCGAGGGCCTGAAGAACGTCGTCGCCGGCGCGAACCCGCTCGGGCTGAAGCGCGGGATCGAGAAGGCCGTCGAGTGCGTCGTCGAGGACCTGGACCGCCAGGCGATCAAGATCAAGGACCACAAGGACAAGAAGAACGTCGCGACGATCGCCGCCAACAACGACGCCGAGATCGGCAAGATCATCGCCGACGCGATGGAGAAGGTCGGCGACAACGGCGTCATCACCGTCGAGGAAGGCAAGTCCCTCACGACCGACTTCACCTGGGTCGAGGGGATGCAGTTCGACAAGGGCTACAACTCGCCCCACTTCGTCACGAACTTCGAGGAAATGGAGTGCGTGCTCAAGGAGCCGTACATCCTGATCCACGAGAAGAAGATCTCGAACATCAAGGACATGCTCCCGATCCTGGAGCAGGTCGCGAAGGCCGGGAAGCCGCTTCTGATCATCGCCGAGGACATCGAGGGGGAAGCGCTGGCGACGCTGGTCGTGAACAAGCTGCGCGGGATCCTGGAAGTGGCGGCGGTGAAGGCCCCGGGGTTCGGGGACCGGCGCAAGGCGATGCTCGAGGACATTGCGATCCTGACGGGCGGCGAGGCGATTTTTGAGGACCTCGGCACGAAGCTCGAGAACCTCTCGCTGAGCCAGCTCGGCCGGGCGAAGAAGGTGGTCATCGACAAGGACAACACGACGATCATCGAGGGTGCAGGCGAGACGAAGCAGATCCAGGGGCGCATCTCGCAGCTCAAGAAGGAAATCGAGGGGACGACGTCCGACTACGACAAGGAGAAGCTGCAGGAGAGGCTCGCGAAGCTCACCGGCGGCGTCGCCCAGGTCAACGTCGGCGCGGCGACCGAACTCGAGATGAAGGAAAAGAAGGCGCGCGTGGACGACGCCGTCGCGGCCACCAAGGCGGCGGTCGAGGAAGGCATCGTCCCGGGCGGCGGCACGGCGCTCATCCGGGCCCAGAAGGCGCTCGACAAGCTGGCCAAGGGCCTCTCGAGCGACGAGGAAATCGGCGTCAACATCGTCCGTCGCGCCCTGGAGTCCCCGCTTCGCCAGATCGCCGTCAACGCCGGGTTCGACGGCGCGGTGGTCGCGGCGTGGGTGAGGGATGCGAAGGGGCACGAGGGTTTCAACGCGGACGAGGGCAAGATCGAGGACCTGGTGAAGGCCGGCGTGGTAGACCCGAAGAAGGTCGCCCGCACGGCGCTCCAGAACGCGGCCAGCGTTGCGACGCTCCTCCTCACGACCGAGGCTCTCATCAGCGAGATCCCGGAGAAGAAGGAAAAGGGCGGCGGCGGCGGGCACCAGGGGATGGACATGTAGACCGGCAGGGAGTCCAGCAACAGCAGGCCCGGGGGAAGCCCCGGGCCTGCTTCTTTTCCCGGCCCGCTTCGCTTTCCCTCTGGTAAAGTCAACCCCCCGCCATGGCCAAACAAGCCAAAACTCTCATCTCTCTGCAGGACGTTCAGCGCCGCGTCGACACGCTGCCGACGCTTCCCGAGATCACGACTTTCGTGATGAACCTCCTCGAGGACCCGGATTCGTCGGCGCAGGACGTGTCCAACGTGATCGTGCGCGACCCGTCGCTGTCGGGGCAGATCATGAAGCTGGTGAACAGCGCGTATTTCGGGCTGCCGCAGAAGATCGGCGACCTTAATCGCGCAATCGCGCTTCTGGGCTACGGCCGGATCAAGAACCTCGTCCTGTCGCTGTCGCTCATCCGGGTGTTCCGGACGATCTCGAAGAAGCAGCGGGAGGACTTCTCGAAGTTCTGGGAGCACAGCGCGGTGGTGGCGGGATTGATGAAGCGCGTGGCGCTGCGGCTGGGGCTGGAGGAGCCGGAGCAGGCGTTCCTGACGGGGTTGCTGCACGACGTGGGGAAGGTTGCGTTCATGGGGTACTTCCCGAAGGAGTACTCGGCTGTGGTGAAGGCCGCGACGGAGAACAAGGAATCGTTCGCGGAGGCGGAAGGGGTGGCATTCGGGACGGGGCACGCGGCGGTGGGGGCGTGGATGGCGAAGACGTGGAATCTGCCTGGGGACGTGGTGAGCGCGATCGAGACGCACCACGACGAGGGGTCCTGGGACGACGACCTGCTTTCGTCGGCGCTGTATTTCGCGGACTATGCGGCGCGCTCGCGCGGCGTGGCGTGCGCGGGGTCCTGCGGGTCGGCGCGGTACGACGAGCGCGCGTGGGCGAGGCTGGGGCTGCCGCAGGAGGACTATTACGAGATGATGGCGGCAGTGGACAGCGAGCGGGCGATCGCGGAAGTGATCCTGCAGGTGACGGGCGCTTCCGAACCCGAGTCCGAGTCCGTCTGAGAACGCGAGCGGAAACCTCCCCGCGGCGCACGGCGCAGGTCCGGGCGGCGCGCGACGAGGCTTTGCCCATGCCGAGGCCGGCGGCGGGCGCCGCCCGGACCCGCGCCGCTCGTCCTCGGTCGGCTTCCGCTCGCGTTCTCAGACGGCCTCGCCGAACGGCCGGAATGGACTAGCTATCGGTATTTACGATGATGAGGATCGGAGTTATTGAGAGTCCGCGCGTCGGCCCGATCCCTGCAAATCCTGATCACACTACTAAACTATAAACCCTTAAAGCTTCTCGATTTCCGTAAATTCCCGGAAGAAATCCCTTCCTTCGCTGGTATTCTCCTTATGTCACGGGAGGTAGGTCCGAAGTCATGACCCCCGGGAGGGGCCGACGCTGTCGTCTCCCGCCTATCGTTCTTCTCAGCTGAGGGAGGTGCTCGATGAAATGGGTTGTCCCCGCACTCGTCCTCGCACTCGCCGGCGGCCTCGCACTCGCCGACGGCAAGGGCACGACGACCGTTCCTGACAAGCCGGCCGCCGAGAAGCCCGCCGCCAACCCGAACAAGGCCGAACCCGGCCTCGCGGAGCTCGGCTGGAAGTCCTACGACACCGCCTACGTGCCCGTGAAGGACTGGGACACGCGCACCATGCCCGGCGAACTCGAGACCGTCTCCTCCAAGGGCGGCGCCCAGGTCCTCGCGCTCCCCGTCAAGGACCGCGACGGCGTCTCCGTCAAGGGCGAGGAATTCGCCATCGAAGTCGACGGCAACCACGACGGCAAAATGGACGAGCGCCTCAAGACCGACGGCGCTTCCTGCCTCGTCAGCATCGTCTACGCCGACGGCACCACGGCGCCTTACTCGGTGCGCTTCCAGAAGGGCCGCGGCGGCAACTGGAGCTGGCAGCGCAGCGGCTACTGGATGGCGACGGTGAACAAGGCGCAGATCGGCATCATCGACAACAACAACAACGGGAAGTACGACGAGAACGGCAAGGACGCGATCAGCGTCGGCCTCAACGGGTACCTCACCCCGATCTCCGAAATCGTCAACCTCGGCGGCGCGCTGTTCCGCCTGAAGATCGAGGAGAACGGCAAGAAGATCTGGGTCAAGGAGTACGACGGCGAGACCGGCAAGCTGGACGTCCGCAGCGGCCACAAGTCGCTCGGCGTCCTCTCTTCCGCAGTCTTCCAGAACGGCCAGACCTGGATCGACCTCGCGGCCCTGAAAGACAAGGCCGCCGTGGTTCCGACCGGGAACTGGACGTTCTACGCCGGCGAAACCAGGGCGGTGTCGGGCGGCCAGGCCGCCCAGATGCGCACCGGCAAGATGGCGCCGGTCGTCGTGAAGAAGGACGAAACGACCAAGGTCGCCTGGGGCATGGACCTCAAGATCGATTTCGACTTCAACATCAACGGCGGCACGGTCTCCATCGAAGTCGCCAGCGTCCACGTCTATGGCGGATCCGAAGAGGAGTACTTCAACTTCGTCCCGCCGGCCTTCACGCCGGTCGTCCAGGTCGTCAACGCGAAGACCAACGACCAGGCGCAGAAGGGCAAGATGGCCCTTTGCTGAGGGGGCTCGCCGCAGGACTACGCCGGGAGCGTAGGCGACGACGCCGGACCCTTCAAAGTGCAGCTGACGGAGAGCCGGTACAAGAAGCTGTTCGGGGACGTGAAGAGCGAAGTGAAAGAGAAGTAAGCGGACTGTGAATCGTCACCGGGCGCCCTTCGCGGGGCGCCCGGTTTTGTTTTTACCGGGGCGCCCGGAGCCACGCCTGGTACTCCGCCTCGATGGCTGGCAGCGGAATTCCCACGGCCTGCGCGAAATCGGCGGCGGAGGGACGCCCCGGACGGCGCTCCAGCTCGATGACGCGCTCAAGCGCCTCGGGCCGCGCGACGGCCAGCCACGCGTACAGCGCCGCGCCCTGCCAGTAGTACTTCGTGTTCCCGGCGCTCTTGAACGCGGAATTCGGCGCTTCCAGGATCTCCACCAGCGGCAGGACTTCCCCCGAGGAGACCAGCCCGAGCGCCTTCTCGACGCCCTTGCCGGGGCCGCCTTCCGCACCGGATTCGTGCCACTGCGCCTGGGCCTCGGTGAACCAGGGGGAGAGGTCGGCGCCGGGCCACGAGGAGTGCTGGAGCATGTGGGTCAGTTCGTGGCGGAGGCCTTCGTCGTCGCCGGCCACCAGCGCGATGGCGCCCTCCACCGGGCTGAAGTAACCCCCGTTGTATTCGAGGCCGGTGCCGAGGCGGAAGAGCCCGTGGCGGGAGAAGGCGGCCTGGTCCGGGAAGAGGTAGAGTTTGACGCGGGATTCCGGGAGCCGGGCGCCGCGGTTCTTTTCCCAGCGGCGGACCCAGGCCTGGGCGAAGTCGTCGGCCATCTGGGCGCGGGTGGCGGCCTGTTCGGAGTTGGCGGCGTAGGCGGTGACGATGCGTCCCTCGAAGGGCACGAGGCCGGTCTCGGCGCCGCCGACCCAGCGGGAGACGGCGGGGAGGAGGAGGTGGATGGCGGCGAGGAGCGCGGCGACGGCGATACCCGTCGCGATCCAGGCCATCGTGGACGGCCTCATCGGGATGCCTTCCTGCGGCTCTCCGCGTCCAGCACCGCGCGCTCGCGCGCGGTCAGCGAGCCCAGCCCGCTCTCGGAGATCTTCTTCAGGATGCCGTCGATCTCCAGCTCGCGGGCCTGCGCGTCGCTTCGTTCCCGCCGCTCCGCCCGGATCTCCGCCCGCTGGTCCAGGTCGAGAAACCGGTCGGCGACGCGGTCCTTGAGCTTCCAGTACCCGAGCCCCCAGGCGGCGCCCGCAAGGTGGGCGAGTGACGCGATACCCAGCTCCGTGATCGTCGAGTAAACGTCCAGCCCGATCCACACGAGAACGACGTACTTCAGCTTCACAGGCACGAAGATCAGGATGACCTGACGATTTGGCCACGTCAGTGCGGCAGCGACCATGACCGCGGCGATCGCGCCGCTGGGGCCCGTGAACGCCTGCCCCGGCCACACGAGGAACCCCAGGACGACGAACGTGAACGCCGACACCAGGCCGCCCCCGAAAAACAGCAGGCAGTACGACTTCTTTCCGGCCAGCTCTTCAAGGTCGTTCCCGAACCAGAACAGCGCGAGCATGTTGAAGAGCAGCGAGAGGGGGCCGATGTCGAGCAGGAGGTGGGTGACGAGCTGCCAGTCGTGGTATTTGAGGACGACGGCGGTGGGATGAAGGGCGATTTCCGCGAGGAAGAGGGACCCGGCGGTGGAGGTGCGGAAGATGACCTTCTGCCAGAGCAGGGCGAGGACGAAGACGGCGACGCTCGCGAAGATGAAAACCCAGTTGATGGTCCATCGGCGCTGAAAGCGCCCGACGGGCTCCATGTATTCGCGATCTTCCCAGCTCATGGGGACCCATCATAGCGGGCGGGCAGGCAAGCGGGCGAGAGGGCAAGAGGGCGGGCCCGCCCGGCCTCCTGTAGAATGTCCCCCCCCATCCAGCAACCCTCATCCAGGAGTCCCGTTCCTCCATGCTCGACATCAACACCATCCGCACCCAGCCCGACCGCGTCCGCGCGGCGATCGTCGCCAAGAAGGCCAAGGCCGACCTCGACGCGGTCATCGCCGTGGACGAGAAATGGCGCAAGGCCACGACCGACGCGCAGAAGCTGCAGGCGGAGCAGAACGCCGCGAACAAGGACATGGGGCGGCTCATGAAGGAAGACAAGCCGGCCGCGGAGAAGCTGAAGGTCGCGATGAAGGACCTGTCCGACCGCCGCAAGGCGCTCGAGGAGGAGGCGAAGAAGCTCGAGACGGAGCGCGACGCGCTTCTCATGTACATCCCCAACATCCCGCACCCTGACGTGCCGGTGGGCGAGGAGGAAACGCACAACAAAATCGTGCGGACGGGATGCGGCGAGCCGCGGAAGTTCGCGTTCAAGCCGCAGGCGCACTGGGATCTCGGCGTGAAGCTGGGGATCATCGAGTTCGAGCGCGCGGCGAAGATTTCGGGAAGCGGGTTCGTGATGTTCCGCGGGATGGGGGCGAAGCTGCAGCGGTCGCTCGTCGCGTGGTTCATCGACACGCACGTGAAGGAGCACGGGTACACGGAGATCCTGCCGCCGGTGCTGGTGCTGCGGGATTCGATGGTCGGCACGGGGCAGCTGCCGAAGTTCGAGGAAGAGATGTACAAGCTCAAGGACGACCCGCTCTACCTGATCCCCACGGCCGAAGTTCCCGTGACGAACATGTACCGCGAGGAGACCCTTCCGCTCGAAAAGCTGCCGATCCGGCACTGCGCGTTCAGCCAGTGTTTCCGGCGGGAAGCGGGCGCGGCGGGGAAGGACACGCGCGGGATGATCCGGGTGCACCAGTTCGACAAGGTGGAGCTGGTGAACTGGACGCATCCGGACGATTCGTACGCGCAGCACGAGAACCTGACGCGCTCGGCGGAGAATCTTCTCGATCGCCTGGGGATGCCGTGGCGCCGCGTCTTCATTTCGACGGTCGGGATGGGGTTCAGCAACGCGAAGCAGTACGACCTCGAGGTGCATGCCCCCGGCGTGGACCGCTGGCTCGAGGTCTCCTCGTGTTCGAACTTCGAGGACTACCAGGCCCGCCGCGCCAACATCCGTTTCCGCGACAAGGACGGCAAGGTCCGCTTCGTCCACACGCTCAACGGGTCCGGCCTGGCCCTCCCGCGCATCGTCGTCGGCATCCTGGAGAACTTCCAGGAGGCGGACGGCTCGGTCGTGATCCCGGAAGTTCTTCGCCCTTACCTCGGAACGGACCGCCTGGTCCCGGAGACAAAGTGACGAACGCGAGACTGGCCGTGGCGGTGCTGCTCCTGGTGGCGGCGGCGGGATGCCGCTCGTCCGCACGCTCGACGGGCGATTTCCACATCGCCATCCCCGGGTCCGAGCGGGCGATGGACATCAACTCGGCGCGGGCGACCGTCCGCATCCTGAACCGCGGCGTCTGCCCGGTCGCCGTGCTCCACGGCGACAGGGAGTACCTTCTGCACACCACCGAGGACAAGGAACTCGTCATGGCCGGCGAACAGGTCATCCGCTTCGAACGCCGCGGCGACGGGGAAGGCCTCGTCGAGGTCCACTTCGTCACCGAAGGCCGCATCAACACCGTGAACCTCAGGTAGGGAGCCGCCATGCGCCGCTTTGCCGCCCTCGTCCTGCTCGCGCTCGCCGCCGGATGCGCTTCCCAGGAAACGAAACCCGAAGAGCCGGCGAAGGCCGCTGCGGGGCGCGACCTGGCGATCAGCGTCGGCTCCGAGGGGACCGTCCTCTACGCCAGCGCCACCCAGGGAACGCTTCGCATCGTCAACACCGGCGCCAGCACGCTCTCGGTCTGCGACGACAGCCAGTGCATGCTGCTGGAACCCGGAAAGGACCTGGAGCTGCCGGTCTCCGGCCGCGTCGCGTTCCACGTCACGGTGGCGGGCGACGGGGCGGGGAAGGCGGAGGCGCACCTGGTGGGGGGCGGGGACAAAGCCTCGGTGCGGGAGGAGTAGGCTGCTCCATCGGGGTTGACTGACACTCACCGGACGCTATGCTGTGGCCGTTCCGCGGGCGTAATTCAGTGGTAGAATGCGACCTTCCCAAGGTCGACGTCGTGGGTTCGAATCCCATCGCCCGCTTTCGCGAAACAAATCGACGGGGTGCGCTCCGCCGGGGGTGGTGAATCGGCACACGGGCGAAGGGCTGCCCGGCGCCAATTCACCACCCCCTGCTCCGCGCATCCCGTCGATTTGTTTCGCGAAAGCGCGAAAGGCAAAGGTCAGGGGGAGCGGGTGGCGAAGCGGCGGTCGGGGATGTGCGGGGCGATGGAGCGGCTCTGGGCTCCCTGGCGGATGGCGTATATCAAGCACGCCGAGGAGACGGGGGACTGCTTCCTTTGCTCGCTGCCGAAGCAGAAGAAGGACCGCGCTAATCTCATCCTGAAGCGCGGGAAGACCTGCTTCGCGATCCTGAACAAGTACCCGTACAACAACGGGCATCTGCTGGTGTCTCCTTACCGGCACGTGGCGGACATCGAGAAACTGACCGATGCCGAGGCGCTGGAGCTGATGCGCCTGACGGGAGCGATGAAGCAGGCGATGGACCGCGCGATGAAACCTCACGGCTACAACGTCGGCGTGAACCTCGGCCGCGCGGCCGGCGCAGGGCTGCCCGGGCACGTCCACCTCCACGTCGTCCCTCGTTGGAACGGCGACACGAACTTCATGCCGCTTCTCGGGGATACGAAGGTCCTGCCGCTCACGCTGGCGGAGACGTGGGACCTGCTTACGTGCTCGATCAAGTAGGCCATGCCGCGGCGTGCCCCTACCAGATCTTCAGCCGATAGAGCGCTTCCGTCAGAAGCCCGACCACCGGCGGCACAAACAGGCACGCCACGATCCGGGCGAGCGCGAACTTCCAGCCCAGGATAGGCAGCTCCCAGATGACGATGCGGTTGACGCCGAGCAGAGCCCATCCGGCGATGTAGGCGGAGACGGGGCCGATCCCCGCGCCGGACTTGAGGAAGCCGGCGAGGATGGGGAAGTGCGTGAACGGCCCGCCGGGAGTGAGCGTGCCGGCGAGGGAGCCGACGCAGATGCCGCGGAAGCCGGAGCCTTCGCCCATCCAGCGGATGAGGGTTTCCTTCGGGAGGAGGACCTGCAGGAGACCGGCGATCGTGAATCCGAGGATGAGGTTGGGCAGAACCGACAGGAACAGGGTTCCGCCCGACGTGCCGGCCTCCTTGAGTCCCGCCGTGCCGCGCGTGCGAAGGGCCACGATCACCAGCGTCACGATGATCGTGCCGAGGATGCACCACGAGAGGATCTGCGACGTGGACGGCGGCATGCGGCGTTTCTCCGGGGAAGTGGTGTCCGGCCTGGAGGCGGGTACGGTCATGGCGCGTAGAATACCCCGTCCGTGAGCTACTCCCTCGAAGCCGTCATCGGCCCCGACGCCGCCGTCCGCGCCGCCGCGCGGCCGTGGCCCGCCGCGCGCGTCGCGCCGCTCGGCTCCGGCCTGGCCCTTCTCCCGCTCACCGAGGGCTGGGCGTGAGCGAGGCCCCTTCCAAGGACCCTTCCCGCATCCAGGCGATGTTTCACGACATCAGCCCGCGGTACGACCTCGTGAACAGCGTGATGACCGGCGGGCGGCACCATGCTTGGCGAAGGGCCGCGGCCCGGGAGGCGGCGAAGGATCTCGCCGGCGGCGGGTGGGCGCTGGACGCGTGCTGCGGCACGGGCGATTTCGCGTTGGCGGTGCTGAAGGAAGCGCCCGGGGCGAAGGTGGCGGGGACGGATTTCACGAGGGGGATGCTGGAGGTGGCGAAGGGGAAGGTGGCCGGCGCGGCGGTGGTCCTGGGGCGGGCGGACACGATGAGGCTTCCGTTCCGGGAAGGGACGTTCCGGAGCGCGGTCGTGGGCTGGGGGATCCGAAACGTGTCGGACACGGCGGCGGGGCTGCGTGAGCTGGCGCGCGTTCTCTCTCCCGGCGGCCGCCTGCACGTGCTGGAGTCGAGCCCGCCGCAGGGGTTCGTCGGCCGCCTCGGCTTCAACATGCTCTGCCGCGGCGTCGTTCCGTGGCTCGGCCGTCTCATCACCGGTTCGAAGCACGACGCCTACAGCTACTACACCGATTCCGTCGCCGCGCACCTCACGGCGGAACAATTCGCGGAGCTGATGCGCGCCAACGGGTTCACCGAGGTCGCCGTGCGCTCGTTCGCGTTCGGGGGCGTTACCCTCCATTCCGGCCGCAAGCCCTGACCCGGGCACCCCGCCCGCTTGCCCGCTTGCCCGCCCGCCCGTACCATCCCGCCCTTCACGTCACTCAAGCCCAAGGAGCCACCGAATGTTCAACCGCAACGCCGGCGTGCCCGTCTCCGGGTACGAACAGGCCGTCCTCGACAGCAAGCTGCGCGATCCGGGCCGGCGCGCCAATGGCGTCGCCAACCTCGGCGTCTGGGGAACTCCCGAAGCGGTCAAGGTGGTCAAGGGTTTCGTGGAGGACGAAACCGAAGTCGTGCGCGTCGCCGCCCAGTTCGCCCTCGCCCTGCTCGGCGAGGCCGAGGCCCTTCCCAAGCTCATTTCGCATCTTGCCGACGAGCGCCACGAGTTCCGGAAGCGCGCCGCGGTGGCGCTGACGAGCGTGTCGGGGGCGGGGATTGCGTGCGACCACGAGAGCCTGGAGAGCTGCACGGCCGCTAAGAAGGAGTATGAGGCGTGGTGGAAGAAGTCCGGCTCGGGGCTGAAGTGGGATGCGAAGAAGAAGACGTTCGGGGCGGGGGAGACGAAGGCGAAGAAGAAGTAGGCCCGGGTGCGGCGAACGCAGGTGAGTTTCCGTTAGCGTTCACACCGCCGATTCACAACTACCCTTCGACTCGCCCTTCGGGCTCGCTCAGGGTAAGCCGGGCCGAGAGGGGCGTCGGCCTGGGAGAACCTGAGACCGGCCCGGCTTAAATCCCGAGGACCTTCTTCACGGCCTCGGGGACCTCGGCGTCGAGGGGGGCGTTGTAGTTCGGGGTGGCGTCGAGGTGGACTTTCAGGTGCTCGACGACCGGTTCCTTGGGTTTCTCGGGTTCCTTGGCGGGTTCGGGCTTCGGGTCGGTTTTTTCTCCCGGCTGCCGCTCGCCCTTGGTCTCGTCCCAGTCTTCCCAGCCCTCTTCCTTGCCGTCGGAGATCGGCTTGCGCGGCGCGTGTGTCGAGTCGCCCTCGATGTCCACGGAGAGGCGCTGGGGGACGCCGGTCTTGCGGTCGACCTCGATGGAGACCTTCATGGTCGCGTTCTCGAGCGTGCCGCTGGTGAGGGCCTTGCCGGCCTCGGCGTCTCCCAGGAGCTTTTTCAGCTTCTCCTTGTCGGTCTCGAACTCGATCCGCAGCCATTCTTCCTTCTCGCCCTTGGCCAGGCGCGTGTTCGTCGCCATTTCGGCGGACTCGGCCAGGAAGGCGCGGAGGTTGAACATCTTGAGCACGAACTTCGCCCGCGGGTCGTCGGAGATAGGTCCCCATTCCTTGGTCTGGGCGTCCTGCCCGGCGATCTGGGCGCCTTTCTGGAACACCGTGACTTCGCCTTCGCCGTCGAAACTCGCGTGAAGTTTCAGGAAGTCGTCCTTGTGGCGCACGATCGACTCGACGTGGCCCTTGACCGGCTTGATTTTCTCGATGTCCATCGTCCAGTCGGCGGTGAGCGCGTACCCGGGCTGCGTTCCCAGGGCCTCCACCGCGCGTTTCAGGCGGTCCGTGGCGTCGTCCGCGAATGCCGGGACGGCGGCGAGGACGAGGGCGGCGGCTATTGAAGCGGCGTTCTTCACGGGTCGGCTCCTGTTGGGGACGGGCACTCAGGTAAGACGCCCGGCGGTCCTTTTGCGTTCGGCTGAAAAAAAGGACCCCGATCGTCTCGGGGCCCCCTGGCGGCACGATTGTAGCCGAACCGACTCCTACTTTCCGTCCTCTTCCTTCCCGGGCTCCGTCTCCGTCTTCTTCTGCGAATCCAGCACCTTCCGCGCACCGGCCGGCATCTCGACCTCCAGCTCCTGCCCGTACTTCTTGATCGTCGCCGTGACGGTGATCGCGATCTTCATCGGCGGAATCTCGTCTTCGCCCTCGTCGTCCTTCTTCGCTTCCTCGTCCTTCTCGTGCTTCTTCCCGTCCGCGTCCTTCTCGTCCTCCCAGTCCTCGAAGTCCTCGCCGCCGCCGTCGGCGCCCGGGAGGCCCTTCAGCTCCACGTCGATCACGATCTCGATCTTGCGCGGGAGGCCTTCCTTGCGGTCGATCCAGGTTTTGACCTTCATTTTCGCGTTGTCGGGCGAAACGCCGAGGCTGCCGGAGCCGTCGCCCTTGATGAGTTTTTCGAGCGTCTTCTTCGGCACGCCGAACGTCACCGTGCGGCATTCGCGCTTCCCGAGGTCCTCTGGATCGCCGAATTCGGCCTTCTCGGCGCCGTCGCGGAGGTCCTCGAGAAGCGTCCCGAGGTTGAAGATCTTGATGAAGAAGTCGAGGGTCTGATTCGTGGATTGCCCTTCCCATTTGCCGGACTGGGGGTTGAGCAGGGCGACGGCGTCGCCTTCCTTGAAGACATCGAGGGCGTTGCCGGCGATGTCGAGCTTGAAGTGGCCGAAGTCGGGGTTGCGGATGATGCCCTC
Organism: uncultured Planctomycetia bacterium; assembly: GCA_963706735.1. Classification (GTDB taxonomy): domain Bacteria; phylum Planctomycetota; class MHYJ01; order WSZJ01; family WSZJ01; genus WSZJ01. Next base: position 20,114 of record CAVPNQ010000069.1, read on the forward strand.
GACGGAGCCGCCGGGCATGGAGGAACCTCCCATGTCGACGTCGATCTTGGTGTCGAGGTGATAGCCGTCGGACTTGTTCATGGATTTGACGGCTTTGCCGTAAGTCTTCAGCGCGTCGTCATCCTCGGCGTGGCTGGCGAGCGCAAGGAAGGCTACGAGGAGGGTCGATGTGGTGAGGCGAAGCATGGGGGAGTCTCCGTGGGAGTAAAGGTGGTACGCAGACTGGGGGGGAGCGTTGGGGAAAGGGCCACTAAACAAAAAACGAAAAACAAAAAAGGAGAACCCCCGGACACCGGCATTTTCGTTTTTCCTTTTTAGTTTTTCGTTTTTCGTTTCCTGGCCTTTGTTCGCCTACGGCTCCCCGCCCGCCCCCGCCGAGGGCCCCTTCCAGAGATACCCATCAAACATCTTCGAATACTCCGTCCAGTTTTCGCCCTCCCCGACGGTGCTTTCCTCGATCGCTTTCCCGAACGCGAAGATCTTCGCGTCGAGGTTGTCCAGGTGATGCAGCGCCACCGCTTCCAGCGTCATCGGCTTCACGGGCGAGCCGTACTCGAGGAGCCCGTGGTGAGAGAGCACCATATGCTGCAGCCGCAGGCGCAGCTCCTCCGGAAACCCCTCGATCCCCGCGACGACCTCTTCCAGCATCTGGCTCCCGATCGCGATGTGGCCGACGAGGCGGCCTTCGTCCGTGTATGCGAACGTGCGGTCGCTCGACAGCTCGCGCACCTTGCCGACGTCGTGCAGGAAGATCCCCGTGACGAGTAGATCCTTGTCCACCAGCGGGTAGAACGGCGCGATCGCCAGCGCCACGCGCGCCAGCGTCACGACGTGCTCCAGCAGCCCCCCGATGCACGCGTGGTGCAGCCTCACCGCCGCCGGGCTCTCGCAGAACTTCGCGAACCACGCCTCGTCCTCCACGAACGTCCTCAGCAGCTTCCGCAGCCAGTCGTTCTTCACCCCGGAGACGATCTCCTTCCACGCCGCCGCCAGCTGCACCGGGTCCTTCTTCGTCCGCGGCACGAACGCCGCCTTGTCCACCGTCTTCTCGTCCACCGAGATGATCGAAGCGATCGCCATGTCCAGCCGCTTGTTGTAGATCTTCACCTGCCCCCGCACGCGCACGTAGTCCCCGTTGCGGATCTTGCGCTGCACCATCTCCGCACCATCCCACACCTTGGCCTGCATGCGGCCGCTTCGGTCCACGAGCTCGAGGTTCAGGAAGGGCTCGCCATTCTTCTTCTGGCGGACCTCGATGTTGCCGAGCAGGAAGACCTGGTCGACGGCTTCGGTACCGACGAGGTCGGCGATGTCGATGCGGGGAGGTTCGGGCATGGGGGCCTTCTCTGTTGGGGAAGAGGGAATCGGGTTCATTTCTACCACAGGGGCGCGCGGACATAGGCATTTCGGAATGCCCCCGGCGTCCGTAGAATCGTGCGTTCCCATGGCCGACGCCCCGCTTCCGTCGTTCCCCCCGCCCGGACCGGACAAACCAGCGCCCGCGCCCGAGGGGGTGCAGGCGGAGCCTACACCCGCCCAGGGTGTGCCGGGGCTTTCGGCGGAGGATTTCAAGCCGGCCGAGGAGGTCGAAAAGCCGCGCGCGTTCGACGCCGACCGGGACCTCCACACCGCCGGCGCGGACGAGGCCAACTTCAGCCTCCGCGAACTCGACGCGGTGGGCGAGGCCCCCGCCGCCCCGAAGCCCCCCGCCGGCCCGATGCGCCTGACGGTCGTCATCCCGTGCTACAACGAGAAGAAGTCCATCCGCGACATCCTCGAGGCCGTCCGGAAGGTCGATCTCCCCAAGGAAATCGTCGTCGTGGACGACTTTTCGAAGGACGGCACCCGCGACCTCCTCACCGGCGAGCTCAAGGGCCTCTACGACAAGCTCGTCCTCCACGAGAAGAACCAGGGCAAGGGCGCCGCGCTCCGCACCGGCTTCCAGAACGCCACCGGAGACATCGTCATCGTCCAGGACGCCGACCTCGAATACGACCCGCAGGAATGGAAGAAGATGTACCCCCTCATCGCCGAGGGACGCGCCGACGTCGTCTTCGGCTCGCGCTTCGCCCCCCGCGAAAACCGCCCGGTGCTCAAGTTCTGGCACACGTTCGTGAACCGGATGATCACGCGCCTCTCCAACATGTTCAGCGACATGAACCTGACCGACATGGAGACCTGCTACAAGATGTTCCGGCGCGACGTGCTCCAGAAGGTCAAGCTCAAGGAGAACCGCTTCGGGTTCGAACCGGAAATCACCGCCAAGATCGCCCGCCTCGGCGTGCGCATCTACGAGGTGCCGATCACATACCACCCGCGAAGCTGGAAGCAGGGCAAGAAGATCGGGTTCAAGGATGGCATCCGCGCGATCTGGTGCATCCTCAAATACAACCTGTGGAGCCGGTAGCGGGACGGCGGCACTTCAGGGTTGCAAAGTGGAAGTTGCTGTTTCCCCGCCCCAGGGTAGAGCTAGAATCGACCGATCAATCCCCCCTCTTCAGGGAGTCCCCATGCGTCTTGCCACAACCGCATTGTTCGCAGCCCTCGCCGTCTCTCCCGCCTTCGCCCAGGGCAACGCCGCTGCAGGCAAGGTTGACCAGAAGGACGTCGATGCCGCCATCGACAAGGGCGCCAACTGGCTCGCCGGTAACGGCGGCCTCAACGGCGGCGACCACTTCGAACTCGTCATGTACACGCTCTTCCACAGCGGCACCTTTCCCCGCGACGACAAGCGCTTCCTCGAGGGCGTCAAGTCCCTCCAGAGCAAGAAGCTGGAGAAGACCTACAACGTTGCGCTGACGGCGATGTTCCTGGAAGCGTACGACAAGGTTGCCAACCAGAAGCGCATCGCGGAGTGTGCGCAGTTCCTGGTGGACAACCAGTGCGTGAACGGCCAGTGGTCGTACGGGGAAGCGTTCCCCGGGATTGAAGCGCCGCCGGAGGTCGCGAGCGGTGGCGGAGGCGGGCCGCGGTCGGGGGGCGGGACGCAGACGATGAAGCGGGTGCCGATCAAGCGCAACCGTCGCGGGCCGGATCACGGCGACCATTCGAACACGCAGTACGCGATCCTGGGGCTGCGCTCCTGCGCGGCCGCCGAGGTGATCATCCCGAAGGAGACGTGGAAGGACGCGCTGAAGATCCTGGAAGAAGCGCAGGACACCAAGGGCGCGTGGAGCTACGGGTACCAGAGCGCGGGGGGCGGGGCGGATGCGAAGAAGGGCGGCCCGCAGGTGATCGTGCAGAAGAACCCGGGCTACGGATCGATGTCTGCGGGCTGCTGCGGGTCGCTGGTGATCTGCAAGTACTACCTCAGGGCGCACTACGGCGAGCGCGAGGACTTCAAGAAGGACAAATCGGTGATCGACGGGCTGAAGTGGATCGCGGAGAACTTCACGGTCGAGGAGAACGCGAACTACGAGAAGGTGAAGGCGACGGCGTCGGTGCCGACCGGCGACAAGTACACGTGGCACTACTACTACCTGTACGCGCTGGAGCGGGTCGGGATGCTCGGCGAGTTCGAGTACATCGGGAAGTACGACTGGTACCAGATCGGCGCGAAGTACCTGCTGGCGAACCAGGATGCCGGCGGGGCGTGGAAGCCGAAGGGTGGCGGGGGAATGGGCGGGAATGATCCCGTGGGTGATACGTGTTTCGCGATCCTGTTCCTGAGGCGGGCGACGAAGCCGGTGGTGCCGAAGACGACGTCGGGAAGATAGTCCGTAGTTCGGAGTATTGAGTGTTGAGTCAAGAGGGCCGCCTGCGAGGGCGGCCCTTTTTTCGTTAGGATTGTGGCAGACCCGGTTTGAAGGTCGATCGGCATGCGACGTCTTGTTGTCCCTCTGCTGGCGGTTGCGGCGCTTTTCGTGGTCGTTGCCGGAGTGCGCGAACTCAGGGTGCCCCCCCGCGAGACGAGCCGCCTTGAGAACGTCACGGGTTCAATCCGCGTGGAATCGTGGAGCGGCGCCACGGTCGCGCTCGACGGGGCCTTCCGCGGCCGAATTGCCGCTGGCGAACGGGAAATGACAATCCTCGAGGTGCTGCCGGGAACCCATTGGCTCCGGGTCGCGGTCCCGCACCTCCAGGCATGGGTCCAGGAGGTCCAGGTCACGCAAGGCGAAACGGCCTCGGTGGCCGTCCAGTCCTTTGGTCCACCCATTCTGACCCGCCAGTTCGAATTGGACCCGACCTCGGAACCATCGCGTACCCACGGGACGCTGCACCTGGGGACGAGTCCCTCCGACGTCTTCATGGACTCCGACACTCTCGACTGGCAGGGTCGGGCCAAGACCCGCCGATGGATCGTCGCCACCAATATCCCCCCCGGACGACACCGGATAACGCTTCGGACCTCCCGGATGAGGAGAGTGATCGAGTTCCGCGTGTTCGCCGGCGAGATTGCGACCAGGACAATCGACCTTGTGTCGGGGGGGCCCATCCCGCCGGAAGAGCGGCCGGACGCGTGGACCGATCAAGGCTGGCAGGACTGGGACCCTGATGCCGCGGTCCAGAAGCCGATCGACTCCGGATTCCAGCACACCCTTGCCGTTTCCACGAACTCAGACGGCTCGCTCGCGGTGACGTGTGACCGCCGCCGGCGAATCTGGCTGTGGAACGCCGACAGGAAACCGGTCCGGCGGCTCATCGCCCGCGACGGAGACGTCGCCGCCGCCGTGGCCATCTCGCCCAACGGAAACCGCATCGCTGCTTCAGACTGGTTTCACCGTGTCTGGATACACGACATCGCCCTGGAGAAGCGCCTCGCGACTTTCGAGGACGCGCGGGGCGCCGTTTATTCGGTCGTGCTCGACCCGGCGGGCGACCTGGTCGCAGCGGCGGACTCCGCCGGGTACGTTCACGTCTGGGAAGTGGATTCGGGGAAGCTGCTCTGGGGACGCAAGACGGGGGCGCGGAACGCCGATCACCTCGCCGTGAGCGCGGACGGCCGGGTGCTGGCCATCGCCTCGGACGGGGAGCGCCCGGTCCAGACCTGCGATTTCAGGACCGGCGACGGGGTGCGGTCCTATGGCGATGACGCCTTCGCGGCCGTTCGCGTCGCGATTTCCGTGGATCCACCGATTCTCGCCGCGATCCGCTTCAATGGTGACCTGAAGTCCTGGAACTGGAAGACTGGCGACGAAGTCCTGCTGGCCACGCACGGGGTCGAGGAACTGAATCCGAAGGCACTCATCGGGCGCTGGTCGCTGGCCGCATCCCGCAACGGCATCTTCGTCTTCGGCGCGAGCAGCGGACTCCGTGTCTACGGGCCCCGGGACGCCGACGTCTCAGTCCCTTCCGTCGAAAAGATCACACGTGCCGTGGCTCTCGCGCTCAGCGCCGACGGCCGGCGCATCGTGTGGGTCGACATGAGGGGCGGCAATCCATACGCGGCGGACGACTAAGCCGGGCCGGGAATGAGCTCTCTCATGCGCAAGCCCTTGAGGTTCGCTTCTTTGAGTTTGCTCCCTCCCCCCTACATCCCCTTCACGAACTCCACCCAGTCCCGCTCCAGCTTCGCCGCGTCGGGGAAGAACTTCGTCAGCGGGTCGGCGTTGCCGCGGGCGACGGACTTGCGGTACTCGGCGTAGGCCTCGCGGACGGCCTTGTTCGGCGTGCGCGTGAGGTAGTAGTTGAGCGACCAGCACTCGGCGTAGAACAGAAGCGCCTTCTGGGGGTCGTTGTTGATGAGCGTGAGGGCGTCGCCGGCGATGACGTCCGCGAGGGGGAGGTGGCGGCCGGCCTTCATCGCGTCGCGGGCGAACGGGAGGCGCGACTCGCTCAGGAAGTTGAACGTGTAGGCCTTGCCGTCCCAGGTGAATCCCTCGAACGCCGTCGCCATTCCCTCCGCGAACCACGAGGGCGCCTTCGCCCCCGGCGCGACGCGGAACCAGAACAGGTGCGCCGCCTCGTGCGTCATCGTCTGCAGGAACTGCTGCCGGTTGTGCGTGCGGTTCCAGCCCCCGACGGACAGCAGGTCGCTCCGCGCGAACCCCGCCGCGTTCAGCTGGTCGTCCGCCTTCTTCTCCAGGCAGTAGCGGCGGTAGTCCTCGAAGGTGCGGAACGCGAAGAGCTCCATTTTCTCGCCGCCGGGGATCTTCGGCTCGTCGCCGTAGAACTCCCTAAGCGCGGCGTAGGCGGGCTCGACCAGGAGCGAGAGTTCCTTCGCGAAGGCCTCGCCCTCGTTGGTGCGGATGCGGTAGTGCGCCGTCTCCTCCGTCCACGCCTCGTCCCATTTCGACCGGAGCGCGTCGAGGTCCTCGCGGGACATCCACTGTCCCTTGTGCTTGCGGTACCCCTGCTTGAGGAGCGCGGCCTCGTCGCCCGTGACCCACTTGTCCCCGGCCTTCACCATCCCCCGGGCGAGCTGCTCGCGGTCCTTCGGCGTGACCCACTGTCCCTCGAAGGGCACGAGCCCCTTGTCGTAGTTCGCCTTCTCCTCGGTCGTCGCGTACTGGCCCTTCCAGAGAACGAACCCGTCCTTCGGCGCCGCGATGCCGCGACGCCGCGCCACGAACGCCGCCACGGCGGCCTTGAGCGGCGCTTTCTTTTTCACCGCTTCCTCGAAGAGCTTCACCGCCAGCTCGCGGTCGCCGGCGTCCCATGCGAGGCACCCCAGTCCCACGCGTTCCTCGGGCGTCGGATCGGCGTCGAGCGCCAGCGCGCAGAACGCCGCCGTGTCGAGGGCGGCCCACGGGAAGCGGCCGTTGCCCTTGGGGATGGTGAAGTCGAACGCGCGGTCGTCGGCCTTGGTGAGCGTCAGCTCGGTCGAGCTGACCTTTACTTTCGTCTTCCCCTGCGCTTTGTTCACGGCCGCGACGATCTTCGCCAGCGCGCCCGCCATGCCGCGCACCTCGGGGAGTCGCACGTCGATCTCCGACTTGCGGACCGCCGACGTCACGGCCTTCTGCAGCGCTGCGTATTCGTCGGCCGCGCGCTGGAAGCGGTAGTTGCGGACGAGCCCCTCGATCTCCGCGACGGTGAGGAGGTGCGTGGCGAGTTCGTGGCCGAGGGCGGCGCGGTCGGTCTGCCCGCCTCGCTCGAGCTTCGCCTCGGCCTCGATTGCAGTCGCGAACTCCGTGAACCCTTCGAGCCTTCCCGTGTGCTTGAGCAGGTAGGGATTGAGCCGGTACGCGTCGCGCAGCACTCCCCGTGCTTCCGCCAGCTGCCCCAGCTTCCAGTACGCCGCCGCCGTCCAGAACGCGGTGCCGAAATGCGTGCGGCGGCCGCGCAGCGTGAGGAGGTCGAGCGCGTCCTTCGCGCGGCCGATGAGCAGGAGCGCGCGCCCCTGGTTGAGGATCTGGTTCGAGTCGAAGCGCGAGGCGGCGAGCGTCGCGAGGTCCTGCTCCGCGAGGTCGGCCTTGAAATGCGCGCCGGCCTGCGGCGTCGCGACGAGGTACAGGCGGCACGCGGCCGCCACCATCCGGTCCTGCCCCTGCACGGCCTTCACCGCCGCCGCCGCGTCGTCGTATCGCCCCGACTCCACCAGCGCGACCACGCGGTACCACGCGTCCGCCAGCGTGAACACCCCCGCTGCCTTCCGCGCGTCGATCTCCGTCACCAGCGCCGCCCAGTCGCCCTTCCGCGACAGCCCTTCGCCGCGGACCAGCAGGCGCGGGTCGTTGTTCGCCGCCTTGAGCGCCTTGTCCTGCTCCGCCAGCCCGCCGTCCACGTCGCCCGCCAGCACCATCGCCATCCCGCGCTGGCTGGTCGCCTCGGGGTGGCCGGGGGAGACCTTGAGAAGCGCGTCCATGTCCTCGAGCGCCTGCTGCGGCCGGTCGTACATGAGGTAGGCCTGGCCGCGGAAGAAGCGCCAGTTGAAATCTCCCGGTGCGAGGGCGAGGGCCTGCGAGTAGTCCTCGATGCAGGCCGGGCCGAGCGCGCCCATCGAGCGCGCGTCGCCGCGCTTCCCCCACGCGTCGGGCCACGAGGGGTCGGCCTCGATCGCCCGCGTGAAGGCGACCTCCGCGCCCTGGAAGTCGCCGCGCGCGAGGTGATTGTCCCCCTCGGCGACCGCACGCTGCGCCGCCGCGCGGTCGGCGTGCGCGGGAACCCCCGCCGCGAGCAGCGCCGCGGCCCACAGCCCGGCTCTAAGCCTCCGCTTCATGGCGCCCTTTCTCTTTCACCTCGTACGCCGGGATCTCCCGCGCCTCCGCCGTCGCCTTCGTCAGCACGCCCCCCGCAAATCTCCCGTGCGTGTTCTCCAGCAGCTTCTTCGCGTACACGACGTCCTCACGCTTCGATTCCCCCGCCGCCGCCACGAACAGGATCCCGTCCGCCAGCGCCGTCAGCAGCAGCGGGTCCGCCGCCGCGAGCACCGGCGGGACGTCCATCAGGATGTAGTCCGCCTTCTGCGCCGCCTCCGCCAGCATCGCCTTGAAGGCGCTTCCCTTGAGCAGCGCGACCGGGTTGGGCGGGGGAGGGCCGGAGGGGATGAAGCGCAGCCCGGGTTCCGTCGTGTCTTTGAGGAGGGCGTCGACCTCGACGATGATCGGCTGGCCGGAGGCGTCCCAGCCGGCCTCGCTGGTGCCGCGCTCGTTGGAGGCGCCGAAGATTTCGTGGAGTCGGCCCTTGCGGAGGTCGGCGTCGATGAGGATGACGCGCTGGCCCGAGCGGGCGAGGGCGATGCCGAGGTTGGCGGCGAGGGTCGTCTTGCCGTCGCCCGGCGTGGCGCTCGTGATCATGAACGTCCGCGCGGCGTGGTCCTGCGCGTAGCTCTCGACGAGCGCCGCGACCGTGTTGTACGCCTCCGCGAACGGATGCCGCGGGTCCAGGTGGTGAAGGATCTGTTCCGCAGGCGGCGCCAGCGGCGTGCATCCCAGGATCGGGATTTTCAGCGCCTGCTGCAGGTCGTGCTCGGTGCGGATCTTTCCATGAAGCGCCGGCCCGTGTTTCTCTCCGGCACGCGAGGCGAAGAACGAAGCGCCTGCGGCGAGGACGGCGAGGCCGGACCAGAGCGTCCAGTCGGGCGGACCGGCGGGAGAGACGGGGCGGGCGCTGGATGCCACCCACGCAGGTGCCGCCGCCGCCGGCGCGCCTTCCACGGCGAGCCGCGCGGTGAGGATGTCCGTGAACAGCCGGTGCTGCACCTCGGCCTCGGCGGTGAGCGCCGACATTTCAGGGGAAGCGGCGCCCTTTTTCGCGGCGACGCGCTGCTGGACCAGGTCTTCCCACTCCTTGCGCTCTTTCGTCACGCGCGCGTTGAGCGCCTCGAATTCGCTCTTCAGCGAATCGCGCTGCTCTCCGACCGCGCGGATGCGGTCGATCGACCGGACGCGCTCCTTCGCCGACATCGTCGAGACCGCCGCCGAGCGCGCGGCCTTCAGCTGCGTCCCCCAGCTTTCCACGTCGGCCTTCGCCGCCTTCACCTGGGGGTCGTTCTGGCCGAGCCGCTGCTCCAGCTCCGTCAGCCGCGCCTGTGACCGCAGCACCTCCGCCATGCACGCCTGCACCGACGGGTCCAGGTCAACGTCCACCACGAACGTGAAGTTCGGGTCGTTCACCTTGCCGGACAGGTCCCGGTGCTCCGCCTCCGCCGTCGAAAGCTTCGATTCCAGCTCCGCCAGCCGCGACATCGCCGTCGGGATGTCCGGCCGCTTCAGCTCCATCACCTCGTCCGGCAGCACCTCGGGCTGTAGCTTCGCGATCCGCTCCTCCACCTCCGTCAACCGCTTCAGCACCGCGTCCTGCCGCTCGCGCAGCATCTCACCGGCGCGCTTCGCCCGCTCCCGCGCGTCGAACACCGCCCACTCCACGAACGCCTTCGCCGCCGCGTCCGCCACGGCCTTCGCGAAATCGGCGCGGCGGCTCGTCGCCGTCAGCGCGATCTCGCCCGTCTCCGGCCGCGCCTCCGACGCCAGCATCCCCCTCGCTTCGTCCACCGCTTCGTCCAGCCGCGCACGCGAGACCATCGCCTTGCGGCGCTTCGCCACCCCTTCCGCCACGTCGTACGCCGACAGCTCGACCTCGTCGCGCCCCGTCAGCCCCGGCCACGCCGCGTTCCCCATCGACGCCACCGCGATCCGCAGCACCGGGTCCGACAGCGCGGCGGCGGGCGACGGGGAAGATCCGGCGTCGAGGGAAGGAAGAGCCGCGGCGACGGCGGCGGGCAGCCGCTGTGCGGAGAGTTCGACGGTGGCCGTCGCGCGCGCCGGCCGGGGGCCTTTCCAGATCGCCGCCCCGCCGACGGCGACGATCGCCACGCCGGCGATGGCCGCGCGGGCGGCCGGGCGGCTCAGGAGCAGGCGGAGTTTCGGGGGAACGCGCATTCGGAGGCCATAGCATACCTTCCCGCCTTCAAGGAAACTGTTCGTACTCCCCGCCCCCCCTTCGGCGTAGAATCCCCGGTAGCAATACGTGG
>CAVPNQ010000070.1:0-6328 GCA_963706735.1 uncultured Planctomycetia bacterium
ACGAAGGCCCCGTCCGATGCCGCCGCAACTGCCGGGAAGCGCTGGTCGTTGATCGTGAAGCAGTTGACTTGAAACTCCGTGCCGACCGCCTGTCCGGCGCTGTCGTAGCGCTGCCCGAACACGCCGTAGTTGCTGCCGTCCTGGAACCTGCTCTGCCACGCCACCACGAAGGCCCCGTCCGATGCCGCCGCCACCGCCGGGTAGTCCTGATAACTCGTCGTGTAGCTGTTGACCTGAGCCTCCGTGCCTACCGACTGCCCCGCGCTGTCGTAGCGGCGCCTGGCGTAAGGAAAGCCGATGCTTCGCTCCCTCAGCCGTCATGCCCGCGCTTGTCGCGGGCATCCACGCGGCGCCTCTCAGGAGCGATTGAAAAATGTTTTGCACCGTTCCGGCGTGGATGGCCGGAACATAGGCAAGCGAAGCGACGCCGTCGTTGACGGCTATGCCCGGCCATGACGCGGCCTAAGGAAAACCAATGACCAAAAAACTGCTTTTCCTTTTTGATACCGATCCGGTTCCGAGCGTTTTCGACACGGTGGTCGGCTATGACGGCGGCGCCGATCACATCATCGGCTATGGCCGCGACGCCCGAGAACGTCGGCGCGCTGGTCGACGGCTGCATCTACACGCGCGGCCCGAAGGAAAAACAAAATACCGCGATCTTCGTTGGCGGCGGCGACATGACGGCCGGCGAAGCCGTGTTCAAAGCGGTGAAGAAGCGTTTCTTCTCGAATTTCCGCGTGTCGGCGCTGACGGGAAGTGTTCGCCGAGGAAGTCGCGCATGTCCTCCCGGTCGCCGAACGCGTCACCGATCGCGTCGCAGGTGTCGGCGTCGAGCGGCTGCCAGCACAGGTCCGAGGCGCTCGGCTCGGCGCGCTTCTCGCGGATTGCGCGGAGGAGGGGCTCCCTCTCTCCGAGGCGCCAGAGGACGGCGTAGGCCGCTTCCCTGCCGCTTCCCTGGGCGAGACGCAGGGCGGATTCGCGCGCGAGGGCCGCGGGGCCGGGGTAGCGCTCAAGATCCGGCCTTCGGGCGAGCGCCGAGAGCGCCTGGAGTTCGTTGAACGCGAGCGCGGCCCTTGTCGTGGCCTCGTCGAGAGGGATTTCGGGGAGCTGCAGGCAGTAGATCAGGCACTGGAGGTGGTCGCCGGCCCTGGCGCGCATCCAGTCGCGCATGCGGTCGTCGTCGACGTACTGCCACCAGCCGCGCGGCACCCTGTCGGGGGATTCCCATGAGGCCAGCCGGACGTACGACTGCTCCCCGGTCATTTCCGCGCACGGGCGGACCTGCCACTCCTCGAGGAGTTTCCGCATCCGGAGCGCGACCTCGGGATCGCGGCCCTCCCTGCCCCGGTCGTAGTGGGCGATGACCTCGGGGCCGATTTCGCGCAGGAGGGACTCCGCGGCTTCGCGCCTGCCGGCGTCGTCGTCGGCAAGCTGGCCGAGCCCCCTCCTGATCTCTTCCTCGGGAGTTTCGGCGCGCGCCCCCGAAACGAACGCGGCGGCCACGAGGGCCGCCGCGAGGAGGTATTTGACGCACTGCGTCACGACTAGAGCCTCTCGACGATCATGGCGATCCCCTGACCGCCGCCGATGCAGGCGCTGGCGACGCCGAACTTCTTGCCGCGGCGCTTGAGCTCGCCCAGGACCGTGATGACGAGGCGCGTGCCGGTCGCGGCCAGCGGGTGGCCGATCGCCACGGCGCCGCCGTTCACGTTCGCCTTCGCGCGGTCCAGCTCGAGTTCCTTCTCAACCGCAAGGTACTGCGCGCTGAACGCCTCGTTGATCTCGAACAGGTCGATCTGGTCGAGCTTCAGCCCCGCCTTCTCGCACGCCTTCCGGATCGCCGGCGCCGGGCCGATCCCCATGATGCTCGGGTCAACCCCCACGATCGCCCACGACACGATCCGCCCGATCGGCGACAGCCCGTCCGACTTCGCACGCTTCGCCGTCGTCATCACGATCGCCGCCCCCGCGTCCACGATGCCGCTCGCATTGCCGGCCGTGACCGTCCCTTCCTTGCCGAACGCCGGGTTCAGCTGCCCCAGCTGCTCGATCGTCGTCTCCGGCTTGATGTGGTCGTCCTTGTCCCACGTCCCCTTCTTCACCGGCACGGGGACGATCTCCTCCTTGAAGATCCCGCTCTGCACCGCGCGCGTCCCCTCCTTGTGCGACCGCATCGCGAACTCGTCCTGCGCCTGCCGCGTGATCCCGTACTGCTTCGCCAGCTTCTCGGCCGTCTGCGCCATGTACAGCCCGCAGAAGGGATCCATCAGGCTCACCATCAGCGAGTCTTCGACCGCCGGCTGCTGGCCCAGCCGCAGCCCCTGCCCGCGCAGCCCGCGGATCACGTGCGGGCACTGCGACATGTTTTCCATCCCCCCGGCCACCGCGATCTGCGCATCACCCGCCAGGATCAGGTGCGCCGCGCTCACGATCGACTGGATCCCGCTTCCGCAGATCCGGTTCACCGTCAACGCCGGCACATGGTTCGGGATCCCCGCCTTCAGCGACGCATGCCGCGCCCCGTAAATCGAGTCCGCGCCCGTCTGCATCGCGTTCCCCATCACCACGTGCTCGACCTGCTCCGGCTTCACCTTCGCCCGCTCCAGCGCCCCCTTGATCGCGTGCGCCCCGAGCTCGTTCGCCGAGATGTCCTTGAAAGCGCCGCCACCGGGCGTCCCTACATACTCCGCCATCGCCGTGCGCGCTCCGGCGAGAATGACAAGGTCTTCGGACATGTCAGGCTCCGTTGAAAGAGGCTTCGAGGTGGCGATGGGTGTCGGGTGGAATTGTCCCCCGGGGCCCGCCGCCCCGCAAGGATGCAACGTCTGCTACGGCTTGAGAATAATCTTCCCGACACGGGGCATACGGCTGAAGTCCTGGTCAAGCGTCAGAACAGGAACGCCTTCCCGGAGGGCGACCGCAGCGATCCAGATGTCATTCGGAAACAGGGGCGTTCCCGCTCGGCGGAGCTCCGTGGCGATGTCCGCGTACTCAACCGCGGCGTCCTCATCAACGTTTGCCACGGTCACCCACGGTTGCGCGAGAAACTGCACGAGGAGATGTTCGTTTTCCTGCGCGCGATTCCCGATCTGGAATCCGAACCGCAGCTCGCCCAGGACGATCGACGGCACCAGGATCTCGCGAGCGGAATCGATGGCGGCGACCGTTTCCGCATGACCGCGGCGGAAATGACTGTAGGCGGACGTGTCGAGGCAGATCCGGCTCACTTCCACATCTCCTCGTCGATCTGATTCAGAAAGGCGGTGTTCTTCTCAAACTCGCGAAGGTCCTCTTCCGTCCAGCCACCGGCAAATTTCGCGAGACCGTTGCTGAACTTCTTCCCCCGCTCAATCCCGAGAGCCCGCCGGAGCAGGTTCATGATGGTCTTATTCAAGGATTCGCCCGAACGCCGACGCTCTCGTTCCAGTGCCTTCGCGATGTCGGGTTCGAGATTTCGAACGGTCAGGTGGCGCATGATTTCTCCTTGGCTGCATTCGCGCCATGCATTCTATGCATTCACCGTAGCGTGTTCAATCCTTGGAACAGAGGAGAGGTTTCCACCACGGAACCGGGCGTCGGGCCAGGCTCCACGCTCGGCATGGTTCCTGACGATAGATCACTTGCCCTTGAACGCTGCCTTCCGCTTCTCGAGAAACGCCTTCGTCCCCTCCTTCATGTCCTCCGTCGCGAAGGCGAGTCCAAAGTGCGACGCCTCGAGCAGCTGGCCCTCGGCGAGCGACAGCCCCACGCCGCCGACGACGCATTCGAGCGCGAGCTTCAGTGCCACCGGCCCGCGCGTCGCCAGCTTCGCCGCGAATCCCGTCGCCTCGTCCACGACCTGGGGCTGCTCGAACACGCGGTTGACGAGCCCGATGCGGTGGGCCTCGACGCCGTCCATCATGTCGCCGGAAAGGATCCACTCGAGGGCGACGCCGGTGCCGACGATGCGCGGCAGGCGCTGCGAGCCGCCGAAGCCCTGGATGAGGCCGAGGGTGACCTCGGGGGCCCCGATCTTCGCGGTGCGGCTGGCAAACCGGACGTGGCAGGCGAGCGCGAGTTCGCAGCCGCCGCCGAGCGCGAAGCCGTTGATGGCGGCAATGACGGGCTTGCCGCAGTTTTCGATGCGGTCGAAGGCGCGCTGTCCGCGAAGGGCGAACTGGTAGGCGTCGGAGGGCGACAGGGCGCTCATCTGCGCGATGTCGGCGCCGGCCACAAAGGCCTTCTCTCCCGCGCCGGTGAGGACGACCGCGCGAACCGAGTCGTCCTTCGCGACGTCCGCGAACGCCGCGTCGATGTCCGCGATGACCTCGGAGTTGAGGGCGTTGAGCTTGTCCGGCCGGTTGACAGTGATCCGGCGAACCCCGTTGGCGTCCTGCGTGAGAAGTGTCGACATGCTTCCTCCCTGTGGCTCCGTGGCGGATCCGCCCATCCCTTGTCCCTGCCCGGCCGTTTCCGATCAACAAAAAAAGCCCGCCACCATCAGCGGGCCCCTGTTCTTTCTTCCTGCTTCCGGCTTCCGGCTTCCAGCTTAATCCTCGATCGTCACGCTCACCAGCTTCACTTCGGTCTTCGGCCGGTCGTTCGCGCCGGTCGGCACCTTCTCGATTTCCTGCACGACATTGATCCCGTCCACGACCTTCGCGAACGCCGTGTACTGCTTGTCGAGATGCCCGGCCGTCGCGAAGCAGATGAAGAACTGGCTTCCCGCGCTGTCCGGGTCGCTCGTGCGCGCCATCGACACCGTTCCCAGCACGTGTTTCGTGTCGTTGAACTCCGCCTTGATCTTGTATCCCGGCCCGCCCATCCCCGTGCCGTCCGGGCA
This sequence comes from uncultured Planctomycetia bacterium, assembly GCA_963706735.1. Classification (GTDB taxonomy): domain Bacteria; phylum Planctomycetota; class MHYJ01; order WSZJ01; family WSZJ01; genus WSZJ01. The sequence goes on from CAVPNQ010000070.1 coordinate 4,826, forward strand.
GCCGCCCTGCATCATGAACCCGCGGATGATCCGGTGAAAAATCTTCCCGTCGTAATACTTCGACTTCGCCAGCTTCACGAAATTCTCGACCGTCTTCGGCGCCTTGTCGTTCAGGAACTCGATCGTGATGTCGCCGTGGTTGGTCGCGATCTTTGCCTTCTTGGCCATTTCATTCGCCTCGATTCGGAATCTACTTGGGAGCCTCGGGCTTCACGTGCCACACCACCTTCTTCATCGCCGGCGGCGTCACCGGGCGGCCGAACTTCGGGTCCTGCTGAGGCTTGGGAAGCAGCTTGATCTCGCGCTCGATCTTCCACACGAGATCCATCCCTTCCATCACCTTCCCGAACGGCGTGTGCTTCCCGTCCAGGTGCGGCGTGTCCACGAAGCAGATGAAGAACTGGCTGCCGTTCGTGTTCGGGCCGCTGTTGGCCATCGCCAGGATCCCCGGCTCCAGCTTGATCCCCACCTTCTCGTCGTCGAACTTGTACCCGGGGTCGCCCGTCCCGTCCCCGCGCGGGCAGCCGCCCTGCATCATGAAGCGCGGGATGATGCGGTGGAACGTGATGCCGTTGTAGAAACCGTCGGTCGCGAGCTTCTTGAAATTCGCGACGGTCTTGGGGGCGACGTCGCCGTAGAAGCGGCAGTAGATCGTTCCCCATCCCTCGATCTGGATCTCTGCGTACTCCGCGACGATCGTGATCTTCGCCACGGAGGGCTCCTGGTCCGCCAGCGCCGCATGCTTCCAGGTCACCGTGTATTCGCCGGGCGTGCTGAGCCCGGGGAAGCACTTCACCAGGTCGAACCGCCGCGAGACCGTTTCTCCGGCCCCGAGCGTGAAGGCGCCGATGTCGTCGCAGGCGCCCATGGCGACGGCCTTGCCGTCCTTGTCGGCGACGCTGAGCCCGTCGCAGAACCCCTTGTCGACCTTCAGGGGCTTGTCGGTGTCGTTGGTGATGCCGAGGGTGACCATGGCACGGTCGAAGCCGCCGGCCTCGGGAACGTCGAAAACCGGCTTGGCGGCAAGCGCGAGGCCGGACATCAGGACGAGCAGGGCGAACGTTCTCATGCACTCCTCCGAAGAACCCCTGGGGCAGTTTTGAAGACGGGGAAGCGTACGGCGGGTGCGGGCCGCCGTCAAATGGAACGCGCGAGCTGAGAGCGCGAGGAACTCGAGTGCCGTCCGCGGTCGGACCTCGCTGCGCGACGCCGCCGAAAAGCCGGCGTCGTCGCTTCGCTCGCCCCGACCGCTCGCCGGCGCTCGAATTCTTCGCGCTCTCAGCTCGCGCGGTTGCGGGTGCCGCGGTCGATGACCATCCCGCCGGTGTAGTACAGGATCGCGTTGAAGAAGAACGTGAACGCGATGGCGGGGACCGCGGTCTTGCAGATCTGGAACCCCAGGTACCAGCCCGGAAATTCCACGGTCAGTCCCACGGCGACGATCGCATTCGAGAACGCGCCGGGAACGATCTTGCCCACGAAGAGCAGCAGGAACGCGACGAC
>CAVPNQ010000071.1:0-76915 GCA_963706735.1 uncultured Planctomycetia bacterium
GTGGGCGAGCTCGAGGCGCAGCTTGCCGGCGACCTTCTTCATGGCTTTCGTCTGCGCCGCGCCGCCGACGCGCGACACCGAGATGCCGACGTTGAGGGCGGGACGGACGCCGCCGTAGAACATGTCCGGCTCGAGGTAGATCTGGCCGTCCGTGATCGAGATCACGTTCGTCGGGATGTACGCGGAAACGTCGCCCAGCTGCGTCTCGATCACGGGCGTGCTCGTGAGCGAGCCCGCGCCCAGCTCGTCGTTCAGCTTCGCCGAACGCTCGAGAAGGCGGCTGTGCAGGTTGAACACGTCGCCGGGGTAAGCCTCGCGGCCGGGAGGACGCCGCAGCAGCAGCGACATCTGCCGGTACGCCCACGCGTGCTTCGTCAGGTCGTCGTACGCGATGAACGCGTGCCGCTTCGTGTCCCGGAACTCCTCTCCCATCGCCGTGCCCGCGAACGGCGCGATGTACTGAAGCGGCGCCGGGTCGGACGCCGGCGCGGCGACGACGATCGTGTACTTCATCGCCCCCGCCTTCTCCAGCACGTCCACCACCTGCGCCACCGTGGACTGCTTCTGCCCGATCGCGCTGTAGATGCACAGCACGTCGCCGTCCTTCTGGTTCAGGATCGTGTCCACGATCAGCGCCGTCTTCCCGATGCCGCGGTCCCCCAGGATCAGCTCGCGCTGCCCGCGCCCGATCGGGATCATCGAGTCGATCGCCTTGTAGCCCGTCTGGAGCGGCTCCTTGACCGACTGCCGCTGCACGACGTTCGGAGCGGGCCACTCGATCGGGCGGAACTTCGTCGCCGCGATCGGCCCCTTGCCGTCAATCGGCTGCCCCAGCGCGTTCACGACGCGCCCGAGAAGCGCGTCTCCCACGGGAACCTGCACGATCTTGCCCGTGCACTTCACCGTGTCGCCTTCCTTGATCCCGCGGTCGCTCCCCAGGATCACGATGCCGACCGAGTCCTCTTCCAGGTTCAGCGCCATCCCGAACACGCCGCCCGGGAACTCGACCAGCTCGCCCGACATGACCTTGTCCAGGCCATACACGCGGGCGATGCCGTCACCGACCGACAGGACGGTGCCGACGGACTCCATCTTGAGATCGCCTTCGTACTTCTTGATCTCTTTCTGGATGATCTGGGAAATCTCTTCGGGCCTGATCTGCATTTCTCGCTACCTCATCGAGGACGTCAGAAGTTCCTTGAGCCCTTTCAACCGGCCCGCCACCGACCCGTCGACGACCGAATCGCGGACGCGAAGAGTCAGCCCGCCGAGGAGCCCGGGGTTCACCTTCGCGTCGAGTTCGATTTTCCGTCCCTGCGAGAGCCCGAGCAGTTTGGCCAGGAGCTTCGCCTTCTGCGCGTCGTTCAGGGGCACCGCGCTTTCCACCGTCATGCGCACCACGCCCGCGTACCTGTCCGCCAGGTCGTCGAAAATCTCCGCGATGTCCGGGATGCACACGGCCCGCTTCTTGTCGATCAGCTTGTCCAGGAAGTCCGCCATGAGCTTCGAGATGCCCTGGAAGACCTGCCGGTAGAACTCCTTCTTCACCTTCGGTGCGATCAGCGGGTGCGTCATCGCCCGCCTCAGGTCCGGCGACGACTTCCAGACCTGCGCGACCTGCAGGATCTCGGTCTCGATCGACTCCACCGCCTTCGCCTGGTCGGCGAGCGCGATCAGCGCGGTGGCATACCTCCGGGCGACGGTGCGTTCGTTCATGCGCGCACCTTCTCGATCTCGGCGATGAAGCGCTCGACCAGCTCGTCCTGCTTCGACGCCGTCAGCTGCTGCTTCACGAGCCGTTCGGCCGTCTCGAGGGCGAGCCGCACCATCTCCTGCCGGATCTCCTCGATCGCCTTTGCGCGCTCGACTTCGATTTCCGACTTCGCCTTCGCCATCAGGCGCGCCGCGGAAGCCCCGGCCTCGTCGAGGATGGCGGCCTTCTGCGCCGTCCCCTCGCGGACCGCCGCTTCCACCTTCGCCTGCGCCTCCTTCTCGATCCCCGCCAGCTTGTCCTGCGCCAGCTTCGTCAGCCGCGAAAGCTCCTCCTTCTCCTTCTCGAGCTTCGCGTAAGTGTCCCGGATGTTGTTCGCCCGCTCGTTGAGCATCCCGGCCAGCGCGGGGAAGGCCCACTTCTTGAGCGCGAGGAAGAGCAGCACGAACGCCACCAGCTGGAGGATGACGACCTTGGCGACCGTGAAGGTGGACTCATGGTGCGCGGCACCGTGCTCCGCCGCCGCCCCGTGCGCGGCGCCTGGCGCCGCCGCCGCTCCCGGCGTCGCTCCTGCCGGCGGCTTCTCGGCCTCCGCGTGCTCCGCCGACACGGGGAGCACCCGCGCCGCAAACAGCGGAATCGCCAGCACCGCAGCCAGGAACCACTTCCGCATCAGATCTTCACCCCCAGGGCGCGGGCCGCTGCGTCCCTGGCCAGCGCCTCGACCTGCGGGCCCGCTTCGCGAAGCGCCTTGTCGCGCTCGCCGCGGATGGCCGCCTGGGCCTCGGACACCGACCGGGTCGCTTCTTCCTGCGCCTTCACCAGCTGATCCGACCGGGAAGCGACGCCGTCCCTGACGAGCGTCGTGAGCCGGTCGTACGCCTGACGTTCGATGACGGCCATCTTGCCCGTGTACTCGGCCTCGAGTTTCTCGCGGGTGCCCTTTGACGCGGCGATCTCGCCCTCGGATTTCTTCCAGTCGCCCGCGCGGCCGTCGATGACGTCGCCTACGGGCTTCCAGAGGAGGCTCCGGAGCACGAGATAGAGCGTCCAGAACCCGGCCATCTGGATAAGGACGATGATCGGGTTGACGCCGAGGGACTTCGCGAGGTCTCTGAGGATTTCCACGGGTTGCTACTTGATCTCGGGGAATTTCCCGTTGAGGAAGAAGCAGATGAGGAGGACGTAGATGACGAGGGTTTCGATGAGGGCGAGGCCGATGATGAGGGCGCCGCGGATATTGCCTGCGGCCTCGGGCTGGCGGGCGATGGATTCGACGGCTGCGGCGATGGCCTTGGACTGGCCGAGGGCGCCGAAGGCGGCGGCGATCGCGAGGCCGAAGCCCATGGCGATCGGGATCCACTGCGCGGCGGCGGCCTTGGCGGCGTCGTCGGCGGCGAAAGCCGTGTTGGAAACGACGATGAGGGCAACGGCGACCATGCTGACCTGAGCGAGCTTCTTCATCCTGCTGTCTCCCAAAACGTGACCCGAAGGGGCGGAAAGGTTTCTAGTGTGAGTGAGCGGCCGTGTGGGCGTGGTCGTGCGCGTGCCCCTGCCCGTGCTCGTGCCCGTGGCCGTGTTCGTCGTGTGCGTGTTCGTCGTGACCCGCGTGCTCGGTGAAGCCCTGGACGTAGATGCACGAGAGGCTGGTGAAGATGAAGGCCTGGAGGAAGGCGGTGAAGATGCCGAAGGCGAGCATGGGGAGGTGGACGGGGATCCAGGCGCCGTAGCCCATGCCGAAGAGGACGGCGATGATGTTGTCTTCGCCGTAGATGTTGCCGAAGAGGCGGAGGGAGAGGGACATGGGCTTGGCGATTTCGCCGAAGATATGGATGACGAACATGAGGGGTGCGAGGGCCAGGATGTCGCCCATGAAGTGCTTGAGGTAACCGACGATGCCGTTGACCTTGATGGCGATGCCCTGGACGCAGAGGAAGGTGGTAAGGCCGAGGGCGAGGGTGGTGGAGACGGTCATGGTGGGGGACTTGAGGCCGGGGACGAGGCCGACGAGGTTGCTGAAGAAGATGTAGAGGAAGAGTGTGCCCATGAGGGGGAGGTAGCGGGGTCCGTCGGGGCCGAGGAGGTCCACGGTGAGGCCGCGGAGGCTTTCGACGGCCCACTCGAGGACGTTCTGGAGTTTGCCGGGGATCTTGTCGAGCCTGCTTCGGCCGAGGAAGACCAGGAGGCAGAGGGAAGAGAGGGCGATGGCGGAGCAGATGAGCGCGTCGAAGAAGATCTCGGACTCATGCGCGTCGAAGAGGCCGTTGAACGAGAGCCAGCCCGGGACGTGCTGTCCGTGGTCGGTCAGGGACTCGTAGAGCCCGTGGAAGATGCTGGGAGGATGTTCGACGCCGCCTGCCATTCAGTCCTTCCTTGTTGCGCTGCCGACTGCCCCGAGCACGGCGAGGGAAGTCGCGACCAGTCCCGCACCGAACCCGTACTCGTTGGCGAGGTGGAAACTGAAAAGGACCCACATCGCCCCCGCGAGAATGCCGTACTTCGCCAGCACCAGCGCGACCACCAGGGATCTGCCGCGGCCGCTACGTTCCCCCGCGTGGCCCACGATCAGGTGCCACGTGGCGAAAGGCACGACCCCGGCAACGGCTCCTGCCACGACCCCGGCTGTCACCTTCGGGTCACGCCATGCGAGGGAGACCGCGGTGGCGGCGAGCGCGATCCCGGTTGCCGTGAGGTAGTACCTGCGGAGCTGTCTGTCCATCATCGCTTCAGGAACCGGCGATAGATGTCCCAGATCTGCAGGAACCCGACGGCGAGCCCGAGAAGGACGCCCGTCGCGGTGCCCCAGGGCTCAACGCCCCACCTGACGCCGACGTGGTGCCCGACCCAGTACCCGAGGGCGGTCGTGACACCTAGCGCCACGGTCGCCCCCGACATCAACCCCATGACCTTGAGAGTATCGCGGGTCCACTCGTTCATGCTCTCGCCGCCTTGAGGTCGCGAGGGAGGATAACCGGGGTCGAAAGCGTGTCAAGAAATCGGGGAAGCGAGCGGGGTCCGGGACGCGGTCGCGGCGTCGTGAAATAAAAACAGCCGTGCGTTTGGAGCACGGCCGCCGGTGTCGAGGGCGTGATCGCTATTCCATCTCGAAGCCGAGGACGCGGACTACCTTGTCGCCGCTGAACTCGACCGCGACCTTGTTGCCCTGGTTTGCGACCCATCCCCATCCGCGGGTCCTCCAGCCCGGGCCCAGCTGCGGGTAGCGCCACTGGTCGGCGGACGTCGGGTCCGTGATGGCCGGCGGGTACCCGCACGCCGCCAGCACCTGCGCCCGCGTCATCCCGACCACCGGCCGGGCGAACTTGATCCCGTCCGCGACGTCGCCGGAACCCGCGTCGAATCCCGCCTTCGGGTCCTGCACCGCCAGGAACTTCTGGATCTCCTGGTACTGGTCCTTGTACCCGGCGCCGTACCCGACATAGATCCAGAACGCCCGCCCGTCGTCCGTCTTCACCTGCCACCGCGTGTCGTCCTTCGCCGTCTCCGTCACCGTCACCGCCGTTCCCATCGCCAGGAATTCCCCGGAAAGCCAGGACTCGAAATCGATCTGCGCGCCCTTCACCACGCGCAGGTTGGTGCGCGTCCAGTACTTGCCTCCCACGCGGATCTGCCCGCCCGGCCCGCCGACAAGCTCCGCCGTCGGGTTCGGACCCACCGCGGGCCCGTTCGCGGCCGAGGCCCTGGGAGCCGAAGAGCCGCAACCGGCGGCGGCGAGGGAAGCTGCAAAGAGGGAAGCGAAGAGGAGAGACCTGATCATGGCGTGAGCTCCAAAGAGTCGTTTGAGGGGGACATGCGCACGATAGCGGTGGAGGAGCGTGCTGTGAAGTGCGTGCGCGGTGGAGAACCTGATCAGACGTCCCACAGATTCATCGCTTCACTTTTCCGATTCGAAATCATGACTAATATGATCGTGATTGTTCGATACAAGTGGTTGCGATGAAAGGTTTTGCGTTGATCCTCGTCCGCGCTTCCTTACAATCACTCCCGTTCACTCACGGAGAATCCGCCATGCCCCAGCTCTCCTGGGAACAGTTCGTCTCGCGAGCCGCGTCCTTCCCCGGCGCCGCCATTTCCGTTCGCGACCTCACGCGGCTCGTCCACGATCTCAACATCACCGAGGATCTCATCACCTCGCACCAGGCGTGGTCCCCCGACGCCTACCAGCGCATCCCTCTTCTCCGCACTGACAATCTCGAGGCCCTCGTCCTTTGCTGGGAGGACGGGCAGGAAACCGTCATCCACGACCACGGACCGTCGTGCGCCGTCGCCAAGGTCTTCTCGGGCACGACCTTCATCGAGAATTTCCGCCGCGTCGACAGGGGCGAAAAGTCAGGCTTCGCGAAGCTCGACGTCATCGAGCGCCTCGAACTCAAGCCCGGCGACATCACCGCAAGCGACGTCGGCGGCATCCACTCCATGGGCAACCACATGGGCGGCCGCAAGCGCATGATCACCGTGAACTTCTACTCGCCGCCCCTGTCGAAAATCCAGACCTTCGACCGCGCGACCGGCGCCGTCGGCGAAAAGATGTACCCCGCGCTGCTCGAAACGATCTAACTCTACTTTTTCAGCTCCTTCACGAACCGCGCCATCGCTTCGCGCTGCTCGCGCGTCGCTTCAAATTTCGGCATGTCCCCCTTGCCGTGCTCCAGCTGCCGCAGAATCTCCTCCTCCGTCTTCTCCGTGCCGGCGATCTTGGGGAAGCGCCCCTTGCCCTGGCCCGTGGGCCCGTGGCAGATCGCGCAGTTCCGCGAGAAGATGGCGGCCATGTCCATGTCCTCCGGCGCGACCTTCGGCTGCGAGGAAGGGAAGACGATGAGGAGGCCCATCAGCGCGGCCACGAAGAGGCCGACTCCCACCAGCGTGATCCTGCTGACGGGCGGTGCGGGCTCCGGGGTGATCGGCTCAGCCATGCGGCGCGGATGATATCCGTCGCTGCCCGAAGCGCAACCGTGCTACTTCGTGGGCGTGTACGGCTTCGGGCGCGGCTTCCACAGGTCTTCTTCTTCGGAGCCGTCCCGTTTTTCCTCTTCGCGGATCCAGGTTTCGGAATCCTCGACGACGACAGGGCGGCCGTCGTCCTTGAGGATGTCCACGCCGAAGAAGCCGGTGATGAAATCGACGAACTCGACCGGGCGGAATCCGGCCTCGATGCCGACGATCACGATGGCGAGCGAGAACCCGATTTCGTCGGCCGTCCGCGGCTGGTCGCGGTACTCCTCTTCGTACTCAGCCGTGTACGCCCGCTTGTAGAGGCGCGGGCCGATCGACTCGGGGCCGATGCCACCCTCGAAGCCGCGGCGCTTGTGGATCCCGGCCCAGCGGCCGTTCACGGCGATGTGGCCGGTCTCGTACTCGGCGTCCTCGGGGCCCTCGCCGGTCTTGAACCCCTCGACCTGGATTCCCGCCTGCACGAGGTGCGTGAGCCGGATGCTCGCCCCGGCCTGCGGCCCGAGCGACAGGTCGAGGTGAAAGATGTCCCCCGCGTCCCGCACGCGGTTCTGGACATAGCCGCAGCCTCCGAGGACGGAGCTCGCGGCAAGGACGATGAACATCCGGGTGGCGGCTCGGGACACGCGCAAAGTCTACTCCATCCGACGGCTCACCGCGCGTCTAAGCCGGGCCGGGAAAGAGACTTGACCCTCTTCGCTTATTCTTCGGCCGCGCCCGCCTTCGCGTGCCACCGCACCTTCTTCGCGTCCGCCCAGAAATTCTCGAGCTCGTAGTAGCGGCGCATCTCCTCATGGAACAGGTGGATCACCACGTCCCCGAAATCCACGAGCACCCACGCCCCCGCGTCGTACCCCTGCATCCCCACCCGCTTCCGCCCCTGACCCTTCAGCATCTGCGAAATCTCGTCCGCAATCGCCTGGAGCTGCTTGCGGTTGTTGCCGCTGGCGATGACGAAATAGTCCGAGATGAAGGCGATCTTCCGGATGTCCAGCACGACGATGTCCGTCGCCTTCTTGCCTTCCGCGATCCGCGCGCACTCCACAGCAGTCTCGCGAGCTTCGTCCTTTCTCGGAATCTTGCCCTCCTTTCAGCGTCCCTTGAGCCAGCCCGCGTGCTCCCTGATCAGAAGCGACTGCGGCGAGTCACCCGGGAGGTTGTAGCGGAATTCCTCGAGGATGTCGTCATACTTCTTGAGCGCTTCCACGTTCTTCCCCGCTCCCTCCAGCCGCAGGCAGGCCTGGAGCTGCTGGACGAAGCGGACCATGTCGGGCCAGTGGATGTTCTCGGTGTTGTCGGCGCGGATGCAGAGATCGGAGTAGAGAGCGACGAGCGTGCGCCCCAGGTAGTCCGCCCCCTCGTCCGGCTTGCCCTCGCGCGCGAGCGTAAACGCCCTGGCCAGCGGGCCGTCCGTGAGGTCCACGATCCGGTCGTGCACCCCGTTGTGGTGCGGAAACGTCTTGTCCAGCACCACGTATTCCTGCAGAAGCTCCACCCGGACCGCGTCCGCGTCGCCCCCCTCGCGCTCGATCCGGGCCAGCTTCTCCTCCAGGGCGTAGGGGCGGTGAAGCGCGTCGCAGAGGTCGACGATCCGCGCGTTGATTCCCGTGGTCCCGCGGTCCAGCATCAGCCGCCGGTAGAGGTCGCGGCCTTCGTCGATGATCTGGTGCGCCTTCTCGAACTCCCCGCGCTTCATCAGCAGGTCCGCCCATCGCAGGTACGCGTCCTGCATCATCCCGTCGGCGGGCGGAGTCGTGTTGTTCATCCCCTTGGACTGCGCGAGCATCAGCGCGTCGCGGAGAGTGTGAGCGGCGTCTTCCCACGCGTCGCGCCCCTTCCAGGCCTTGTAGCGCTCGAGCAGCATCGGTTCCTGCGGAAGGCGGTGATAGAGCATGTACCCCTTGTGAAAGAGCAGCTTTTCGCTCGCGGGATTCCGCCGGACCGACTGGTCCGAGTCCTCCAGCGCGCTCTTCACCCACAGCCACCGTTCTTCTTCCGACTCCTGCTGGGCCGCGATGTTGTAGGCCTTGGCCCAGGCGAGGTGCTGCCAGATGTCGGCCATGTTCGGCTGGAGACGCAGCAGGATCTCGAGGAGGGCGTTGACCTCGACGTAATTGCGCGCCTTCTCCGCCTTCGTGTACTGGATCCACAGGTAGTCGATCGCAACCGCGCGCATCCCGCCCAGCAGCATCGACGCCGTGTACTCCGCCATGTACTGCGCGGGCGGCATCTTCCCGAACGGGTTCGTCGCGGCGAGCTCCTGCTTCTCCGGCATCGCGTCGATGCGCTGTTGCGAGAAGTGCACCGCGGCCAGCAGGGCGGCCGCCAGCAGGACCGCCAGGATGCGCTTCATCGGAATTCCCTCATCCGCAGGAAGGCGAGGCCGGCCAGGAGGGCGCCCACGACGTAGGCGAAGGCGAACTTGAACCCCTCGAAGATGCGGGCCGCGGGGATGTCGATGCCGCGGAGGATCGGGGTGGAGGCGTCGAACGTGTTGAGGTCGGGGATGGCGGCGAGGGAGACGCGGGAGACGGCCTGGGAGAAGCGGAGGACGGCGACGGGGAAGTCGTCGTTGGTGCCGTGGGAGTGCTCGTGTTCGTCCATTTCGCGTTCCTTCTCGGCGACCGCGATGCGCTCCTGCATGGTGGGAAGGCTCTCGCGGACGAAGCCGACCATGGACCCGGTGACGAAGACCGCGAGGCCGAACAGGAGGTTGACCGGCGCGGACAGGACGGTGGACCCGGCGATCGTGATCGAGAGGACGACCATCCAGAGCAGGTACGTGGAGGCGATCGCCTTGGCGAAGTTCCACTCGAAGCTGTGCGGCGCCGACATCACGACGATGCTCCGGGGCCGCACGCTCAGAGTGAGGTTGGGCTTCGCGCGCTTGACCGCGATGTCCAGCGCCCCGTCCGCGCCGAACCAGCCCCGGGGAATCTCCAGGTCGAACGGAATCATGTGCTTGGCGACGAGCTTGCGCGAAGCGATGCGCGGCGGAAGGGGAGCGTCCGGCGGGGCGTTGGGGTCCGGTTCCCTCAAGAAGGTGACCTTCCAGCCCATCGCGGCGGCCTCGGCGGCGGGGACGTCGCGGGAAACGGGGCGCAGGAAAATTTCCATTTCGCCGAACGTCAGCATCGACGCGCCCTGGACCTCGAGCGTGCAGCGCGCCGTGACCTTCTCCGGCAGGTCCGTGACGTCGAGGTTGCGGAACGCCCAGAACGCCACCGTGTCGCCGGTGCCCGAGATCATCCCGATCAGCGGGTCCGCCGTGGACGAACGCGCTTCCACCTTCGACTGCCCGTCCACCTCCTCGACGCGCACTTCGCGCGCCTCGAATTCCGTCCGCGAGGCGAGGGTGCCGCCGCCGTGCGCGACGACGCGCACGAAGACCGTGCAGATGAGGAACGCGGCAAACGCGAAGACGGCGAGGAGGGTGGCGAAGCCGGTGAAGCGGCCCGCGAGGAGCTGCCAGCGGGAGAGCGGCTTGGTGAGGAGGGTGAAGACGCGGCGTTCCTCGATGTCGTCCGGAAGGGAGACGCCCGCGAGGAAGACCGCGATGAGCACGCCGAAGAACATGATCGCGCGCTGGGCCCACGTTTCGACCAGGGGCACGCGGTCCTCGGGGCGGATGGCGGGGAGAAGGGCGGTCGCGCCGAGCATGACGACGGTGAAGACGACGAGCACGACGAAGACTTTCTTCCGCACCGATTCCCGCAGCGTGAGCCCCGACAGCGCGCCGACGGCCCCCAGCGGCGAGCGCCGCAGGCCGAGCGCGAGGGCGGCGAGGCGGTTGCGCATCTAGTTTTCTTCCTTGCGCTTCCCGATGATCGACAGGAAGAGGTCCTCGAGCGAGCGGCGCGGCTCGGTGATGTCCTCGAGCAGGCCGCCGGCGGCCTCGATCGCCTGGGCGACCTCGAGGCGCTTCTCCGTCTCCAGCCCGTGCACGAGGAACTGTGTCTTGTCGGGGACGCGGATCATGTCCTTGAGGGAGCCCATCGCGCGCAGCTGTCCCTGGTACATGATCCCGACGCGGTCGCAGACGTCCTCGATGTCGGCGAGGAGGTGGGAGGACATGAAGACCGTTTTCCCCTGGGTCTTGAGCTCCAGGATCAGGTCCTTTACCTGGCGCGAGACGATCGGGTCGAGCCCGCTGGTCGGCTCGTCGAGGAAGATCACCTCGGGATCGTTGATGAGCGCCTGCGCCAGCCCGACGCGCCGCGCCATGCCTTTCGAGTACTCGCGCACCGGCCGGTGCTTTGCGTCCTTCAGCCCGACCTGGTCGAGCAGCTTCTCCGCGCGTTCCTTGCGCACCGACCGCGGCATCCCGAACAGCTTCCCGTAGAAATCGAGCGTCTCCACGGCCGAGAGGAACCGGTACAGGTAGGACTCCTCGGGCAGGAAGCCGATCCGCTCCTTCGTCCCGATGTGCGTCGGGTCCTTCCCAAGCACCGTCGCGGACCCGCTCGTCGGGTAGAGCAGCCCGAGCAGCATCTTCATCGTCGTCGTCTTGCCGCTGCCGTTTGGCCCGAGGAACCCGAACACCTCGCCGCGCTCGACGCGCAGGTTCAGGTTGTCCACCGCCTTGTGCTTGCGGCGCCCCCAGAAGCCCGTGAAGACTTTCGTGAGGTTCTGTGTCTCGATGACCGCGTCAGGCATGGCGCCCCGCCTAGCGGGAAGGGTCCCCGTAGCGCGCGACCTCGCGGTTCGTGACGGGGTCGATCACGACGAAGAAGTCCGGGCCCGTCCCGATCAGCGTGAGCCCGTCGATCTCCGTTTTCCGGAGGAGCCGGTCGCCGAGGAACGGCGTCGCGGCGATCATCATCGAGGTCATCGAACGCGGACGATCCGCCCGGGCCGGGCCGTTCCCGACGTAACACGCCACGTCCGGGACCAGCCGGAGGTCGTTCATCGAGGCCACTCCTCCGCGCCCGAGAGCTTCACCGGCCGCCTTCCGCGACGGAAGCGCCCCCGTGTACGAGCCCTTCTGCGGACCGAGCGCGCGCGACAGGACGCGGACGACGCGGTCGTTGATGCGCCACATGAAGCGGGAGGCGCCGTTGCGCGGCATGCGGCTTTCGATCGGGAGGCGGGTGCGGGCGTCGATGCTCCAGTTCGGGTCGAACGAGGGCCGCCCGCAGATGCCGACGCAGGTCTGGGGGTGAAGGATGGCCTGCCCGCGCTTGTAGTCGCGCACTGCGCCGGCGGCCACGCACATCGTGACGACGATGAACGGGGAGAAGAGGGTGCTGCGCGTCATCGCCCACGCGCTGCCACTGCGGACGCTGCGCAGCATGGAAAACAGCGCGAGCGGTGCGGAGACGACGGGGCAGAGGGGGAAAGTGAGCCAGGAGGCGAGCCAGGAGAGGAAACCGGCGGGGCGGCAGGCCGAGTTGGAGAGGCAGCACATGGGAGGGATGGTAACTCGGGCGCGGGATGGGGAGCAAGAACGGTCGGAATTTCGGGTTTTGGGTTCCGGAAGTTGAGTTCAGAGTTCTGGGTTCAGAGTTCGGGGTTCGGTTGGGGTTGGTGGTTGGGTGTGGGAGGATGGCTTGCGGCGCGTCCCGGAGGCGTCATGCGAAGTCTGCATTGAGAAGTAGTCCTACGCCTCCGCTTCTCCCCTCAACCCGTGACGCTCCATCTTCTTTCTCAGCGTGGCGCGGTTGATGCCCAGGCGCCGGCTTGCGGCGCTCAGCGAGCCCTTGGCGTCCGACAGGGCCTTCTCGATCAGCAGCTTCTCCCACTTGTCGCTCACCGCGTCCCACGCCGCGCCGTCCGGCGCATCTCCGAGCCACCGCTCCACCAGCTGCTTCGCCTTCTCGTCGTCCGGCCCGCCCGCCTTCGAATGCAGCCGCGGGGGGAGGTGCTCGGGAAGGATCGGGCCGCCGCGCGACAGCACTACCGCCTGCTCGACCGCGTTGCGCAGCTCCCGCACGTTCCCGGGCCAGTCGTACGCCATCATCGTCCCCAGCGCTTCTTCGCTCACCGCCTTGCCGCCGTCCTGGAGGAAGCGCGCGACGAGGCGCGGGATGTCGGACTTGCGTTCGCGGAGGGGAGGAAGGGTGATCGCGACGACGTTGAGGCGGTAGAACAGGTCCTCGCGGTACGCGCCGTCGGCGACGAGCTGGCGGAGGTCGCGGTTCGTGGCCGCGATGATGCGGACGTCGGCGGTCAGGAGTTCCGTGCCGCCGACGCGCGTGAACGAATGGTCCTCGAGGAAGCGCAGGAGCTTGGCCTGCGCGGGTTGCGGGAGGTCGCCGACCTCGTCGAGAAAAACGGTGCCGCCCTGGGCGACCTCGAACTTCCCGGGCTTGGTCCGCAGCGCGCCCGTGAAGGCGCCCTTCTCGTGCCCGAACAGCTCGCTCTCGACGAGGCCCTCGGGGAGGGAAGCGCAGTTGATCGGCTCGAAGTTTTTCTTTGCGCGCCGCGAATTGGCGTGGATCGCGCGCGCGACGAGCTCCTTGCCGGTGCCGCTCTCGCCCGTCACCAGCACCGTCGCGTCGGTCACGCACACCGCACCGATCTTCTTGAACACGTCCTGCATCCCGGGCGTAGAGCCGACGAGCCCGCCCAGGTCTCCCTCCGCCTGGTGCTTCGCAACCTCCTTCGACACCGTCCGCCGCTCCAGCGCACGCGCGACCGCCGACTCCGCTTCCGCAAGGTCGATCGGCTTGGTGATGTACTCGAACGCCCCCGACTTGATCGCCTCCACCGCGGTCTGCATCGTCCCGTGTGCGGTGATCACGATGACCGGCAGGTCCGGCCGGCGCTCGCGGATGCGGCGAAGCGCCGTCAGGCCGTCCATGCCCGGGAGGCGCACGTCGAGGATGACGAGGTCCACCTCGGGCGAGAGCGCGGCGAGCCCTTCCTCCGCGGTGGGCGCCACGACCGCGCGGTGTCCCTTGCCCTCGAGCATCTGCCGGAAGGCCCAGCAGATGGTGGGTTCGTCGTCGATGACCAGGGCGAGCGCCATGCCGGGAGCCTAACGGCTGGGGCAGGCGCGTGGAACGGTTTGCGTGTACCCTTCGCCCTCCGCATGCCCCGCCCCCGCTTCCCCCGCTGGATCCTCCTCGCCGCCGTCGCGGTCGCCGCGACGACGATCGCCTACTTCGTCCCGCTCCTCGACTGGATCGCCGCCGCGCAGCTCAAGATCGAGACCTTCGGGGTCTGGGCCCCCATCCTTTATGTCGTCCTCTACCTTCTGTTCACGCTCGCCCTCATCCCCGGGTCCGCCCTTACCTTCACCGCCGGCCTCCTCTACGGCGTCGGCACCGGCACCGCCATCTCCCTCTCCGCTTCCACCGTCGCCGCCGTCCTCGCCTTCCTCGTCGCCCGCTACCTGTTCCGCGGCGCCTTCGAGAAGAAATTCGCCGGCTCCCCGCGCTTCCTCGCCCTCGACCGCGCCGTGTCCAGGGACGCGTGGAAGATCGTCGTCCTCATGCGGCTCTCCCCGGCCTTTCCCTACGTCCTCCTGAACTACGCGTTCGGCCTCACCCGCGTGCGCCTCATCCCGTTCACGTTCTTCTCCCTCGTCGGCATGATCCCTGCCACCCTTCTCCTGACCTCCGCCGCCGCCGCGCTCGGCGAGGCTGCCGACGAGGCCAAGCGCGAAATCGCCGAGTCCGGGCCGCGCGTGCCGCAGGTGCTGCTGGATCCTGGTGAAGCGCCCCCGGAGGCGGTGCGAGCCGGGGTGACGTGGCTGCGGAACCGTCAGCTCATGCTGTGGCGGGAAGACGAGGCCGGGGAGAAGGAGTTTCAACAGCAGCTGGCCAACCTGACCGAGGTGCTGCTGCGCCGCGTCAGCATCGGGACGGCGGTGCCGCCGCCGCGTGAAGGGGAGTCCGCCGAGGAGTCGCGCGAGCGGATGGCCTCGGCGCTGAAGGACGCGGGGCACGAGGCGCGCGAAGCGGTCCGGTTTTTCGCCGAAGGCCGCCCGGGGACCGCGCGCGACCGGCAGAAACGGGCCGCGGAGCATTTTGCGACCGCCCGCGGGGACTCGCGGCACATCAACTGGGGACTATGGTCGGTGATCGGCGCGAGCCTTCTGGTGACGATGGCCGTGGGCCGCATGGCCCGGAAGGCGCTTGCGGAGGCCGCCCGGGAGCAGCCAGCGTCTCCCATTTAATGTAGGCCCTCCCGCCCTGGTCATTCGCGCAGGTGATCGGGACGAAAAAAAACGCGGGAGGCGGAAGCGCGCCTGGTGCGCTTCCCCTCCCGCGTTTTTTCTCGTCCCGATCACCTGCGCGAAGGCGGGTCCCGGATTTGAACCGGGGAATGAAGGTTTTGCAAACCTTTGCCTTGCCACTTGGCTAACCCGCCGAGAAATCGAGGTGTGGGGTGTGGTTTGCGGCCGGCGCACGAAAGGCCGCGCGCCGGCCTCAAACCACACCCCACACCTCGATTTCTCCCGAAAGGCGACAGCTACGGCTACGGCAACGGCGTTGGAGCAGGGAGAGTCTAGCGGCGGTTGGGGCGGTGTCAATTGCTCCCCCCGGGCCAACACCTGCCTCGTGGGGCCGTATCTCTTGGACTGCCACGCATTCTCCCGGGGGGTCCATGAAGGTCGTCGCCCTGTTTGTCACGGCTGTCGCCGCAGCGCTGCTCGTCGCTTCGGTCGTGCAGGCCGCCGCGCTGAAGAAGCGGCTGGATGCGGTCCCGGCGCCGGCCGCGGGGGCTTCGGCAGCCCCGGTTTCGGCCGAACTGCCGCCGTCGCCCTACGAACTTGCGGAACTGGCGCGGCGCGTCGAGGCCTGCGCCGTGCGACTGGACGGAAAGGTCGATCGCGAGACGAAAGCCCTGAGGGAAGCGAAGGAGCGCTTCACCGGCATCAAGGGGCGGTCCGAGGAGTCGCTCACCGCAATCCAGAAGGAGTCGCTGGCGCTGAAGGAGGAGCTGGCGAAGAAGGCCGCGGACAAAGATAAGGTGGCGGAGCTGACCAAGCGCATCCGGACGGAGCAGCAGAAGATGATGCTCAAGCGCTTCATGGGCGACCGGATGAAGGGGGAGATGGAGAAGGTCAAGGTGGAGCTTGGGCTGAGCCCGGACCAGTCGGCGCAGTTCGACAAGGTGAGCGAAGAGATGTTCGACAAGTTCGCGGAGATGGGGTCGAGCTTCATGGACGGCGATGCGAATCCCGCGAAGTTCCAGGAGCTGGTGACGGAGTCGAACGGGAAGATGCAGACGTTCATGAGCGAGGACCAGTTCAAGAAGTACCAGGCGATCCAGCAGCGCCAGTTCGGCGGCGGCGGGGGCCGCCAGGGTGGCGACGGGCAGGGCGGCCAGGAAGGAGGCGGGCAATGAGCGACAAGCTCGCAGTGGCCAGTTGTGTCGTCTCGATCGCGCTTGCCGGGGTTGCAGGCTGGGCCCTCCAGGACATGCGGAAACTCGAGAAGAAGGTCGCGGCCCTGGAACACGTCACGGAGCCGGGGGCGCTTCCTGAAGCCGCGAAGCCGGACGTGAGCGACCCCCGCGGGGCGCTGGCGTCGAGGCTGGAGATGCTGGAGCGCCGGCTGGCGCAGGCGGACTCGGACTACGAGTTCAGCGTGAAGGCGTTCCAGGACGAGGCGGGGAAGGCGTCGGACGAGATCGACGACCAGTCGAGGGAGATCATGGCAAAGCTGGCGGACATCAAGGCGAATCCGCCGAAGGAGCTGACCGACGCGATTCTCGAGGAGCAGGTGAGGGCAGGGCTGCTCAAGAAGCGGAAGAAGGACATGAAGAAGCTGCTGCGGAAGCAGGGGGACAAGCAGCTGAAGGCGGCGAAGGAGAAGATGAACCTGACCGCCGAGCAGATGGAGGAGCTCAAGAAGTTCTTCGAGGACCTGCAGGCGGAGTGGAGCGAGACGCTCGCGTTGATCTTCAGCGGCGAGGAGATTCCGCAGGACCAGCTGGAGGCGAAGGTGAACGACACGAAGACGCGGACGGACACCAAGATGAAGGAAGTGCTGAAGCCGGAGCAGTACGACACGTGGACGAAGGAAGTCGCGCCGTCGTTCTTCCAGGACCCGTTCCGCGGAGGTGGCCGATGAAAGCGCTTCTGCCGGTTTCGATGCTTCTGGCGGCTGCGGCGGGCGCGGCGGCGGCGTGGTTCGCGCCGGTGCGCGCGGAGATCGCGACGAGGCCCGCGGGGGTGGACGACGGGGGACAGCCGCTGACGGCGAAGCCGCTGTCGGCACTGACGGACGCGGACCGGACGGAGACGGAGAAGCTGGTGAAGCGGCTCGACGAGATCGAGGCGAAGCTGGACAAGCACCAGGAGACGTCCTCGACGGAGTGGAACGCGCTTCTGTCCGAGGTGGACCGGGAGAACGCGCGCCGCACGGTCGAAGGCGACCGGCTTGCGGGGGTCGTGAATGCCGCGAGTGGCAAGACGATCGACGCGCAGGTCGAGGACCTGATGGACGAGACCGGGAAGAAGCGCGTGCGCGGGTTCCTCAAGGGCTGGATCGACACCGAGGCGAACGCGCTGAAGACGCACCTGGGGCTCGTCGGCTCGCAGGCGGCGGCGGTGGACACGCTGATTTCGGACATCATGAAGGAAGAAGAAGAGAAGCTCGCGAAGGACGACGCGGGAGACAACATGATCGGCTGGCGCAGCGACATCATGCAGAGCGCGCGCGAAAAGCTGCGCGACCGGATCGACCCGCTGCTGACCGGCGAGCAGAAACCGAAGGCCCAGGACTGGTTCAAGTCGAACGACTGGGGCCGGGCCTGGAGGGAATCGCAGAAGAAGAAGGAAGAAGGGAAGTAGCGCCGGAAGGCCCGGAAACGGGCTCAACTTCTTCAGAAAAAGCGGGCTCGAGGCATGCCTCGGGCCCGTTTTCGTCTCTAAGGCCTTGGCCCGCCTCGACCTCTGGCTCCGGCCAGAAGCCCTTCTCTTCCTTGACTCACCTTCCCCCTCCTCCCTACAATCCCGCGCCTTACAGTGCTGGGGGTTTCCTGTTCTGCTCTTCAAAGGAGGGCTTGATGAGCGCCCGAGTTCTGCAGTCGCTGACGCTGTCCGCGTTGCTCTTTGCCGGTACCGCTGCGTTCGCGCAGGGTCCGGATGAGGAGCAGTTCAAGACCCTCTATCGCGAGGGCCTCGACCTTTACTCCCGCGGCCAGAAGAAGGAGGCCTACGAGAAGCTCGAGCAGGCCCTCCGGATCAAGGTCGACGACAAGCTTGTCCTGTACATGCGGGACGAGATGAGCTGGAAGACGCTCGAGATGATGCTGATGGACGGTGGCGAAATCCGCCAGACCGCCCTTCGGATCATGGAGCTGGCCAAGAGCAAGGCCGAGAACCTCAGGAAGAAGCCTGAGGAGATCGAGGCCTACGTGATGCTCCTCGACTCGAACAAGTTCGTGCAGGTCCAGGAGGCCGAGTACCACCTCCGCGCGATCGGCACCTACGCGAACGGGCCGCTGATCGGGCACCTGGGCGACGCGAAGAGCGAGACGCTTCGCACGAACGTCATCGTCTGCCTGTCGCACATGCAGGACGAAGCGACGATGGCGGTGGCGGACGCGCTGAACTCGACGGACAAGCTGACGCAGCAGAACGCGTGCGTCGTGCTCGGGAACATCGGCGACATCCGCGGCCTTGCGGAACTGCGCCGGGTGGTCGAGAGCGGCACGACGGACGCCGAGGTGAAGACCTTCGCGCAGCGCGCGATCGACCGGATCGTCGCGGCGCACCCGGAGGAGACGGGGCTGTCGGGGAAGAGCGCCAAGGAGACGTACGTGATCCTGGCGGAGCGGTGGTATCGCTCGCACCCGTCGGTCATGCACTACATGTTCGGCGACTACGTCGTGTGGCGCTGGAGCACGGCCGAGAACAAGATCGTCGGCCGCGATGTCCCGCCGTTCGCGATGAACGAGGAGCTGGCCGAGGAGGCCCTTCACGACGCGATCCAGATCGACAACGGTTACGCCGATGCGTGGAGCCTGCTGGCCTGCGTGTCGTTCCAGCAGTACGAGGAAGCCCAGGTCGCGCTTGAGGACGGCGAGAAGAAGTTCTCGCTGGGCGAGATCAAGCAGGAGGACCTGGACGGGCTGAAGAAGGAAATGGTCAACATCGAGCAGGCGCACTTCCTCGGCGTCATGGCGGGGCGCGATGCGCTCTACCGCGCGCTGTCGAAGTCGCTGGCGGACGACACGGCGCAGGTTTCCGTTGCGATCTGCTGGGCGCTCGGGATGACGGCTCTCGGCGGCGACCTGACGGCGTCGGGCGATGTCCTTGGCCCCCCGCTGTGCGAGGCGCTGAAGAATGCCGACAAGCGGGTGCAGTACGCGTCGGCGGAAGCGATCGTGCGCCTGAACCCGACGCAGAACTTCGCGAACATGGAGCTCGTGGCGGGGAACCTGGGCAAGGCCATCCGCGAGCAGTCGGTGCGGGTCGCCCTTCTCGTCGAACCCGACGACACGACCCGCGCCCGCATGGCGGACACGCTGTCGGCGGCGGGGATCTA
The DNA here is from genome assembly GCA_963706735.1 of uncultured Planctomycetia bacterium. GTDB lineage: Bacteria > Planctomycetota > MHYJ01 > WSZJ01 > WSZJ01 > WSZJ01. The sequence continues at coordinate 19,126 of CAVPNQ010000071.1, forward strand.
CGTGGTGCAGGCTTCGAGCGCGAAGCACGCGCTGCTGAAGATCAAGGAATTCCCGGTTGAGGACGTGATCATCTGCGACGGCCAGACCCTGAACACGGTCGTCTTCAGCGTCGAGATCCGCGGCAAGAACCAGGCGGAGACGTCGGTGCTGGATTCGCTGCAGCAGGACCTGCGCACCAAGCAGGTGCCGATCGTGGTGACGGGCGCCGATGCGGCCGAGATCACGAAGTGGCAGGGGATCTTCAAGACCGAGGTCAAGGACTACGCCGAGAAGAGCCTGGACGGGGCGGCGTGGCAGAAGAAGCTGGATCCGCTGATCGAACCGACGATGGACCGGTCGAAGCAGCGCGCGGAGAAGGCGGCGATTTCTGCGGCCAACGCCCTCGCGACGATCCGGGTCCAGAACACGGTGTTCACGAATCTCCAGGAAGCGGTTGACGGCGGAGTTGCGGCGCTGGACGGCCGCACCGACTCGATCCGCATCCCGGTGTGCAAGGCGCTCGGCGCGCTCGGCAACGCCTCGGCCCTGGACGCCCTGTCCAAGGTCCTTGCGGATGCGTCGAACGACAAGAACGTCCGGATCGCGGCGGCCGGCGACGGCCTCGCGCGGATCTACCAGCAGTCGGCGGCGAGCCCGAACGAGGACCAGGTCAAGGCCCTCGTCGCAGGGATCACCGACGCGGATGTCGATGTCCAGCGGGCGACCGCCAAGGCGATCGGCGCGGCGCGGCTCACCAACGAGCAGCGCGCTTCGATCTTCGCGGCGAAGAGGTTGCACCAGCTGAAGTAGGTGAAGGCAGGATGTGAATCACAGGAAGGCCCCGGCTTTGCCGGGGCCTTCTTTTTTTTACGGCGTCGAAGGCTTCGCGGCAACGCGACCCCGCTCGTGTAGAATGCGGGGCGTTGGGGGGATGTCCCGGGCTCGGCCCGCTGTCGGAGTTCCGATGATGCGCTTCCTCGCTCTCGCCCTCGCGCTCTCACTTCCTTCCGCCGCGCATGCCGGTTTCGGCTTCTCGTATTCGCACTCGGGCGGGAATTCCAGCTGGTCGGTCTCCATACGGGTGGGCGGGTACGGAAGCGCCTACGTGCCCGTGGCGTCGCGTGCCTACGGCCCCATCATCCACGCGCGCTGGCCCACGCCGGGAAACCGCTTCCATGCCACCACCGACAACGTGTGGCTCTACAACCCGTACAACCCGCCGAGCTACCGCACGTTCGGGCTCGTGTACCTCGACGCGGACGGGAAGGTGACGGGCGTGTCGGAGTACCCGAAATCGGGGCGCGGTTTCGATTTCGACCTGACGATCCTGCAGGAAGAAGCGGCGCTTCGGGACAAGGGCCTGGGGCGGGCGGAGGCTGCGGCCAGGAAGGCGCGCGCGCGGGCGATCCAGGCGGGGCTGTCGTTCCTGCGGGAGCGGAACTACCGGGACGCGCAGACGGCGCTGAAGGACGCGGTGTGGACGGATCCGGACGACGGGCCGGGGCAGATGCTGTACGGGATCGCTCTTCTGGCGGCGGGGGACGTCGTGCCGGCGGCGAAGGCCGTGCGCCGCGGGTTCGAGGCGATGCCGGAATTCCGGCGCGACTGGGCGCGGCTGGCGGACCTTATCCCCGACCGCGGCGAACGCGACCGCATCGCCGCGGACGTCGAGGGGCGCCTCAAGGCCGCCCCAGGCGACGCCGCCATGCGCTTCCTCGCCGGCTGGATCGTGTTTTCCTCCGGCGATGGCGCGAAAGCCGCGGAGCACTGGAAGCAGCTTCCCGAGGACGCCGTGCGGGAGAGGCTTCTCCTGCTCGCCGCCGAGTAGTCCCCGTTCCTCGCCGTCCTCCCGGGCGCGGGCTATAATTTCGGCGTGCACGAAAACTCCTTCGGCGCCCTCGCCGTCCAGCGCGGGTTCCTGTCCCTCCGCCAGCTCAACGAGTGCCTCACCCTCCAGCACTCGCTTCGCCAGCGCGGCCGCCCCACGCCCAAGATCGCGACGATCCTGATCAAGAAGGGGCACATGACGGTGGAGCAGGCGCGCGAGGTGATCGACGCGCAGGCCCAGGCGGGGCAGGCGCCGGCGGAGGAAGGGATCGACGAGATCGCGCTGGCGGACCAGCAGGACCTGTCGTTCGGGGCGGTGGCGATCGACCTGGGGCTGGTGACGATCGAGCAGGTGGACGAGTGCCTGGCGGAGCAGCGGCGGCAGAGAGATTCCGGCCCGCACCCGCGGCGGATCGCGGCGCTGATGGTGGACAAGAAGTACGTGTCCAGCGAGCAGGCGAAGATGGTGCTGAAGGTGCAGCAGAAGAAGCGCGGGTACGAGCTGATCCCGGGGTACCGCGTGCTGGGGCTCGTGGGGCGCGGCGCCATGGGGACGGTGTACAGGGCGCTTCAGGTGCGCATGGAGCGCGAAGTCGCGATCAAGATCCTGTCGCCGAAGTACGCGCACCGGCCGGAGTTCGTGGAGAGGTTTTTCCGTGAAGCGCGCGCGGCGGCGAAGGTGTCGCACGCGAACATCATCCAGGGGATCGACGTCGGCGAGCACAGCGGGCTGTACTACTTCGTGATGGAGTACGTCGAGGGGAAGACCGTGGGCCAGATCGTGGGGCGCGGCGAGGTGTTCGAGCCGCGCGAGGCGTGCATGATCGTGAGGCAGGTGGCGGCGGCGATGGAAGCGGCGTGGGCTGCGGGGCTGCTGCACCGGGACATCAAGCCGGACAACATCCTGGTGACGGACGCGGGCGTCGCGAAGCTGTGCGACCTGGGGCTTGCGAAGGCGATGGCGGGGGACCCGGACGAGACGGACCCCGAATTCGCGGTGGGGACGCCGGACTACATTTCGCCGGAGCAATCGATGGGGTCGGAGGACGTGGACATCCGGAGCGACATCTACTCGCTGGGCGCGACGTTCTACCACATGGTGACGGGGCAGCTACCGTTCACGGGGATGGACGCCGTGTCGGTGATGCGCAAGCACGCGACCGAGCCGCTGGTTCCGCCGCGGGCCCGCCGGCCGTCCCTGCCGCTCGGCGTCAACCTCGTGATCATGCGGATGATGGAGAAGGTCACGGCGGCGCGCTACCAGCAGCCGGCCCAGCTGATCCGCGACCTGGACGCGATCCTTGCCGGACAGGCGCCCCCGACGTTCAGGGCGACGATGGAGAAAGGACCGGTCGGGCCGGGAGCAGGCGACGGGAAGGGGCCGAAATTCCCGATCCTTAAGCGGTACCGCCGGTAGAAGCGTCAGCGGTTTTTTCAGGTTTCCCGCAGGCCCTGTGCGAGACTGAAGCGATGCGACAGTACGTGAGCGCCGAAACAGACGCCTCCGATCGCAAGGACTACGAGGGCTGGCGCAACAAATACGCCGACGAGAAGGAGCGCTGCCGCCAGTACGAGAAGCGCTTCGCGGGCGGCGCGGGGCGGGGGCTGTCGAGCTGGATGGACGGCCGGATGGTGAGGCGCGCCCTCCAGGGCGTGGACCCGGGCGGCGTGGTCCTCGACTCCCCGTGCGGCGGCGGCCGGATCGCACGGGCGGTTCTCGCGGGAAAGCGGCGCGTCGTGGTAGCCGACTTTTCGCCCTGGATGGTGATCGAGTCGCTGCCCGGGACGCTCGGCGGCGCCCGCGCCGACGCGCTGCGGCTGCCGTTCAAGGACAAGGCCTTCGCGGCGTCGGTCTGCTTCCGCTTCCTTCATTCCGTCCCTGTGGCGCTGAAGCTGGCGGCGATCCGCGAGCTGGGAAGGGTCTCCGGGGTAGTCCTGCTCAATTACCTGAATGCCCTGTCTTCGAGGAACGTGAAGCGCTTCATCCTGGGCCAGAAGCAGCTGGCGAACCGGATGACGGAGTTGCAGGCTGTAGCGGAGGTGGAAGCGGCGGGGCTGAAGGTGGAGAAGTGCGTGTACAAGTCGAAGTTCTTCTTTGAGGACTTTGTCGTGGTCGCAAAGAGTCCGGCGGCGGCGAGTTAATCGAGTTTTAATTCAACAGTCAGATTGCGATCATCGAGCGGCCGGTACAGTCGGCAGCAGTTCCGTCGATCCGTCGTTGCGTCCCAGCGCCCGCGGTCCACACCCTGCGTGGACTTCGCGCCCTCCGAGGGTTGACCCATGCGAATCCTTCTCGTCGAAGACGAACCCAAGGTCGCCTCCTTCATCTCCCGTGGCCTGAAATCCGAGACCTACACCGTGGACACCGCTTCCGATGGAATCGAAGCGGAGCACCTGGCCACGACGGAGGCGTACGACATCATCATCCTGGACATCGTTCTTCCCGGGAAAGACGGGCTCGAGGTGCTTCGATCGGTGCGCGAGAAAAATTTGAGGACGCCGGTCCTCCTGCTGAGCGCCCGGGGCCGGGTGCAGGACCGCGTGAACGGCCTCGATGCCGGGGCGGACGACTACCTGACGAAGCCGTTCTCGTTCGAGGAGTTGCTGGCCCGGGTCCGCGCGCTCCTGCGCCGGGGACGCGGCGACGGGGCCGTCGTGCTGACGATCGGAGACATGACCCTCGACCCTGCCAAGCACCGGGTCACTCGCGCCGGCGCGGCCGTTGACCTGACTCCCAAGGAGTTCGCGCTGCTGGAGTACTTCATGCGCAATCCGGACCGCGTCCTCACGCGCACCATGATCGCCGAGCACGTGTGGGACCATCATTTCGACACCGGGACGAACGTCATCGACGTCTACGTCAAGCACCTGCGCGACAAGGTGGACCAGAACGGCAAGGGAGAAGTCATCCAGACCGTCCGCGGCGTCGGGTACCGGATGACCCTTCCCGAGTGAAGCAGCTCCGCACCATCCGCTGGCGGATCGCCGCCTGGGCCGCCGGGTTTACCCTCACGGCGCTCTCGCTCCTTGCCGGTTACTTCTTCTACCGCCTCATCAGGAACGTCGATCGCCAGGTGGACCGATTCATCGAGGAGGAGACGCACGAAGCGGAACGGGTTCTCGGGGAAGGCGACGAGGCGATCCTGACGGAGTTGCGCGAAGACGAGAAAGTTCACGACCGTGCCGGCGTCTGGTTCCAGCTGGAGGACGCGAAGGGACAGACGATTTTCAGGAGCGCGAAGCTCGTCCCGGGGGAGCTGGAACTGACTCCGGCCATACGCAATCAGCTCGATTCGAGTACGAGGGTCTGGACGCGAGAGACGATCCAGGGCGAACCCGCGAGGGTGCGGAGCACGAAGAGCACTTTCCCCGACGGACGAGTTCGTTACCTCCGGATCGCTCTTTCCGAGCACGACGTGATCGCCTCCCGCTCGAGTTTCCTGGCCCAGCTGTCCTTCGCCGTCGTTCCCTGCGTCCTCCTCGCCCTCGTCGGCGGCTTCATCGTCGCCCGCCGGGCCACGGCCCCCATCGACGACATCGCCGCCGCCGCCGCGCGCATCCAGTCCACCGGGCTCGGCGAGCGCATTCCGCTTCGCGGCACCGGCGACGAACTCGACCAGCTCGCGGTCGTCCTCAACGCCACCTTCGCCGCGCTCGAGGAGTCCTTCCGCCGCGTCCGCAACTTCTCGGCCAGCGCTTCGCACCAGCTCAAGACCCCCCTGACGGTGATCCGGGGGGAAGCGGAGCTGCTGCTCCGGGAGCGGCCGGACGACCCGGACATTGCGCGGTTCGCGACGATTGCGGAGGAAGCGGCGCACCTGGCCAGGATCGTGGACCAGTTGCTGTTCCTGGCGAGGGCCGACGCGGAGAGGGTGGAGGTCGGGATGGCCCCGGTGGGGCTGAGGTCGCTCGTGGAGCGCGGGTTTCGCCGGATTGAGCCGTATGTGACGGTGAAGCAGCTGAAGCTGGAGGCGAAGCTGGAGGGGATTCCGGACGTGATGGGGAGCGAGTCCCTGCTGGCGACGGCGGTGCAGAACCTGCTCGACAATGCGGCGAAGTATGCGCCGGAAGGCGGGAGGCTGAGGGTCGGGTGGGAAGCGGCGGGGAGCGCGGTCGCGCTGGAGATCGAGAACGACGGGGCGGCGATTCCGAAGGAGGACCGCGAGAACATCATGCGTCGGTTCTCGGCCGAGGGATCGCGCCCGGGGCAGGGCGCCGGGCTGGGGCTGGCGGTGGCGCGCGAGATCGCCGCGCTCCACAAGGGGAGTCTCGAGCCGCTGGACCCGCGGGACGGCATGGGAGTGCGCTTCCGGATGGAGGTGCCGCGCGCATGACGCCGGCGAACGCTTCGGAGACGCCTTCCCGCGATGCCGATACAATGCCGCGGCCCATGGAATCCGCGGAGCGCGCGAAAGTGGAGGGCGCGTCGGCCCCTGCCGGGGGCGGGCGGTTGCCGTGGTTCGTGCTCGCGGCGGCGGCGATCCTGTTCTTCTGGCAGCTCGGGGCGCGTCCCCTGTGGGCCCCCGACGAAGGCCGCTACGCCCTGGTAGGGCGCGAAATGCTCGAGAGCGGGGACTGGCTTCTGCCGACGCTGACCGGCGTTCCTTACCTGGACAAGCCGCCGATGATGTACTGGCTGGAAGCGGCGGGGATGGCGGTGTTCGGGCAGGGTGAATTCGGCGCGCGGTTCTTCTTCGCCTGCACCGCGCTCCTGGGGGTCTGGCTGGTCTTCCTGCTCGCGGTCGAAATCGGCGGCCGGGACGTGGGCGTGGCCTCCGCCGCTGTCCTGGCGAGCACGGGGCTCTACATCGTCCTCTCGCGGGTCCTCCTGACGGACCTGCTGCTTTCCGTCGGCGTCCTGGGCGCGTACACCGGATTCTGGCGGGCGTGGAAGGGAAAGAGCGGGGCGATCGGCATGTGGGTGGCGCTCGCGCTCGCATTCCTGTCGAAAGGGCCCGTTGGGCCCGCGCTGTTCGTATTCGGCGCCGCGCCGTGCTGGTGGCTCGCCCGGGAGAGGCCGCCGCTGAAGGTTTTCCGCCCGGTGCTCGGGCCGATCGTGTGGGCACTCATCGCCCTCCCGTGGACCATTTACCTCTGCGTGCGGATTCCGAGCTACTTCGAATTCTTCTTCTGGCGCGAGAACATCCAGGGGCTCGCATCGAAGTCGGTTCACCACCCGAAGCCCTGGTACTACGCGCTCATCGGCGCTTTCGGCGGATTCGTCCCCTGGACCCTTCTTCTTCCGGCGGCCCTCGCAGGGGCGTGGAAGGAAGTCCGCCGGTCGGGCCGCGCGGCGGACCCCGCGCTGCTCCTCTGCCTGCTCTGGGCCGGAACGACACTGGGTGTCTTCACCATCTCCGCTTCCAAGCTCCCGACGTACTTCCTGCCGATGATGCCGCCGATGGCGATCCTGGTCGCGCGCGGCCTGTGCGCCCCGGACGGCCCCCGCCGCGCCGCCGCGTGGACGCTCGGCGCGATCGCCGCCGCCGCCCCGGTCGCGGGATTGATCGCATTCGCCATCGACCACAAGGACGCGATGACGCTCCTGGTCCCGCTCGCCGCCGTCATCGGGGGCGCCGGATTCGCCGTCGCCGCCCGGCTCATGGCGCGACAGCGCGTTCCCGCCGCTCTCCAGGCCGCCCTTGCCGGCCTCGCCCTCGCCGCCCTCCCCGGCGCGTTCGCCATCGCGCCGTTCAACGACGACCGGAGTCCCGAAGCGCTCCTCACCCGGTACTCGACGACCTTTCGCGAGGCCGACGCCATCCTCAATTACGGCGACCGCGTCGGCTACGTCGAGTGGGTCCTCCGCCTCCCCGTCACCTACGTCGGCCGGCCCCACGACTTCATCTCAGGCCGCGAAGTCGCACCCGACAAGGGCCGCTTCCTCGACCTCGACAACCTGCCGGAATTCCGCAAGGCTCACCCGCGCATCGCCATCCTTGCAGACGAGCGCAAACGCGACAAACTGACCCGCGACTTTCCCGGGTTCCGGGAAGTAGGCTCGGACCTCGGCCACGTCCTCTTCGTTTCCCCGGAGACACCATGATCCGATTCGGCGTGATCGGCTGCGGCCATTGGGGCCGGAACTACGTCCGCGTCCTGAGCGAACTCGGCGACTCCGCCCGCCTCGTCGAGATCTGCGACGAAAACAGGAACGGCCTGGAGGCGCTGCGGAAGCGCTTCCCGCTCGTCAACGCGACGACGAGCGCGGACCAGGTGTGTACGAATCCCGGGGTGGACGCGGTGGTGATTGCGACTCCGGCGGCGACGCATGCGGCGGTGGCGGAGAAGGCGCTGGCGGCGGGGAAGCACGTGCTCCTGGAGAAGCCGCTGGCGGCGACGCTGAAGGACTCGGTGAGGATCTTCCGGATGGGGCAGGAGAAGGGGCGGGTGCTGATGGTGGGGCACACGTTCCGGTACAACGACGGTGTGCGGAAGGTGAAGGAGCTGATCGGGAAGCCGGATTTCGGGCGGACGTACTACCTGTCGGCGCGGCGGAACCACCTGGGGCTGATCCGGGCGGACGTGAGCGCGGTGTGGGACCTGGCGCCGCACGACATCGAGATCTTCTCGTTCCTGGCGGGGGCGCAGCCGGTGACCGTGAGCGCGGTCGGGGCGTGCTTCCTGAAGCCGGGGCGGCAGGACGTCGCGTTCGCGACGCTGACGTACCCCAACGGCGTCATCGGCAGCATCCAGGTCTCCTGGATCGACTCGAACAAGGTGCGCGAGGTGGTCGTCATCGGGGACCGGCAGCGGATCGTGTTCGACGACATCAACGGGCTCGAGCCGGTGAGGATCTTCGAGAAGGGCGCCGAGATCCAGGGGGACGTGAACTCCTTCGGCGAGTTCAAGCTCCAGCTGCGCGACGGCGACATCCGCTCTCCCAAGGTCGAGATGCGCGAGCCGCTCCGCACGCAGGTCGAACATTTCTGCGAGTGCATCCGCGAGAACAAGGCGCCTCTCACGGGCGGCGCCGAGGGCGCGGACGTCGTCGCCGTCCTCGAGGCGATCGACCGCTCGATGGCGGCCGGCGGCGCGCCTGCGACCGTCGAAACCTGGCGGAAACCCGGCGAGGGAGCGAAGAAGTAACCGCGATGTCCACGGAACCCACCAAGGGGGAGGGAAGCGCCCCGGTGCCGCCGGCGGCGCCGGCGGACCACCCGTCGCGCCCTCCGTCCCTGGACTACGCGGCCCACCGGCAACCCCATCCCGGGCAGCCCCCGCTTCCCGTGCCTGCCGACGAAGCGGCCGCGCACGGGAAACTTCCCGGGTTGAGCGTCATCGTCACCGCGTACAACGAGGAAGGCGCGCTGGAGGACGTCGTCGAAGCGGTGCGCCGCGTCGCGCCGCAGATCGCCGAGAAGCACGAGATCCTCATCATCAACGACGGTTCGCGCGACCGGACCGCCGAAATCGCCAACCGGCTCGGCGAGAAATACCCGGCCGAGGTGCGCCCCATCCACCACCCTTTCAACCTCGGCTTCGGCGGCGCCCAGAAGACCGGCTTCATCAATTCGCGGTACGAATGGTGCTCCCTCGTTCCGGGCGACCACCAGTTCTACCCCGAAGACCTCTCCCATTTCCTCCCGTTCACCAAGACCGCCGACATCGTCGTCGGCTATCGCGTCGGCCGAAAAGACTCCCGGATGCGCCGCCTCAACACCAAGGCCTTCCGCTTCGTCATGCGCCTCCTCTTCGGCGTCACCCTTCGCGACATCAACTGGGTCAAGCTGTTCCGCAAGAGCCTGGTCGCCGGACTCGACCTGGAATTCCGCGGCATCGGCGTCGACGCCGAGGTCGTCGTCAAGGCCGCCCGCAACGGATGCCGCTTCGCCGAAACGCAGGTCGGATACCATCCGAGGACGACGGGCGTCTCGACGGGCGACAAATTTATCAACGTGGTGATCACGATTCTCGAGCTCATCTATCTCTCGTTCACCGTGGGACGGGCGAGGCGGCCGAAGAAATGAAGAGTTTCGCGCTGCGATTTGCGGAGGGAAGCGGTCCCGGGTGGATGGCGGGGCGCAGCGCGACCGTGTTCGCGGAGGCCGGGGCGGCGCCGGAGGGGAAGCCAGTGGCGTTCGCGGGGGCGAAGGTGGCCGTCGCGGAGCAGGGCGGGGCGCTCCGGTGCTCGTTCGACGCGAGGGCGGCGCTGGACGTTCTGCGCACCGAGACCTACCGCGAGCCGGCGAAGCCGGTGACGCGCTTCCTCCCGTTCCACTACCACAAGATCCCGGGCGGGTTGCGGATCAAAATCGGGCAGGCGCTCGCGGCGATGGAGAACCCGGGATTCCCGAAGTGGCCGATCGATCCGTCCGGCGACGCCCTGCGCTGGCTGCTCGGCGAACGCGGCGGAGCGTGGCCGGGCGGAAAGAAATTCGCGCTGGTGCTGAGCCACGACGTGGACACGGCCGACGGGATGGAATTCGCGCCGCGGCTTCTCGACATCGAGAAGCGCCACGGCGTTCCCGCCGTGTACTCGTTCGTGACCTCCACGTACGCGATCGAGAAGCCGTTCCTCCGCGACGTCGTCGCCGCCGGCGGCGAAATCGCGTGGCACAGCGACCTGCACGACAACCGCATCGCGTTCGAGGACGAGGCCGGCATCCGGCGGCGGTTTGAAGGCGCCCGCGGCTTCTTCGACGAATTCGACGTCCGCGGCTTCCGCTCGCCGTCCCTCTGCCGTACGCCGACTCTCCTCCGCATCGCCGCGGAGCGCTTCACCTGGGATTCCTCCATCCCCGACACAGGACCCGGCGGCGGATGCGCCTCGGTGCAGCCCTTCCGGATTGGACGCACCGCCCTGAGCGAGCGAAGCGAGTCGAAGGGGATGCTGGAAGTGCCGCTGACGCTGCCGATGGACGCGGACCTGGTGTTCCGGCGGCGCGCCCCGAAGTCGTGGCCCGACGCGTGGATGGAGAAGGCGCGCTATGTCCGCGACGTCGGCGGGTGCGCGGTGCTGTGCACGCACCCGGAGACGCACTTCTCCGGTCACCGCGCCGCGTGGGAGGCCTACGACGAGTTCCTGAAGCGCATCAAGGAGCTGGATCCGTGGATCTGCGTCCCGCGGGGGATCGCCGATCGCCTCAAGGAAGCCGCCTGACCCCATCACCGACCGCCACTTCACAGGAGCTGCCGTGACACAGGACATCAAGAAAGAACCCGGCGTGATCATCGGGTACCCCACCGGCCGCAAGATCGCCGACCGTTCCGTCACGATCGGCCCCGGCGCGACGCTTCGCCCCAACACGGTCGTCTACGAGGGGGTGAAGATCGGGAAGGGGCTGCAGACGGGGCACAACGTGGTGATCCGCGAGGAGAACGAGATCGGCGACGAGACGTGCATCTGGAGCAACACGGTGATCGACTACGGGTGCCGGATCGGGAGCCACGTGCGGATCCACACGAACGTCTACATCTGCCAGTACTCGACGATCGAGGACGACGCGTTCATCGCGCCCGGGGTCAGCTTCGCCAACGACCCGTATCCGGTGCAGAACAAGGTGCTGACGGGGCCGACGGTGAAGAAGGGTGCGCGGATCGGCCTGAACGTGACGCTGTTGCCCGGCGTGGTTATCGGCGAGAATTCGATGATCGGGGCGGGAAGCGTTGTGACGAAGAACGTGCCGCCCGGGCGCGTGTGGTTCGGGAATCCCGCGAAGGATCGCGGGCCGATCCAGGCGTTGAATGACGAGAAGGGAAACCCCGTATACGACGCAGAGGGAAGGAGACTTTAGAGATGAGCGGACCGGTGAACATGATCCCGCTGGTGGACCTGAAGGCGCAGTTCGCCTCGATCGGCAGCGAGTTGAAGGAGGCGACGGTCAAGGCGCTGGAGCGGACGGACTACATCCTGGGCGGGGAGGTGGGGGAGTTCGAGAAGGAATTCGCCGCGTGGTCGAACTCGAAGCACTGCGTGGCGTGCGCGAGCGGCACGGACGCGCTGATGCTGGCGTTCCGGGCGCTGTGGATCGGCGCCGGCGACGAGGTCGTGATGCAGGCGAACACGTTCATCGCGACGCCGCTGGGGGCGCAGCTCGCCGGCGCGCGGCCGGTGTTCGTGGACGCGGACGCGGCGACGATGCAGGTGGACATCGCGGCGATGGAGAAGGCGATCACGCCGAGGACGAAGGCGCTGGTGCCGGTGCACCTGTACGGGCAGGCGGTGGACATGGACAAGGTGCTCGCGCTGGCGAAGAAGCACAACCTCGCGGTCGTCGAGGACGCCGCGCAGGGGCACGGGGCGAAATGGAAGGGTAAGTCGGTCGGCTCGTTCGGCGACGTGTCCGCGTGGTCGTTCTACCCGGGCAAGAACCTCGGCGCGGCCGGCGACGGCGGCGCCCTGACGACGAACCGGGACGACATCGCGGCGAAACTGAAGCTGCTGCGCAATTACGGCTCGGTCGTGAAGTACGTCCACGACAGCTTCGGCACGAATTCGCGCCTCGACACGCTTCAGGCCGCGGTTCTGCGCGTGAAACTGCGCCATCTCGACAAGTGGGTCGCCGGTCGCCAGGCGGCGGCGGGCCGTTACCGGGAACTGCTGTCGGGGATGAAGGGCGTTACGCTCCCTGCGCCGTGCCCGGAGGAGCAGCACTGCTGGCATCTGTACGTCGTGCGGGTCGAGGAGCGCGACCGGGTCCTCAAGCAGCTTCAGGACAACGGCGTCGGCGCGGGGATTCACTACCCGATCCCGTGCCACGTGCAGGGCGCCATGAAGGAGTACGGGTACAAGAAGGGCGACTTCCCGAACTCGGAAGCGATGGCGCCGAAGCTGCTGAGCCTGCCGATTTACTCGGAGATCACGGCGGAGCAGCAGAAGAAGGTCGCTGAGGAGCTGGCGAAGGCGGTGAAGAAATAAACAACGGCCAGTTGCGGGTTGCGGGTTGCGAGTTGCGAGGAAGGGCCGGGCGCTGGGCTTGGGGCGGCGTCCTGGCGCTGTACGCGGCGCTTGTGGTCCCGGCCCTGTTCTCGCGAGATCTCTGGGACCCCGACGAACCCCGGTTCGCCCAGATCGGTCGCGAAATGCTGCGCACCGGCGACTGGGTCCTGCCGCGCATGAACGGCGAGCCGCTCGCCCTGCTGCCACCGCTTCATGACTGGGTCAGCGCCGCGTTCGGGGCGCTTGCGGGCGACGTCACCCCGGCGGCGTCGCGGGCCGGATCGGCGCTCGGCGGCCTGCTCGCCGTCGCCGCGGTGTTCTGGCTCGCGCGCCGATGGTGGGGCAACGGCCCCGCCTTCTGGTCCGCCGTCGTCCTCATGACCTCGGCCCGCTTCTGGCTCGAGGCCAGCTACGCCCAGGTGGACATGCTGCTCACCGGCCTCATCGCGGCCGCATTCGTCTCGTTCCGCGTCGCATGGGAAGAAGAAGACCGCGGACTGCGCTGGTTCCTGGCCGGCTGCGTCTTCTGCGCGCTCGGGACGCTCACCAAGGGCCCCCTGGCGCTCGTCGCCCCCGGACTCGTCTTCCTCGCGCTCGCCGCCGTCGAGCGCCGCCGCGGATTCCTGCGCGTCCCGTGGCTCGCCGCGGGCCTCGTCCTCTACCTCGCCATCGCCGTCCCCTGGTACGTGCTCGCCTGCCGCCGCGGCGGCGATGCCTTCGCCCGCGAACTCCTCCTCACCCATAACTTCGGCATGTTCTTCGAAACGTGGTCCCACAAGCAGCCGCCCTGGTACTACGTCGTCCAGCTTCCCTGGATGCTCGCCCCCTGGATCGTCTTCCTCCCCGCCGCCGCCCTCGCCAGCCGCAACTCCGTCCGCCCCTCCGCTTCCACCCTCGCCCGCGCCTTCCTCCGCCCCGAATCCCGCGACCCCGAGGCCGACCGCCACCGCTTCCTCTGGATCTGGTTCCTCGTCCTCCTCGCGTTCTTCTCGATCTCACAGGCCAAACAGACCAAGTACCTCCTCCCCGCGTTCCCCGCCCTCGCCCTGGTCCTCGGGCGCTGGATCGCGGGGGAGGGGAAGCGCCCGCGCGTGGAACTGGCCGTGCTGGCTTCCGTCGCAGGGCTGGCGCTCGTCGCGGCGCTCTGGGGCCTGTTCGGCGGCGGAGGCTGGCCCGTCCCGGCGAAGTACCGTGAAGAGGTCGCCATGCTCACCGGCCCCGCCCTTCTGGCCGCGGCGGGCCTCCTGGCCTGGATTGCGGCCCCCTGGGTCGCTTCCCGGTCCCGGGCTTTCACCCTGGTGGCGACCGGGATTTCCCTGGCCCTCTTCATCGCGTCCGTTTCCGTTTTTCCCGCGGTGGACACGCTTAAGTCGGCCCGCCCGTTGTGCGACCGCGTCCGCGGCCGGATGGGGGCCGCGGCGGAAGTCGGCATCTACGGCATCCAGGAGCGCAAGATCGGCGCCTTCCGCTACTACCTCGACCACCCGCTCTCGACTTTCGAGGACAGCTCCGAGCACCCCGATCCCGAGGCCCTCTCCGCCTGGTGGTCCCGCCCCGGCCCGCGGTGGCTGCTGGTCGACGCGGCCGACCCGCTCCCCCCCGCCGTCCGCTCCACCGCCCGGCTGGTGGACCACGAAGAAGTAGGCCACCGCCGCATCGAGATCCTCACGAAGTAGCGCCGCCCGGACCTCTCCGCTCCGCCGTGCGCCGCTTCGACTGCTCTTCGCGCCACTTGCGGATTTCCGCGTGATTTCCGCCCACGAGAACGTCGGGCACCGGCATGCCGCGGAACTCGCGCGGACGGGTGTACTGCGGGTACTCCAGCCGCCCGTCCGAGAATGACTCGTCCTTCGGCGAATCCGGGTCGCCCAGCGCCCCCGGAAGCAGCCGCACCACCGCGTCCACGATCGCCATCGCCGCCGCTTCGCCCCCGGACAGCACGTAGTCCCCGATGCTCACTTCTTCCCACTTCATGCCTTCGACAATCCGGTGGTCCATTCCCTCGTAGTGCCCGCAGAGCAGCAGCAGGCTCTGTTCTCCGGCGAGTTCGCCCGCGAAGGCCTGGTTGAACGTCCTCCCCGCCGGGGTGAGCAGGAGCTTCCGCCCCGCGAAGCCGTTCGACTCCAGCCACTCCACCGCGCGGAACACGGGCTCCGGGCAGATCAGCATCCCGGGTCCGCCGCCATACGGGCGGTCGTCCACCTTGTGGTGCCTGTCAAGGGAGAAGTCCCGCAGGTTGTGCAGCCGGACGTCCACGATGCCGCGCTGGCGCGCGAGCCCGAGGATGCTGGCGGACAGGAATCCGCCGAACATCTCGGGGAAGAGCGTGAGGATGTGGATGGTGGGCATGATCGGGGGGCGAAGGCGACGACTTTGCCTTTCTCCGTCACTTTGACGCCATCGCCGGCAAAGTTTAGCATCCCGGTATGTTCACAGGCCTCATCCAGTGCATCGGCATGGTCACCTCGACCGACATGCAGGCGGGGCGGCTGCGCCTCGGCATCGCCCTTCCGCCGGAAAACATGCAGGGCATCACGATCGGCGAGAGCATCGCGATCGACGGCGTCTGCCTCACCGTCGCCTCCGTGAACGAGGGCGTCTGCGAGTTCGACGTCGTCGGCGAGACGCTCAAGAAGACGAGCCTCCGGACCGCCAAGGTCGAGTATCCCGTCAATGCCGAGCGGGCTCTCAGGGCCGGCGACCCGATGGGGGGGCACTTCGTCACCGGCCACATCGACGGCCTGGGCCGCGTCGAGAAGGTCGAGCGCGAGGGCGGCGACCTGCTGTACACGTTCCACTCGCCCCCGGAACTCATGCCGGAGATCGCGGCGAAGGGCTCCATCGCGATCAACGGGATCAGCCTCACCGTGCTGCAGGTGCTCGAAAGCGGGTTCACCTGCACGATCATTCCGCACACGCTGAACGCGACGACCCTCGGCGACAAGACGCCGGGCGACCTCGTCAACCTCGAGACCGACGTCCTGGCGAAGTACGCGCGGCGCGCGATGGATGCGGCTGTGGCGAAGGGCGGTAAGGGGAAGTGACGGACCGCGGGAACCGCCGTTGAGCGCGCCTCCGTCCCCCGTCGGCGCCCGGGCCATCGCCCTTCGGGTCCTCCGGGACTCCGACACGGCGCGCGAGTACGCTTCCGACCTTCTCGAGAAGGAACTCGAGGACGACCGCGTTTCGGCGCTCGACCGGTCGCTGGCGACGGCGCTCGTCTACGCGACGGTCCGGCACCGCGGCACGATCGACGGGATCCTCGACGCCTTCTCGAAAATCCCGGCGGTGCAGATGGACGCCGAGATGCGCTGGGTGCTGCGCCTGGCCGCCTGCCAGCTGCTCTTCATGGAAAAAATCCCCCCCTACGCGGCGCTGGACGAGGCGGCGGAGCAGGCGAAGCGCTACCGCGGGGACAAGGGGGCGGCGTTTGCGACGGGGGTGCTGCGCGCGGTGCAGCGGGCGATCATGAAGGTGGAACCGGACGGGGCGATGCGCGGGGCCGAGCCGGGGCCTGAGGACGAAGGGAAGTGGCGGCGGACGGTGGGGGAAGCGCTGGAGGCGAGGTGGCCGGACCTGCCGCACCGCCGGCTGGTGCCGATCCCCGGGGGGCGCCGGGCGTTCCTGGACCGGGATCTCTGGGCGGACCCGGAGCACGACCCGGCGGCGTGCCTGGGGGGGATGTTGTCGCACCCGGTCTGGCTGGTCCGGAAATGGCTGACGAAGTTCGGGGCGGCGGCGACGGTGGCGGCGATGGAAGCGGGGAATGTGCATCCGCCGATGGCGATCCGGGTGAACGCGCTGAAGACGACGAAGGAGCGGCTGATCGAGCGGCTCCGGGCGGAAAAGGTGGAGGTGGACGAGCAGCGGATGCACGTCGCGCACACGGGGGCGCTGTGGCGGCTGGAGGCGTTCAAGGCCGGCTGGTTCGCGGTCCAGGACGACGCGGCGCAGCGCGTGGTGCCCCTGCTTCAGGCCCGGGCCGGGGAACTCATCGGCGACCTGTGCGCGGCGCCGGGGGGAAAGCCGCGCAGGTCGCGGAGACGGAAGCGCGGGTGGTGGCGGCCGACAGCGAGGCCGGGAAGGTGAAAGGCATGGCGCGGTCGTTCGAGAGGCTCGGCGCCCGCGCGACGGTTCTCCAGGCCGATGCCAAGCACCCTCCCTTCAAGCGCGTGTTCGACGCGGTGCTGATCGACGTGCCCTGCTCGAACTCCGGCGTGCTCGCCCGGCGCGTCGAGGCCAGGTGGAGGCTTCGCGAGCGCGACATCCGGGTGCTCTCGCGGATCCAGCGGCTCATTCTCGACGCCGCGATCGCCGTCACGAAACCGGGGGGCCGAGTCGTCTATTCGACCTGCAGCCTCGAGGAAGAGGAAAACGGCGCGCTGGTGCGCGAGGCGATCCGCGAGGGGAACGGGCTCAGGCTGGAGGAAGAAATGCGGATTCTCCCCGGGCCCGAGCGGGCGTGCGGCGGGTATGCGGCGCGAATTCGGCTCATGGGCTCCCGATAGTCCGTGACGGGCCGCTTCCCCGCAGCATCTCAAACCTGACAGAACCCGGCCCCCGGAGAAGGGCCATGCCCCCCCCGTTCCGCTATTTCCGCGGCTACCCCGCCAGCTACCGTCGGTTCGTCCTCGCGCGCATCGGGTGCACGCTGGGCTGCCTTCCGCTCACGCTGCTTCCCCTCCTCGCCGCTGCCGTGTACTGGAATGCCCTTCACGGTCACTGGCGCTTCGGCCCCACGGTCGGGCTAGTCCTGTCCGGCCTGATGTTCCTGTGGTTCGCGTGGATGCTCTTCAACCTGGGATCGAACCCGCGGATCCTGCCCTTTTTCGAGAAGCAGGTCGGCCAGACGGACACGTGGCTGAGCGGGGAAGCGCTGGCGAGGAACTGCCGGGCGTTGGATGAAGCGGCGGCGGCGCACGGCATTGTTCCGCTCTCCGCGTACGGCTACGCGGAAGCGCCGCCTGGGGAGGAAAGCGAGTGGCGGGACGCGTTCCGGGGGGTTGAAACGGCGAGGGGGCTCGCGCAACTGGTCGGCCGGCTGCCGCAGCTGGTGGACGATCCGGCGCAGGTCCAGGTGGAGCTGGAGCTGCTGGAAGACGCGCTGGCGAAGGCGAGCTATGGGGGAATCCGGTTCTGTCTCCACATGAGGTGCTCGGATTTTGTATGTCCCGCAGAGATCACGGCGAGGAAGGGGAGTTATTTCTAGCCTGGACCATTGTCGTTGTCCGTTGGAGATTGCCGCTTCCTTGTAGTTGTCACCTTGTAGTTGCCTTTTCGCTCCTCATGCGCCCCCATCGCATAGAATGCCCTTCCCCTCGCCTTTCCGGAGCGCGCCATGCGCCGGTTCTTCCTCCTTGCGACGCTGTTCGCCGCTTCCCTCGCCGCCCTCGCTGACACCGTCGTTCCCCGCCAGGGGCAGGCGACCGAGGGAAGGGTCGTTTCCGACGACGGCAGCGAGGTCGTGATCAACCCGTACTTCTCGAAGTTCAAGGAGTGCGTCTGGAAGGTCGTGAAGCTGCCGAAGGCGTCGGTCGCGCGGGTGGACATCACGCCGGAGAGCCCGTACCGCGAGTACTGGCGCCGGTCGGCGGCGCTGAAGGCGAAGGACGCGGCGGGCTGGGTGGAACTCGGCAAGTGGGCGAAGGAGAAGAAGCTCGACCCTGAGGCGAAGGAGTGCGCCGCGAACGCGCTGGCGGCCGACGCGGCGAACGCGGATGCGAAGTCGATGCTGGGAGCGGAAGCGGACAAGCTTGCGAAATCGAGCCCGCGTCACAACAAGGACTTCGCGGCGCGGATCGCAGACTACGGGGCGCTCGATGCGGGGGACCGCAAGGCCGCCTTCGACGCGATGAAGAAGGACTTCGCGACGACCCTCCCGCGCGAGTGGTTCGACCGCGTGGGGAGGTCGATGGCGCAGCCGAAGGGGTTTCGCAAGGAAGTGAAGCTGACGCTGAATTCCGAGAAGACCTCGGGCGTGTACTGCATCTACGTGCCCGAGGACTACGACCCGCTGCGCCCGTGGCCGCTGGTGATCGGGTTGCACGGCGGCGGACCGGCGGGGAAGGACGGCAAGGGCGTCGTCGGCAGCGGCCCGGACTTCTACCCGTTCCTCGACACCGACGTGCAGCAGCGCGGCTACATCACGGCCTGCCCGTCCGCGATCGCGGCTCCCTGGGCGTCTTCGGAAAACGACCCGCTCTTCACCTCCCTCCTCGCCGAACTCCAGATCCTCTTCAACGTGGACCTCAACCGCGTCTACCTCATCGGCCACTCCATGGGCGGCTACGGCACGTGGCACTTCGGCCCGAAGTACGCCGAGAAGTGGGCGGCGATCGCGCCGGCGTCCGGCGGCGGGCACAGCGGTGAAGGGAAGTTCGCGGACCTGGGGACGGGGGTGTACGTGTATCACTCGGACAACGACCCGCGGTGCGCGGTGTCGCCGGACCGGGAGGCGGCGGAACTGCTGAAGAAGTCGCGGGCCGACTTCATCTACACGGAGCTGCCGAGCCGCGACCACGACTTCCCGCGGGAAGTCATCACGGACATGTTCGATTTCTTCGACGCGCGGAGGCTCTGGGGGCACGCGGGCAAGCAGCTGGTGCCGCCGCACGGGCCGCGGTCGAGCTTCCTCGAGCGGCTGACGCCGGAGGAAGTGAAATACTTCCCGATCCAGTCGGCGGGGGGCGGGAAGAACGAGGTGAAGCTGTGGCTGGCAGACGTGCAGAAGGGCGGCGGAAACGCGGAGAAGGCGGCAAAGAAGATCGCGGACTCGGGGGACAAGTCGGCGACGCCGACCCTCGGCGCCTGGCTTTCGGACAAGCGGACGGCCGAGGATGTCCGCATCCTCTGCGCGACCGCAATCGGCGGGCTGAAGGACGCGAAGGGGATCAACGCGCTGGCGGCCGGGCTGCTCGACGACTCGCTCAAGGTCCGGAGGGCGTCCGCCGAGGCGCTCGGGAAGATCGGCGACCCCAAGGGCGCCGCGCCGCTGGCCGCGGCCGTCGAGGCGCTCGGGAAAACGTTCGACTCGAAGATGCAGGGAAGCCAGATGGATCTCGTGGACTGGGTGGCGCTCCAGGACCTGAACGCGACGTATGTCGTCGCGCTCGGCGCGATGGGTGATCCCAAGACTTCGCAACCTGTCGTGTCCGTCGCGATCCGCAAGATCCTCCTCTCGAAGATCACCGTCGATTTCGACCGCCAGGTCCAGGACGGCCCCGAGCCGTCGCGCCGCGAAGCCGCCGCCCGCATCGTCCCGGCGCTTCCCGGATTCAAGGAGCCGAAGCTCAGGGACGAGCTCAAGGCGATCCGCGAGGCGTTCGCGGGGCAGGGCGACATCCTGAAGGCTTGCGATGATGCGGAAGCGGCGATGGCAAAGTAGCCTGCATGAAAATCGGTGCCGCCTGTCCTGACCCTAAGGGGCAATCCTCGTGAACTCGTCCCGCAAGTACATCGTTGCCGCAAGCGCGATCCTGGTTGCGACTTGGGTGTCTTCGGCATCAGGGGAGGACGAGATCCGCGGCGGGAAGGAGGATCATGCGTGGGCGCGGTTTCACCCGGGGTCCTGGATTCGAATTGAGCGTTCCACCAAGTCTGGAAAGAACGAGTGGAAGGAAACAAGAACCGAGACCCTAATCAGCATCGTCGAGAAGGAATTGACCGTCAGGATCGAAACGAAAGAGAAAGGGCGTCCGGCCGAAACGAGGGAGGAGAAGGGAGCAATAGGAAACCCAGAGAAAGTCACCTGGAAGGAAATCGGGATGGAGTCGCTGAAGCTGCAAGGCAAGGAGGTCGAGTGCCGAGTACTCGAGCGGGACACTTCCAAACCAAAGGGCACCGTGCGCTCATGGCGGGGGATCGTCGACGGAAAAGATGTCCAATTGAAGAAGGTTTCTCATCAGAAGCGAGATGGCGGTGGCGTGAACGACTCCTCCTGGACGCTGGTAACGCTTCATGAATCAGTGAAAATCGGGGCCGATTCCATCGACTGCAGAGTTGAGGAAGTGCTGGAGGAGACCAAGGATGCCGAATCCAAGGTCGAGTCGAAAGTGAGCGGGCGATTCTGGCTCAGTGATCGAGTTCCCGGAGGGTTCGTTAAGTGGGAATCGACCTTCTCGCACGGGGATGAAGAGTCCCGGTCGACCGAGAGCGTGGTCGAATTCCACGTGGTGAAATCCGAGTAGCGTCGTGTAGCGAAGGTGCGGCCAGCGGCGGGATCACCGAATAGAATGCCGCACTCATGACGTCAACAGCCAAGCCAGCAGCTGACCTCGGATTGACCTCAGGTCCACCCGCGACGCCATCGTCCTGTTCGGGCTCCGCACGTTCCGCCCTCGCGCTCTCCGGCCTGTTCTTCCTCGTCTACGCCGCCTACGCGCTGACCCATCGCGGTTCCGCCCACCAGGACGCCGCGAACCATTTCGGCTACGCGCACGACGGCCTGAGGTCGCTGTCGCTGCTTCTCGACCCGTGGGGACGGCCGCTCTGGTCGGCCGCGCTCTGCCTCCCGGCGCAGGGCGGGCTGCTCGTGTCCCGCGTCTTCTGCGCGTTCTTCGCCGCGTGGGGACTGTTCGAGACGTGGCGGCTCGCCCGCCTCGTCATCCCCCACGCCGCGCTCCTCGCCATCCCCGCCATGGGCCTCCAGTTCCATTTCTTCGCGCTCGCCGGCGACAACATGACCGAGCCGTTGTTCGCGCTCGTGTTCGCGGCCGCGTTCCGCAAATGGATCGAAGGAAAGCTCGTCGCGTCGCTCCTGCTCTGCTCCCTCCTCCCGCTCGCTCGCCCCGAAGGCTTCTTCCTGGGCGTCCTCTGGGGCTTCTTCGTCCTCGCGTCGGCGCTCCCCGCGAAAAAAAAACTTACCTACCCGCTCCTCCTCCTCGCCGGCACCGCCCTCTGGTCCCTCGGCGGCCTCGCCGCAGACGGCGACATCCTCTTCATCAAGCACCACTGGCCCGGCAACTGGGTCCCCGGCGACGTCTACGGCCGCGGCCGCCTCCTCCACTACGTCCAGCAGTGGCCCCTCTGGACCGGCGCCGCCTTCCTCCCCCCGTTCCTCGCCGGCCTCTGGGCCTTCGCCGCCGGCCGCCCGCGCATCCACGTCGTCACGTTCGCGTACTTCTTCCTGCTCCACACCATCCTCTGGTGGAAGGGCCTCTTCGGCTCGATCGGCTACCTCCGCTACTTCGTGTGCATCGCCCCGCTCATCGCGCTCTTCACCGCCGAGGGGATGCGATTCTGCGCCGCCGCGCTCGCCGCGTGGCGCGTCCCGCCGCGCTTCACGTATGGCGCGATCCTCGCCGGCGCGGCCCTCTGGAGCGCTTCCGCCTACGAAGCGCAGAGCGACGTCTACGTCTTCAAGGTCTACGAGGACGCGCGCGACCTCTGGCAACCCGGCCCCGCGCCCCGCATCGTCGCCGACGCCCACGCCCGCCACGCCCACTTTCCGGCGCCCTTCGCGCCTCTCCAACCCCCCACGCAGGACCTCGCCGTGCAGCAGAAGCTCTACGCGTCGTTCCCGCCCGGGAGCCGGATCCTCTGGGACGACCGCATGGGCGGCGGCTACTACGCGATGGGCGACCGCGAGTTCGAGGCGGCGGGTTACCGAGTCGCCGCGCGCCGCACCGTGGACATGGCCGAATTCCGCCCCGCGTGGTTCCGCTGGGGGCGGGCGGTTTGGATGGGGAAGGGCTGGCAGGAGCGGATCACGGTGACGGTGTACGAGCGGCGCTAAACGCCCACCGCGGTGGCGTTTCCGCGGCGCGGCGACACGCCCGCGCTGAGCACGCCGGTCTTCGGGTCCCAGCAGACCGCCGTCACGCGCCCGAATTCCCACCGCCCGCCGATCGAGGCCAGGTGGCCGCGGCCGAGAAGCGACTCGAGCGTGGCCTTTTCGAATCGCCCTTCGAGCACCGCGCCCCCCGGCGTCGCCCCGTGCGGCGCGAACGACGAGGGGAATGCGATCGAAGTCAGCAGCGGCGCTTCCGCCGCCTCCTGCAGCGTCATCCCCCGCGCCGCGATGTTGAGGAAGAACTGCAGCGTCCATTGGTCCTGCCCGTCGCCTCCCGGGGTCCCGAAGGCCAGGCAGCGTCCGTCGGGAAGCGTGGCGAGGGACGGCGTGAGCGTCGTGCGCGGGCGTTTTTTCGGAGCGAGGCGGTTCGGGTGGTCCACGAAGAAATTGAACATCTGGAGGCGCGTGCCGGGGGCGAACCCCAGCTCGGGGATCTGCGGGTTCGAGTCGAACCAGCCGCCGGACGGCGTTGCGGCGACCATGAGCCCGTCGCGGTCGGCCGCGTCCACGTGCGTCGTGTCGCCGGTGTGGGCCGTCAGCGGCTCGAAGCCGCGGTCCGCCGTACCCTTCATCCATGGAAGCGCCGTTGCGCCTTCGCCCGGCTGCAGGGTCTTCGACGCCTCCGGGCCGACCAGCCGGCGCCGCTGCGCCGCGTACTCGCGCGACAGCAGCCGCTCCATCGGCACTTCCACGAATTTCGGGTCGCCGTAGAACGCTTCCCGGTCCGCGAACGCGAGCTTCGCGATTTCGAGGTAGAGGTGCGCCCAGGCGCCCTCCGGCAGCGCCGCGATGTCGTCCAGTTCCAGCAGGCGCAGCATCTGCAGGAAGACCGGCCCCTGCGACCACGCCCCGCACTTGGATACCACGCAACCGCGCCAGTCGATCTCCACCGGCTCTTCCCAGCCCCCCGCGTACTCCGCGATGTCTGCGGCGGTGATCAGCCCCTGCACGGGCTCGCCCTTCCGGTCCGGCTGGGTTTCGCGGAAGAACGCGGCCATCGATTTGGCGACGCGGCCCATGTAGAAGCCTGCGCGGCCTTTGGCGGCCACGGATTCGAGGGTGCGGGCGAGGTCGGGCTGGCGGAGCACGGGGCCCGGCGCGCCGAAGATGGCGGCCGTGGCGGGCCAGGTGGCGAAGACGAGGCGGTTGGCGTCCATCGCCGCGCGGAGGCGGGCATCGACGGGGAAGCCGTCGGCCGCGAGCTCGATGGCGGGCTTGAGGATGTCGCGAAGGGGGAGCTTTCCGAACTTCTCGACGAGGAGGATCCACGCGTCCACGGTGGCGGGAAGTGCGGCGGAGGCGATTCCGTCGCCCGGGATGCCGGAGGGCGGGAATAGGTCTGCGTTCGCGGCGGAGGGCGCCCATCCCTGGCCGCTGATGGCGTGGGTGGATCCGTCGGGGGCGCGGACGAGGATGGGGCATTCGCCGCCGAGGCCGTTGAGGTGCGGCTCCAGGACGGCCAGCGCGAATCCCGCGGCGGCGGCGGCGTCGGCCGCGTTGCCGCCGCGCCCGAACATGCGCGCGCCGGCCGAAGCCGCCAGGTGATGCCCGGCAGCCACGATGCCGCGGGAGGAGACGATGTCCGGGCGATGAAGCATCCCTCCAGCTTACAGGACAATCGCCCCGTACCAAAAAGAACGGGCCGCCCTGCGCGAGCAGGGCGGCCCGTGGAAACGGCAGACTGTGCTAGAAGTCGATCTGGGCCCGGAACACGAACACGCTCTCGTTGTCGATCACCTGGCCGCTCGAGGTGAAGAACTCGCGCGAATCCTTGTGGTCGTAACGGTAGTACACGTACATCACGGAAACGCGGACGTAATTGTTCGGGTAGTAGTTCAGCCCGAGCGCGACTTCCTGCGCGTTGCGGCTGCCACCCCAACCCGCGTACTCCTCGAACGTGTCGTCCATGTCGATCGACGAGTACCGGCCGACGATCTGGACGTCGCCGAAGCCGCCGTCGTGGAACAGCGCCTTCTTGACCTGAGGCCTCTTGTTGTTCGTCCTCGTGCTGCCGAGGAGCCAGAAGCCGACCTCACCCATGTAGGCCGAAACGCGGAAGGGCGTGTGGCTGCCGCCGAAGTTGTGCTTCGACTTCAGGTAAGAGAACTCGCCCTTCACGGACAGCGGACCGAAGACCCAGACCAGGTCGCAGCCGAAGCGCGTCCGGTCGTAGTCGGACTGGAACGTGTTCGGACCGTCGTGGAACCGCGTGCCACTGGCCGGGGCGATCATCTCGAACGGAGCGCCGCTGTCACGGCCCGCGACGCCGCGCGTGTAGCTGACCGCGAACGTCAGGTTCTTGATGACGTCCCCTTCCATCGTGGCGCCCGGCGTGACGGCGAGACGGATGGCGAGGTCCTTGTCGCTGTTGTTGTCAGATCCGGCGGTGCCGTTGCCGTTGTAAAGCCCGATCCAGTACTGGAAGATTCCCTTGCCGATGTTCCCGAACACCATTCCGCCCAGGTCGCGCGGCGGAGCGGTGAGGCTGACAAGGGAGTTCTCCGGCATGTCCATCCAGCGCACGTCTTCGAGCTGCTCCTGGGAGTACGGCACCTTCATGAGACCGACGCGGATCTTGATTTCCTGCCACTTGTTGAACTCCACCCAGCCCATGAACAGGCTGGAGGCGCCGCCGAAGAACTGCGGGCGCACGTAGCCGGAGAACGCTTCCCACAGCCGGGCCTCGGCTTCGATGGCGACCTGCTTGATGCTGAAGCTATCGAAGCGATCATCCCCGTCGTTGAACGTCGCATTGTTCGTGTAGTGGAAGATCGCAAGCGCGCCGATACGGCCAGAGAAGGTGTTGTCGTTGGTCTTGAAGCGCAGGCCGTCATCGAAGTAAGCGCTGACGCCCGCCGCAGTTGTGGACGGGGCGCCCTCTTTCTTGACCTCCATCTTCCCTTCGAGGGCCTTGACGCGGTCCTCCAGGGTTGGAGATTGGGCCAGCGCGACCGACGACGTAAAGAACACACCCAACACGGCGAGCGACACGAAACGTTTCATGAGCCTTCCCCTAATGTTGACGATGGAAACATCGTCAAAGCCGATGGTGCCCTGTGGCATCCCCTAACCTCAGGCTAATAAGTTCTTAACACTCGTCAAGGATTCCGATTATCCGAAAGCAACCGGCCTCCCTGGACGCGGGGAACCCACGCAGTTCTCCGTTCCTTACCCTTCGGCGGAGGCCCTTGCCCAACTTAAGCCTAAATTGAGCGTAGCAGCGCACGAACTCCGGCTCGATGCGCCCTCCTGCAGGGCCTACCCGTCCGCCATCGTCTGCCCAAATGGAAAACGGCCGCCACGATGGGCGGCCGTGATGGACGTATCCCGTTATGCTGCGCCTACTTCGCGCTCTTCCATGTCAGTTCGCGCGTCCACGCCGTGTGCTCCTTCCCATCCAGCTCGACGTGGCACTTGATGAACCAGTTCAGCTTCGGCCCGTCCTGCTTTGGCGCCAGGTCTATGTTGCGGCCAAGACTGAACGCCACCCGGTTCGAGTCGACGTGGTCGAAGTAGTAGTCCTTCTTCTCGGGCGACACATCCGCGTAGCTGATGTCGCTCCAGACCCAGCCGCGCCCAGGAAAGTACGTCCTGATCCAGCAGTGATAGCTGGGCTCCTTTTTCGGGTCGTCGAACTTCTCGACGCCGTCCAGGTCCGCCTTGAGCGCCGTCCCCATCACGAATTGCGTCGGAAGATCCACCACCCGCGCCATCGCCTGGAACAGCGCGTGGAAGTCCGTGCAGTTCCCGGTCTTCGAGTCCATGCAGTACGTCGCCGATCCCTTTCCCGAGGCCGCCCACTTCGACGGATCCTTCTTCCAGTACTCCGCGTTGTCGATGATGAAGTCGTAGAACTTCCGGGCCTGGACCTCCGGCGCCTCGACTCCCTTCGCCAGCTCCTTCGCCTTGTCGCGGATGCTGTCGGTCGTCTCACCATTCGGGAACTCCGCCAGCTTCGCGGCCAGCTGCGCCTTCTCCTCCGCGCTCAGCGCGCGTGCCTTCTCGGCCGGAGGCGCACTCTCCCAGCGCTCCACCGTGAACGTCACCGTCACTTCAAAGGTCGCAGCCTTCGGCTCCACGATCTCCACGTACAGGAACCGGTTCCCCTCCACCTTCTCGTTCTCGATCCGGTACCCGTCCGGCGCCGTGATCTTCAGGTCGGAGACCTTCTGAAGCGCTTCCTCCATCGGCAGCTCGAACCATGCCCGAACTTTCCTGGTGCCGGCCGGGATGTCCTTCACGACAAACGAGTCGCGCACGACGGCCTTGAGAGGTGCGGCGGAAGGGCGGGCCTCGGCGAGGACGACTGGCGTTCCCTCGCCCGCGGGGGCGCGAAGGGTAAGCGCCAGGGCCAGGCTTGCAGGGAGGGCGATCAGGGCGAAACGGCGCATGTCAAAAACCTCCAAGGGTGTCAGGGGCGGCGTGAAACCCTAACAGCCGCCGGGTCTCCCCGGGGCATCGGAAAAGTCGAATTCAACGTGCCATGCGGATAGGTCTACCGCCCCGGCTTTCCCCGCGCGGGAACTTCCGGCGCCACGTTCACATCCAGCCAGAACGTCGCGGTCGCCCTCAGATTCCGCGCGAATTCGTCGAAGTCGATCTCCTTCCGTACGTAGGCGTTCGCCCCGGCCTCGTAGCTCGCCACGACGTCCTTCTCCTCCACCGACGATGTCAGCACCACCGCGGGCACGTGGCGCGTCGCGGGGTCCTTCCGCAATGCCCTGATCACGTCGTTCCCGTGGCTCCGCGCCAGCTTCAGGTCCACCAGCACCAGCCCGGGAGTCAGCTTCCGGTCCCGCTCCTCCCACGCCCCCCTCGTATGCAGGAAGTCCATGGCCTCTTCCACGTCCTTGACGGCCACGCACAGGTGCGAGACGCCTTCCTTGCGAAGGGCCCGCTGGACGAGGTCCTGGTGGTCCGTGTTGTCCTCAACGAGCAGGATGATCTTGCCGAGCACTCGGTGCCTCCTCTGACAGGGTGAACCAGATGGTCGCGCCGTCTCCGGGCGAGCCTTCGGCCCGGATCCGGCCTCCGTGACGTTCCACGATTCTCCGGGCAGTGGCAAGTCCGATGCCATGGCCCGGGAAGCGCGGGTCGTCGTGAAGTCTGTGGAACGGGCGGAAGAGGCGGTCGCGGGCGGCTGCGGGATCGAATCCGGCGCCATTGTCGCGCACGAAGAACTCCCGGGCGGCACCGGTGCAGGTCGCGCCAACCTCGACGAGCGGGGAAGCGGTGGCGGAAGTAAATTTCCAGGCGTTTTCGAGAAGGTTGCGCAGGAGGACTCGCAGGAGCCTGGCGTCGCCGTGCGCAATCACACCGGGCTGGACGCGGAATTCGACCGCCGGGCCCGGCCGTGCGCGGCGGATCTGCTCGACGATTTCCAGTGCCATGTCACCGAGATCGACGGGAACAGGCTGCAGCTCGGCGCGCGAAAGCCGGGAGAGCTCCAGCAGGCTCTCGAGGATCTCTCCCATCTGTTTCGCCGACGACCGCACCCGCGCCAGGTGCGCCTTCGCAGCGTCGCCCCCTTCCTGCAGTGCCGCGGCCGCGAAGCCGTCGATGGTCTGAAGCGGCCCGCGGAGGTCATGCGAGATCGAGTAGCAGAACGCTTCGAGCTCCGCGTTCGCGGCGGACAGCTGGGCGGTTCGTTCGCGGACGCCGGACTCGAGCGTGCGGTTCAGCCGCGCGCGCGCATTCTCCGCGCGGCGCCGCTGGGCATCGAGCGCGGCAAGCCGGGTGGAGAGAAGCCAGGTGGCCAGCGACATTGCGGCAATGACCGCGACGACGACGAGCGCGAGCGCGAACTGCGCGCCGTACCAGCCGAGCCGCTGGCCGACCAGGATCGCCAATCCGCCCGCGGCCGGCACGCCGAGCGCGCCGGGAAGCATGCGCCGGGCGGCGAATCCGGCGACCCCCGAGTCCGCGAGGATTCGAAGCACACCGTGCCGGGCGTTGGCGAGGGTGGCTCCCGCAGCGAGCGCGAGGAATCCCGCCGCCGTGTGGACAGCCTGCTGAGTTGTGTGAAACGTGACCGGCGAATCCGCCGGGACGCGAAACAGGTTGCCGGTCAACGACAGCAGCGCGACAAGCCCGGCGGGAATCGCCATAACATCCGCCGCCCGTCTTGCCAGCCACGACTCCCGTCCGGCCAGCGGAATCGCAATCCCGAGCAGGACAAAGTTCAGCGCCGTCGTCGGCGCCATCCGTCCAGGGTAATACGGCAGCCCCGCCGGCCCGCGGTCCCGCGCAAGCGCTTCATCGATTCCCATGCTCCTGCCGGTCGCGAATTCCGCCAGCGTCACCAGCCCGATCAGCGCCGCCGTCCCCCCGAGAAGCGGCGAAAGTCTCCGCCCCCACGCCCCGCCGGTCGCCGCGACGACCATCGCCAGCCCCACCAGCAGCATCGCCGCCGCCGTGTTCGCCTTCATCGTCGCGGATCCCGGAAGCACGCTCTTCAGCGAATCAACACCCAGGATCCACCCCAGGAGCCCGATGCAGCCGATCAGCGTCGCAAATACTCCCATGGCCAGCGCCCATCGCCGGATCCGGGACTCCACCGCTCCATCCGTCAAGTCCGGCGCCACACGGCCCCCATTCCCCACCGCCGTCCCCGTCAACAAGTGCGCCCCCGCCGGCGGTGCCTGCGGGGGCGCTGAAGTGTAACGTCGTGTATCATCCGGGCGTACAACCCGCCTGCCCGGGGGATCCAACGTGGGGCCGTCAAATCCTGGGCAGGCGGGTGTACTCACCCCCCCCTCGGGGAAGAAGGGGGGTTCAATTTACTTCGGTTCCGGCGCGGTCCCTTCCCAGTACGCCTTGTAACGGTCCCAGACGAACACGGCGAGCTTGCGACCGAGCTTGAGGCCGTCCTCGTTGTCCACGCGGATGTGGTAGCCGCCCAGCATGCGCGACTCCGCGGCCATCTCCGCGGTGCTCGAGAACGTGGGAAGCGGCAGATCGACATCTCGCGTTGCGGCGATGTCCTTCGCAGGGACGCCCTCGACCGCCTGCATCTCGTACGTCGTGCAGTCGGCCTCGGTCAACTCGCCGGCCATGCGCTTCGCGACGAACTCGAAGCGATCGCTGCCGCTGAACAGCTCGAGGATCTTGGCGGAGGCGCCGCTGACGGTCGCGTGCCCGGAAGGGTAGCCCGGGAACGGCGGCGTCACGAACGTGTCCGGCGAATACGGGTGCCACTCCTCGGCCGGAATGGTCTTGAACCCCTTGCACGGCCCGGCGTAGCCCTTCACCGTCTTGCCCTTGTAGAAGTAGCGCACGTACCAGTACGGGCGGGACGAATCGAAGCGGTACTTTTCTTCCCAGCACGCCACGAAGGCGTCGAAAGCGACGGCGGCGATGGAGAAGAAGAGCTTCACGTCCTGGTCGAGGTTGTGCTTGTCACGGCGGGAGAGGTCCTGGGCGAAGCGGAGCCAGTGGCCCGACTGCCCGGTCGAGCGCGGGCCGTCACGCATGAATTCGACGATGGCTTTCTGGCGGAGGGAGAGGTTGGCGTTCGCCTCGATGCACTCGTCGACTTCCTTCTTCATCTGGTCGGAATTCGCCTTCGGGGGGCCGGGCAGCCGGAACTGGTCCGAGCTGTCGAGGCCGATGGTCTTGACCTTGAACCAGTGCGGCGTGAGGCCCGGGGGGGTGATGCGCGGAGCCTTGGGGTCCTTCGGGTCGGCGAAGGAGATCTGCATCCAGTGATCGGGGTCCTGCTCCTCGCCCGGGGCCTTGACGGGCTTGTAACCCGTGTAGTCCGAGTAGGGCTTGCCGTTGGAGCCCTTCTCGTCGCCGAGCTGGTTGGCGCCGTCGCGGTGGCGGTACTCGATGATGGCGGCCGCGACCGTGTTGCCGACGCCTTCCGGGGTGGAGACGTCCGTGGACTTGTTGGCCGGATCGATGCCCATCTTGGTCTTGGCGGTTTCCTGGATCCAGGCGACGTCCTCGGAGTAGACGTCCTCGAGGCAGCGGAGAACGGCGTAGCCGATCGCCTTCTCCTTGTTCGCCTGCGTGCGCTCAGCGGCGGGCCTGCGGAGCTTGCCGCCGAGGCGCGTGCCGACGGCCTTTTCGTCGTAGCAGGCCCAGGCGTCGAACATGCCGGTGCAGGAAATCACCATTTCGCGCGAGATGATCGTGGGCTTGGCGCCGACCTTGTCCACCCGGCGCGCCGCGACCTCGAGGATGATCTCGAGCCAGCGGTAGGCGGCGGAAGGGTTCTCGGCCTTGGCCGCGTGCCAGGGCCACTTGGAAGTGTCAGCGTTGGTGTCCCAGCTGTACTTCACGCCGGAGGACGAGTCGCCGTTTCCGGAGTTCTTCTCGCCGCTGTCGGAGCAGCCTGCGAGGAAGGCGGTCCCGGCGGCCAGGACGGTGAGGAGACGCAGGGATGAGCGAAGGGTCATACTGAGCACGGAGCCTCCTTGGTAAAAGACTATGGAGTTGATCGTTAAATCTATAGCTGCGCTTCAGGGAAAGGTAGCAAGCTCAAGTTTCGGGCACAAGCCATTCTTGCGCATCACTTTTTACCAAGATTTCAATAGGATTTGCCCGATCTTCGTTTCGAATTGGCTGTTCTGTCCGCGGGATTCCCCGAATGGGCGCAGAATCGCTCATCCGCTGCACCCCCCCCCCGGCCTCCCGTCCAGGATTCTTCACCAATTCGGTCACTTTTCCATTGACTTCCCGCGCCTCGCTACTAGCATGGCGGCCTGACAACTCGGTCACGTGGGATTTGCGGCGTATTGCAGCCACGTTAAAAACTGCTAAAAAGCTCCCCGGGCTATCCCGGGAAAAACCGCTTCGCCGCGCATCGCGAAGCGGTTTTTTTTTCGATCCGTTCCCGCCGCACGGGACGGAGCCAGAGACAGGAGGACCCAGAATGAGCAACGAATCCACCCTCGATCGCATCCGCCGGCGCTGGACCGCCTGGGTCGCCGCAGGCCGCTCGCGCGACGGCTTCTCCCGCGTCGTCGCCCGCGGCTTCGATGACGTCCTCGGCTTCTGCGGCGCCAAGTGCTGGGAACGTGTCAACGTCAAGGCGGGCGACGTGCTCTTCATCGATCGCGATCTCACCGTCCAGTGGTACCGCGACTCGATCCCCAACTTCGAAAGCCTCGTCGAATCCGTCGGCGCGCTCGGCATTCTCGCGGCCGACGGGCCGCTCCAGGCCACCGACGGTGACGAGACCTGGTCCTACACGCTCGCGCTGATCGCCGAGCGTTCTCTCGCATGGCTCGCGCAGGGCCAGCCCGCCCGCGCCGAACTGCTCGTCGCCCTCGCCCGCGTCAAGTCCGTCCTCCACAAGCACGACGAAGCCGCCGATC
Organism: uncultured Planctomycetia bacterium; assembly: GCA_963706735.1. Taxonomy (GTDB): domain Bacteria; phylum Planctomycetota; class MHYJ01; order WSZJ01; family WSZJ01; genus WSZJ01. The sequence continues at coordinate 50,928 of CAVPNQ010000071.1, forward strand.
TCCACGCCGAGGCCCGCAAGGCCTGGGACAAGGGGGCGAAGGCGAAGCGCAAGGGAGCGAAACGCGCCGCGATCTAGTGGTTCGACACGCTTGATTCCGACGGTTGCGTCCTTCGGACGCAATCCGCGGAATCAAAGCTGACTCACCACTCGCCGTCGCGGCCGTTCCCGTCTCCCGCTCGCGTTTCCCCATTTCGCTTCCCCAAGGAGGTCACCCATGCCCGTCCTCGAAGTCACCAACGAAACGTCCTGTTCCGCCTGCGGCGGTTCCCGCTGCGCGCACGACTCCGTTCTCGCCCGCCTCCTCGGTTGCGAAGAGGCCGGACTGTGCTTCGGCTGCCTGGCGTTCAGCTTCGGTCTCGAAGAAGAGCGTTTTGCAAATGGGGCTGTCGCGCACCTTCGCAAGAAGTCATGCCTGTGGTTATCCTTCGAGCGCGCGGCCGGCTGCGGCTGCAGGCTCGACCAGGCCCGGCATGGCGGAGTGAGCGCTTGAAGCGACGCGACCGGAAGAGGGAGATGCCGGATCTGCCCGAACCCGTCCCGGTGGAAAGCGGGGGGCCGCCCGGCTTCATTGCGCCGATGAACTGGACAGAGGATGAGATCTTCGAGGCGATGAAGGCGTTCGAGGACAGGGTCCGCCAGGAGCGAGGCTTACCGCCCGGCGATCCGGCGTAGTGGTCGTTTCCGGAGAATCGGCCCAGGGAAGGCTCGCGATAAATCGCGGCGAGATTCATAGGAAAAACCTATCGGACGCATTGCGCAATCTCCCCTAACATCCTCCCGTCCGGGGAAGGACTTTCACACTCACTTTCGGAGGGGAAGATGAAGCAGCTTCGTACGCTCGCCGTTCTCGCAGCGCTCGCCATCAGCGCAGCCGCCCAGACGCCGACTGACCGTGACAAGGAAATCGACGACCTGAAGAAGCGGCTCGAAGCGCTCGAGAAGGAGAAGCCCGGCGCTTCCTCCGCGAGCAGCACTCCCACCTGGAAGGACCTCGTCTCCCTCGGCGGGCACCTCAAGTGGTACGGCTTCCTCAGGCTCGACAGCCACTACACGGATTCCGCCTTCGACAATGCGCGCTTCCCCACCTTCGTCCGCGCGGAGGAGACCATCCCGTTCCTCGCCGGGGTTTCCGCGCCGGAGCGCAACGACGACAACTTCGTCATGAGCGCGCGCCTGACGCGCCTCGGCTTCGACATCGACTCGGGCAAGATCGCCATGCTCGGCGACGCTTCCGCGTCCGGTAAGCTCGAAATCGACTTCTTCGCGCTTCCCAGCTCCGAGAGCCGCGCCGTGCCGCGGATGCGGCATGCGTACGGCAAGGTGGGTTGGGACTGGCTGTACCTTCTGTTCGGGCAGACGTCGGACATGGCGTCGCCGCTGAACCCGAGCCTGAACCCTGACAACGTGCTGTGGAACTGGGGCAACACGGGCGACCGCCGCCCGCAGGTCCGGGTGGTCGCCGAACCCAAGGTCGGCGAGAAGCTCAAGTTCTACATCGGCGTGATGGCCGGGCAGGAAGGCGCCATCCGGAACGTCGATGTTGACGGGCTTGGCGTGGTCGATGGCGACGACGCCGGCTGGCCGAAACTCGAGGGCCGCCTGGCGATCAGCGTCCAGCACTGGGTCGAAAAGAAGTGGATCACGCTGGGGCTGTCAGGCATGACGGGCGAGGAGCAGGTTGACGGTGGCGGCGTTGGCGGCCGGCACTTCTTCCGCACCGACATGTGGGCGGTGGACTTCGAGTTCCCCATCCTCGAGCAGCTTTCGTTCAGGATGGAGTACTGGCGCGGCCGGAACCTCGCGGACATCCGCGGCGGTATCGGGCAGGGCCTTCTGGCGAGCGGCAGCGATCTCCGCGCGAGCGGAGGCTGGGCGGAGCTGAAGGTGGCGCCGGTGAAGTGGTACGCGGCGACGCTGGGGTACTCGCGCGACAACCCGCACGAGAAGAACCTGCCGTTCGGGGCCCGTTCGGAAAACACGGTGTACTACCTCATGAACACGTTCACGTTCGACCCGTTCCTGGTGTCGGTGGACATCTCCCACTGGCGCACGGAGTTCGTCGGGCTCAACGCCGGGCGCGCGTGGCGGTACACGCTCACCCTGCAGCTGTCGTTTTAGGCCGGACCGCCTCATGTTTCGCCCGGGTCGAGTCCCCTCTCGGTCCGGCCTACCCTGAGCGAGCCCGCCGAAGCCCGCAGGGCGAAGGCGGGGCGAGTCGAAGGGTGCCGGAGTTCGGCGTACTGCAGCAGAAGTACGCTCGTGCTGACGTGACCTTCCCTGATGGCCGCGCGTTTCCGCTTCGGCGGGGCGCGCGGCCCCTCGCTCTCCCGGAGCCCCGGATGGATCCCACGCCCGTCCCCGACGCCGTCTGCGAAGGCGGCGACCTCGATTGCGGAAGCGGTCTCCTGCTGCTGATCCGGGAGGCGATGCAACCGCTGCGGGCGGGCGGTGTGCTGGAAGTGCGGAGCCGTGAGATCAGCGTGAAGGAGGATCTGCCGGCGTGGTGCCGGATGGTGGGGCACGAGATGCCCGCGTCCAGGTCGGGGGACGCAGGGTCCACGAGCTACTTCATCCGCAAGAAGTCGGCGGACGACGGGCTCAAGGCGGACCTCGACAAGGCGCGGTCGTTCGAGTGGCCGGTGCGGGTGCGTTGGACCGGCGGGATGCAGGCGAAGGCGTTCGCGCGCAACCACTCGTTCGTCGTCGGCCAGCCCGCCAGCTTTGAAACGGCCGACCCCGCTCCCGCGGCCGTCGAATACCTGCTCGCATCCCTCGGCGGTTGCCTTGCCGTCGGGTTCCAGTGGCGGGCTTCGCGCAAGGGGCTCGCGGTCCGGAATCTGGAAGTCGCCCTTCGCGCGAAGGCCGACAACATCCTGGTGTTCCTGGGCGTCGAGGACTCCGGCCACCCCGGCCTCTCGTCGCTCGAGGCCACGATCTACGTCGACGCGGACGGGGAGGACGACGAACTCCGCGCGATCTGGGAAGACACGGTGAAGCGTTCGCCCGTCGCGCAAACGCTTCTCCGGGGCGTCCCGGTCCGGACGACCCTGAGGCGCGCATGAACCCCCGCCCCCACACCTGAACCCTCTTCCGTTGCGTCGGCCGTGTTGCCGCCGCGTGCGAAGTTGGGCCGGTGGAGGGGACCGGGTCCCCCGCGGTCTGCAAAACCGTCCGGGTGCCGCCTCGCGGCGCTGCTGGGTTCGACTCCTAGGCCGGCCTTGAGAGGAATCCCATGACCAGTCTTCCGGATTTCGCCGTGACGGTCGTCGGCAGCTGGCCGCGCCCCGCGTGGCTGCTGGAGGCGATGAAAAAGAAGCGCGCGGACCTGGCGCGCTTCCAGGACGACGCGTGCCTCCTGGCGATCAAGTGGCAGGAGGACGCGGGGGTGGACATCGTGACGGACGGGGAGCAGCGGAGGGACAACTTCTATTCGTTCCTGTGCGACCGGCTGGAAGGGCTGTCGCTGATGACGATGGCGGACCTGCTCGAGTATGTGGAGGACAAGGCGGGGTTCGAGAAACTGCTGTCGGCGCTGGACGTGCCGGCGTACGCGATCCGGAACCCGACGGTGACGGCGAAATTGAAGGTGAAGAAGCCTCTGGCGATGGAGGACTTCCGCTTCCTGCGGGAACACACGAAACGAGCCGTGAAGGTGACCTTGCCCGGGCCGTACCTGCTCTCGCGGTCGATGTGGGTGAAGAAGCTGTCGGAGGGGGCGTACCCGACGAGGGAGTCGCTGTGCGCGGACATCGTGGCGATCCTGAGGGAGGAGCTGAAGGCGCTGGCGGCGGCGGGCGTGGAGGTGGTGCAGTTCGACGAGCCGGTTCTGACGGAGCTGGTGTTCGCGGGGAAGTCGGCGACGCGAACGTTCATGTGCGCGGCGCTCGCGGCCAGCGCTTCCCCCGAGAAGGAGCTGGAACTGGCGGTGGACCTGATCAACCGGGTCGTAGACGGCGTGACCGGGCCGGTGGTCGCGATGCATGTCTGCCGCGGGAACTGGAGCCGGGACGAGGGGGTGCTGCTGCAGGGGGCGTACGACCCGCTGGTGCCGTGGTTCGCGAAGATGAAGGTGAAGCAGTTCGTGCTGGAGTACGCGACGCCGCGCGCGGGGTCGCTGTCGGCGCTGAAGGGGCTGGCGCCGGGGTCGATGGTCGGGCTGGGGATCGTGAATCCGCGGACGGACGAGATCGAGGCGGTGGACGGGATCGTGAAGAAGGCGCGGGAGCTGGCGGAGTTCGTGCCTCCCGGGCGGATTCACCTGAATCCCGACTGCGGGTTCGGGACGTTCGCCGAGCGGCCGATGGCGACCGCGGAAGTCGCCTACAGAAAATTGTGCGCCCTGGCGCAGGCCGCCCGGGTGCTTCGATCGTAAGAACCGGCGCGCGGCGTGGGGACGCCGCGATGCCCCTTTACGGGAGGTCGGGATGAAGCGGTTGTCCTTGCTGGTTGCGGCGGCGTTCGCCGTCGGGTGTGCCGGCGGCGGGGAGACGAAGGAGTCCTCGGACTTCGTCGTGTCGAAGGCCGGGAAGTCGAAGACGTTCGAGGCGAAGCACGAGCTGAAAGTGACGGTGTCGTGGCGCAAAAGCGCCGCGAGGACCTGGGTCATCATGTCGTCCAGGGCTTCCTTGTGGTCGAAGCGGAAATCGGACAGCGTGTGCGGGCAGACCGCAACCCCGCCGCAGATCCAGCTTCCCGACAAGCTCCCACATCTCCCGGATTCAGGGCGCCAGAGCCCGTGAAAAAACCTGTGCGTCGGGCGGAGTCGGCCCGCAACAGAAAAACCTCTCAAACCTCCGTCACTGGGCCGACGCAGCCTGACGCGCGGGTTTTTTCTCGGGCTCTGAGATCTCCCTTACTTCTTCGGCTCGTCCTTCGGCGCTTCCGCAGTGTGACGCTTCTTGATCAGCTCGATCGCCTTCTCCCGGATGTCCTTGTACGCCATCCCCACTTCCAGCATCCCGAGGTTCTTGTGCGACCGCCCCTCCGTGATCCCGAGCCCTGCCGTGTCCGGCTTGCCTTCGATCACCCCGAGTTCGAAGTCGATGACTTCCACCAGCTCGTCTTTCGAATCTTTGACCGCCTTGTCCGCCTTCTTCCAGACCTGGAACGACAGCGGCCGCACGATGCCCATCTCGGGGAACTTGCGCTCCCTCGGGCCCATGTTGTAGCGGACGTCCACGCGGAAGGCGCCGAGGTCGAGGCTCTCCAGCAGAAGCCACGCCAGGTCGTCCTGCTTCTTGATGAAACACTCCATCGCCTTCTGCGCCGCGGCGTAGCCGTCGTCGAAGCGCTCGAGCTTCATCAGGGTTTGCGCGCGCCGATAGTGCGGCAGGGGGTCGTCCGGCGTCTTCTTGAGCTGCGCGTCAATCTTGGCAAGCTCGGTTTCGTGCTTCTTCTTGTCCTTCGCCGGGTCTTCGGCGTACGAGCAGGAAGCGGCGGCCACGGAAAGAAGGGCGGCGAAGGCCAGTCTGTGGAAGATCATCAGAGTCTCCGTTAATGAGGTGGCGAAGCGGCGGTCCGGCCGACCAGAGTGCGCCAGAGTGCCAGAGCCTACCGCGCGGGTCAGGCAGGTTCAAGCGGGTCCCGCCCGCCTATTGCCCCACCGGCTCGTCCTCGACATCCTCCGTCCGGAACCGGTCATCGGGCGGCAGCTTGGCCAGCTCAGCCTTCACCATGTCCTGGTGCTCGACCTCTTCCTGGCGCAGCTCGGTGAACAATCCACGCACGCCGGGGTCGGTGATCGCGCGAAGCGCCGCGTCGAAAAACGCCCACGCCTTCTCCTCGCACCGAAGCGCCGTATTGAGTGCCTGCTGCGGCGTCATGTGCGTCCGCGCCTCGTCGTAGTCGGGCGCTTCCACGTCGAACAGCATCTCGCGGCGGACGGTGACCGGGTCGAGGGGGAAGAGCTTGCGCCGGCGGTCGGCGAGCTCGGCGCGGTGCTTTTCCTCGTTGGCGGCCATGAAGCGGTAGAAGCGCCCCGCGTCGGGGGTGTGGTGGGTTTCCATCTGGGAAGTGAACTCCTCGTAGCGCTCTTTGGCTTCTTCCTCGATGAAGATGGCCAGGTCGAGCGCATCGCGGAGAGAGATGGTTGCGAAGTCGATTCCGGTGACGGGCATCGGGCCCCCTTTATTTCTGGAGGAACATGTCGAGGATGCGGTCGCGGTCGCGCGCTCCCGGCGAGAGTTCGGCCTGGCGCTCGCGGACGAGCTGGTCGAACGTCGGCGGCGGGTTCGGGTCGCGGAAGAAGACGCCGGTGTAGAGCTCGCGGCCGTAGTCCTGCGCCAGCCCAAGCGCCCGGATGCGGTCCTTCGGGTCGTGCTTCAGGCTCTCGAGCGTCTTCATCCGTTCCTTCTGCGCCTTGATCTGCCCGTACTCCTCGCCGTACGTCACGCACGGCGACTGGATGTTGACGAAGGAGAAGCCCGGAAAGCGGATCGCTTCTTCGATCAGAGCGGTGAGCCCCGGAAGGTCCGCCGGCGTCCCCTGCGCCACAAACGGCGCGCCGTAGGACAGCACGTACATGAGCGGGTTGAGCGGCTCTTCGAGGCTCCCGTACATCGACGTTACGGTCTTCAGCCCGCGCGGCGACGTCGGCGACAGCTGGCCCTTCGTCAGCCCGTAGATCTGGTTGTCCATCACGATGTACGTCAGGTCGAGGTTCCGCCGCACCGCGTGCGCCACGTGCCCGCCGCCGATCGAGAACCCGTCGCCGTCGCCGCCCGCCACCAGCACCAGCAGCTCGGGATTCGCAATCTTGATCCCCTGCGCGATCGGCAACGCCCGCCCGTGCACCGAGTTGAACCCGTACGCCGTCGTGTACCCCGGGATCCGGCTCGAACACCCGATCCCCGACACGAACGCAATCTCGTGCGCCGGCCGCCCGATCGCCGCCAGCGCCCGGTACACCGCCGACACCACCCCGTAGTCCCCGCACCCCGGACACCAGATCGGCTTCAGGTCGCTCCGGAAATCCTTCGCCTGAAGCGCAGGAACCGGCATCGGCATCGCAAGTGTCATGGTTATTCCTCCTGGGGCTGGGAATCGTCGGACTGCTGAAGCGCCATCGCCTGCTCGCGCAGGCGGTTCACGATCTCCGCCGGCTGGAACGGATTGGCGCCGTCCCTCGCGAACGACTTCAGGCCCGCCGGCACGTCGATGTACATCCGCAGGACCCGGTACAGCTGACCCTGGTGGCTCTGCTCCACCACGAGCCCCGCCTTCATTCCCGCAAAGAAATCCCGGAACGCTTCCTCCGCCACCGGGTACAGGAGCCGTGGCACCAGCAGCTTCACCTGAAGCCCCTTCCGCGCCGCCAGCTTCAGTGCCTCCCGCGCCACCCCCGCGATACTTCCCCAGGCGATCAGCCCCAGCGGCGCCTTCGCGTCCCCGTACGTCTGGAACAGGTCCTTGCGCATCCGGATCGGGTCGAGCTTGCGGAAGCGCTTCTCGTTCATCTTCGCGTGCATCACGCCGCCGGAGACCGGCGCGCCCTTCTCGTTGTGTTCGATCCCCGCGGCGAGGTAGGTGCCGCCGAGCATGCCGGGGTGACTGATGGGGGAGACGCCGGAGTCTGTGAAGCGGTACCGGGCGTAGCCGTTCTGGAGTTCGGCGGGGGAGGGGCGAAGGCGATCGATGCGGCGGAACTTCGAAGTGTCGATCGGGTCGCAGGTTTCCTTGCGCTGGGAGATTTCCTGGTCGGAGAGGATGACGACGGGGGTCTGGTACTGCTCGGCCATGTTGAAGGCTTCGACGGTGATCTCGAAGGAGTCGGCGACGCAGGTCGGGGCGAGGACGGGGCGGAGGACGTCGCCGTGGGCGGAGAAGGCGGCCTGGAAGAGGTCGGACTGTTCGGTTTTCGTCGGCAGTCCGGTCGAGGGGCCGCCGCGCTGGACGTTCACGAGCACGAGCGGAAGTTCGGCGATCGTCGCGAGGCCGAGCATTTCCGTCTTGAGCGACATGCCGGGGCCGGAGGTGGCGGTCATGGCTTTCTTGCCGGCGAACGACGCCCCGACGGCCGCGCCGATCCCCGCGATTTCGTCCTCGGCCTGCAGCACCGCGCCGCCGTACTTCCAGATCTCGCGCGTCAGGAACTGCATGATCTCCGTGGACGGCGTGATCGGGTAGCCGCCGAAGAACTGGCACCCCGACCAGATCGCCGCCGCGCCGCACATGTCGTTCCCGTCGGTCAGCATCTTCGTCGTCGCCGCCGGCGGCCGCGCCATCGTCCGCGGCGTCTTCAGCGGATGCTCCGCCGCGTACTTCTTCCCGGCCGCCAGCGCGCGCTCGTTCGCCTCCAGCAGCTCCGGCCCCTTCTTCGCCAGCCGCTTGCGCAGCCCCTTCATCACCCCCTCGCCGCCGATCCCGAACCACCCGGCGATCAGCCCGAGGATGACCGTGTTCTTCGCCTTGTCCGTCTTCGCCGACTCCTTCGCCATGTCCGTGATCGGCACCGCGAACACTTCCGCGGGCGTCACGCCCGTGAGCGGCAGTTTGTCGGGCGCCACCCCCGTCTTGCTTTCATAAATGACGATCGTGTTCCCGCCGACCGGCAGCTCGCCCCCGAACTTGAGAAAGTCCTCCCAGTTCAGCGCAATCGCCACGTCCAGCGTCCCGCCGGGATTCAGCACCGGCTCCGTCGAGAGCCTCACCCGGCAACTCGACTCCCCGCCCCGGATCTGCGACCCGAAGCTCTTCGTCATCATCGCGTGGTAGCCCTCCATCGCCACCGCCGCCGTCAGCGACTCGCCCGCCGACACGATCCCGTCCCCGCCCGATCCCGCCATCCCGATGACAAGATCCGTCGTCATGGTGTCCCCTGGGTCCGGGTCCCCGCGCGCCCGCAAATTCCACTCATGCACAGGACCCGGTTCGGAGGGCGGTGGCGGCTCGATGAAGTCGATCTCTTCGCCCTTCCAGCCCGCAAGTTTCAGGGAAGCGGCCCGGGGCGGCAATCGAAACTTGGAAGCGCGATCCGGAGTGGACTCCGGCGCGGAGGGCGGGTAGAAAGCGGCCCGTGACCTCCAACCCCGCGCTTCGGAATCTCCGGTCCGCGCGCGGCGCCGCAGCGCTGCTGCGGCAGATCCCCGGCCTGTCGCCCGGCGTCGCACGTGAAATCTGGAGCGCCCTTCGCGCCATCACCGCCGGAACCCGCGCGTTCACCCTCCGCGTCTGCCGCAAGGCCGGCCGGCGCCTCGGCCACGCCGTCCCGCCTCTCCCCGTCCGCGTCCCGCGCACCACCGACCGCACCGACCCGGCCTGGTACCGAACCCGGGCACGAGGCGGAAGCGTCCGCCTCGAGCTCCTGCGCGCCCTCAAGCGGCTGGCCGTCGCCGAACTGCCGCTTCTGGAAGCGCACCTCGGCCGCCGCGAGAGCGCGCTTTTCCGGCTGCGGCCGCGACCCGCCCGATTCCCCCGAGGCGTCCCCGCCGTCGAGTTCCGCCGCGCCGCCCGCCGCTGGCTCCACCTCATGACCGGCAAGGCGACCTGGCTCAGCCTGCGCCTCGCCGAAGTCGCCGCGACCGCCACCGGCAGCCCCGCCAGCGCCGTCGAAACCCTGCGCGTCTGCGCCGACGTCGCTTCCAGGCCCCAGCTCTACGACCCATTCAACACGTTCGCGGCATTCCTGGAGGCGTTCCACCGCCTCGCGGCGAAGCGCGGGGCGCTCGCGGGGCTGCTCGATGATTCTGCCGGCCCGTCCGTTTTCCGGCGGATCGCGCTCGCCGGGCCGGGAAAGGGCCGGTGGCATTCGAAGCGCGCACGACGGCTCGTGCGGGCCTGCCGGCCGGCCCGCTGACTTCGTACCGGGAGGAGCCTCGCGCACCCGCCAGAAACAACACAAGCCGCGATGTTATCGCGGCTTGGAAGACTCGTTCGCCGAAGCGCGAAGCGCGAAGGCGAAACGAGGGCGACGGGGGTCGAACCCGCAACCTTCGGATCGACAATCCGATGAAGCGAGATGGGGCAGGAGAGGGCAGGACAGGGCGGGAGAGGGCATGGCGGGTCGCGCGGAAAGCCTCCCGAAAAACCCGTCGAGTGGGCAGGACAGGGCAAGAGAGGGCAGGATGGGGCAGGAGAGGTCACCCGGGCTGGCACACAGTTGGCGAGGTATTGCGGTAGAGATTGGTTCACGGCCGCGCCTCACGCGGCCCGCGAGCCGATTGACGGGCGTACCCGCCACCGTCGTATAATCGCGGTCGTCCCCCTTGAGCGCGTCCCCTATGCTTCGTCCCCACCCGGCTCCGACCCAGGCCCAGGTCATGGCGGACGCACTTCGTCTCCCGCCCGCCGCCGCCGTAAAGCTCGCCTCCCGTCTCCTCGCCCGCGTCGAGCAGGAGGGTGACCGTGACGCCAAGTCGGCGTTCCGCGCCACGCTCCTGCGGCGCAGGCAGGAGATGCGTTCCGGCAAGGTCAAGGGGATGACCGTGGAGCAGTGCAGGCGTGCGCTCGAACGCCAGGCGGCGAAGCGCCGTTGATCCGGGTCCACCCGGAGGCCCACGCGGAGTCCGCGGAGGCCCACCTCCACTACCTGGCGGAGAGCGCCGAGACCGCGGAGCGATTCATGAACGCGGTCCTCGATGGCTACGCGAAGGCGGCCGCGACTCCGCTCCAGTGGCCCCAGGACGAGGACGGATTCCGGCGCTACAAGCTCCTGGACTTTCCGTATCTCATCTTCTACGAGGTGCTCGAGGACGGCATCCACATCTACGCGGTTGCGCACGGTGCGCGGAAGCCGGGGTACTGGCACGACCGCGCAGGTCTGTAGCGCCGCGCAAGGTTCATTGAAACGCGCCCCGGATTCGTTGACCAGGCTGCTCCCCGGCGGCGCAATGCACGGATGCCCACCCGCCGACGCCGCCGGATCCTGCCCGCCCTGCTCTCCTTCGCCCGCGTCCTCCTGGATGCGACCGTCATTGCCGCCGTTCGAGGAAAGGGCCTCCGCGGCCAGGTCGTCGCTCTCGAGGCCGAGGTCGGCCGCCTCCGGGCTGAACTGGAGCTCCTGCGCGCGCGGTTCTCCCGCCTCGAACCGATCCACCGGCCGCGCTACAAGCCGTTCGAGCGGTTTCGCATCCTGTGGCATCGCGCGCTCCATCGACTGTCGCTGAAGCGCGCCGCCGCCTCGTTCCTGCTGTCCCCGACCACGCTCTCGACCTGGCTCCAGGCCGCCCACGCCGGCCTCACGCGGCTGTTCCTGAAGGCCGGGCCGAAGCGCCGCCGCGACCTGGTCGGCGAAACCGCCGCCCTCCTGCGCTGGCAAAACCCGTCGTGGGGCTCGCGCCGGATCGCCGACGTCCTCGTGCGCCTCGGCCTCAAGACTTCGCGCCCCTCCGTCCAGCGCAAACTCCGCCGCCTGCCGCCACGCAGGCCCCTGCGCCTCGTGAAGCCAGTCCGCAACCCGCCGAAAGGCATCCGCGCCCGTCACCCGCACCACGTCTGGTTCGCCGATTTCACCCAGCTCTCGTGGCTCTTCGGCACCGTCACCTTCCACGTCGGCGCCGTCATCGACGCTTTCTCTCGAAAGATCGTGGCCATCGGCGTCTCGGAAGGCGAGCCGACCGCGCAGTGGACCGTCCGACTCCTGAGCCGGGCCATTTCCTGGCACGGCACGCCGCGTCACTTCATCACCGGCCAGGGCGCGCAGTTCACTTCGAAGCGAATGAAGCAGTACCTGAAGCGCAACGGTATCCGCTGGCGCCACGGGGCGGTCGGTGCCTCGCAGAGCATCGCGCTCATGGAGCGATTCTGGCGAACGCTTAAGTCCGAGTGGGCCACCGTCTGGCTCTGCTGGGCGGCGCGCCCGGTCATCGAACGACGGCTTCGCGAATGGGTGACCTGGTACAACGAGCACCGGGTCCATCGAGGAGTCGCCGGCCGAACGCCAGCCGAAGTCGAGCAGGGAAGGCGACGACGAAAACCACTCGTCGTGAAATCCCAGGACCGCTGGCTGCTTGTCCGCGAAGAATTCCGCGGACAGAAGCACATGCCGGTCTACCGACTCCGCAAGTCGGCGTAGGTCCGGCGCTCGATTCGACGATGCGTCGCGCTGCCCGTGTATCCGCAGCACGCCATCGACGTCGAATTCGCGCTTCCCGACGCAAGTGAGGCGAGTCCACACGCCCTCGGAAGTCGCAATGCGACTCCGATGTCGTCGAGCGCAGCCCTTACGAGTGCCGAACTTCGTACTCACGTCGCGCTCCGTCTTGGTTTTGAGCCCCTACATGTGCTAGACTCAGTAGTCTGTCCCCTCATTGTTCTCTTCATTGTACTTTTGCACTTCATCTCGAAGTTCCGTGACCGTCCTGCCTCGGTTTTTTGCAAGCCACTCGCGCCAGGACCCGTCATAACAACGCTCGAGAAACGTCCTCGCCCCCCTTCGCCGAGGAAACGCAAGTAGCGACTCAATCAAGTCGGTACAAACATCACTAACATTGATTGTCGTGCGAGATGACTTGCGAGGTGGGCCAACGTCTGGGGCGCAACTCCACATCGCTGAGGAGCAGACAGGTCGAATATCACCAGTGCCTTCGACCAGGCCGTCCAATCCATCCAAACGAGGGTGATCGTACAGTTCGCGTCCAAGCCATTCCCAGAGGGCTAGTCGCCGATTCAACGGGACGGACCTATCCGCGATTATCTCGACAAGATTCCAGAGGTCGCTCGTCGATTTCATCGACTGAGTCCCTTGTTCCCTCTTCACAACACGATCTTCCTCGCACTTCGAGGTCGCGCAGCCGCCAACCAACACCAATAGAGCAAATGAGCATCGCGCTTTGAGCATGGACTCTTCTCCTCGGAAATGAAGTTCGCAGTTGATGTCAAACCTGGACAACTCTGGGATGGCCCCATCGACGACTCGACGGTCTCGGCGTCGTCCCTGCTGGCGGCCCGACTGATGCGGGATAAAGCTCTTGAGAGGGACCCGCCTCCTGAGTTTGAGATACCTGAGGTTCTGCAACGTTCAGCCGATGGCAATGCGGTTGTGGACACTCTCTGAGATCTGCTTCCCTTGGCGCTTGCCGTCAGGCCTCCCGGCGTCTAGGCTCCGCTCTATTTGCGACCCCAAATTTGTGTCTGAAGTCGTCCCTGTGCTTCCGGCTAGTCGACTAACGCCATTTCCAGAAGGTGGCTGGTCTCGGCGCCGGCTTCCCAACCGGACTGCTCACTTCGTTATTCCTGAACGTGGCACCCTCGACGTCGTCGCTGCTCGGCGCCTCCGGTCGACCGTGTTTTGCGGCGAAGTCGTGGGTCCAAGACTTGATGGGTCATCCGCCGGACTCAATCGCGCCATTCTACTCGGGGGTGGCAGGCGGGCGAAGAAGGAAATTACGTCGTGAGAAACGAAGAACTCCCGGGCGTCCTCGATGAAGGCGTTATCCTGGTCACCCTTGTGGAGGTGCGATGCTGCTTCCGCGGATAGGAACATCCAGTGGGTGGCGATGACGGGGAGTTCAGTCTGGTCCTCGGGCGGGACGAATAGGGCCTCGGCGCTCCTAGCACGCCTCCCGGCATCCCCTCGTCGCTTCTCCACCACAGTCCGTCGTCAGGTCGTCCTACATGCTTCCTTCTTTTGCGGCGCGGCTCTGCCGCTTGTGCGGGGAGGGAATTCCCCAAGCGATTTCCCCAATCCACGTAACATCCACTAGTTGTTCAAGATCTCACCTGAGAAGCCGCTTTGCATTCAATCGACGCCGCCCGGGAAGCACCTCTGAGCCTGCACCTCCGGGCCAGCTGCGGACATGATCAATGAGATTCTGTAGTGGCACCACACCGCCCGGGTTGTTGTAGAATTTGCCCTCCTTTTCAAAGCTGTCACCGATGACAAAACTACCACCCACGTATACGAAATTCTCACCCAATTGTGGTTCCGGAGTCGACTCGGTCGCACCGATGTTTAGAATAGCCCCTGAGTCTCCAGGGATCCAATCCCATCGCTTGTCGGAGTCCGAAACGCTCTCGATAGGGAAGTACCAGCTGAGGAAGTCCTCTCGAAGCCGGACGACGTTCTCGTGGTCATCGAGACCTATTTCTCTCGTCTTGCCTTTGAATTTCAGAAGAGCATTTCGGATAATGTCCGGGCGGGCGATTTCGAGACCTCGTATCATGACAAACATCGTAGCGAGATTGCACCCGACTACGGCACCGGGGGAACCATTAAACACGGCACCCATTAGACTTTCTCCACTCAATAGGTCATCTGTAATATCAACCAGAACCTCCGGGAACACACCTTCGCCGTCAGCTGCGAGAATTGCCGTCCAGCCACTAGGCAGCGTGGCCGGCCTACCCGCACCTGGGAATCGGATTGCGCGCTGCGCCGCAGGCAGGGAGCCTTCCGCCTTGCCTTCGGCCGCTATCCATGTGCGAATGCTAATGTAGTCCCGGAATTGATCGATGTTCTCAAAATCGAAGAGCTCATTGCAACTCATCAAACGATATATGGTTTGCGCCGTAATTCCCTTCAATCCCGTCTCACCCGAACCAGTGAACCGGCGCAAATTCAGGGTGTCATCCTTCGCTGTGGAGGTCTCCGAGAAATTGGCTTTCGTGAAACCATATTTCTCGAAGAACCCGATGAAGTCCCAACGAACTTTGTCCCGATTTGGAATCCGGATTCCATGCCAGTCCGTGAGCTCTGTTCCTACCGGCACTTGCGCCCCCGGCCAACCACCAGCGGCTCCTGCAAGGCCTCCAGAACCAATCTCGCTTGCTCCGGGGACCCCACCGCCGGCTCCAAGAAGAACCCTGCCACCGATTGAAGAGCCGCCTGCCGCCGACACACGCGGGCTTCCCAAGGCCGGCGAATTGCAGATTCGGCATTCAGTACGACACGCGGCGTGACCCAAGGCTGACTTCAAGTCCGTGGCGATCTTTACCGACATCGGCTGCCCCCTAATAGGATCCTGAGCTAAGACTTACAGGATTGACCACCCGGATGTGGATGCGTTCGTCGGTTTGATATTTGCGAGACAACAGCAGCAGTGACACAAGTCAACTTGAGCGCTCGCGCCGCGGCCAGTGATTGCTCCGGAGGCTGCATGGCTAGAGATTGCGCTCACCTTGTAGGTGCCCTCTTGTGATACCGTGACGAACGCCACTGCTGACGTATCCGAAATCACCGCTTCCGGAGAGACTGCTGACTGCGCTGAAACGACGCGACTCGCACCTGCAATTGCCAGTGTGGAATTCATGTCTATTCCAATTCGCATTCGTCGCAATTCCACTGACGCGCCCGCGGCCTCAAAGCGATTCATGGCCGCCAGGATTGTGCCTTCTCTGGTGCGGCCGAAGGTTCCAATTGACGGGGGGACTGTTGCTACGGCAGGGAGTTCCGACATGTGTGCCTCCGTTGAGAGCGTGCTGTCACCAGTCGAGTTGCCGCGATGGCACGGCTGACACCCTTTGTGTTTACTTTCCGCTCGTGTGTGGGACTCGCGTTCGGGCTTGCGAGGCTAGTATGCAACGCCAGGCTAACGTACAGATGATCGCCGTTTTCGATGGACTCCCGATGAAACCTGAGTTGGGACGAAGTGAACACCGTGCGATTCCTGCGACACCACCTCCATGTTCAGGAACGTGTCCATGGTCGTCCTTTTGTCTTGATGGAGTCTCAGGTATTCCTGCGAAACTACGCTCGAGCCTGACGCTCATGCCCGTGAATGCTCACCTGAAGCAGGTTCTCGATCTTGGGCGAGGGGTTCATCGGTTCGGGTTCGATCACGCGATCACGGCTGACCAGCTTGGGCAGCCCTTCGACCCCGGTGCTCTTGTGGAGCAGGTCGTCGAGGGATCCGCGAGCCGGCGGGGTGGACTGGACGAGCTGCCAGTACTCAGGTTCGCTGATTTCGGGCATGGCTTTCTCCAGGTTGGGGAAACGGCACTTCCGAGAGTTCTGCGGGGCGAGGGCTAGAGGTCCGCGGTGTTGAGTCCGCCCGCCAGAATCGTATAGCCGGCGCCAGTCGTGGTTTGGTACTTGAGACGGACGAATTGAAACGCGACTGCGGTCCTCGCGGAAGGTGCGGAGTAGCCCACGGCGTTTACCGTGTAGGCGCTGCCGAACGTGGTCCAGTTCTGGAGGTCGTTTGAGCCCTGCGTGTCGATCGTGACTTCGCTCGCGGACCCGGTGAAGGCGTACACAGTCAGCTCAACCTGGAAGGCGTTGGAGCCCGCCATGCCGACGGCGGGAGAGTATTCCGGGGTCGAGTTGGAAACGGCGAGCTTACTGGCTAACTGGGTGTACATCGTTCTCTCCTGTTTGATGGGATCCTGAGTTTTCGGGAACCGGACACGCACTTGATCCAATGAACCTACTGTTTCGAGCTGTTCAATCCGGCAGCCACGATGGCGATTCCGTTCGTGCCCACGCAGGTGTACTTGAGCCTCAGGAACTGATACGCGATCGAGGTGGAGTTGCTCTGGGCGCTGTATCCAACAGCGATGCTTGTGTACTGCACGATTTGCGCCCAGTTTTGCATGTCGTTTGATCCCTCGATGTCCAGGGTGAGGCTTGTCGCACCTGAGGCCAGGGCGTAGACCGTGATTTCCACCTTGGCGGCGTTCGCGCCGTCCATGCTGACTGCCTGCGAGTATTCTGCGCCTGCGGCCTGCGAGACGGAAAGACGACTGGCGAGCTGCGTGTACATCTGTGTCTCCCTTTGTAGAGTTGCGGGTATCCCGTGATCACTTGGAGTAGGTGTAGGCCTGCACGGATAGCGTTGCGACCCCGACGCCCTGCGCGCTGGTAGCGATCCGAATCATCCGGAAGGATATGTCGGTCACTTCGAATGTCGTCGCTACGGGCGGGTTCGTGACGTTGGTGTTTCCGATGACATCCCAGTTCACGCCGTCGTTCCCTCCGAGCACCAGCGCCTCGAGAATGGCGAAGTTCGTTTGCGCCAGGAACTTGATGAGCACGCGGACGGTGTTCGCCCCCTTCATTGGGATCGCGTCGAACGTGGTGGACTCGTTCTGGGTCGCGCTCAGCGCGATCCTGTCCCCCATGTGATGGATGAACGCGACCTTGTGACGTTCCGAGCACTTCATGGCGAGGTTCTCTAAAGGTGTTCGGTGCAGACGGCCATGTCAGCCACGGCTTTGCCTCCGCCGACGACGGAGTACTTTGCGCGGACATACGCGAACGTCACGCCCGTCGTTGAGGCCGGCTGGTTGTATCCGAGGGCGAGGGAGGAGTAGGTCGCAACCGTGATCCAGTTCTGGCGATCATTCGACCCTTGCAAAACCACGGTTACGCTGCTGGCACCTGAGACCAGGGCGTAGATGATGCAGGTCAACTTGACGGTGTTGTCGCCGTGGAGGCGGACGGACTGGGAGTAGTCGTAATTTGTGACGTTGGGGAGCACGAGTTTTTCGCCGAGGTTCCAGTACATGTGGGGGGGTTCCTTGTGAAGCTCAGGGGCACGAGCGGTAGACGTCAGCGCCGAAGACGATGGCGGCGCTTCCCGATGTGGCACGGAATCCAATCCGGACCTGAGGAAATCCGACATCACTGACCGTGAAGCTGTAAGCACCCTGGCCGGTGGAGATCGTGTCAGAGCTGACAGAAAACCAGACTCCGCCTCCGAAGCTCCCGTGAGTGACCACTGCGAGGTTGGTGGTTCCGTCGTGGGCGAAGACTGTCACGGAGAGGACGAGCGCGTTGGCACCCCGCATGGAGAACGCATCCGTCACCGTCGACTCGTCGGCGGAGCCGTCGAGCGAAAACCGCAGCCCGAGGAGGCACGCCTGCGGGCCGCTGCCCGGGCCGGTGCTCACGACAGGAACTCCGCCCTCCGGACGAGGCTTCGCTTCGCGGCTCTTCTCTTCCGGGCAGCAACAACAGCAGCAGCAGCAGTCGTCTTGCTCGGTAATCGCGTAGGTTTGATTCCCTGGGGGTGGAAGGGTGCAGTCCGTGGGTGGGGGAGGAGGCGATTTTCCTCCGCAGCCGCCACCGCAGCCACAGCCGCAGTCTTCTCCGCCCTGAACGATCGTCTCAGGCACGAAGGGATTCGGCGGTGGGTAGTTCGGGATCTGAGTGGTTTCGTGGGACATCACTCGCTCCAGAGGGTGTTGCCCTCGGTGTCCTTGACGTAGGCCGAGACAAAGGTGGAGCCGACCGTGCTCTTGTTGAAGTAGACGGTGATGACGTAGGCGGCGGAGGTCTCGTCGAACGTGCTGGGCACTTCGTACACACCGTCGTAAACGGGGTCGTCGTTGTCGGTGGGGTTGAGCCCGCCACGGGTATTCCAGTTGACGGTTCTGGTTGCCGAATTTCCCGTCAGGGAGATCTGATTCATGTCGAAGTCCTGATCCTCGCGATCGACCGTGATCGTCAGGATGTGGGAATCGACGAGGTTGGGGTCGTTGCCCGTTGACCGCACGACGCTGACGTTGTTCGACACGTTCGTGCGGGGGAGCAGGTCGGGATCGAGCGGGTTCGTCGGGTCAGCGTTCGAGTAGTCGTACTTGTTGTTCCCGATGTACTCGAGGTGCAGGTGAGGTGTCAGGATGCGGCCGCTCTTCGTGTCGAATCCTGTTTGCCCCACAAGCCCGACGTAGTCTCCCGCGCGGACGATGGCTCCGCGCTGGATGGCGAGATGCCTGAAGTGGAGCATGACCCACTTGTCAGAGGACGCGCCGACTTCGATCCAATTCCCGAATCGCGCGATGTTGTCTCCGTCCCACCACCCGAAGAAGTCCACGTCAACCGTGTCGTCGCTTCCCGAGGCGGCAGGATCCCAGCCGACAAACGCCTTGAAGACAGGGAACTCCCGCGTCCAGGTGATGGACGCTTCCGTGGCGATGTCCGTGAAGCTCACTCCGTCCGTCGAGTGTTGCCACTTGATGTTGCCCGACGTCTGGCTGTACCGGATTCTCATCCACGTGCGTGCGGACGGCGTGGACGTTGTGCCGTCCACGCCCATCGTTCCGCCGGCGTCCTTGCCCTTCACGGTGAACGTGCTGCCGTTGTACTCCAGGAGGGCGTACTGGTCGTTGACGGTGTCGTACATCCCATAGACCAGCTTGCCGGTCAGCGAAACGGTGCTGGCCAGCTGCAGGTCCATGTACCAGTCCCCGTTTGTCGTGTTCGGGTTCAGCGGAGTCACGCAGTCGAACCGGGCCAGGCCAGAAGGGAGTGTCACCGTGCCGTTGTTCTTGCCGACGATTCTCAGGCTCGAGGAATTCCGGCTGAAGGTGGCCTTCGAGTTCGGGTCCGTTTCCGTGAACTGGTCCATGTTCCCGTCGTCGTCAAACATGAAGTGCGTGTAGGACCAGCGCGTGATCGCACCATTGATCGGAGCGTAGTTGGGATTTCCAGCCTGGTTCCAGTTCACGTCTACGCCTCTATGAAAGTCATAGGGGGGCGTGTGGACGGTGAAACGCCGGTATCCGAAGATGTCGGCAACATCCTCATCCACGTCGGTCCCGGACTGCGGCCAACAGATCCCGGTGTCCGGGCCGCGGTACTTCTGCGCCATCAAGTTGGGAGGCACTAGATTTCCTCCACGGTGAAGCTGCGGCAGCTGATGGTGCTGTTGTCTGTCGGGCCGCTGCGGAAGCCGAAGCAACCCGGGCCGGCGATCGCGGAGTCGGACGCCGAAAGCGACTGGCTCGTGGAACCGTCGTCGATCGAGGCGCTGATGGCCGAACCTACAGTCTGCAGCACGATCGTCGCCCATGTGTTCTGAGCCAGCGTGTACGAGGCGGACGAGAGCGTCGTGAACGTCCCGTCCACGACCTTCTGCAGCCGGAACACGCCCTTGTGCTGCCGAGCGTAGTAGTAGGTCGCGTACCCCGACTGGTTCGTGTAGAACCGGCACATCACGCCCAGGTTCTCGTTCCCCGCAGTGGTCGGGGTGATGAACTTCATGGAGGCCGTGATCTTCTGGTCGTTGAAGCCGCCGACCAGGATCTGAACCCCGCTCGATCCGGCCGAAGTCACGCTGGCCCCGTTCGCATCGAGCGTCCAGGACGCCGAGTTCAAGTAGGGCTGCAACTGATCCCAGTCCGCGATGGTGGCAGCCTTCGCGATGACGATGCGGCTCCGGAGGGCGGCTACGTTGTAAGGCATCTAGTAAGAGATCCTCACGGATTCGATGTTGAAGGTTCCGGTGTGCGTATCGCTGCCGGAGTTTTTCCGGGAGAGCTTGAGCAAGACGTGATCCCCAGCCGCGACCTGGATTCGAAGCGTAGCCTGCGTGTCTGAGCCGACCGATTTGCGCGTAGTTGCGGAGCCAGGCGTGAAGGTGAAGGATGACTGGGTCGAGAGCGACCCGTTGGGATCGCTGCCGTCGCTGAGTTTGATGTAGTCGAGCTCGAGGACCACGTCGCCCGAGTTCGCGACGCTCATCGCGTAAATGAGCAGAAGATCGATGTACCCCGCCTGGGGCGCAACCACATCCCAGGTCACGTACTGCTCCGTCGCGTTCTTCGCGAGAGGTGTGTACGGCACCCCGCTTGTCGCGTAAGTGCTTCCCGCGACATTGCTGCCGAAGTACCAGACAGACTGCGCGGCGACGGGCGTGGCGACGCTTCGGATAACCGGCATTAGCCGTCCTCCAGAACGTCGAACCCACCCACCGTCCAGCTCGGCGCGATGGTGGAGGCCCAGGTGTAGATGAGAATGGAACCTGTCGCCCCAGCGATGACGCCGTCCTGGAGATCGGGGGTGAACAGGCCCCCGAGCGAAACTGGCTGCGTCCAGCTGTACAGGTACCGAACCGCGCTGGGAGAGGACACAGTCGGGTTGTACCTGAAGGTGAATCCAGCGGAGTTGTCGCTCTCCCCGCTGGTGTTCTGCGGAGTGATCGCTGTCCCGCCCGAGGAGTATCGGTTCGACGGATCGATCGCCAGGAGGATGTGGATCGTCCCTCCAGCAGGCGTCCCGTCCTGACCCAGGGAGAAATTCGAGAGCACGAGTCGCCGGGCGGCGGATGCCTGATAGATCAGAAAAGTCGGCGTCGTAGACACGAAGCTCGTCTGCCCGGTGATCGTCGTGCCGGGCGTCTGGTGCGACACGGCAAAGCGCCGGCCGCCGAAGCACGACGAGAAAGCCAGCCCTCGATCGAGGGTGCTCGCGTCCTCCGCCAAGTAACTCGGATTGTTCTTAGGCAAGCTTGTCTCCTCGTTTGCCGGTCAACGATTCACCTGCGCGTCACAGCTCGCGGTACTCAGCGGCTCAGCTCGTCATTGCGATTCACCGTTCTCCGGGCTGTCCTTGGGCTTCTGCTTCGTTTTTTGCGGCCAGGGAATCTCGACTTGCCACGTACACGCTTCTCCCCAGTTCACGCCGTCCGTCGAGAACTGGGTCCCGATAATCAGGGTTGATTCGATCACCTGCTCGACTCTGAAGCGAAAGCGAAGGCGCTTTCCTTCAGACTCCACGGTGCTCGCGGTCGAAAAAGTACTCACGTGTTGCCAACCCCCGCGGCGTTTGGCCCTTCGATCAGCTCCGGATCGGTGACCTCAATCCACGAGAAGCCGTCGCTCGAGCCTTCAAAGCGGACGATGACGAAGTCCGCGGAGTCGTTAGTGTTCATTGGCGGCCACCTCTCCTTGGGCTCTGCGTCCGCGCCGACGTCGCCGAGGGGCGGGCTGGCTCAGGACTCCTCGCGTTTTCGTAGCGATCCAGCACGGTTGCGTTTCTCCCCGCCCCACGACGCGCTGGAGCGGGCGAAGGAAGTCGAAGCGCGCCTTCAGGGATTCGGCATCTTTCGGTGCCAGGCCCGTCCGGCAGGTCTCAAGAGGGTTCCTCTGCTGTTCACCCGCCAGATTCCTGCGCTTCGTTCTGGTTCCTTCGCCTGCGCCGAGGCGACGCGGACGAAATGGACTATCGCAAGGCATGTGCCGCGTCGATTCTTCTGAGCGAATTGCATCTCCTTCCCTCGGAAAGTCGCGCGTTGCGGACCGCTGTGGCCGCGGACGGACCTGCACAACCCCCCGCTCTTGCTCAGGGGTAACTTTTCGCTGACCCTCTCGATTCCCCTCGGAAACGCTCGTCGAAGTGGACGGCGAAAGCAGCGGCACTAACATTTCGCTGACTTGCCTGCATTCCCAGGGAAAATGGCCCTTCACCCAGTCCCACGCCAGATCCCACCTGACTTTTCGCTACCTTCTTCTCAAAGGCGTCTCAGGACCTTTCGACTCCCTCATCCCGTGGCTGTTGGGCAGGTTTTCCGTCGCCGTTTCCCCCGGAGGCCCCGTTCCCGTTCCGCTTCTCTTCCGGGCCGTTCCCAAACTGCCTGGCCATGTTTCGAATCGTGTTGCCCGTGACGCCAAAGTGCTTTTCCATCAGCCGAGGTTTGCCGCCCGTCAGCAGGAGGCCGTCTTCCCAGGCGATCCGTGCATGGTCCGACGCCTTCTTCTTCACCACTGGGTGGATCGCCTTTCGCTTTGCGAGAGCGGCTTTGACCGCCTCCAAAGTCAGGTTAGGGCCGTTGAAGACGAGCAGACTTCTCAAGAACTCGAGAAGCTCGCGGACATTTCCGGGCCAGGCCGCGGCGGCAAGGAGTGCCAGGGCACGCGGGTCGATCCGCGGCGTCCGTTCGTCCTTCGGACGGAGCTCTCGGGCGATCGAACGAAGTCTGGCACGGACGATGTCGGGAATGTCCTCGCGGCGCTCGCGAAGCGGCAATGTGTCCAGCCGGACCTGCCCGATGCGGTAGTAGAGGTCTTCCCGCAACTTTCCCTGTCTGACCATTTCTTCAGGGTCCTTGTTGGTGGCGAACACGACTCGAATGTCCAGGCGGACCTCTCGGGTCGACCCGACGCGGCAAACGACTCGCTCTTCTAGAACGCGGAGCAGCTTGACCTGAAGATCGAGGCTGGCCTCGCAGAACTCGTCGAGCAGGATCGTTCCGCCCTGGGCGGCCTCAAACCACCCCTTTCGATCGATCGAGCCCGTGCAAGCTCCGGCGACGGTGCCGAAGAGCTCGGACTCCTGCAGCGTAAAGGGAATCGCGCCGACATTGACCTTGACGAAGGGTCCGTTGCGTCGATCCGACCGTTCATGGATTTCCTGGGCAGTGGGCTCCTTTCCTGAACCGGTTTCGCCGCAGATCAGGACGTCGGCGGTCGTCCCCGCAATGCAGTCGATGCTCGACAGGAGTTTGTCGTGGGCACGTCCGCTTCCCGCAAGGCGAGTGCTCTGCTGGGGCGAGTCCTCAGACGCGCTCGGAGCCGGCTCTTCTTTCGGAACCAATTCATGAAGAGAAACTTGGACGGTCCCGTCCGGGAGGTGCTTCTCGATTCCGTAGTAGGCGGGGTTGGGACCGTAGACGGCGAGTGCGATTGAGGATCGGGAATGTTCGAATTGACTACGCCGCCGCCAGTTCAAGCGCCAGAGCCTGGGGGCGCCTGTGAAGATGATGACGGCCTCCACCGACCCGTCGTAGTGCGACACGGGCAAGATCAGAAACCGCTCCGGGTGCTTTTCTCGGGGCTCCGCGTTCTGTTTCTTGAATCCCGGATCAATGACCTTCGAGTAGTACGCCCGTTTCTGCTTGAATGTGGCGTCGATCAGATCCTTCGAAATCATGTGCGAGATTGGACGATTGCTCCGAGTCCACATGATCGTTGGGAGCCGGACATCCCCGGTCGGCCGATGCACGAAGGAAACGGACTCTGAAAAGGTCGCTTCTCCCAGGCCTTTCAGGGCCGCGGCAACGCAGGCCTGGCGATTGGCCGCCAATTGCGGATGCGGATACCTGCGTTGGGCCTGGACTCGCGACGAGCTGTTACCATCCAGGCCAACCTTCTCTGTCGGTGATTCGGACATGCACTTCTCCTTTCATAAAGGTTGAATTCCCCCCCGCTCCCTGTCCTCACACTCAACGAGCTTCGCGGATGGCTACGCCACGCGGTGGGCCCCTCCCATTTTCGCCTGGCGAACAGGACTCGGCCCGAGTGAATCGCCGGGCGAAAGCTCGGTCCTCTCTTGGGAGAGCCGCTCGGCGACCCGGGCCAGTCACGCTCAGGGACAACTTACGCCTGCGAAGGGGGTGACTCAATTCCAAAGTGCGGTTTGCTCTGAACTTTGACGCCGATTTGACGACTCCTTCACGATGCGCCATGGACTGACCTCCCCAGTTCGCAGTCGGTGTCTACAGCGTCTGTTCCCGGCGACTCTGCGCAAATGATCTTGACGGTGTATATACACTGTCGTAGCTTACCTTCATGCCCACACGCAGCCACACCCTCCTTGTCCGACTCACTGCGCTAGAGAAAGAACTGATGGCCACTGCCGCCGCACACCAGGGGCTCTCGATTTCGACGCTGGTGCGCAAGGCCTCGCTTGCCCGCGCCCGCCGAATCGTCGGCAAGTCCGAGAGAAAGGGAGGTCCGGATCCGACGAAGTTCTCCCGACCCCACTCGATGACCTACCTGCTGTCCCTCGCAAGGGAGGCAAGACAGGGCGGCGTCTCGCGCCACTTCAAAGTCGGTTTCGAGGCCGCGCGGTTCACGCCAAGGTTGCTCGGGCGGAAGTCGAATTACTTTTCTTCATTGCGGCAACTGCAGGGACTGGCTCGCAGGAACGATCTGCCGGGGATCTTCTCCTGGTACGAACGAGTCCTGCCTTCGGTCGCCAAGCTCCCGCCGACGTGGAGAACCGAGGAGTTCGCCGAGGGAGTTCGAAGCGCCTGGGCGTCCGGGGATGCGATGCTTCGCCCGATCGACGCGAGAAGCACTGGTTCTCCTTGATTCGGGGTCCACTGGGAGCGTACATCCGCTACCTTCGAATTGAGGCCGACATGACGCTCGACCAAGCGATGCGCGACTTCGAGACCCAACTCCGCGCGAACCAGCGGAGCCCGCACACGGTGAGCAGCTACTTGCGGGACATCCAGGAGTTCCGGGCCTGGCTCACGGAGGAGCGCAGTCCCAGCGATGTCCGGTTCCTCGACGCGGCGACGCTCTGCCGGTTCGCGACGGCGCGCTGCGTGACGCACACGGAGGACGGGCAAGCGAAGCGAGCGTCCAGCGTGGACAAGGTCAAGATGTCGCTGAGGTCGCTCTTCCGGTATCTCGCGGATGCAGGCGTGATCCCGACAAATCCAGCCCGGGTCTTGAAGTTCCGCCGCGACCACCGGGTGCCTGAGGTGCTCTCCGACCTCGAGCGTGATCGGCTGCGGGGAGTGCTGGCGAAGGCCGAGGGATGGCGCGGGTCACGCGATGCCGCCCTCGTCGCGCTCCTGCTCGGCACCGGGATGCGGCTCGCCAACCTCGTGGCACTCGACGCTGGCGACGTGCGCCTCGACGAACGCGCGGTGATGATCCGGAAGCTGAAGGGCGGCGGTGAAGTGAGGAAGGCGCTGGCCGAGGGCGTCAGGCTGCGGCTCGGTGCCTACCTCGCGCTTCGGGCGACGCTGAAGACCGCCTGCCCCGCGCTCTTCGTCTCCGGGCAGCACAACCGCCTCTGCTCGCGGCAGGTCCAAATCATCGTCCACGGGAAGCTGAGGGAGGCCGGGATCGAGCGGCGGCTGACCGTCCACGGCCTCCGGCACGATTTCGCGTCCCGGCTGTACGCGAAGACGAAGGACCTGCTGCTCGTCCAACGCGCGATGGATCACAGAAGCGTGGCCTCTACACTGGTCTACGCGCGGGTCGCGGACGAGCGGGTGGCGGAGGCTGTCGCCGCGATGTAAGAATGATCCGCCGAGGTCGCAGGGCTCAGGTGATCTTTGCGACACAGTCTTGAGCGAGGCGCCGGACCAAGGGGGGGCATCAGGCAATGGAAAAGGACGCGGAGGTCATCCTGCGAGCACTGGTGGGCCGCTCAATTCCCACACTGTCCGGAAGGATGAACCACGTGCTCGGGATCGAGGCAGGCAGGGTTCGTGTCGGCACAGGGCGAAATCCGGGAGGCGAGTTCGTGGAGATCGTGGCGATCCAGCACGCACTCGACCGGTTGCGCAAAGATGGCAGCCTCCCGATCGACAAGAGGCAGATCGGCTATCGGAGCGCCTTCATCGGAGCAGTGCTTCGATCCCAGCCGAT
>CAVPNQ010000072.1:0-96213 GCA_963706735.1 uncultured Planctomycetia bacterium
GGCGGGAGATCGTCGCGGCGTGCTGGGCTCGATATTCGGCACCAAGCGGCGCCGCTGATGGCGGCGAGCACCGCCGCCTCGCGCAACGCCTCGATCGGCATCGCCTGCACGCTGGTCGGCGCGATCGGCTTCTCCGGCAAGACCGTCATCGTCAAGCTCGCCTACCGCTACGGCGTGGACACCATGACGCTGCTCGCCCTGCGCATGCTGTTCGCGCTGCCGTTCTTCCTGGCGATGGCGTGGTGGGCCGGCGCGCCCTCCGCGCTCGGCCGCCGCGACTGGCTCACCGTGGGCGCGCTGGGCTTTCTCGGCTATTACCTCGGCAGCTACCTCGATCTCCGCCGGCCTGCATGAACATCTCGGCCGGACTGGGGCGGCTCATCCTGTACCTCTATCCGACGCTGGTGCTCGCGTTCTCCGCCGCTTTTCTCGGCGTGCGGGTCTGGGCCGCCGCGAGATGATTTCGCTCGCGCTCTCGTACGGCGGCATCGCCATCGTTTTCGGCACGGAAGCGAAGCAGGGCGGCGAGCTGCGCCTCATCGCGCTGGGCGGGCTGCTGGTGTTCGGCAGCGCGGTGACCTACGCGTCCTACCTGGTGGCCGGATCGCGGCTCGTGCGCAGGCTGGGCTCGATGCGCTTCACCTGGTCCGCCTCCATCGCGGCGTCGTCGCGCGGCGGGGCGGCGTGTGGGTGAACGAGTCGAAGAAGATCTACCAGGGGATCATCAAGGACTTCCCGAACCACGGGATCGCGAAGGCAGACCTGGCGCGGATGTCGAACGAGGCGCCGGTGGAGCAGACGAAGTATCTCGAGGAGAGGCTCGCGGGCTGGGGGCTTGACTTCTCGGTGCGCGGGCAGCTCATCGGCGTCTACCGCCGCACGGGGCAGTTCGGGAAGGCGATCGACCTGTGCGACGGGCGCCTGGCGATCCAGCCGTTCGATGTGAACGCGCACATGCTCGCCGCCGCGATCCTCGAGTCGCAGGCCCTTTGGGACAAGGCGATGGAGCGTTACCGCGCGGCCCTCGCGATCTCGCCGGAGAACACGACGGCCATGATCGCCGCCGCGAACTGCGCGATTTCCGCGGGGAAGAACGAGGAAGCGATCTCGTACTTCGACGGCGCGCTGGCCGTCCGGCCGAACCAGCCGGACGTGACGAAGCGGCTGCGGTCGCTGAAGCCGAAGGAGAAGGAGTTCTGGCGCGGTTTCGAAGTTGACCTCAAGCCGTACCTCGACGCCGCGAAGGCCTGCAGGAAGGAAGGCGACGAGACGGCCACGTACGTGTTCAAGCACGACCTCGTCTTCGTCGCCGAGAACGGCACCTGCAATTACTTCACGCAGCAGGTCATCAAGCTGCACGACGAAACCGCGGCGCGCGCGTTCCAGTTCGCGTCCGCCATCGGCGGGCACTTCGACACGTTCAGCGGTGGCCGCGCCGAGTTCAAGACGGCCCGGCTCATCCGCCCGGACGGCACCGTCGTCGAGGGCGAGCGTCGCGAAGGCCAGTGGAACTGCCGCTTCCCCAACACCAACGCCGGCGACGTCATCGTGATGGAGTTCCAGATGGAGGAGAGCGGCGAGCCGCGCTACAAGGGCTACTTCGGCCTCCTCCTGCCGCTTCAGCCGGAATTCCAGCCCGTCGCCTCGGCGAAGATCACGCTGGTGCATCCCGAGTCGAAGCCCATCTACCACGAGGCCGTGCGGTTCGTGGAGAAGCCCGAGATCACGCAGAAGGACGGGAAGCTCGTGACGACGTGGGAGGTCGCGAACATCGGGTACATCAAGGAAGAGCCCCTGATGCCCGCGTTCTACGAGACGGTCCCGTACCTGCACTTCTCGACGTTCAAGACCTGGCAGGACGTGGGCGAGTGGTTCAGCGGGCTGGTGAGGGACCGCTTCGAGGCCTCGGAGGAAATGAAGGAAGAGGTCAAGAAGGCGGTTGCGGGCAAGAAGACGCGGATGGAGAAGATCGAGGCGCTGTACCAGCTGATGGTGAGCCGCACGCGGTACGAGGCACTCGGGCTCGAGAACCACGCGTACCTGCCCTTCAAGGCCAGCGAGACCTTCGAGCGCCACTACGGCGACTGCAAGGACACGGCGACGCTGTTCGTGACGATGATGCGCGAGGCGGGCGAGGAGGCGAACATGGTCCTCATCCGCACGAACCAGGGCGGCGCGCTGGCGACGGGGCTGCCCTCGATGAAGGTGTTCGACCACTGCATCGCGTGGGTGCCGGACGCCGGGAACGGCAAGGGGATGTTCGTGGACGGCACGGCGCGGTACTACTCGGTCAAGGACCTGCCCTCGATGGACCAGGGCGCGCTCGTCTTCATCGTCCGCAACGACGACAAGGCCGCCGCCCAGATCAGCGAATGGCTCCCCCCCGAGATGAACGACCGCCAGCGCGTCATCACCGTCACGATCAAGGAGGACGGAAGCGCAACGATCGTGGAGAAGGGGACGGTGACCGGCATGGACGCGGGCCAGATGCGCAGCCGGTTCCAGGAGGGCTCGAAGCGCGAGAAGGTGTGGGAAGAGTGGTACAGCCGCGTGTTCGACGCGGTGAAGGTGGACAAGCTCTCCTTCAACGACCTCTCGAACTACAACCTGCCCGTCGAGTACACCGCCGAATACACCGTGCCGCGCTTCGCCCGCAAGGAAGGCCGCGGCGTCGTGATCCGGCCGTCGCTCTTCCCGTCCAAGATGCTCGAGAATTACGGCCAGCTGTCGGAGCGCGAGCACGACCTGCTGCTGGAGTTCCCGCGGACGCGGAGCGAGAAGGTGGTGTTCGAGCTGCCGGCGGGGTGGAAGGCGAAGAGCCTGCCGCAGCCGGTCGAGCGCGATTCGCCGCTGGGTTCGTTCCGGCTGAAGGCAAGGTCGGAGGGGAACCGCATCGAGATCGAGAGCGGCATGACGCTGAAGGCGCCGCGGATCCCGAAGGGCGACTACAAGGCCTGGAGAGACTTTGCCGGCGAGGTCGACCGGGCGCAGGACGACGAGATCGTGGTCGAGCCCGAATAGCAGGTCCCAACAAAACAGCTTCCGCCTCATTCCCGGAGATTCCATGAAGCCTTCCCTGAACATCCGTCTCGCCCTGGTCCTGCTGTGCCTGGCCTCACCCGTCCTCCGCGCGGAGGACTCCATCTTCTGGCTCGACAAGGAGTCCGCCGAGGCGGCGACCGCGAAGCTCACGAGCATTCCGGAGGCGAAGCGGACGTGCGCGGACCAGGTGAAGCTCGGCTGGGCGATCCTGCTCTACCAGAACGACGCCGACCGGGCGCTCGTCGAATTCCGCAGGGCGGCGGAACTGGACCCGAAGAGCGGGGACGCGTGGGAAGGCGTGCACACGGCCTCGCTCTCCCGGCTGCAGGACGACATCGGCGCCGAGGCCGTCCGGAACCTCGTCCTCTCCGAGCCGGATTCGGCCCGCACCGAGGCGCTCTTCCGCGTCGGCCGCGTGCAGCAGACGCTGTTCAACCAGTGGACGACCCCGAAGCGGATCGAGTTCGCGAAGGAGCTGCTCGGGAAGACGAAGAACGTGTTCACGCAGACGGCGCTTCACCAGTGGCTCGAGGGCCTGTACGAGTCGCAGGTGAAGACGGACCTGGCGCTTGAGGAGTGGAAGGCGCAGGGGCACGTGGCGAAGTGGCAGGCGTGCGGGTTCTTCGGCACGTACGGGGCGGCGTGTTTTGACGACGTGCTGCCGCCCGAGACGGAGTTCAAGCCAGGTGCGGAGTACGCGGTGGGGTCGGCGAAGGCGGTGTGGGCGCCGGTGGAGCACGGGGTGGGGGACACGGACGGCGTGGCGGCCGTGCGGACGTTCACGAGCCGCGGGACGACGTTCTACACGCACGCGGCGCTGACGTGCGCCGGGGAGCGCGAAGGCTGGATCCGGGTGCGCACGACGATGAGCGTGAAGGTGTGGCTGAACGGCGTCCTGGTCGGCGTGAACGACCTGATCCGCAACGAGACGGCGAACGAGCGGTGGTTCGGGGTGACGCTGTCCGCGGGCGCGAACGTGGTGCTGATCAAGTACACGGCGCCGGGGTTCGGGTACGCGCACGACGTGACGTTCCACCACGCGGACGGGCGGCCCATGACGGACCTGGAGAGCGCGATCGTGGACAAGGATCCCGCCGTAAAGCGCAACGGGCGCGAGGCGCGCGGCGGGGAGGTCGGGACGGGCGTGTTCGTGACGCTCGTGCCGAAGGCGAAGGACCTGTCGTCGTGCACGCTCCGGGAAGCGGTGCTGGCCTCGCAGCTCCTGCAGGGGATCGGGCTGTCGCAGGAGGCCGAGGAGGTGTGCAGCCGCGCGTTCGAGAAGGCCGCGCTTTCCGCCTACGTGCAGTTCTGGCGAGGCGCCTTCGTGGCGGAGTACGAGTTCCTGCCGCCGTCGCGCCGCGCGAACGTCGCCCGCACGCACCAGGAGCGCGCCGTCGCGCTCGACCCGCGTTTCGTCCCCGCGCTGCTGTCCCTCTCGCGCGAGAAGGCCGCGAAGGAAACGGAAGCGGCGATCGAGCTGCTGCAGCAGGTGCTTTCCGCGAACCCCGCCTGCTCCGAGGCCTGGTCCGCGCTCGCCCAGATCCAGGGCGGCCGCGGGTGGCGCGCCGAACAGAGGGCCGCGCTTCGCAAGGCCGCGGAATGCGGCGCCGGCGAGTACTCCAACGCCGCGGCCGTCGCCCGCGACCACGCGGCCGAGCTGAACTACCCCGCGGCCTTCGAGGTCATCGCAGCGATCAAGAAGGAACAGGGGTTCGAGGCCTACTGGGAGGAGATCGAGCTCCTCGGGCAGGCCGGCAAGATCGAGGAACAGACCGCGGCGCTCGAGGCGTACCGGAAGCGCTACCCGCGCAACGAGGGCGTCGTCCTGGCGATCGCCGCGCTCCGCGAGCGCCTGGGCAAGCTCGATGAAGCCGAGGCGCTCATCAAGGAAGCCTCGGCCATGAACCCGCGCAACGGCGGAACGCTCCAGCGCCTCCTCCAGTTCCACATCGACCACAACCAGCTCGACAAGGCCAAGGCCCTCGCGGCCGACATCCTCAAGGCCCCGGCGCGGTTGATGGCCTACAGCGAAGCGACCCGCCGCTACCTCGCTTTCCTCGGCGGCGACAATGACGAGTGGACGAAGCCCTGGGACATGGACGTGGCGCAGCTCGTCAAGGACGCCCCGTCCCCCGACAGCTTCGGCAAGACGCTCCACACCGCGGTGCTGTTCGAGCAGCGCCTCGTGCGCGTCCTCGGCGCCGATTTCAAGTGGATCGAGGAAGACGAGCACCGCGTCGTCATGATCCTCTCCAAGGACGGCGGCGAGCAGTACGGCCAGCTCCCCCTCGGCCGCGGCGACTGGGAACACTTCCGCATCCGCGAACTCCGCGTCTTCACCCCCGACGGCCGCATCCTCGAGGCCGACGACGCCCAGGACCGCGGCGGCATCCGCATGCCCGAACTCGAGCGCGGCGCCGTCCTCGAGTACCGCACGTCCCGCTCGCGCGGCCCCATCGGCGTCGATCAGCCCGCCTTCGCCGTCGAGGCCCCCGGCGCTTTCCGTCACTTCAATGAGCCCGTCCGCCTCAGCCGCTACGTGGTCGTCATGCCCAAGGACGCGAACGTCCGCATGATCGCGAACCGCTTCGACGAGGCCAAAGTCACCGAGACCGCGGACGCGAAGACGTACGCGTGGGAATTCCGCGACATGGCGGAGATCGAGGAAGAGCTGATGCCGGCGCCGGAGGAGGAGTGGCTCCCGACGGTGCGGTTCCTGTCCGGCAAGCCGTCGATGGAAGCGGAGATCGAGGCGTTCCGGGGGCAGGCGCTCGGGTTGCCCGTGACGCAGGACGTCGCGGCGAAGGCGGCGGAGCTGACGAAGGGCTGCGCGGACCGCGAGTCGAAGGTCCGGGCGATCTTCAAGTTCGTGGTGAGCGAGATCAAGGCCGGGCAGAACCGGGTCCCGAGCCACACGCTGGTCGAGAAGGAAGGCCAGGCGGACGACCTGTTCATGACGCTTCTGCGCGCTGCAGAGATCCCGTTCGGCGTCGCGTTCGCGCGCGTCCCGCGGCCGATGTGGCAGGAGTACGACCCCGAGCTCGGCCTGCCGCCGTACGGCACGCCGATCTTCCTCGTGCACCTCGACAAGTCCGACGTCTGGCTCTGGCCCAACCGCTGGAACAGCTGGGGCGCGCTTCCCAACAATCTCTACGGCGGCGACGCGATGGTCGTCGAGGGCCGTAACGTGAGCTTCAGGGACCTGCCGTCCACTTCGCTCGAGGACAAGGTGATCTCCGTGCGGCTGCACGCGAAGATCGACGAGAACGCGATGTCGGACGTCGGCGGGGCGCTCGTGTTCCGGCAGGGGATCGCCGGCATGGTGCGCAACCAGCTCGAGCAGGTCGTGGACGCCGCGCAGCTCAAGACGATCGTCCAGCAGCGCGCCAACATGTTCTTCAAGGGCGTGACCGTCACGAGCACGAGCGTGAACGACTACGACCTCGACAACCCCGAGCTCGCGATCTCGTTCGAGGGGACCTGCAAGGGCTTCGCCCAGCGCAAGAAGGACAGCGACGTCATCACGTTCCGCGGGATGGCGCCGCCGCTCAACCTGTCGCAGCAGCTCATCCAGCAGACCGACCGCAAGCTGCCGATGAGGGCTTACTGGGCGCAGCAGGTCACGACCTACGGCACCATGACCGTCGAGCTCCCCGACTTCGCCGAAATCAAGGTCCCCGACAGCGTCTCCCTGGCCACCGAGTTCGGCACGTACAACCTCACCTACACGCTCGTCGGCCGCACGCTCACCGTCGAACGCCGCGCGCTCTTCAACTCGATGGACATCGCCCCCGCCCGCTGGAGCGCCCTGGGCGACATGCTCAAGGCGATTGATGATGCCGAGAAGCGGCAGGTGGTGTTGAGAGTGAAGGCGAAGTGACCAGCGGCGAGCGGCGAGCGGCCAGTGGCCAGTGGCCAGTGAAAGGCACCGCCGGGCAGAGTGACACGTGGCGGAGCTGAACTACTGTCCGTATTGTTCCGGCAAATTGCTGGTTCGTGCTGACGGGGAGGGCTCGTGTTCTGTCATGGGCTCGAGATTCTCAGTCCACGCGATCGAGCGGCTGCGAGAAATCTGTGCGACGCCGGAAGTCATGGTCGTTTCCAACCCGACACCAGTGGCGTCCGGCCCCTTGTGGTTCTGTCCGGCATGCGCGAGTCGAATGATCCGTCATGGCGATCGCGACGTGTCCTGCTCGACCTGTGGCCGGAAACTCGCGTTTCAGGTGATCTACGAATTGATCGAGCGCAATCCGCACAACCTCCCCTCCAGATAAGGCACTCCCGCGCCGCACGCGCAGCAGGCGTGGGGCCGTGCCTCACCGGCCGCTGGCCGCTCGCCGCTGGTCACTCGCCGTTCCCAGCTGCATCCACTGCGCGCTCTTCGCCGCGCCGAGGCGGCCTCTCGCGTCCACGCCTATGATGCCGCACTCCACGCCACGCTTCAGCGCGTACTTCGCCGTCGCGTCGAGCGCCTCCTGGCAGGGCATCTGCTTCATCAGGTCCACGGCATGGCGGCCCAGGCAGAGGCGCATCACTCCTTCGCCGTGGCCCGTCATCGAGATCGCGCCGAAGCGGTTGGCGCAGGTCCCGGCGCCGGGAATCGGCGAGTCGCCGACACGCCCGGGGAGCTTCATCCAGATGCCGCCCGTGGACGTCGCCGCGGCGAAGCGGCCGCGCCCGTCGATGGCGCACGCGCCCACCGTCTCGTACATGCCGTAGGCCTTGCGCCATTTGGCCATGCGTTTCCAGAAGCGGAAGTTGGGACCGTCGCGGCCGCAGCGGAGGTCGTCGCGGAGCTTCTTCCAGACGGCGACGCGCTCCGGGGTGCGGGGCTCGATGTCGGGGTGGCCCATGAGGCGGGCGAAGCGGGTGGCGCCGTTGCCGACGAGGAGGTGGTGGTCGGTTTTCTCCATGACGGCGCGGGCGACGGAGACGGGGTGCTGCGTCCGGCGGAGGCCGGCGACGGCGCCGACGCGGCCGTCGTCGGTCATGAAGCAGGCATCGAGCTCGCACTGGCCCTCGAGGGTGAGGACGGAGCCGATGGCGGCGTCGAACATCGGGTGGTCCTCGAGGACGCGGATCGAGCGCTCGATCATGTCGACGGCCGTGCGGCCGCGCATTCCCTCCTGGGCAGCCCGGTCGAGCACGGACTGGCGCTCGCCTGTCGGGCCCGTGGGGCCGAGGCCGGCGCCTCCGTGGCAGATGAGGGACTTCGTGAAGCTCATGATCGCGCGGTCGGCATCCACTCGGCACATGTGGCGGCGCCCGGGCGGCCCTTCGCGTCCACCCCGATCAGCCCGGCTTCGACCCCTTCGCGACGCGCGAAGGCGATGGCGCGCTCGAGGGCTTTCTGGCAGGGAAGCGCCTTCATGAGGTCGCAGGCGTGTTTCGCGAGGCCGATGCGGAGGATTCCCTCGCCGTGGCCGGTCGCGGAGACGGCACCGTGCTCGCAGGCGTAGGTCCCGCCACCGAGCACCGCCGAATCACCGACGCGCCCCGGGAGCTTGAGCCAGATCCCGCCGGTGGAAGTCGCCACCGCGATCCGGCCCTTCGCGTCGCACGCCACCGCGCCGATCGTGGAGTGATGCCCGCGCTCCTCGCGCGGAAGGTAGCGCTCCATCCACACGCGCGTCCGGGTCCAGTAGCGGTCTTCCGCTGCCTTTTCCCCGGCCCGCAGCTTCGCCACGAGCTCTTTCCACCGCTTCCGCCGCTCCGGCGTCCGCGGGTCGTACTTCCCGAACCCCGCGTGCCTCGCAAACGTCGTCGCTCCTTCGCCGACCAGCAGGTGATGGTCCGTCTGCTCCATCACCGCCCGCGCGACCGACACCGGGTGCCGCACCCCCGTGATCCCGCCGACAGCGCCGGCTTGCAGGTCCCCCGTCATCACCGCCGCGTCCATCTCCACCTTCCCCTCCAGCGTCAGCACGCTTCCCGTGCCCGCGTTGAAGAAGGTCGAGTCCTCCAGGAACCGCGCCGCGCGCTCGACCATGTCCACGGCCGTCCGGCCGCGCAGGCCTTCCACGACCGCGCGCGCCAGCGCCGCGTCCCGCCCCTCGGGCAAGACCCGCGGGCGACGGCCGCATCCGCCGTGAACGAGAAGAGTTTTCCGGGGTGTGGGCATGGCGGAGCGGGGAGGGTAGCACCCTCCTCGTGGAAGTGTCATCGGCCGGGAGACGGGGTGATCTTGACCCGCGCCGAGGACGTCGGCGTAAAGTCTCCGGGGGATAGCACTTCCGGCGGACCTTCGACCGCGCAAAACCCCGAAATTGGCTCCAAACCGGCCCGCCTCCATGATAAAGTGGCCCTTCCACTCCAGGAGGATCCATGGTCGACCAGAATCACCTCGTAAACATCGCGCGCGCGATCGAAAAGGGAACGCGCGTGGCCACGCTGGACGAGCTGAAGGCGAAGGGGCAGAGCTCGTTCAAGGTCATCAACGCCGCCAAGATCATGGAGCTGATCAAGGAAGCGGTGGACATGGCGGTGGACTCCATGGCGGGGCAGAAGCTGACTGGCGAGAAGGAGAAGCTTCAGGCCCTGGCGAAGAAGGAATTTGACGACCTGTTGAAGCGGTACCAGGACACGCAGAAGACGAAGGGTGAGATCGAGGGGCAGGCCGCGAAGATGCAGGCGGAGATCGACGCGGTGGCGGCGATGCTGGCGGGCGGCGGCGGTGCGGACGCGGCGAAGATGGGGCTGGCGGGGATTTCCGGGCAGATTGCGCAGCTGGTGCAGAAGCTGCAGGCGTCGGAAAAGAGCCGGATCGACCTGGCGCTCGAGAAGAAGAAGACGGACGACGCGCTGGAGGCACTGAAAAAGCAGTATGCCGGTCTGGAACAGGAGAAGGCGGCGGCGGTCGAGACCGGGCAGGGGATGTCGCAGGCGGTGGACAAGGCGTACAGCAAGATCGACGCCGGGCTTGGACAGAAGGCGCGGGAGATGGGACTGGTCTCCGGCCCCGAGCCGCGGACGCCCGAGGAAAAGATGGAGCGCCTCGCGCAGATCGCGCAGGCGGCGGTCGAAGGGATCGAGAAGGAGCGGGCCGAGAAGGCGGATGCGAAGAAGCAGCTCGCCGACCTGGTCGTGAAGATCCAGACGGCCGAGCGCGAGCTGGCGCAGGCGAAGCAGGACCTCGCGCAGGTCCGGCAGGAGCTGGCCACGACGCAGTCGAAGGGAAAACTTCTCGAGGCGGAGCTGTCCACGACGTCCGGGAACAAGTCGTCCGTCGAGAAGGAACTCTCCCAGGCGCGGCAGGAACTGGCGCAGACCAAGGGAGCCAAGCAGCAGGTCGAACAGACCCTCGCCCAGACGCAGGCCAGAAAGGCCGCTTCCGAGAAGGAACTCGGCGAGCTGCAGGAGTTCAAGAAGCAGCTCGAGGCGAAGGTCGAGGAGTCCGGCGAGCAGTACGCCGAGGTGCACCAGATGATGGCCCGCATCGGCCAGCGCGCGGACGACCTTATCCGCGAGGTCGAGAGCGGCCGCCTCAAGCACCTGAAGCCCGAAGAAAAGAAGATCATCGTCGAGGCGATGAACGCCATCAACGAGGACCTGAAGAAGCTGCAGGACGAGCGGGCGTTCCTGGAGAAGAAGCTGTTCTACATGAGCATGACGATCGACAGCCTCGAGGCGGAGCTGCTGGCGGCCAAGGGGCTGACGCCGTCGGTCGGCGGAAGCGCCCACCTGAAGGACGACGGGCTGCAGATCATTTTCGACGAAGCGGGAGTGGCGGCGTTGTAGGTCCCCGGAAGGTCGATCCACCACCGCCCGGAGGTCTTCACGATCCGGGCGGTTTTTTTTCTGCGAGGGAGCATGCCCGAGCACGCCGTGGTCCTGATGACCGCGCCCGACGCGGCGGCCGCCGAGCGCATAGCGCGGGCGCTGGTCGAAGAGCGGCTGGCCGCGTGCGTCAACATCGTGCCCGAGGTCCGCAGCGTCTACCGGTGGGAAGGGAAGGTCGAGGAGTCCCGCGAAGTGATGCTGGTCGCCAAGACGCGGCAGTCGCTGTTCGCGAGGCTTGAAGCCCGCGTGCGCGAGCTTCACCCCTACGAAGTCCCCGAAATCGTCTCGATGCCTCTCACCGACGGCTCCCGTCCGTATCTTTCATGGCTGGACCAGTCGGTCCTTCCCGCGTGAAACACCTCCTCGCCACCGTCCTTGCCCTCGCCCTCGCCCCCGCGCTCGCCGCGGCCGACTCGGAATCCGTGTTTTTCGACGAGGAGAGCGACGTGACGGCGCTGGTGGAGAAGGGGGATGAAGCGCTGAAGAAGGGGGACTGGGAGGGGGCGATCGACGCCTGGCAGAAAGTCCTGGGGGACTTCCCGAACTCGGTTCTGCCTGCGGAGGACGGGATCTGGCTGCCCGCGACCGTGACGTGCTCCAGGAAGCTCGCGGCGCTTCCGCCCCCGGCGATCGCAGCGTACCGCGACCGGTTTGAGGCGCAGGCGGCGCAGAAGCTGTCGCTGGGGACGCTGGAGGGGATGCGGGTCGCCGCGGAGCGCTTCTTCTGCACGGACTCGGGCGGCGTGGCGATGGAGCGGCTGGGCGGCATGTACGCCGACGCGGGATCGATCGAGCTGGCGGTGAGGTGCTGGGAAGAAGTCGTGGAGAGGCATCCGGCGAAGAAGGCGACACCCGCGACGGTGGCGCGGCTGGGGCTGGCCTACGTGCGGCTGGGGTTCAAGGAGAAGGCGAGTGGGCTTGTCGCGAGGTTCGGGGAGCTCAAGGTAAAGGCTCGGGGGGCCCCTGCGACGATCGCGGATGTGATGAAAGACGCGCGGGTGGCGAAGGCGCTGCCCCCGCGCACGTCCGTGATTCTGCCGGACCTGACGTTCGGGGACATACCGGAGTCCGCGCCGGAGCCGAAGAGCGTCAAGTGGCGGCTCGAGCTGGGGATCAAGACCGACGAGCGGGTGGCGCCCAACGTCTGGGTCCGCCGCGGCGGCGGGCTCGGATCGCTTCAGACCTACCCTTCCGTCTCGGGCGGAAACCTGTTCGTCAACCTGGGCCGCTGCCTGATTGCGCTCGACAGCGCGACGGGGGAGTTCCAGTGGCGCATCGGGGAGCCGCTGGGCGACATCGCGCCGGGGAAGGCGTTCAAGCTGCCCGAGGGGTTCTTCCAGAGCGTGACGCCGGAATTCTGGGGGCACCGGTGGTACGCGGTGATTTCCGACGGGGTCCTGTACGCAAATCTCACGAAGACGGGGAAGTGGTGCCAGCTGCGGGCGATCCGGGTGAAGGATGCGCGGCTGGCGTGGGGGCCGGAGGCGGGGATCGTGCCGGACTTCGACCTGACGGGGCCGCCGATGCCCTGGAACGACCATGTTTACGTGGGAGGCACGCCCCGGGAGGAGACGAAGCGCGGGGAGGTGTGGCTGTTCGCGTTCAACCGGAAAACGGGGGCGCTGGAGTGGAAGACGTTCATTTCGGCGTACCAGCAGCAGGGGAACCGGTGGGGCGGTGCGTCGGAGATGCCCGTCTTTGCGCCTGTGATCGCAGCCTCCGGGAGCTACGTCTACATCTGCACGAACAACGGGGCGCTGGCGTGCGTCGGCCACACGGGCCAGATCGTGTGGGCGACCAAGTACCCCAAGCCCGTGAACTACAACCCGTGGGGCTGGATGGAGCAGGCCGTCGAGGACACCTGGGACCTGAGCCCCATCTTCGCGAGCGGGCGCGACCTGGTGTTCCTGCCGGCGGACGGGACGCACTGCTGCCGCGTGGACGCGCTGACGGGCCGGGGCTACCTCGCGCCGGCCGACACTTCCAAGCGCGTCGACTACCCGCTGAAGGCGATGTCCGTCGTCGCCCGCGAGCGCTGCCGCCATCTCGTCGCCATCCGCGGCGACGTCGCGACGCTTCTCGGCAAGGAGTGCAAGGAGTACGACCTGAAGGACCCGCACATCGTGGACAAGGCATTCGCGGATCTCCCTGACAAGGTGGCCTACTGCGGGCGCGGCCTCATCACCAGCACCCAGGTGTTCGTGCCGGTGCGCGGCGCAAAACCGCGACTGTTCGTCTACGACCGCAAGTTCGCCACGCGCCGCGAAATCCCGTGGCCGGCCGCAGGTTCCCCGGGAACGCTCATGCTCGCCGGGAAACTCCTGCTCTCCGTCTCGCCGCACGAAATCGTCGCGCTGTCCGACGAGCCGCCCAGGGAAGAGCCTGAAGCGCCCGAGGACGGGGGCAGGAAGCCGGGCGACGGGGAAATCCCGCCTCCCGATCCCGACGACACCGACCACAACGAAGACCCCCGATAACCGCAGCGGCCGGGAACGTTCCCCGGCGCATCCCCACCCATTCGAGGCCTACCGACATGCGACCCATCCTCGCCACCGTCACGCTTCTCGCTCTCGCCGCAACCGCTTCACTCGCCGAAGACCGCAATTCGATCACGGTGCGCGGCAGGGGAACGGTGCGGGTGCGCCCGGACAAGCTGATCCTGGTCGTCGGCGCCACGGGCAAAGCGGAGAAGGCGACGGACGCCGTGGAGAAGCTCGGGAAGAAGCGCGCGGAGATTTCCGACGCGATCAAGAAGGTGCTGGACGGGAAGCAGGGGCTGGCCTCGAACGTGAAGGACTCGGGGCTGACGTTTGGGGGCGCCGTGGACGAGATGGCGCAGATGCGGATGCTGGGCGGCCAGCAGCAGGAAGCGGCGGGCGAGACGACGGTGACGACGGAGATGGAGATCACCGTGGCCGGGATCGACAAGATGGCGGACGCGGACCTGGCGGCGATCATCAGCGCGCTGATCGACAAGACGTCGGAAGCGGGCGCGGAGATGAAGGCTGCGGGCAACCGGTACAACCCGTTCCTCGGCGGCGGCACGGGCACCCAGGGCGTGTTCTTCGGGTTCTCGGACTACGACGCGCAGGTCGACAAGGCGTGGGACGAGGCGGCGAAGAAGGCGAAGGAGCGCGCCGAGGCGATCGCGAAGCGGCTCGGTCTGGGCGTCGGCGATGCGGTGCGCGTGAAGGACGTGACGGGCGAGGGATCCGCGGCCATGAAGGCGGTCAATCCGTACGCGGCGATGATGGGCCTGGGCGGCGAGGAGGACGGGCCGAAGATCAAGTCGAGCGGCGAGATGGAGCTGGCGGTGGAGATGGAAGTCGAGTTCGAGCTGAAGAAGAAGTAGCGGCGGAGAGACGACCTGGAAGCCCGGCCAGCGTGGCCGGGCTTTTTTTGTGCCTGAGTAGCTCCACGCTGATTCTGTGCCATGCAGCCGCCGCGATTTTCGCCGGCCCGCAAGGCGGAGACCGGAACCGGAGCGGAACGGAGCTCCAGTGAGGATCGACAACGAAGCGGGACGGCGAAAGGCGCGCGGATGCATGGCACAGAATCAACGTGGAACTACTTAGCGCATCACGGAGATGCTGCGCACGACCCAGCGGTCGCCCTTTTTGACCAGCGACACGACGAGCTTCGCCTCCTGGTC
Source organism: uncultured Planctomycetia bacterium (assembly GCA_963706735.1). GTDB lineage: Bacteria > Planctomycetota > MHYJ01 > WSZJ01 > WSZJ01 > WSZJ01. The sequence goes on from CAVPNQ010000072.1 coordinate 14,474, forward strand.
CTTCCCGTCCGCGTCCCTGTACTTGTAGTCGTAGATCGCCGAGGGGTTGTTTCCCCCGTCGTAGCCGTCCTTCTGCACCTTCAGCGACGAGGTCGGGTTGGACTCGAAGTACTTCTTGAGCCGGGCGATCGCCTGGTCGCGCGAATAGGAGCCCTTGTCGTCGAGCGCCAGCGACACCTTGGCGTCCTTGTCGAAGCTGGCGCCGACACCCTTCGCATCGCTGCCCGACCAGGCGGACTGGACGGACTCAAAGACGGCGACGGCCGCGTCTTCCGGGTCCTCGGCAAGGACCGGGAGGGCGAGGGCGATGAGAAGGAAGGGGATGAGGGTTTTCATGGTGTGTTGTCCGGGGCCGGACCGCGTGTGGCGGTTCCTGCGCAGGACAAGTTTGCAAATGGAGTGCCTTGAGGCGAACCTATAACACCTTGTCCTCTAATGAGTTGCGACTTGTCCGAAATCCACTCCCGTCCCCCGTCCCGGACAGTCCGCGCGTTTCGGGGACACTTATCTCACCCTACTTCAGACCGTACTTCTCGATCTTCTTGTAGAAGTTGCTTCGCGGCATATCGAGCTCTTCGGCCGTTTTCGACACGTTTCCGTCGTTCGAGCGGAGGCGTGACTCGAGGAAGAGCTTCTCGCTCATCTCCTTGAACTCCTCGTACGTCCGGCAGGCGTTGAACGGTCCCATGGGATCCGAGTCCGACGACGCCACGGCCGCGCGGGCGGCCTCGGCGAGCTGGCGCGTGCCGCCCATGGCCTTCGCCACATCGACTTCGGTGATCACGTCCCGGTCCGCGAGGATCGCCATCCGCTCGACGACGTTCTTCAGCTCGCGCACGTTCCCCGGCCACGCGTGCCCGGCCAGCCGCGTCTCCGCCGCGCCGTCCAGCCGCCGCGCCGGCAGCCCGCTCACCACGCAGAAGTCCGCGAGAAACCCCCGCGCCAGCACCGGGACGTCCGCCCGCCGCTCGCGCAACGGCGGCACCCGCACCGGGAAAACGTTCAGGCGATAGTACAGGTCCTCGCGGAACTCTCCCTTCGCAATCATCCCCGGCAGGTCCCGGTTCGTGGCCGCGACGACGCGCGCATCCACCGCCACCGTCTTCTGCCCGCCCAGCCGCCGCACCTGTCGTTCCTCGAGGACCCGCAGCACCTTGGCCTGCGCCTGGAGCGGCATATCGCCGATTTCGTCGAGGAAGAGGGTTCCGCCCCTGGCCTGTTCGAACTTCCCCGGCATCGACTTGCTGGCGCCCGTGAACGCGCCGGGTTCGTACCCGAACAGCTCGCTCTCGATCAGCGTGTCCGGCAGCGCCGCGCAGTTGACGTCCACGAACGGCCCCTCGGCACGCGCCGACTGCTCGTGGATGAGCCTCGCAACCAGTTCCTTCCCCGATCCGTTCTCGCCGAGGATCAGGACGCGCGCCTCGGTCGTGGCGACCTTCGTGATCATCGCCCGGACTTCCTTCATGGCGTCGCTCTCGCCCAGCATCCGCGTCCGAGACGCCACCCTCGTGCGCAGCACCCGGTTCTCCGTCGCCAGCCGCCCGTGCGCCGCCGCGTTCCTCACGGCCAGCAGCAGCCGGTCCCGGTCGAACGGCTTCTGGATGAAGTCCAGCGCCCCGCGCCGCGTCGCGTCCAGCGCGTCGTCGATCGTCCCGTGGCCGCTCATCATCACCACCGGGATGTCGATCCGCCGGTCGTGCAGCGCCGTCAGGAACTCCTTCCCGTCCATCCCCGGCATCTTCAGATCCACCAGCGCCAGGTCGAACGTGTCCCCCTCCAGCTTCTCCAGCGCCTCCTTCCCGTTCGACGCCTGCGCAGATTCATGCTTCTCGCTTGCCAGTGTCTGCGCGACCGTCTTGCGGATCGCTTCTTCGTCGTCCACGATCAGGATGCGGGGCATGGCCCGATTGTAGTCGCCCCAGGCGTCGCCGCGTAACTCCCGCTTCAGACCCTCGCCGCTTCCACCACCATCCGCGGTCCCCGTTCCGCGTACGTCCCCTCATGCCAGTCCCCGAAGATCGCATACAGCTCGAACCCCGCATCCCGCAGTTCCGCCTCCACCCCGCGCCGGTCCAGCGCCGCCAGCCGCCGCGTCAGCGACGCGGCCGGCTGTCCCCCCGAGAACCACTCCCATTTCACTTCCACGTAACCCCCTTCCCGTCGCACGGTCTCAAATTTCGAGAAGCGCGTCCCGCCGAGCACGATTTCGCCAACGAGCCTCCTCGGGACCGACGACAGCGCCCGTGGCGAATGGTTCTCGATGTCGAGCAGGATCAGGCCGTCCGGTGCGAGCGACGCGTGCGCGCAGGCGAGGCAACGGGCCCGGGCCTCGCGGGTGGGAAGGGCCTGCCACGACCCGTAGAGGGCGACGACGGCGCCGATGCGGCGGGCGGCGAAGCGCGAGAGGTCGGCGCGGAGGAAGGGGACGCCGGGTGCGTTGCGGCGTGCGCGGTCGAGCATTTCGGCGGAGGGATCGAGCCCGAGGTACGGGATCGCCTGCCGGCGCAGCAGGGATGCCAGGCGCCCGGTCCCGCACCCGAGTTCGAGGACGAGGCCGCGCGCCCGGGTCGCCCAGTAGCGGAGATCGCCGTCCTGCGGCGCGCGCTCGGCGTCCAGGAGATCCGCCACCCGCGCCTCCGACGTCACGGCTTCTCGAGCCGCAGGGAGTCCCAGGCGCGCACAGCCCAGTCGAGATGCCCTTCGGCATCGAACGTGAACGACACGAGAGCGAGCTTCCGCCGCGAAGCCGTGAGCGTCGTGAGCGTCCAGAGCGCGCGGCCATCCTCGATTTCGCGCGTCATGTAGCCGCGTGCGAATCGACCTTCCTGCCGGAACTCCCACTCTTCCTCGGGCTTCTCCGCGGGGGAGTAGATCTCGTTCACGGAGCGTTCCGGCTCGCGGAACTGTGATTCGTAGAGGGCGATCCAGACGGTTCGACCGGTGGCGAAGAGACAGAGGTCGCCGTTCTCGACGCGTCGCCGGAAGCCGGCGCCGACGTCGATGGAACACTGGCGGGTGATGCGCTCGACGGGCACGGGGTGAATTATCTCACATCGGGGGCGGGCGTGGGAGGCGGCCGGGGAAAACAAGGCGGGGGGCCCGGCATTTCTGCCGAGCCCCCCGCGCCAGAGAGGGCGCCCCCCGACGGGTCCAGAGGGGGAAGTCTCCGGAGGGGAAGTTGCCGGAGGACGCCCCGTATGTCCTGAAAGTCAGCCGAAGAAGGGCTCTATATGTCCGCATCTTCGGCCCCAACACCGGATCGAACCCGACCCGGTCCCTTCACAAGGCATCCTGCACCTTGGCCCGGCCTAGAAGTCGATCTGTACGCGGAAGATGAACATGTCCACGCCGTCCTCACGACGGCCGGCGATGACCAGCGGCTTCGTGTGTTCGTCGCTCTTGAATTCCTCGTGCACGTAGGCGATCGACACGCGGGTGTTCGCGTTGGGGAACCAGTTCACCCCTACTGCGTACTCGTCGACCTCGCGTGCGGAGGTGCCCTTGTTGAGAATCCCCTTATCGAACATGTCCCGGTTGAACTCGAACCGGCTGTACCGGGCGACAACCTCGATGGCGCCGATGCCGCCGCCGCCACCAAAGAGAGGCTTGTTCGGGCGGATGCGATCCCAGGTCTTCTGGTCGCCGGTCAGGAGGCACGACGCGCTCACGAAATACGCGGTGATGTGCGTGCGGCTGTGGCCCTTGTCCGACAAGTCCGTGTAGCCGTCGCTCGTGCGCAGGAACTCGGCCTTGAAGGACGCGGGACCGAAGAGCCAGTACAGCTCGGCCTGGACGCGGTAACGCTTCTCGTCGAACTTGATGGCGGAGCCACTCGGCCCGATATTCGCAAATGTCGTGCGCGTCATCGGGTCCGAGAACGTGTACGGCAGCGTGTTATTCTTGAGTTCGCGGCGGCCCGAGCTGGCCGACACCGCCAGGTGGAGGTTTTTGATCCAGTCGCTTTCCTGCGTGGCCAGCGGGCGGAACCAGATGCGGCCGGTGATGTCCTTGTCGCTGTTCTCGTCAGGGCCGTTACGGCCGTTGCCGTTGGTCAGGAAGAGGGCGTACCCGAAGATCTTCTCGACGATGTCTCCGTGAAGCTGGATGCCGACTTCGCGCGCTGGCACGAGGCGGTTCAGCAGGCTGCGCTCGGGCAGGTCGATGAAGCGGGTCGACGTCAGCTCTTCGAGCGACATCGGCGCCTTGAACTGGCCGACCTGCAGCTTCGCGAAGGAGAAGTGCTCGAAGCCGACGTAGCCGTCATCGAGCGCGAAGCTAGAACCGGTGGTAGAGGCTTCGACCTTGTAGGTCCAGTCCTTCCAGATCTTGCCCTGGAGGTAGATCTTCACCTGCCGGAAGTCGAACGTGTCGATCTTCTGGCGTTCGTTCATGTTGCTGTACAGCCGGGCGTGCCAGATGACGCGGCCGCCGATGGTGCCTTCGAGATTTCCGTCTCCGCTCTTGTACTTGAACCCGTCGCTGAAGAAGACGTCGATCTTCTTCGAAAGCGCCTGGGCCGCCGGAGACCCGGGCTCGGGCGCGGTGCCCTCGCTCTCCTCCTTCACCTCGAGCTTCTCCTCCAGTGCCTTCACCCGCTCCTCGATGGTCTCGGCGCAGGCGAAGCCGGCGCAGAGGGCGAGGAGTCCCAGCGTCCTGGACAGACGATTCATCGTGCCTCCTGAGAAAAGGAACCTGTTCGTTTCACTGGTGCGGGAGGGTAGGAGGGGCGGATTCAGGCTCCACAAGCGGAGTTTTAAGAATGCGTAAAGAATGGCCTCGCCGCCGCGAGGATTGTTCCGGACTTCACAGGGGCTTCACGCGCGCGCAACGCGCGGCGCCGATGATCTCCGCACAGGATCAACCCCTTGCGGAGGTGTTCCATGACGGGACTCACGATCCGGACGGCGGTGATGGGAGACGGGCTGGTCTGCGTCGCTCTCGAGGGCGTGCTCGACGGGCGCACGTCGGAGATGCTGGAGCGGGAAGTGCACGATCTGCTCGAACGCGGCCCCAACCGTCTCGCGTTCGACCTCGAGCGACTGAGCGTGCTGACCAGCGCCGGGGCGGGCGTCTTCGTCGGTGCGGTTGTCATGGCCCAGGAGCACGGGGGCGCGCTGGCGCTCGTCCGCCCGACCCCGCCGGTCAGGCACGTCCTCGATGTCCTCGGCCTGGGCGATGTCTTCCCGTTCGCCGATACGCTGGACGATGCCGCGACCCGCATGGAGAGGATCTGCGCCGCAAACGCCCCCCGCGTCGCCGAGACGGCGTAGTCGGCGGCCCTCACGCGCCGGCGCGCACTCCGCGCCGGTGCCGCACGATCTCGCCCGTCACCAGGTAGATCGTGTCCTCCGCGATGTTCGTCGCAAGGTCCGCGATGCGCTCCAGCTCCCGCCCGATCCTGTAAAGCTCAAGCGCCGCATCCACGTGCGCCGGGCCCTTCCGGAGTGTCCGCCGGGCTTCTTCCGTGATCTCCCCGTCCAGACGGTCGATCGCGTCGTCCGCCGCCACCACCGAGCGCGCTTCCTCCGCATCCTGCCGCCTCAGGGCCCGGATCCCCCGCGAGATCGCCTCCGTGACCCGCGCCGCCATCTCGCCGGCCTGGGGCGGAAGGGCGAAGGCGCGATCCTGGAGGACGGAGATCGTGAGGCGGCCGATGTTGTTCGCGTGGTCGGCGATCCGCTCGAGGTCGTTGTTCACCTTGAGAATCGTCGTCAGGTAGCGCAGATCCCGCGCGACCGGCGCGTACAGCGCGATCATCTTGAGGCACTCCTCCTCGATCCGCACTTCCGCCCGGTCCACTTCGCGATCCATCTCCGTCGAGCGCCGGGCCCGTTCGGCGTCGCCCGTGACGAGCGCGTGGACCGCGTCCTCGACGCAGCGCATCACGAGGTCCTCCTCGCGGGAAAGGAGCTCGTTGAGGGCGTCGACAGCCTGGGCAAAGTGCCGTGACATCGTGGGGAGTCTCCTGTTGCGGGTCCGGGACCCGGGCTGGCCGATTAGCCGAATTTGCCCGAGACGTAATCCTCCGTCTCGCGGTGCTTCGGTCTCTGGAAAATCTCCGCCGTCGGGCCCTCTTCAACGAGGTCGCCGAGGAGGAAGAACGCGGTGCGGTCGCTGCAGCGGGCGGCCTGCTGCATGTTGTGCGTGACGATGATGATCGTGTACTGCTTCCGGAGTTCGCGGAGGGTTTCTTCGATCTTGGCGGTCGAGATGGGATCGAGGGCGCTTGCGGGCTCGTCCATGAGGATGATTTCGGGATCGTTCGCGAGGGTGCGGGCGATGCAGAGGCGCTGCTGCTGCCCGCCCGACATGTCGATGGCGGAGCGGTCGAGGCGGTTCTTGGCTTCTTCCCACATGTCGGCCTGGCGGAGGGAGCGCTCGAGGATCCGTTCGAGGGCGTCGCGGTCGCGGACGCCGGCCATGCGCGGGCCAAACGTGACGTTTTCGCGGATGGACATGGGGAACGGGTTCGACTTCTGGAAGACCATGCCGACTTTCTTGCGAAGAGCCTCGAGGGAGACGCGGGGGTCGGCGATGTCTTCGCCGTCGACGAGGATGCGGCCGGTCATCCTGAATCCGGTGATGACGTCGTTCATGCGGTTGAGGCAGCGCAAGAGGGTGGACTTGCCGCAGCCGGAGGGCCCGATGAACGCGGTCACCTGGCGGGCGGGGATGTGGACGGTGACGTCCTTGACGGCGTGGTGGTCGCCATAGAAAACGTCGAGGTTGTGGATGGAGACGGCGGAGGTGTCGGTAGCCGTGATCACAGGGAGGAGCCCTTGAAGCGGCGGCTGAGGCGGTTGCGGAGGATGATGGCGGCGAGGTTGAGGCCGAGGACGAGCAGGAGGAGAGCCAGGGTGCTGGCGTAGGTCATGGGCTTGGCGGCCTCGACGTTGGGGGACTGCATGGAGACGTCGTAGATGTGGAAACCCAGGTGGGTGAACTTGCGGTCGAGGTGGAAGAACGGGAAGGCGGAATCGACGAGGGGCTGGGGAGCGAGCTTGACGGCGGCGCCGAGGACCATGAGGGGCGCGACCTCTCCCGCGCCGCGGCCCACGGCGAGGATCATGCCGGTGAGGATGCCCGGAAGGGCCTGGGGGAGGACGAGGTTACGGATGGTCTGCCAGCGTGTGGCGCCGAGTGCGAGGGCGCCGTCGCGGTAGGACTGGGGCACGGAGCGCAGGCCCTCGGACGCGGCGACGATGACGACGGGAACGGTGAGGAGCGCCAGCGTGAGGGCGCCCCAGAGGATGCCGCCGGTCCCGAACGTCGGGTGGCCCGTGCCGGGAAAGAACGCTCGGTCAACGCCGGCGCCGAGCGTGTACACGAACAGGCCGAGGCCGAAAATCCCGAACACGATGGAGGGCACGCCCGCGAGGTTCGCCATGGCGAGGCGGACGATCCGCAGCGGCCATCCGTCGCGCGCATATTCGTTGAGGTAGATCGCCGCGACCACGCCGAGCGGAACCGCGGCGATGGTCATGACGATGACGAGGAAGAGGGTTCCCATGATGACCGGGAAGATTCCGCCTTCCGTGTTCGACTCGCGGGGGCTGGTGGTGAGGAAAGCCCAGGCCCCGGCCAGGTAGTGACCGATCTTGCTGAAGAAGCCCATCCGGTTCGGCTGCCACGAGCGGACGATCGTGATGGCGGGGGTGGTCGCAATCGAGCCGTCCGCCTGCCGCCAGTCGATCGTGATCGCCTTGCCGGCCTCCTCGATTTCCTTTCGCTTCTTCTCCAGCCCGGCCAGGCGGGCGGGGTCGCGGGACGAATTCATGTCCTCGCGAACGGATTCCAGCTGGTGCAGCAGCGTCAATCCGCGGGAGAGCCCTTCATCCAGCGTCGCCGCCCCGTGGACGCCGGCGAAGTAACCGTAGAGTCTTCCGTACTCGACGCGATCGAGCGTCCAGGCATCGGCGGGGGCGGATTCCGAGGAGACATCCGCATCGTCGATCCAGACGAAGTCGTTCACACCGGCGGTTTCGCGGCGTCCGGCGTAGATCAGGCGGCGGCCCAGGCCCGTGTTCCTGCCCGGTTCGCGGCGCTCTCCGCGGTCGCGAACTTCCCCGAGTGTCACCGAGCCGTCTTTACGGCGGATTTCAATGGCGCGCGACGGCCAGAACTGGGCGAATCCCTCGACGACGGTGATCCCGAGGATGAGCACGAGCATGATCCCCACGATGACGAGCCCCGCGGCCGTGGACCAGATCCAGCCGCGCCCCTGCGACCGGCCGTCGTGCCGGTAAAGCGATTCCGGCGCCGGCGACGATCCCGTCGGCGCAGGCGGCGGGTTGACGGGCGGCTCCTCCGGCTCCCCCTGCAGGCGATCCGTCTTCTCGAGCACGCTAGACCCTTCCATACTTCCTCCGGAGCCTTGAGCCGACGAGTTCGGCGACGGTGTTGAGGGACGCCGTGAAGGCGAAGAGGAGCAGGCCCGTGAGGAACAGGACGCGATAGAGGGAGCCGTTCACGGGCGCTTCGGGAATCTCGATGGCCATGGCGGCGGAGAGGGTGCGCATGCCGTTCCAGGGGGCTGGGTCGAGAATCGGCGTGTTGCCCGCGGCCATCACCACGATCATGGTCTCGCCCGCGGCGCGGCCGAGACCGAGGATGATGGCGGCGAAGAGTCCCGAGGCGGCGGCAGGTAGGATGACGTGGCGGACGGTCTGCCAGCGGGTGGCGCCGAGGGCGAGGGCGGCGCTGGTCATCGAGGCAGGGACGTTCGCGATCGCGTCCTCGGCGATGGTGAAGATGACGGGGATGACCGCGAAACCAAGGGCGATGCCGACGAGGAAGCCGTTGCGGATGTCGTAAGTGACGTGGAGGACGTCGAAGAGCCACTGGCGGAGGTCGCCGCGGAAGAAGATGCGCTCGACGGACCCCTGGAGCAGGGCCGCCAGCAGGCAGGTGATGAGGATGACGAGGACCGCGCCGCCGATCTCGACGCCGGCGACGGGGTGGCGATCCGGCCGGCGCGGGATGCGTCCGCTCAGCGAGACGACGGCCGCGAAGACGCAGGGGAGCAGGAGCCCGCCCACGAGGATCGCGCAGAGAAGCCTCTCGACCACCGGCGCGAGCCAGAGTGCTGCGATCATTCCCACGACCACGCTGGGAATGCCGGCCATCAGCTCAATCGACGGCTTGACCCAGGAACGGAGCTTCGCGGGCGCGAACCGCGCCACATAGATGGCCGCCGCCAGCGAAATCGGGACCGAGAACAGAAGGGCGTAGAGCGTTCCCTTGAGCGTCCCGGCGAGAAGCGGCCAGAGCGAGTACTTCGGCTCGGAGTCCTGCGTTCCCGAGCTCGACTGCCAGATCAGCTCCGGGCCCGTGTAGCTCTCGTACCAGATCGGCGCGAGAAGGGAGGCCGCCGTGACATCCGGGTGGGGGTTTCGCAGCGTCCACGAGCGGAGGCCGTCGGTCCAGGTGGAGAGCTCTTCGCCGGTCGGCCCGAAGGCGACGCGAGTGGACGGCATCGGGGCGGGAGGAGGGATGGCCAGGGAGAGATTTTCGCTGGTGGCGTGGAAGACGGAGACTCCGCCCGCGGCGTCGCCCACGGCGAAGCACTTGTTGCGCGGGCTGACGGCGATGACGCGGGCGGCCGCAGGCAAGACGGGGAATTCGCGGGCCGGCACGAACCTGTTGCCGCCTGTGGAAATCGTGACGGGGCCGCCCTTGGGGACGTGTTTCGAGTGGTCGCGGTCGAGAACGATGACGCTTCCACCCGGCGGGATCGCGTCGCCCAGTACCCGAGCCTCCGCCGCGCCGGCGTTGGCCAGCTTGACGTGCCGCGCCTTCATCCACCCGATGACGCTTCCGCGCTCGTCCGCGGCGAGGAGGGTCTCGTCGCCGAGGAGGAATGCGAGTGCCGTGCGGGGAGCAGGTCCAGGGGGCAGGTTCTGCACCCGGAGCGGCTCCGCCGCGTCCTCGACGTTCCAGATTTCGATCTCACCCGACTTGAGCGCGAGGGCCAGGAGCTTGCCCGATCCCGCAAGCGCGACTGCCACGACAGCCTTCGCTTCCAGCGGCGTTTCCGCCGTGCCGGCGAGCCCCGCGGGGCCGCAGACCGTCACGACATGATCCCGGAGGACTGCGATCCGGGCGTGTCCTTCGTCGTCCCTCGCCGCCGCAATCTCGCACGGCGCCGGCGGCGACACCGACTGCTCGTCGAGCACGGCCACGCCGACGTTGCCGTCGCGTTTCTTCTCCACCCGCACCAGCGCAATCCGACCGTCCTCAAACAGGATCGCGACCGAGCGGGAAGTCCCGGCCTGCGCCGCCGCGACGGGCCGCGCGCCGTCATACCCCGGGAGCTGGATCCGCGCAGGGCGGCCGTCTTCGCCGATCTTCCACGCGCCGTCCCGCGTCACCCACCACGGCTGCCCCAGCCCTTCAATGAAGTCCAGCGCCAGGCACCCGCCGCCGTCCTTCAACACCACTGCGGCCTTCGCCTTCGCCGGCAGGATCAGCGGAATCGTGACCGCAATCAGGAAGACCAGAATTCCCAGCACGCACGCGACGATGAGCATCCCCCCGGCCGGGATCACTTTAGAAGCGATCCGGTCGAAGACGACGGCTCGGAGATTCGGTTCGTGGGCCATGGATTGAAAAGGCGCGGGGGCCGGGACGATGTCCCGGCCCCCGGACCGCCTACTTCGCTTCCAGCTTGACCAGTTCCTTCGTGACCATCGCGGGCGTCAGCGGCATGTAGCCGTCCTTCACCACGATCTCCTGGCCTTCCTTCGACAGCACGAACCTCACGAACTCCCTCACCACCGGGTCCGGGCCCTTGGAGGGCACGTTCTCGACGTAGAGCATGAGGAAGCGCGCCAGGGGGTACTTGCCGTTCAGGCAGTTTTCGTAGGTCGGCTTGTAGACGTTCGCCTGGAAGGTTTTCGCGAGGGGCACGGCGCGGACACCCGGGGTGATGTACCCGATGCCGCCGTAGCCGATGCCGTACAGGTCCTCGGCGATGCCCTGCACCACCGCGGCGGTGCCGGGCTGCTCCTTGACGCTGGACTTGAAGTCGCCCTTGTAGAGCGCCTTCTCCTTGAAGTACCCGTAGGTGCCGCTCGCGCTGTTACGGCCGTAGAGGCTGATCGGCTTGTTCGCCCATTCGCCCGTCAGGCCCAGCTGGCCCCAGGTCGTGATGTCCTCGTGGTGCCCGCTCTTGCGGGTCTTCGAGAAGATCGCGTCCACGAGCTCGAGCGTCAGGTTCTGGACCGGGTTGTCCTTGTGCACCACGATCGCCAGCGCGTCGATCGCCATGTTCACGCCCGTCGGCTGGTAGCCCCACTTTGCGGCCACCGTGTCGATTTCCTCCGCCTTCATGGGGCGGCTCATCGGGCCGACGTTTGCCGTGCGGCTCGCCAGCGCCGGCGGCGCCGTCGCCGAACCCTTCGCCTCGACGCTGACGTTCACCTCCGGGTAGACCTTCTTGAACCCCTCGCCCCACAGCGTGTCGAGGTTGGCGCACGAATCCGACCCGATGATGTTGACGTTGCCGCGGACCCCGTCGACCTTGGTGTAGGCCGCAATTGCGGGATCGACTTTCACTTCCGTGCTGTCGGCCACGACCGCGACCGTCAGGGCCGCCGAACCGACGAGCGATGCCAGCCAGAAACGACCGTTGAAGTTCATCGGGCTCTCCTTTTCCGTTTGTTGGTGAGCGGAAAGGTAGGAGAGCGGCTTAAAGGCCCGATGAGCGGCGGGTTAAGGTCCGGTAAATTCGGCCCCCGGCTCAGGGCCGCAAACGGCTGCCAGCTGGCGGTCGTGCAGGCGCGACAGCGACACCTGCGCACACAGCGCCCCGATCAGCGCCAGGAACATGTCCCACTGTGAATCCCAGATGTCCCCCTGCGTCCCCAGGAACGCCTCCGCCGCCGTCCCCGTCGCCATCGCCGTCCACCACTCCAGGAACTCGTAGAACGCGCTGAATGCCAGGCACACCGACGTCACAAGGAAGAACAGCCACTTCCCCTGCCTCAGCGGCGACGTCCGCAGCAGCACTTCGCGCGCCAGGATCGCCGGCACGAACCCCTGCGCAAAATGCCCGAGCCGGTCGTAGTGGTTCCGCGACATGTGAAACAGGTCCCGCACCCAGTTTCCCGGCGGCACCTCCGCATACGTGTAGTGACCCCCCACCATCAGGATCACCCCGTGCAGGAACAGCAGCACGTACAGGAGGGGGGTAAGCGGGAAGCGCTTCCAGGTCGCCATCAGCACCGGGGCCCCGATCAGGACCGGCCCGACTTCGAGGAACCACGTGAAGCGGTCCTTCGGCGCGATGCCGGACCAGACGAGGACAGCCAGCGTGGCCAGGAGCACGGCCACGGGCAATCGGGGACTCTGCTTCACGCCGCGAAATGCTACCCGTAGACTCGAACGCATGAGCGGAAAATGGGAAGAGCGGTTCCGGGCGCGGAGCGTGTCGCCCGCGGAGGCGGTGAGGTGCGTGAAGCGCGGCAGCCGGGTGTTCGTGGGCTCGGGCTGCGCGGAGCCGGTGCTGCTGGTGGAGGCGCTGGGCGCGCGGCCGGACCTCGAGGACGTCGAGGTCATCCACATCATGACGGTCGGCCACGCGCCGTACGCGAAGGCCGAGCAGACGCGGCGCTTCCGCGCGAACGCCTTCTTCATCGGCTCGAACGTCCGCGAGGCGGTCGCGCACGGGGCGGCGGACTACACGCCGATCTTTCTTTCTGAGATCCCGGGGTTGTTCCGTTCGCGGCGGGCGCGGCTCGACGTCGCGCTCGTCTCGACGACGCTTCCCGACGCGCACGGGTTCGTCTCGCTCGGCGTCTCGGTGGACGTGGTGAAAGCGGCCGTCGAGTCCGCGGACATCGTCGTGGCCGAGGTCAATCCCACGATGCCCCGCACGCACGGCGCGAGCTTCGTCCACGTCTCGGACATCGACATGTTCGTGCGGAACGACGCCCCCATCCTCGAATCCGCTCCCGAGAAGCCCGACGCGATCGCGCTGGGAATCGGCCGCTTCTGCGCCAGCCTCATCGAGAACGGCGCCACGCTCCAGATGGGGATCGGCGACATCCCCAACGCGGTGCTCGCGAACCTGGGCGACAAGCAGGACATCGGCATCCACACGGAAATGTTCTCGGACGGCATCATCGAGCTGATCGAGAACGGGGTCATCACGGGGAAGCGCAAGACGCTCCATCCGAGAAAGGTCGTGACCTCGTTCTGCAAGGGCTCGCGCCGCCTGTACGACTACGTTCACGACAACCCGTTCTTCGAATTCCTCCCGAGCGAGTTCGTGAACGACCCCTTCGTGATCGCGAAGAACGACCGCATGGTCTCGATCAACTCCGCTCTCCAGGTCGACCTCACGGGGCAGGTCTGTGCCGACTCCATAGGCACGCGTTTTTACTCGGGCATCGGCGGGCAGGTCGACTTCATCCGCGGCGCCGCACGTTCGGCCGGCGGGCGGAGCATCATCGCGATCGAGTCCACGGCGAAGAAGGGGACCCTGTCGCGCATCGTCCCCACGCTCGCGGAGGGCGCCGGGGTGGTCACGACCCGCGGGGACGTCCACACGGTCCTCACGGAGTACGGGATTGCGGAGCTCAAGGGCCGCACGGTCCGGGAGCGCGCGCTTTCGCTGATCAGCATCGCCCACCCGGATTTCCGCGCGGAGCTCCTCGCCGCGGCACGCAACCGGCACATCGTGGCGGCGGACCAGGTGCCGTGGCCCGAGAAGGGCCGTCCGTATCCCGTCGAGCTGGAGGCGCGCGAGCGTTTCGGCGACTCCGACGTCTTCTTCCGTCCCTTGCGCCCGGCGGACGAACGCCTCCTGCGGGCGTTCTTCTACTCCCACTCGCCCGAGACGGTTTACCAGCGCTACGGCGCCCCGCTGAAATCCCTGACGCCCCAGCAGATCCAGGACCAGTGCGCGCTCGACTACGACGCGGAAATCGCCCTCGCGGGGTTCGTGAGCGACGGCGAAGGCGAGCGCATCGTCGCCCTGGGCCGCTACGAGCTCGACCGCGCTTCCGGCTTCGCCGAAATCACCTTCACCGTCTCCGAGTCCTTCCAGGGGCGCGGCCTCGGCACCTGGCTCTTCAAGCGTCTCTGCCGCGTCGCCCGCGAAAGGGGCATCCGCGGATTCACGGGCACCGTGCTGGCCGAAAACGTGAAGATGATGGGAATCTTCCACAAGAGCGGCGAGCCCGTCGAATCCCGCCTGGACGGAGGGAAGTACCGCGTGACCGTGAAATTCGGCGAAAAACCCCCTCCCGGGTAGTTCGCGAGTTTCCGCCGGCTCTGCTAGATTCCGGGTTCGAGCCCCATTCCCGTGGAGTTCCCGCGCATGAAGCACCTCCTGTCCCGGATGAGCCTTGCCCTCGCCATCGCGGCCTTCGCCGGCGACGCTTCCGCCCAGCTCGTGACCGAGAACGCCGGAGTGGTGTCACCGGAGACGCCGATGGCGCGGCTGACGATCCGGGGAAGCCAGTGGCGGCACGTGGACGAGGCGCAGGCGGTCGGGGAGTTTCGTTACTCCTTCCACCCGAGGTTCGAGGGCGCGGCATTTGTCCCGCTCATCACGCGCCGCTTCGAGCTCGGAGGCGACCACGAACGCATCACCGGCATCGGCGACGTCGCGGTGCAGGGCAAGGTCAACATCCTCAAACAGGACGCCGTCATGTCCTCGATGCGCGCGGCGGTGTTCGGCGGAATCGAGTTCCCGACCGGCGAGTGGGACGACACCATCGGGAATGCCACTTTGCCGTATACGCGCAAACTGCAGCTGGGAAGCGGGACGTTCGACTTCAAGCTGGGCGCGGTCTTCACGTACATCGCCGACCGGCACCGCTTCTCCATCGACGCCTGGGGGCAGGCGAGCACGTCGCGCGGCGAGGTCAGCCCGGGGCCGATCATTCGCGTTGACGCCTCGTACTGGTTCCGTCTGTTTCCGGCAGTTTTCGAGCCGGGGGAGGCGGGAATGGAACTCCGGCTGGTGGTGGACGCGTGGTACCTGCACCGCTATCACACGCGCGGCGAATCGGTCGATGACAGTGCCGACCAGGTCTGGGTCGCGCCCGGCGTGCAGTTCCACGTGACGAAGTGGCTGACCCTGGAAGCGAGCATCGGTTTCAATCTCGCCGACAGCTCCGACGACGAGTACGGCCGGGCGCAATGGACCGGGTTCGTGGCGGCCAGCATCCACTTTTGACCGGAGGTCCCGTGCGTCGCGCGACGTACTTTGCCCTCCTCCTCTCCGGTTGCGCCGTGGCGCCGCCCGCGCCGGTCACGGCCCCGGCGGAGGGACTGCTTCGGATGATCGTCGAGGTCTCCGGGATGGAGTGAAGTCCCTGAGTGAAGGGCGTCGAGGACGCCCTGGGACGCCTGGATGGCGTCGCGGCCGTGACGGTGGATCTGCAGGCAGGGCGGGCGACGGTCACGCCGAGGGTCGGGGCGCGCATCGAACCCGAAGTCGTATTTGCAGCCCTGCGGAACGCGGGTTTCCGTCCCGACGCGGTGAACATCGAGGCGACCGGAGAGATCAGGCGGAGCAACGGCGTGGCAAGGCTGTTCCTGCCCGGGCAGCCCGACGCCTGGATTGCCGTGCCCGAACCGGCTCCCCCCGACGGGCAGGCCCGCATCGAGCTGCGGATCACGCCGCGCTAGCTGCCGAACCGCGCCGCGTACGCCTGCTTCGCTTCTCCCATGAACGCCTGAAGCGCGAGCAAGCGCAGGATGCCGCCCTTCGCGCGTACGGCGCCGGTCGCCGCGGCCTGCGCGGGGGGCAGCCGGCCGGAAAGGAGCTCGTGCGCCGCGGCGACGGTGAGGGTCAGCTCGACGCCGGGTTGGGCGTGCTCGTCCCCGGATACGGAGAAGGGCTCGAGCGAGAGATCCAGCACCACGAAGGATGCCGGCGCCAGCAGCCGGAACTGCAGCACGACGCCGGACTTCTTCGCCGCGGCGCGGGCGTCCGCGCTCGCCTTCAGGTCCTCGAACAGGGCGATGAACTCGGCGCTCATCTGCGGGACCGCCGGGGGCGCTGTCCGCGCGGCGAGTCCTCGATCACCACGCCCTTCGCCTCCAGCTCCTTGCGGAGCCGGTCGCTCTCGGGCCAGTTCTTGGAAGCGCGGGCCGTCGCGCGCGCGTCGATCAGCTTCTGCTCGTCGTCCGTGAACACGTCCGGCGGCGCGCTCCCGATGTTGAACACCGTGTCGAGCTTGTCGAACGCGTCCCTCACGTAGATCGCCGCCGCAGGGTCCGGGTCGAGCCGGTTGACCTCGCGCGCCATCGTGAAGAGCGCCGCGGTCGCCTCGGAGACGTTCAGGTCGTCGTCCATCCCCTTCTCGAAATCCTTCCGGGCCTTCTCGACGATCGGCTTGACCGCATCCAGCGGCGCCTTGCCGTGCGCGTCCGACAGCCGCCGACGGAACTCGATCAGCTTGTCCACGGACCCCTGCGCCGCCTGCATCCCTTCCCACGAGAAGTTCATCTGCTGCCGGTAGTGCGACGTGGCGAGGCCCCAGCGGAGCGCGGGCGCCGAGACGCCGTGCTTGAAGACGTCCTCGACGGTGTAGAAGTTGCCCTTCGACTTGGACATCTTCTCCCCGTCGACGAGCAGGAAGCGCGCATGCATCCACATGTTGCAGAACGGCTTGCCGTTGGCGGCCTCGCTCTGCGCGATTTCGCATTCGTGGTGCGGGAAGATGTTGTCCTCGCCGCCCGTGTGGATGTCGAGCGTCTCGCCGAGGAACTTCATCGCCATCGCGGAGCACTCGATGTGCCAGCCGGGGAAGCCGCGTCCCCAGGGCGAGTCCCACTGCATGATGTGCTTCGGGTCGTGCTTCCAGAGCGCGAAATCGCGCGGGTCCTTCTTGTCGGGGTGCGGCTCGATGCGCGCGCCCGACTCGAGATCGTCGAGGAGGTTCCCCGAGAGCTGCCCGTACTTCGGGAACGTCGCGACGGAGAAGTACACGTTGTTCCCCACGACGTACGCATTCCCCTTCGCGACCAGCTTCTCGATGATCGCGATCATCTCCGGGATGTGTTCCGTCGCCTTCGGGTGCGCCAGCGCGTCCGCGAACCCGAGCTGCTTGCGCAGGTCGAGGAAGATCCCCCCATAGTGCGCCGCGATCTGCCAGGGGTCCTTCTTCTCCTTCCTGGCCTGCGCTTCCATCTTGTCCTCGCCGTCGTCCGCATCCGCCGTGATGTGGCCCACGTCGGTGATGTTCATCACCTGCTTCACCTCGTACCCGCGGTACTCGAGGTAGCGCCTCAGCACGTCCGCGAACGCGAACGACCGGAAGTTCCCGATGTGCGGGTACGAGTACACCGTCGGCCCGCAGTTGTACATGCGGACCACGCCCTTTTCCTGGGGGACGAACTCTTCCTTGTGCTTGGTCAGCGTGTTGTAGAACTGGATCGCCACGGGTGTCTCCGGGTGTTCATCGCTCTGTGGGAAGCGGCGGTTCGGCGAAGGTAGCCGAAAGGGGCGGGGAATTGAAGAAGCGGCGGGTGGGCCGCAGCGGTGACGCAGACTCTCAGGACCGCCCGCGGGGCTTCTTCACGGGCCTGGGCGTTTCTTCGAGAACGACCAGCACCTGCGCTGCGATCGCCTCGCCCGCGCCGATGGCGCCGAGGCCCTCCATCGTCTTCGCCTTCACGCAGGCCGCCGTTTTCGGGATCCCGAGCAGCCGCGCGAGTTCCGCTGCCAGCTCCGGCTTGCGCTTCTTCAGCTTCGGCAGCTCCAGGAACACGGTCGCGTCCACCTGCGCCGGCTTCCAGCCCTTCGCCGCCACGAGTGCGAGTGCTTTCCTGACGAAGACCTCGCCAGCGGTGCCCTTCCATTTCGGGTCGGTATCGGGAAAGTGATCGCCGATGTCGCCGAGCGCCGCGGCGCCGAGGAGGGCGTCCACGAGGGCGTGGAGGAGGACATCGCCGTCGGAATGCCCCGACGGGCCGCGCGGGTGGTCGAACGTGAGCCCGCCGAGGATGAACGGCCGTCCGGGGACGAGGCGGTGGATGTCGAAGCCGAGGCCGTGGCGCATGGGCGTCACATTAATCCGCGCAGCGTACGAAGGCGGAGGGAAATCGGGGTCAGAACCCCACGTTCAGCTGCACGCCGCCCACGAAGGCCCTTCGCGTCCGCGTATTGAACGCCTCGCGCGCCGCGAGCCACTGCGAGTCGAGGAGAGCGCCGGCGAAGATCGAGAAGGAGGCGTGCTCGGAGAAATCGAACTTCACGCGGAGGTCGATTTCGTGGCCGAGGTTGCGGCCGGGGTTGCGGCGGGTGGGGCCGCCGGCGTAGTCGGGTTCGCGGTAGAAGCGGAACCAGGCGTAGAGAAGTTCGAAGTGGAGGTCGTCGGGGTTGAGGACCTTGGCGGTGGCGGTGGCCTTGAGGCGCGGGGAGAAGTAGTTGGAATCGATGTCGAGGCCGTAGAGGGCGTCCTCGACGACGAGGGCTTCGTTGATGTTCTCGTAGGAGACGAAGTCGCGGTTGGTGTGGTCGCCCGGGTTGCCGTGATCGCCGGAGAGGAGCCAGACGGAGCCCTCGAGCGTCGGCTTGAGCGGCAGCGGAAGGGGGATTTTCGCGCCGACGCGGCCGGCGAACGCGCGCTGGCGGACGCCGTGGTCGGGCGTGTCGGCGTAGCGGCCCCACTGGCCGTAGAGCTCGAGGTAGATGTCGAGGTTCTCGGGGGTCATGGGCGAGAAGTCGAGGCCGAGGCCGGCGGTCCAGATCTGCGAGCCGGTGCGGTGGTTGTCGATGCCGGCGATCAGGACGTTCACGAGCGACGGCCGTTCCTCCGTCAGCGGGATGAGGAGGTCGGCGTTGATGCCGAAGAAGCGTTCGTCCGCGTGGCGGACTCCGCCCTCGAGCGTGGTGAAGAAGAAGGCATCGACGAAGAGGAGGGATTTTTTCGCGACGTTCCAGGTCACGCGGGCGCCGCCGGCGTCGGTGCGGTCGCGGAAGACGCCATCGGTGGCGGGCGTCGTCCCTTCAGGCGCGCGCATGCCGTAGAGGCTCCCCGGAACAACCGCTTCAGCGACGGGCGAGACCAGCGCGAACTCGCTCTCCTGCAGGTCCGCGAAGAACGAATCGCCCGGGCCGCGCAGCGCCAGCGCGAAATCCTGGAGGCCGATCTTCACGGACAGCTGGTCCCAGAAGAGGTTGTCCACGCGGAGGTAGGCCTGCTCGAGGAGGGCGCGGAACTCGTCGGCGCGCCCCGGGACGACGTGGTTGGCGCCGGTCCCCCAGGTGTCGCTGTCGAACAGGTCCGAACGCAGGCGGGCGTTCTCGATCTCGACGACCACCTCGACCGACTTCGGCAGGCGGGCCTCGGCGCGGAGGGTGAAGCGCGGCGCGAGGAATGCCTCGGAGTGCCGCGAAGGGTCGCGGTCGAGGACGCGGGTGATCGCGCGGCTTCGGTACGCGCCGGGGAGCTCGGCGTCGAGGAAGAAGTCGATGCGGAGGCGGTCGGCCGCCTTCTGCTTCGCCTCGGGAGTCTGGCCGGAAGCGGGAATCGCACCGAGAGCCGCCAGCGCGACGAGCGTCGCGAGCCTCAGGAAGCGGGGTAGGGCCAGGAGCGGAAAGGGCAACTTCAACGTTTCACCTTCCACGCTAAAACGTAACTCCCACCTCAAACGTCCAGACCCACATCGTCCGGTTCCCGGTCTTGAACCCGAGCGCATCGGCGTGCGACCTCCGCGTGCCGAAGAACTTCGCGTCCCACAGCACCCCGAACCCCGTCCCGAACGTCACGAGTTCCGACTGGTGCCAGCGCAGCTTGACGTCCACTTCGTGCCCGAGCTGCCGGTGCGTGTCAGCTCCGCCGATCCCGAAGTTCACGGTCTTGAGGACGCGGTTGTACGCGTACATCGCCCCGATCTCGAAGTCCGCCGGCGAGAGCAGGCTCAGGCGCACGCCGCCGCCGGCCCGCAGCGACCAGTAGTTCGAGTCCACGTCCAGCCCCAGCACGTCGTCCTCCAGCACCACCAGCTCGTTGTTCCCTTCCAGGCTGATGAAATCGCGGTTCGTGCGGCGCTTGGGCGAATTCCCCGTCGCGTCCGCGATCGCGTCCTTGCCGTTGTCGCCGCTGACGGCCCGCGCGCTGAACGAGAAGAACGGCACGAGAACCTTGGCGTCCTGCGCTTCCGCCGTGACCTCGGGGCGGTAATGCACGCCCAGGATCCCGGCCCACGCGCGCTGGTTCACGACGTCCTCGTCCGTGGCCGATTCGAACCTGCCGAACTGCCCGAACTGCCCGTACGCCTCGAGCTGGAACGTGAAGTCCTTCACGCGCAGCCCCGTCCCGCCCCCGTACGTGTACACCCGGTAGGCGTTCCCGTGATTCGACAGCACGCTCGCCAGCAGCACGAGGTTCGAGGGCTTGTCCTTGTCGAGGAAGTTCATGTCAAAGCGTGCGCCGTAGAGCATCTGGTCGCGGTGCGCCACGCCCCGTTCGAACGTCGTGAACCAGAACCCCGAGATCTCCACGTTCTCGTTCAGCGCATACCCGACCTTGAACCCTCCCGCGTCGTACTGGCGGTCCTTGACCAGCCCGTCCGTAGACGCCTGCCCGTCGTACCCCGCCGCCGCATTCCCCTGCACCAGCTGCCCTTCCTGCACGCTCGACCAGAACGCCGACTCGCTCCGCCGCAGGTCGATGAAGAACGGGTTTCCTGTCCCCGCAGGGTCCACTTTGAAATTCTGGATCCCCGCCCGGAAGTTGAACCCGGTGATGAACACGTCCTGGATGTTCACGTACGCCTGCCCGTACCGCACCTCGAAGTCCGCGTTCCGCTCCCCGCCCCACAGGCTCGCCACCGCCTGCGTCCCCTCGCCCTCCCGGTTCAACTCGCGGTTCTCCACCTCCAGCACGACCGACACCCGCTTCTCCAGCAGCACCCTCAGCCCGATCCGCGCCGTCAGGTAGCTCCCGTTGTCGCTCGCCGAGTCGTTCCCCCCCACGTTCTGCCGGTCCAGCACCTCGTTCAGCATCCGGTTCCGCCCGAACGTCTTGATGAATAAGTCCCCGTACACCTCCACGCCCTGCGCGGCCGGCGCCTTGATGTTGGTCGCGCTTTCGGCGGCGGCGGGAAGTGCTGCGGCGAGAACGGCCAGGGCGACGAACGGGAAGCGCATGGGGTGCCTCCAGGGGAGCGAAAGGGAAGCGGGCACTCTACCCGCGGGGGCGGGCTTTCAGTAGTTTCCAGTCCGAGGGAGTGGTGACCTTGACGTTGCGTGGATCGCCCTCGACGACGGCGACCGGCCGGCCGGCTTTCTCGAGGAGCATCGCCTCGTCCGTCACCTCCCAGTGCTCCCGCGCCGCCCGCGCGAACGCCTCGAAGAGCCAGTCGGCGCGCGCCCCCTGCGGCGTCTGCACGCGCCAGAGCCCTTCGCGCGACACCGTCTCCGCGACCAGGCCGCCCTTCACGCGCTTCAGCGTATCCGCCACCGCCAGCCCCGGGATCGCCGCTCCCACCTTCAGCGTCGCCTCCATCACGCGCATCACCGTCTCCCTCCCGGGAAACGGCCGCGCGGCATCATGCACCAGCACGTGCGTCGGCTCCTCGGCCGCGACCAGCGCCCGCTCGACCGAGTCCTGCCGCCGCGCGCCGCCCTCGACGTAGGTCGCCTCGATCCCGAGCAGCTTCTTCCAGCGCGTCGTCTCGCCGGGCGGTACCGCAATCACGATGTCCACGATCCCGCGGAACGCCGCGAGCGCGTGGACGATCAGCGGCTTGCCGTCGATGCGGAGAAGGGGCTTCTTCTTTCCGCCCATGCGGCTGCCGGAACCGGCGGCGGGGATCAGGAGGGACCAGCGGGGCATCGGGACGGAATACCAGATCGGGCGGGTGAGCGGGAGCTAAACCTTGGGACCCTCGGGCAGGGACGAAGCCTCCTTCTCCCTCAGTTCGGCGTCCCGGGCGACCAGCTGGACGGCCTTGACGAACAGGATCGCCGGGAGAATGGCCATGACGAGCGCGAACATGGAGTCCGCCGGGCGCCCAGGGAGCAGTCGTCCGACTGAGATCCCCCACAGCACCAGGCCCAGCAGCGGGTAGACGAATCGCTCCCGGCCTTCCACCCGCTCCATCCCGGCCGAGAGCGCGGCGTACACCAAGATGCTCGCCGCGATCGCAATCGCCACGAACCGCGTCGGATCGTATCGGGGAAGCGAATGGTCCTGCAGCCAGAACGCTTGGGCTGCCCAGGCGATCACCGCGAGTGAAAGGACCGCGAGAGTTGTGCGCATCACCCTTTCATTGTAGCGCGAGACCGTCTCCGTCGGATGCGGCTACACTGCGCTGGATGACTCCCGCCACTGTCACCTCCCACGACCGCGACAGCCTCCGCGACGCCTTCGTCACGATGGGCGAGAAGGCGTTCCGGGCGGACCAGGTGCTGCGCCACGTCTACAAGCGCTGCGCGACGTCGTACGACGAGATGACGGACCTCGGGGCGGCGTTGCGGGAAAAGCTGAAGGTCGAGCTGCCGATCATGGCGACGGGGGAGCCCGAGGAGAACAAGTCGAAGGACGGGACGGCGAAGCTGCTGGTGCCGTGCGCGGACGGGCAGCCGGTGGAGTGCGTGCTGATCCCGGAGCCGCCGGGGAAGTCGCCGCCGGAGCGGCGGACGGTGTGCGTCTCGACGCAGGCCGGGTGTCCCGTGGGGTGCGTCTTCTGCGCGAGCGGGCTGGCCGGGCTCGCCCGCAACCTCTCCGCAGCCGAGATCGTCGAGCAGGCGATCCGCGTCGGGCGATTCGTGCGCCGGCGCTGGGACGACATGGACCACCCGATCTCCAACGTCGTCTTCATGGGCATGGGCGAGCCGTTCTACAACCTCGACC
Organism: uncultured Planctomycetia bacterium; assembly: GCA_963706735.1. Classification (GTDB taxonomy): domain Bacteria; phylum Planctomycetota; class MHYJ01; order WSZJ01; family WSZJ01; genus WSZJ01. Next base: position 37,300 of record CAVPNQ010000072.1, read on the forward strand.
GCGTCATCGCCGCCATCGAGCGCCTCAACGCCGACTGGGGCATGGGCATCGGCCTCAACCGCATGACCGTCTCCACCGTCGGTGTCGAGGGGGGCGTCATGAAGCTCGCCGCCCACCCGCTCGCCCCCAATCTCGCCCTCTCCCTCCACGCCCCCAACGACGAAATCCGCGCCCGCGTCGTGCCGTTCCCCAGGGCGCTTCCCGTCTCCGAGTGCATCTCCGAGGGCGTGAAGTACCAGCAGAAGACGGGCAAGGAAGTCACCTGCGAGTACGTGATGCTGGGAGGCATCAACTCGGCGCCGGAGCACGCGCGGGAGCTGGCGAAGCGGCTTTCCGGGCGGGGGCTGAAGGTGAACCTGATTCCGTACAACGGTGTGGAAGGGCTGCCCTACGAGGCGCCGGGGGCGAAGGACGTCGCGGAGTTCTCGCGGATTCTCGAGGCGGCGGGGATCCCGGCGCCGGTGCGGCGGGCGCGCGGCGACCGGATTGCGGCGGCGTGCGGGCAGCTGAGGCTGAGGAAGATCGAAGGGAAGAGCCCGGCGCCGGCGTAGTTCGTGGTTCTACCTCGGCGGCGGCGCGCCGAAGCGGCGCGTCTTGTGCTCGCGCTTCCTTTGAGACAGGTGCTGGTCGGCGGCCATGATGAGCTCGGAGAAAGACCGGCCATTTTCGCCGCTGACGGCGATCCCGGAGCTGATGGTGTGACCGGTGCGATCCTCGACCGCCCGGCGGGCACGCTCGCTGACGGCGTCCGCGCCTTCCCTGCCCCCGGGCGCGACGATCAGGAACTCGTCGCCGCCGTAACGGCCGAGGGTGTCCCCGCGCCGAAGCGCTTCTTTCAGGGCGCCTGCGACGTCGCGGAGGAGCTTGTCCCCGGCGAGGTGCCCCTGGGTGTCGTTGACCTCCTTGAAATTATCCATGTCCATGAGGATGACGGACACGGGCTCGATCGACCGCTCGGAACGGGCGAGGGCGCGCTCAAGCTCCTCGAGGACAAATCGCCGGGAACTGGCGCCGGTGAGGGAGTCGGTGGTCGCCTCGATCTCGAGCCTCGAGATGAGGTCGCGGTTGTGCGTGCTGAGGTCCTCGAGGATGGTGCCGATCGCGCCGAAGACGATGGCGAACAGCGGAGGGTGGGCGAGGAAGAGGATGTGCCAGGGGTGCTCCAGGAGGATGGTGAAGAGGGAGCGGTGTTCCCAGTCGTCCAGAAGCATGTGGTCAATCGAGAGCGAGAAGATGGGAATGGGGAGGCCCCAGAAGAGCCCGAACCATGCGAAGGGGTTACGCCTGAGGTTATAGGTGTGAGGGCGCGCGAGGGCGCGAAAGAAACTGGCCAGGGTCTTCATCGCACCGAAAAAGGCTGCAAAGGGGAGACCGCAGGAGGAAGTCCCTGCGGGATCGGATCGGAAGAAGCCGCGCGAACATGTGAAATTCCCCACTTGTGCGTAAAATCACGATTCGAAAGTGTCCCATCCCCCAGATTTCCGCGTGTTTGCGGCGGCACTTCCCTTGCATATCAGTTCCCACCCTAATCGCGGTGAATCCATGAACATCCTTGTCGTCGACGACGAAAAACTCATCCGCTGGTCGCTCAAGGAGCGCCTCACGCGCGAGGGCCACTCCGTCACGGAAGCCGAGGACGGCAAGTCCGCCCTCGAGGCCTTCCACCGCGAGACGCCCGAACTCGTGCTGCTCGACATGAAACTGCCCGACACCGACGGGCTCAGCATCCTCCGCGCGATCCAGAAGGAATCCCAGGGCGGCCCCGAAATCCCGGTCATCGTGATCACGGCCTATTCGACCGTCGATACCGCCGTCGAGGCGATGAAACTCGGCGCCTTCGACTACGTCGCCAAGCCGTTCAACATGGACGAACTCGCCATCACCGTCCGCCGCGCCCTCGAGACCAGCTCCCTCAAGCGCGACGTCCGCGCCCACGTCTCCGAGCGCCGCTCTTCGTTCGGCGTCCACAACCTCGTCGGCAAATCGAAGTCGATGCGCGACGTCATCGAGCTCGTCCGCCGCGTCTCCCAGAGCGGCGCCTCCACCGTCCTCGTCCGTGGCGAAAGCGGCACCGGCAAGGACGTCATCGCCAAGGCCATCCACTACGAGTCCAACCGCAGCGACAAGCCCTTCATGAACATCACCTGCACCGCCCTCCAGGACACGCTGCTCGAGAGCGAATTGTTCGGGCACGAAAAGGGAAGCTTCACGGACGCAAAGATGCAGAAGAAGGGCCTCTTCGAGCTCGCCAACGGCGGCACCCTCTTCCTCGACGAAATCGGCGACATGTCGCCCACGCTCCAGTCCAAGGTGCTGCGCGCCCTGGAGGAAAAGGCGTTCCGGCGGATCGGCGGCACGGTGGACATCAAGGTCGATGTGCGCGTGATCGCGGCGACCAACAAGGACCTGGAGAAGGCGATCGCCGAAGGCCGCTTCCGCGAGGACCTGTACTACCGGCTCAACATCATCACGATCCTGGTGCCGCCGCTGCGCGCCCGCAAGGAGGACGTTCCGCTGCTGGTGCAGCATTTCCTGAAGCGCTTCGCGGAGGAATTCCGCAAGGAAGTGAAGGACCTGACGAAGGAAGCGTACGACAAGCTGTCGGGGTACGACTGGCCCGGGAACGTGCGCGAGCTGAAGAACGCGATCGAGCGCGCGGTGCTGCTGGGGCAGGGGCCGACGATGGGGGCGGACGACCTGGCGCTGGGGAGGCCGGGGCCGGCATCGACGGGGGAGGAGGGCGCGAGGCTCCTGAAGCTGCCCTCGAAGGGGATCGTGCTGGAGGACCTGGAGAAGGACCTGGTGGTGCAGGCGCTGGAGCGGACGGCGGGGAACCAGACGCGGGCCGCGGACCTGCTGGGGATCACGCGGGACCAGATCCGGTACCGGATGGAGAAGTTCGGGTTGATGAAGGGCGAAGAGGCGCACCATAACAGCTAGCTTCCGTGCCGGCCGGCGGCGAGCATGGTGATTCATGGAACAGCCGACCGGGGTTGACGCGTACGCTCCCGCCGAGATGGCGGCGAGGGTCGAAGACACGGGGGTGAAGAAGGCCGCCCTCGGGATGGGCTCGATGCTGGCGCTGGCGGTGCTCGCCGGGGCGTTCATCGGCCTGGGCGCGGCGTTCTCGACGGTGGCCGCGACGGACACGCGGATGGGATACGGGCCGACGAAGCTGCTCTCGGGGCTCGCGTTCTCGCTCGGGCTGATCCTCGTCGTCGTCGCAGGCGCGGAGCTCTTCACCGGAAACGTCCTGGTCATCATGGCCTGGGCGAGCCGCCGCGTGACGACGGCGCGGCTGCTGCGCAACTGGGTGTGCGTCTACGCGGGGAACTTCGCGGGCGCCGCCGCGACGGCAGCCGCCTTCTACGCCTCTCATCGCTGGGCCGATGCCGGCGCCCAGCCCGGCGCGACGGCTCTTCGCATCGCCCTCGCCAAGTGCACCCTGCCGTTCGGGACGGCGTTCGTGCTGGGTGCGCTGTGCAACGCGCTCGTGTGCCTCGCCGTCTGGCTGTGTTTCAGCGCCCGCAGCACGACGGACAAGATCCTGTCGATCCTGTTTCCCATCACGGCGTTCGTGGCCCTCGGCCTCGAGCACAGCGTCGCCAACATGTACTTCATCCCGCTGGGAATGATGCTCCGGTCGGAGCCCGCGGTGCTCGCCGCGGGCGGGTGGACGCCCGACGCCCTCGCGCCGGTCGGCTGGGCCGGGCTCGCCGCCAACCTCGTCCCCGTCACCCTCGGCAACATCGCCGGCGGCGGACTCATGGTGGCCGCCATCTACTGGTACGTCTACCTGCGCGAGGGCCGTCGCAGCCCCTGAGAGCGCGAGAAGCACTCGCCCTGCGGCACGCGCCACCAGCCCGTCCGGCGCGCGAGGTGGTGTGGAGGAAAAATTGTGGTTTTCGAGGCGCGCCGGACGTGCCGGCGCCGGTCGAACCGCGCGCCCCGACGTCGAGCCGTTACGACGTCGGGCGTGCGCGGTGAGACCGGTGACGGCGCTCGAATTTTTCACGCGCTCTGAGCGGCGCCGCGGGAATTTTCAATGCCCGCAGGCTGTGCATTCGTCCCCCGCCGGATAGAATCCGCCCGCCATGCTCTCCCTGACCGATCGCGATATCCAGTCCCGCAAAGCCTTCGTGCAGCTCACCGCCGAAGACGAACGGCTGCTCCGCGAAGTCCACTCGCTGCTCTCACAGCACGCCGACACGATCATCAACCGGTTCTACGAGTTCCTCCTGTCCCACGATCGGACGCGCAGGATGCTCGAGGCCCCCGGCCAGGTAGAGCGGCTCAAGGCCCTTCAGCGCACCTACTTCAACCGCCTGACTGCGGGGAACTACGACGCCGAGTATTTCCGGGAGAGGGTCCGGGTCGGTCTCACCCACGAAAGGGTCGGGCTGCCCCCGGAGATGTACCTGGGCGCCTATCACCGTTACTTCCAGATCGCTTCCGATGTGCTTCGCGGCGCCTTCCCGCCCGGCGACGCGCGCTACCACCGCACCGTGGCCGCCCTAGGCAAGATCATCACGCTCGACATGAGCCTCGCGATCGATTCCTACATCGACCAGGCCCACTCCACCCTCCACAACCGCAACGCCGAGCTCGTCCGCCTCCAGGGCGCCAAGCGCATCCTGAGCGACATGATCATCCACGACCTCCAGAACCCCCTCGCCGGCATCCGCGCGTTCCTCGAGCTCCTCTCCACCCGCGAGCAGGGACTGAGCCCCAACGAGGACGAAGCGCTCACCGAGGCCCTCCGCCGCTGCGACGATCTCGGCCAGATGATCATGAACGTCCTCCAGGTCAGCCGCGCCGAGGCGGGAAGCCTCGAGGTCAATGTCGAGAATTTCGACGTGGCGGAACTCGCGCGGCGAAGCGTCGCAGCGTTCGACCTGCATGCAGGACAGGAAGGGCGCTCAATTGAGCTGGAAGCTCCAGGGTCGCTGACCCTCCGGTCGGACCAGTCGCTTCTCAAGAGAGTGTTTTACAACCTCATCCGCAACGCGGTCAGGCATACCCCGCGCGGGACGAAGATCCTGGTGCGCGTCACGGAGGCGGCGGAAGGGAAGGCGGAGATCTCCGTGGTGGACGACGGGCCGGGAATCCCGAAGAACGTGCAGCATCTGTTGTTCGAGCGGTACGGCGGGCAGGCCCTGCGCGAAGCGGGATTGCGGGTGGACACCGGGCTCGGGCTGTCGTTCTGCCGCTCCGCCGTGGAGGCCATGGGCGGCACGATTGCCGTCGAAAGCGACGGCCGCTGCGGGACCGCGTTCCGGCTCGTGGTCGGGCAACCGACGGTCTAGATCTCTACTTCGACCGCACCACGAGCATCGGCACCGTCGCCGAACGCAGCACCTTCTCCGTCACGCTTCCCATCACCCACCGCGACGGCCCGCTGCGACCGTGCGTGCTCATCGCGAGCAGGTCCACTCCGTGACGCTTCGTCGCGTCCAGGATCTCCGAGGCGGGATCCCCGAGCCGGATGACCGGGTCCACGGGGATGCCGGCCTGCGCGAGGTCCTTCACCGCGATCCGCACCAGCGGCTCGCCTTCGCCCGCCTTGCCCTCCGAGGTGGGCTCGACCACCCCGAGCACCAGCACGCTCGCCCCGACTGCCTTCGCGAACGTCTTCACGTACGGAAGCACCGCCAGCGACTTCTCGCTGCCGTCGATCGGGACGAGGATCTTCTTGAAGGGGATTTCCTGGACCGGCGTCCGATCGGCGCCGACGGCGCTGTCCTTGTAGGAGCGCACCATGAGAACGGGAACCTCGCTGGCCCGCATGACTTTCTCCGCGACGCTGCCGAACACGAACCGCGAGAAACCGCTGCGGCCGTGAGTCGCCATGGCGATCATGGTCGCTTTTTCCTCCTTTGCCGCGTCGAGGATCGCGGTCGCCTCGCCGCCGACCCGGACGACACCGCGGGACTTGACTCCCTCCTTCGCGAGCTGGCGCTCGAGCGCCGCGATGTAGCGTTCGGCTTCCGCCTTGAGGTCAGACAGCAGAGGCGCGAATTCGACCCCGGGCTGAACGGGGACGGGGACCGCTTCAAAGAGGATCACGCTGGAGTCATTCAGGCGGAGCAGCCGGCAGACCTGCCCGAGGATGGCCTCTGCGATTTCCGAACCGTCGAGCGGGACGAGGATGCGTTCGAGCATGGCTCACCTCTTGAATTGGAAGGCCGATCAGGACTCCGGTCGACGCACCTGCGCCCGGAATATACCCGCACAAGGTGTGCCGTGGAGTCCTGCATGGAAACGCGGCCAGCGAATCACCAACAGGGGAAAATTACGCTCTTCCCGGTAGAATCTACCTCCTGATCGGGCCGGATGCGGGGATTTCCCACTCTTCAGGCGGCCCTGCGTTTGCGCTTCCGTTCATCCCCCCCTTACTCTCACTCAGCCGCGGAGGGCCCCATGTACCGGACCATTCTCGTTCCCATCGACGGCTCCACCCTGTCCGAGCACGCGATTCCCTTCGCCATCGAAATCGCCCGCCGAGCCAAGGGACGCGTCAGGCTCCTGCGGGCCCTTCCAGAGTCGCTCATCGTCACGGACATCCCCGTCTCGGTCCAGGCCTCCGCCCGCAAGCTCGCCCACGCCGAGGTCGACCGGCTCGTGAAGACCTACAACTCGGCCGAGGTTCCCGTCGAGGCCGAAGTCCGTATCGGATTCCCCCTCGAGGAAATCAATCGCGCCGCCACCAAGGCCGACCTCGTCGTCATGACCACCCACGGCCGCGGTGGAGTCCAGAGATGGGTCATGGGAAGCGTGGCCGACAAAGTCATCCGCCTCGCCGCGACCCCGGTTCTCGTCATTCACCCGCCGCAGAAGCGGACCCGCGCGATGGCCGAGGCAGGCGCGCTCCGCATGTTCCGCGACGCCATGGTTTCCCTCGACGGTTCTCCCCTCTCCGCCCAGGCCCTCCGCGAACTCCGCCAGTTCGCCGAAGGCGGCACCCGCATCCACCTCCTTCGGGTCGTCGCCAGCGACGCTTCCCCCGCCTCGGTTGACCTCGCCGCCAACCAGCTCAAGGACGCCGCCAGTGATCTTGTCGCCCGCGGCGTGAACGTGGTGCAGGCGGTGGCGAAGAGCGACAGCCCGGCGGAGGCGATCGTGGAGTACGCGCTGCAGAAGGGCTGCGGCGTGATCGTGATGACGACGCGCGGCGCCGGGGGGATCGAGCGGTGGATGCTGGGCGGGATCACTGACAAGGTGGTCCGGCATGGTCCGACGCCGGTCCTCGTCATCCGCGCTTCGAGGGCACTCTGGAAGGGCGGCAAGCGGCCGCTCGGCGGCAGGCGGAATATCCGGGTGATCTGAGCGGGGACGGCCCACGAGAAGAGGTTGCCATGCTGAAGCACATCCTGGTCCCGCTCGATGCCTCGCCGGCGGCGGAGTCGGTGATCGACCGGCTGCTGCCGCTTCTGGCTCGCGCCGGAACGGACGTCGTGCTGCTTCACGTCGCCGAACCGCCGCTGGCCGCTTCGCTCGAGCCCGGCCGTGCGGACGATGCGCGGGCCGAGGCACAGGGATATGTGAGGGACCTGGCGAAGCGTGTTTCGGGGAAGGGAGTGCGTTGTCGCGGGATCGTGAAGCCGGCTCCGGCGGCGGAGGCGATTGTGGCGGAGGCGGCGGCGAGGCCCAACGGGATGATTGCGATGGCGACGCACGGGCGGAAGGGTCTGGCGCGGCTGGCGTACGGGAGCATTGCCGAGAGTGTGCTTCGGGCGAGTCCGGTGCCGGTGCTGCTGGTGCGGACGGCGGGGGAGCCGAAGAAGCCCGAGCCGCTCGTGATCCGGAGGATCGTCGTTCCGGTGGATGGAAGCACGCACGCGCTGGGGATCGCGCCGCACGTCACGGAGCTTGTCACGGCGTTTCACGCGCAGGTCACGCTCGTGCACGTCCTGCCGCCCCGGCCGGCGCTGGGGGAAACGGTGGCCCATGCAGAACGAGTCATCGAGACGGCCAAGGCTGTCTTTGCGGATGCCGGAGTGACGTGCGACAGCCTGATCAGCACGGGGGATGCGGCGGAGGAGATTCTTGAAGCGGCGGCAGGGAAGAAGGCGGACCTGATCGCCTGTTCCACGCATGGACGGACCGGGATCGTGAGGGCCGTGATGGGGAGCATCGCGGAGAATGTGTTGCGTTCGGGCAACCTGCCGATGCTGGTGGTCCGGAGCGCCTGAGACCGCGAGCAAAATCCTCCCTGCGGCGCACGGCACGGGTCCGACCGGCGCGCGACGAGGGATTGGGCGGTGCCGAGGCTTGAGGCGCGCGCCGACCGGACCCGCGCCGCGCGTCCTCGGTCGGGTTTTGCTCGCGGTCTCAAGGTTCCCGGTGAGCGGCTTGCGGCTTCCGGGGAGAGGTTCAGGCCTGCGCGAGCAATCTGAGCGCGTTGTAAGCGATCGAGGCTGCCCATGCGCTGGCCCGGACTGCCCATGCGCTGGCCCGGACGCGGGTGCCGTCCTGCGCGACGCGCTTGAGTTCGACGGCGTCGTGGCGCAGAAGCGCCGCGAGGACCTGGGTCATCATGTCGTCCAGAGCTTCCTTGTGGTCGACGCGGAAATCGGACAGCGTGTGCGGGCAGACCGCAACCCCGCCGAGCAGCCCATCCAGCTATGTCGGCGTGAGCAGTACCTGGTTTCTCGCCGCCCGAAGAAGCTTCGCCGGCCCTTGCTTCCTCGTGCGCTCCACCGCAGGTCTCGACTCCGCTGATTCATCGAACAGATTCGCTTCTTTCACGCGCTCTGACAGGGGGGGGGATTTCCGCGGGCGAGGGGAATTGTCCGCAAAGCGGACCTCGTCATCCGCATTTCCTCGATTTCCCGAGTGGCATCCGATTCGCGACTGTTCCGTCACCCTCTGGAGACCGTGCCATGAAGCTGATTGCGTTCTGCGGACCGTCGGATTCCGGCAAGACCTGGATGATCGAGCGCCTGGTGCGGCTCTGGACCTCGCGTGGTCTCAAGGTCGGGGTCGTCAAGCACTGCTCCAAGGGCTACCAGCTGGACCGCGAGGGGAAAGACTCGAGCCGCTTCTGGGAAGGAGGGGCCGCGGCCGTCGCGGTCGTCGGGCCCGGCGAGTGGGCGGTCCGCCGTCGCGAACCCGAGGCCGACCCGGTTCGCATTGCCGAAGAGGCGTTTCCCGGAGTCGACGTGGCCATCGTGGAAGGATTCCGCGACGTCGCGATCCCGCGCGTCCGGGTCTTCGGGGCGAGCGAGCTGCCCTCATGCACGGACGCGGACCACGACATCATCGCCGCAGTGTCCCGCACCCCGGGTACGGCCCAGAACATTCCCATCTTCGCGCTGACCGACGCCGACGGGCTCTCGGACTTTCTCGCACACAGGCTCGGGCTGAATCTCGCCCTCTCCACGGATCCGGAGGCCGCCGTGCTGAGACACGAAAGAGCGGGCGCTCGTCCGGCTTAGCGCAGTCCGCCGATGCCCGTCCGCGCCGCCGCGTTCTCGAGCGGAAGCGAGATCTTCACCTCGGTCCCCTTGCCCAGCTCGCTGTCGATCTCCACCCGCCCGCCGTGCGCTTCGATCATCCTCTTCGAAATCGCCAGCCCGAGCCCCGTGCCGCGGGTCTTGGTCGTGAAGAACGGCGAGAAGAGTCGCGGAATGTGATCCGGGGCGATTCCGCTTCCGGTATCGCGGACCCGGATGACGGCCATTCCCGGGGTCTCCTTGATGTCCACGCGGATCTCGCCGCCGTGCGGCATCGCATCGACGGCATTCTGGAGGATGTTGAAGAAGACCTCCTGGACGAGCCTGGGGTCGGCCGAAAGCATGAGTGAAGCGGGTGTGTCGCAGCGAAGAGCAATCGTGGACATCCGCTCCTGCTGCTTCAGGATCCGCGTGACCCTGCCGAGGAGCTCGACCAGGTCGGTCGTCTGCGGCTCCGGCGTCCACGGGCGTGCGAAGACCAGCAGGTCCCGCACCGTCTCGTCGAGCCGCTGCACCTGCGCCAGGATTTCCGACACGATTTCGCGCCGCGGGTCCGTCGAGGGAATCGCGTCCGCGATCACCTGGATCGCCCCGCTGATCCCCGCCAGCGGGTTCTTGATCTCGTGCGCCACCGTCGCCGCCAGCTCGCCCACCGCGGCCAGGCTCTGCGACCGCACCAGGTCCGTTTGCAGCCGCTTCACCTTCGTCATGTCCCGCAGGATCGCGCTTCGGCCCACGATCTTTCCCGACTTGTCCCGGATGGCGGTGCTTGTGATGCTCATCGCCAGCCGGCGTCCGTCGCGGGAGACGCGGACCGTTTCGTAACCCTCGAGAAACCCCTCGCGTTCGACTTCCGTGCGGATGCGGCGCAACTCGCCCGCGTCGCGGAGCTCCTCCGGGATCAGCGCTTCGATCGGCTGGCCGATGATCTCGGTCGCCGGCCATCCGAACATCCGCTCGGCGCCGCGATTCCAGCTCCGGATCAGGTCGGACTGGTCCACCGTCACGATCGCGTCCGCCGAGTTCTCGAGGATGTTCTCCAGGTGCTCCTTGCTCTTGCGGAGCTCTTCGACGAGAAGCGACCGTTCGAGGGCGACAGAGATGTGTCCGGCGACGTTGCGTGTGAAAGTGGCGTGATCGGCGGTGTAGGCGTCGCGGTGGCGGGACGAGATGAAGAGCACGCCGAAGGGGTTGCCGCGGGCGATGAGGGGGAGGGAGAGGGAGGAGAGCATGCCTTCCCGGACGATGAGACGCGTGGCCTCGGAAGTGGGGTGGGCGCGGACGTAGGCGTCGAGGTCGGGGATGATGCGGGGTTCGCCGGTGCGAAGGAGCGGCTCGAGGCTGGAACCCCGGAGGCGCGCGCTGTACCCCTCGTGGAGGAGGATCGGGCCGTCGCTGCGGCAGGCGTGGATGGTGAGCGAGTCGCGCGCGGGATCGTAGACGGACACGGCCAGCCGGTTGCACGGCAGGTGGCCGCGCATCCGCGCATAGATGGAGTCGAGGATGTCCTGGAAGCCGCGGCCGGCGTTCAGGTCCTGGACGATTTCGTTGAGGATGTCGCTGCTCACGGCTCCCTGGTCAGCTATGGAGGCACTTCCGAGGAAGCAAGCCACGGGCCGTAGCGCAAATCAGCGGGATGCGGCGTTCGTCCAGGTGCTCTGGGTCAATTCCCAACGATTTCTGTCTAATCTCGCAGTGACCCGTGTGTCCGGGTTCCGCATTCCCCGGACTAAAGCGCATCCGGTGCGGGTTTCCGGGCATCTGTGGTAAAGATACGGTGGCAGGGGAATTGGAAGCAGCCGCAGTCAGGCGCGGTGAGGCGCGAGGATCAGTTGCCGCGCCGGGCGACGTGACAGGGCAAAAAAAAAGCGGAGTCGGCGCCCGCCACAGACGCCGACTCCTGAAGCGACCGTGGTCTACACACCGCAGTCGCTGCTTTCGTTTTCTTCGGGACCGTCTTCGGGCTCGGCAGCCGGTTCGGGCGGAATCGCAATCGGTTCCGCGCTGACTTCCCCCGGCGTCACTTCCAGACGGGAAGCATCAGATTGCAAAACAGAGGCCAGAAGCGCGCCCAAGGCGCGATGCAGGGTGTTAGGGGCCTTTTTCGCGAGAATTTCCCCAAACACTGGGCCCCATCGCCCAATGTGGTCCTTCAAGAACGCCCGCGCGGCCTCCAGCGTCCGTTCCGCGCCCTCCACTTCTCCACGCTCCAGCGCCACGAGCTGCTTCACCGCGAGAAAGTGCACGAATTCCAGCTCAAGCCAGGCATGGTCAGCCCGTTCTCCGGTTCCTCCGCGAACCTGCAGCCCGAACGCCCTGTAAAACGCAGTAACGTCCGCCAGGTCCTGGGTCTCCTGGAACGGATGGGCGCTGCCGTATCGCGTCTCGTGCGGCGGGAACGTCTCGGAAATCGTGTGGCCGTACGTCGCGAGGTGCATCGACTCCATGCCCCCGTCCGTCAGCCCCTGCAGCACCGCCTTCACCTCCGCCAGTCTTCCTTTCACGCAGTCGCCAGCCTTCCCCCAGAGTTCCGCCGTGTCGGAATCAGGAAGCTCATTCCGAAGCGCTTCCGCCGTGCCAGCGCTCGGGTACGCGAAGGCGCGAGCAAGGAACCGGTAATACCCGGCGCGAACGAACGCAAGTTCCGAGTCCATCGTCAGTTCCGGAAGAGTGGCTGGCATCCGTGTTCCCCTAGATGGAGTTGGCGTGCTTGTCGGGCCGGATGTGGAATGGCTCCTCAACTGCCGTCCGGAACAGCTCCTGCCGGTCCTTCCCGAAGGCGATAATCGTGTCGTTGAAGAGCTCAAATTTCTTCCCGCGGATGGTCGTTTCGAAGCGCTTCTCTCCCGGTTCGATCTCGTAGCTGTAGATGATCCGCTGGTCTTTGCGGAAGAGCTGGAGGACAGCGAGGAGTTCGCGGTTGGGGATGGTGTAGTTCTCGATCGCGTCGTCGACGCCCGGCCCGAACATCTGCTTCAGGTACTCGCGAGGAACCCACCGCGGCGGGATGTAGAAACCGTTGGGCTCCGTCCCGAACTGCGGGTAGAGCGGCAGGGCGACTTTTGCCACCTTGACGAGGTGGTAGAGAGGGCTCTTCTTGTTTTCCGTCCACGACCCGTCCTTCTCGACCTTCACGAGTCCCTGCAGGCGGATCTGGCCGACGCAGCTCGTCATGCACCGCGTTTCCATCGGCACGCCGCCGCACTGGGGGTCCTTGCCCTCGATGCGCGGGAAGCAGGCCACGCACTTTTCCGAAGTCCGCGTCGAAGGCCGGTACATCGCCTTCTTGTAAGGGCACGCTTCGACGCACCGGCGGTACCCGCGGCAGCGTTCCTGGTCGATGAGCACGATCCCGTCTTCGGGACGCTTGTAGATCGCCTTGCGCGGACATGCCGCGAGGCAGCCGGGATAGGTGCAGTGGTTGCAGATGCGCTGGAGGTAGAAGAACCAGGTCTTGTGTTCGGGGAGCGAGGCGCCGTCCCTGGAGAGGCCGAACGGACCGCCCTCGTAGGGGGTCGCGTTGTCTTCGAAGATGTTCGGGGCGGTCCACTCGGACTCGGTGGGGAGGTACCCGAGGACGCGCTGCTGCGAATCGGGATTCAGCGCCTTCTTTGCCGCTTCGAAGATCGTCATGCCCTTGTACTGGCCGTAGACGGCCCTGTCCGACTTCTTGCCCGCCCAAGCCATTTCCTCGCCGGCGCGGGCATGAGCCTGATCGAGGAGCTGGAGGATTTTCGAATCCCAGTTCTGCGGGTAGCCGCCGTAGGGTTTTGTCTCGACGTTGTTCCACCACATGAGTTCCTGGCCCTTGGAAAACGTCCAGGTGGACTTGCAGCTCATGGTGCACGTCTGGCACGCGATGCAGCGGTTCGTGTTGAACACGAACGCAAACTGGTGATCGGGGTGGTGCTCCTCGTACGGGTATTCCATCTGCCGCCCGAGTTGCCAGTTATAGACCTGGGACATGCGTGAAGCCTCCTTAGTTGCCCGCCTGCGGAGACGGGCTCCACTCGCGGAGCACGTCGTCGATCACCCGTTCCACGAACTGTTGACCGTGCTGGGCCCAGACCCTGTGGGTGCCGGCGTAGAACGGGTCCTTGAAGAGCCGCACGAGGCGCTCCCTGTCGAACCCGTTCAGCAGGAACTCCTCGACGACCGCGCGGGTCATGTCTTCGTCCGCCTGCGGCCCGGCCGGGATCGCCATACCGACGAACTCCAGCGGGTCGTCCTGTTCGCTTTCTTTTTCCGGCATCGTTTCCTCCTGGTCCCGGGACGGTCGTCTAACCTCTGGTGACCTTGCCCTGCATGTACTTCTTCATGAAGTCGTTCTCGCCGCCTGGCGCGAACCCGCTGGCAGCCGGCGCCCACACGCCCACGCCGTTCAACCCGCCGTTTTCGGCCTTCGTAATCTTGACCAGCGTCTCCTTCGGCGTTGTGTTTACTGCGTGGTTGTCAGCTTCGCCGCCGAAGAGGAATCCCATGCGGGCCTTGGTCTTGTGGAAGAGCGAGTCGAGCTGGTGCATCGGCATGAGCCAGCCGCGTGTGACGGACTGCTGCGAGCCGTAACGGAAGCTCGACTGGTAGCCGGTTCCCTCGGACTGCGCCCGTCCGTCTTCGCGCGACTCGTGCGCCTTGACCGACTTCTCCGTCGCAATGAAGGGCGCGTGTTTCATCATCACGGCGCTATACGGGTAGGCGGCGTTGTACTTCGCCCGCAGCATGAGCCTCCCGACCTTGTAGTGCGGGTCATCCGGTTTCCACCCGATATACGGACGATCCGCGGGATTCGCATCGACGTACACGTAGTCCCCGTCCGCGATCCCCATGTCCTTCGCAGCCGCCGGGTTGATGTGAATCTGGTGCTCACCCACCCCCGCCTGGCGCTTGTCGCGCCGGTACGGGTCGCCGAACTGGTTGTTCCAGATGAACTGCCAGTCCGTGACCTGCCACTGCGAGTGCGTCGAGTGCCGCGACTTCGGTGTAATGCAGTAGAACTTGAAGCCCGCTTCCCAGAGCGGGTTCTTCGTGTTCTTCACCTCGCTCCAAGGTTTCTTGATGTTGCGAACCTGCCGCTCCTCGACCCCCATGGCGTCCTCCGGGATGCCATAGGACTCCGGGCGGACCCAGGGGTTCGAACTCACGATCACGTTCGGCAGGTACGGCGTCGCTTCCGGCCCCTCGCGATGGACGATGAAGTTCTCGCCGTACTCGATGACCTCGTCCTCATCGTTGTACGACTGCAGCCGGCCCGTGGGGGTGTAGAAGGGGAGGTTGTCCTTGATCTGCTCATAGAACGGAACCCGCGGGTACGTCCGGAACAGGAAGAGCGCCGCCCCGGGTTCGCCGTATTTTCCGTCGTTGATGTCCTTGACCTTGTAGCCGCGCGTCGTCGTCGAGGCGTCCAGCAGGCGCTGGATATAGACCTCCGTCTTCCCCTCGTGCGTGAACTTCCAGAGATCCGTGAGACGCGGTTCCCCGATCAGCTCGCCGACGGCTTTCGAGGCATTCGCCAGGATCACCGGGTCGTCCATCGTGTCGTATACCGGCTTGATCCCGCGCCCCCAGATCTGCAGGAACGGGTTCGAACACGACCCCGTCACCTCGTACTGCTGGAACTCCATCCAGCAGTTCGCCGCAAACACCAGGTCGCTGTACTCGACGCTCGAAGTCATCTCGATGTCCGTCGAACAGATCATCTCGATCTTCGTGTTCGTCTTCATCAACATCTGGTAGGCCCACTTCGCGTTATTGAAGAGATTCACGTTGGTGAACCAGAGGAACTTGGTCGGCGTGGGCATGTGCGACTTCCCTGTGAAGCACTTGTGTCCCTTGCCGGGCGTCTCGACCAGGAGAGGCTTGTCGTCGTAGTTCCAGTAGGCCGGCTCTTCATCCTGTGTGAAGGCGTGGGCATGGATGTCTTTGCCGTCTGCGTTCTCGTCCAGGTTCAGGTGCCAGGGATCTTCCGCGACCCAGCCCTTGAAGCCGGGGCCTGTCCACGTGGAGCCCTGGAACAGCGCGGCCTTGTAGTTGCCGGCCCACGTGTGGGAACCGGCGCCCGGAAGACCGATGTTTCCCGTCAGCATGAGCGGCAGGTAGCTCGCCCGGTTCGCTTCCGTCGCGTGGAACCAGTGGTTGATTCCTTCACCCTGGTGGATCGCGACCGGCTTGATCGTCGCGATGTCGTCCGTCAGCCGGCGGATCAGTTCCTTCGGGGCGCGCGTGATCTCGTGAACTGTGTCGAGGTCGTAGTCCTTCAGGTGGATGTTCTTGTAGAGGTCGAAAAGCGGACGAACGACGATTTCCTTCCCGTCCACCGTCTTCACCTTGAACGTGCCCTTGAGCGCCGCATCCAGGCCGAGGCTGTCGAAGAGCCCGCCGACGGCGTCCCGCGTCACCACCTTCGGCCCGTTCGTCTTCGTGTCCCAGACCATGAAGTCGCCGATGCGGTCCCGCTGTTCCTTCGTCATGCCGTGGATCTGGAAGGATGCCCCCGCGGACAGGTCCGGCGCCGCGTAGCCCTTGATCACGTCCTTCGCCTGCAGTCGCTTGAGGTTGTCCTCGCGCACGAGCAGGGGGAAATCCGTGAAGCGCTTCACGAAGTCCGCGTCGTATTTGTTCTCGTCCATCATGAGCTTCGTGATGCCGAGGAGGAGCGCCGTGTCGCTGTTCGGGCGGATCGGGATCCAGTAGTCGGCCTTGGACGCCGGCGGCGAGTACTCCGGCGTGATGACGACGATTTTGGCGCCGCGCTCCATGCACTCCGTGAAGAAGTGATTGTCGGCGCGCTTGTTCTCGATGAGGTTCTTGCCCATCTGGATATGGAGCTTGGAGTACCGGAAATCGTTCAGGTCGCAGTCCGAGGCCTGAAGTCCGTGTACGAACGGGTGGCCGGGGGCCTGGTCGCCGTGCCAGGTGTAGTTCGACCAGATGCGCGAGCCCTTCGCATCATGCTCCCCGACGCCGCGGATCTTGGCATCGGCGAGGGCGAGGCCCTGGCCGAAGCGGTACATGCCGTATTTGCCCATGACGCCGAGGAGGCCCATGCCGCCGCGGACCTTGCAGACGCGGGCGCCGGAATTCTCGTGGTAGAGGAGCATTTCCTCGGGGTAGCCCTCGTCGACCAGGCGCTTGCGCCCCTGCTCCCCCGAGTACTTCTTCATGATGTGGACGACGCCCTTCGCCAGGTACTTGAACGCGTCGTCCCAGGCGATCTTCACGAGCTCGTCCGTCCCGCGCGAGTCGAACTTGTACTTCTTGTGGTTGTCGGGGGTGAGCTCGGGGAAGCCGTCGTCGGCCCACTGCTTCCACATTTTGCGGATCATGGGGTAGCGGAGGCGGTACGGGCCGTACATGCGGCGCTGCATCGTGAACCCGTTGGAGCAGCCACGCGGGTTCCAGTTGACCGTGGCCTTGTTGCCGTAGAGGTCGCCGACGCGCCCGCTGTCGTAGTTCTGCTCGCTGCGGAGCACGACGCCATTGCGGACGTACGCTCTCATGCGGCACGAGTGCGTGCAGTTCGGGGAGCACACCCAGGCGAAGCTCGAGTCGTACCGATACTGTTCGCGGTACACCTCTTCCCAGTCGCGCGCCGGGTAGGCCGCCAGCGGGTCGACGTCGGGAAACGGTTCGAAAGCCCCGAGCCTCAGGCCGCCCGAGGCCAGCCACGCGGCGCTTCCCGCAATTCCTGCGGACTTCAGGAAGTCGCGACGGTTAATGGCCATGAATGCCCTCCTGAACCAGGTTGGAAGAGCGGGTCGCCACGGTCGGCGCGAACCGCGTGCGGAAGACGTAGGAGTCGAGGCACTGGCGGCACGCGCCATCGGCCGTATTCCAGGTCGGGGAATCCGCCTGGACCATGGCGAGGGTGGTGGCGGGAAGAGCGGCGGGGTTCTCGTGCCACTCGAAAGTGGGGAAGCTGCAGAGCGGGCAGAGGGATCCCGGGCCGCGCGGGCTCTCGTCCTGCCGGATCCCCGAGAAACGAAGGAGTTTCCTGGGATCGAGGGCCAGTTCGATGAGCTGCGGCCAGGTCGCCTCGGGTGTTTCCCAGAGCCGGGTCAGGATGCGGTCGCGAGTGGCAGGGGGAAAGCCAGGGTAATTCCGCATGACCATCGTGCCCCATTCCTCGAGCGTCGCCGCGCCGAGCTTTCCCGAACGGGCGATGGCGCCGGCGGCGACGAGGTTCCAGAGGAGGCGGAGACGGGCCCGGACGAGATTCTCTTCGGCTGGCCGAGAGGCGATCCGGCCGAGCGCGCGGTAGACGAAGGCGGGCCGGAGCATGTCCTCGACGTGGCGGAGCTCGTGGCGCAGGAATCCGGCGAGCGCGACTGGATCGTCGAACCGCTGGACGCGGATGCGAATGCGAACGTGAGGCTTGCCTCCGTCGCGCACGAGAAGGTCTGCCTCCTCGTCCGTCGCCGCCGCGCCGCGGTCGAGAATCAGCTCGTCAATCTGCGGTGCAATCGACGGGTAATCGGCGACGGCGGTCTCGATCGGCCGGGCCAGGCCAAGGTGCCGGAAGAAAACGGCGTGGGCGTCGCGGAAGCGCGCCTCGCGCTCGGTGCCCTGGAGCGAGTAGATCGGGTCGGACACGGCGTGCAGGTCTCGGGACGACGAAGCGTCCCCGGCGGCTTCGCGGCGAAGCACCTCGCGCGCGACCGCTTCTTCGAGCAACTCGGGGGCGAATCGAAGTTCCACGTTTGATCTCCCTTATTTCAGGATGAGCCGATACCAGGTTGTGACGGACTTCTGGCCGGCACGGTCGCCCGCGGCGCCGTCCCATACGGCGAAGGCCATCGGGATTTCCGTCCCCGCCTTCAAGGCGATGCAGCACGGGTCCGGCGGAGCGAAGGATCGGCCCATCTGCACCGTCCAGAGCCCTTCCTTCCAGGCGCCTTTGCCGGTGACCGACTGCTTGTCCGCCGCGAGGCTCGTGAGCGTGCCGAAGCCCGCCGCGACCGCGTCCTCGACGGGGGACTTGCGGTCGGGGTTGGAGAACGGATTGCCCGCGGCGCGCCCCGACTGGTACGCGGGGTCGTGGTTCGGCATCGCCGAAGGGTTGTTCCCCTTGTTCTCGTTCGTCCTGTCGCCCTTCTCGAACGGGTACATCTCCACCGACATCCCGGGGTGAATCCCCTCGACGTCCTGCCACTTCGCGAGGTCGATCTGCCAGTCCGCTTTCCACTGCCACAGGTTTACCGGCATCTTGGCCGAGCCCATCGTGACCGGCGTGTCGATCCCTTCGAGCGCAAACATCAGGGCGACGGCATCGCGGAAGTCCTCGGCGCGGAGCGGCGCGTGATTGTCGGCGCCGTCGAGCCAGGAGAGCTGGAACGCCACGGCGCTTCCGTCGTGCGCGGCCCGGACTTTCAGGAGGCGCGGCGCGGCGATGCGGCTGAAGAGCAGCTGGAGCGGCACCTCGACGGCCGGAATCGCGTCCCATGCGGGATCGGTCGGGTCCTTGGGAAGAGCCGCGACCTTCGTGGCGGGGAGCTGGCTTCCCGACGGAAGTGCGGCGGCGAAGTGCTTCGGCGCGTCGCCCGAGAGGCTCATGACGTAGTGAACGAGGCCCCAGCGTTCCTTGTCGGACATCTGGTCGGGGCCGTAAGCGGGCATCGGCGTGCCGGAGAGACCCGTGGCAAAGCGGAGGTAGACGTCCTTGGGGGTCGAGCCGCCGCGGAAGATACCCTGCGTGAAATCGTTCGGGCGGATCGGCTGGTCCGCGTCGTCCTTGAGATCGGCGGCCGAGGGGCCGTCAGCCCGGCCGGTTTCGCCGTGGCACTTGACGCAGCTCATCTTGATGTACATGTCCTTGCCGATGGCGCGGGACTTGTCGTCATCGGCCGGCTCAGCGGGGACGGCGAGCGACTTGCCCTGGCCGCGCTCTTTGAAGTAGTTGTAGGGCGCGTCCATGTCCGGGTCCTGGAACTGGCTGAGATCCTTGATGTAGGCGATGAGCGCCTTGCGGTCGGCTTCGGGGAAGTGTCGCCAGGCCGGCATCGCTGTGCCCGGCATGCCGTTTACGAGAACGGCCATGATGTCTTCGTCGGTGGGGAGAGCCCCGCTCTCGGTTGAGCGGATCTTGAACTTGCCTTTGGAGAAGTCGCGTGGGCGGGGCCAGAGAAGGTAGGCCGCCGTGCCGTCGCCGAGGCCCTTGAGCCCGTGGCAGACGGCGCAATTGGCCTCGAAGAGGAATTTGCCGGTGGCGTTCGCGTCGCCGCCCGGGTCGCCGCCGGCCCCATCACCACCGAGCGCCGACGGGACCGTTTTTTGCGGATCCCGAGGCTGGCAGGCGGACAGAGTGACGATGCAGAGAGCGCAGGCGGCGAAGGCCGCCAGTTTCCAGGCGTGAGTTCGACAGGGCATGCAGTGCCTCCTCGGGTAGTCCCTCGCGCCGCCGGGCGCGAACGGGACTCGAGCGCTGTGCGCAAACTTCGCACCCGCTGAAATCATCGAATTCGAATAACGGACAGGGAAGTCCGTGGCAATTCGCGCTGGAGGTGCGCGAATTTACTTAATGTCATTAACTAAAGCGCTGTGCGAATTCGCGGCGCTTCGCGGAAATAACCAGCCTGTCCCCGACCCCAACGCAGCCTTTCAAAAAAAAATAGCCCGGCGCCCCCGACCGGCGGGATCGGAAGCGCAGGGCCGGGCGGGAGGTCCCGCCCACGACTTTCCCCGGCCCGGAGGCCAGGGAGGGGTACCGAGGGCAATCCCGACGCCAACGCAAATCCAGTTCCCCGGCTCCTACGCTTGAAGGCGCTCTCAATACTGGGAAATTTTCCGCGCCCACTGCGGACAGCTCCATGCCGTTCTTCTCGAATCCACCTTTCTGTCGCGTGTGACCCGTGGTCCCTCGTTTGCGGGACTGCCTTCGTCCTTTTCCTCGCTCGTTCCATTTCCGGAGCTGCGTGATGCCACTCAAGTTCCTCGCTGTATCCCTCGCACTGCTCGCGGCCGCCGGATGCGGCGCCCCGGCTTCCCAAGGCGGTCCTGCTTCGCCGCAAGGTTCGAAAGGCGGCGACTTCCTGTGCGATGGAAGTGCCGGGGGGAGTGCGATCAAGGGCAAGATCACCTTCGAGGGTCCCGTGCCCGAGCCCAGGAAACTGGTTGTGGACAGCGACGCCCTCTGCGCTTCCCTCCACAAGGACGGACTGCTGGCCGAGGACATCAAGGTGAAGGACGGCGCGCTCGCGAACGTCTTCCTGTGGGTCAAGAAGGGCGTGACGGGGAGCTATCCCGCGCCCGCGGAAGCAAAGATCCTCACCCAGAAGGCCTGCCGTTACGAACCGCACGTCCTCGGCGTGCAGGTCGGGCAGCCGCTCGCGATCCACAACGAAGACGAGACGATGCACAACGTGCATTCGCTTCCGAAGCTGAACGAAGAATTCAACTTTGCGCAGACGAAGAAGGGCGACGTCGCGACGAAGAAGTTCAGCTCGGCGGAGACGATGGTGAAGTTCAAGTGCGACGCGCACGGCTGGATGAGCGCCTGGGTCGGGGTGGTGAAGCATCCGTTTTATGCGGTGAGCGCCGAGGACGGGACGTTCGAGATCAAGGGGTTGCCGGCGGGCGAGTACGTGCTGGGCGCGTGGCACGAGAAGTTCAGGGCGCAGGAACTCACGCTCAAGGTCGGGGACAAGGACACGCAGACCGCGAACTTCACGTTCAAGGCCGAGTAGGCCATTCCCTGGGAATCAGCCGGGGAATCCCGGCGCATTGCGAGGAGACCGGAAATGTCGGGACACGCGCAGTCGGCGGCGCCTGCAGCGCACGGAGCGTCCAGCTACAAGACCTACTGGTTTGCGTGGCTGCTGCTCCTCATCCTGACGGTGCTCATGGTGCAGATTCACAACAAGGCCCTGTTGCTCACCGGCATCGGGATCAAGTCCACGATCATCTGCCTGTGGTTCATGCACCTGAAGCACGAGTCGAAGCTGCTTCTGTTCAGCGTGGCGCTCGGATTCGGGTTCGCCGTGTTCCTGTTCTTCCTGATCCAATTTGACGTGAAGGTCCTGACGGGGATCGCGTAGCCCGGAATGCCCGGCGAACACCAGCCCGGCGGGGGTGCGGCATTGTGGTCGCCCCCGGAGCAGGATCAGCGGACCCGCGAGTCCGCCGAAGCGTTCGAAACGGCCGGAACTTCCGGCGCCGCTGACGCCGCAAGTCCCTTTGTCACCAAGGGGAACGGGCGTTTCCGCGCGCGGTGCGGCATCCTTCGCAACCCTTCGGTCCGTTATGGTCCCGGGTTTGCGATTTTTCCTTGCCGTTCCGAGGCGGATGTTGTCTTGTGACCCGCCCGTAACCATGCGGCGGACCTCAAAAACCAGCGGCTCGGCTTGCCGGAAAGCACCGGGCTTTTCCCCATCCAAGGAGGACGATTTTCATGCTTAAGACACCTCTTCTCGTGGCCTCGATTGTCCTGAGCGCTCTGCTCGTGGCGGGCTGCGGCGACAGCAAGAAGCCCGATGCTAACGGCAATACCGGTGCGGGTGGCGGCGGTGGCGAAGGCGGCGGCGGCGGCGGCGCGGTGAAGACGGCCGACATGGCCAATGGCGCGGTCGTCAAGGGCGTCATCAAGTTCGACGGCACTCCTCCGACCGAGAAGGCCCTCGGCATCGACGGCGACGACTTCTGCAAGGGCCAGCACCCGGAAGGCCTCAAGACCGAGTACTACAAGGTCAAGGACGGCAAGGTCGCCAACTGCCTCGTCTACGTGAAGGATGGCCTCTCCGGCAAGTACGCGCCGGTCAACCCCAGCCCGGTGATCGACCAGAAGGGCTGCCAGTACCTCCCGCACGTCATCGGCGTCGTTGCGGGCCAGGACGTCATCATCAAGAACAGTGACTCGATCGCGCACAACATCCATGCGCTTCCCAAGAAGAGCCAGGAGTTCAACTTCGCGCAGACGAAGGCCGGGGAAGAGACGAAGAAGTCGTTCTCGTCGGCGGAAGTGCCTGTGAAAGTGAAGTGCGACATTCACGGCTGGATGGGCTGCGTGGTCGGGGTGTTCAACCACCCGTTCTTCGCGGTGACGGGGGAAGACGGCTCGTTTGAGATCAAGGGTCTTCCGGCCGGGAAGTACAAGCTCGAGGTCTACCACGAGAAGTTCGGGACGCAGACGGTGGATGTCGAGGTGAAGGAGAAGGAGACGAAGTCCGTCGATTTCCCGGCCCTGAAGAGCGAATAAGCAGCGAGGATTCATGCACCGACGCAACAGGGGAGCGGTGACGCCGGTATTGCTGGCGTCGTTCATGCTGGTTTTCACCGTGATCACGGTGTGGATGTGGTTTGCCCGGGAGTGGCGGCCCGCCCAGATGAGCGTGCACTCCAAGGGCGTGGACAAGATGATCACGTACATCGTCGGCGCCGCGGGGTTCATCTTCATTGTCGGGCACCTGGTGCTGTCGAAGTTCATCATGAACCGTTCGAAGCCGGACGGGCAGCCCTGGAAGCCGATGTCCCACGGGGCCGAGACGTTCTTCACGGTGGCGCCGGTGATCCTCATGGTGCTGGTCTCGGAAATCGGGACGATCGTGATCGGCGCGCCGGTGTGGAACGAGGTGTACACGCACGAGGCGGGCGACGTTGAGGTTGAGATCACGGGGATGCAGTACGAATGGGTGGCCCGCTATGCCGGGGCAGACGGCAAGTGGGGGAAGCGGGTGGTCGAGAAATTCGACTCCGCGGACAATCCGCTCGCGCTGGACCCGAAGGACAAGGACGGGAAGGACGACATCGTGAGCCGCGGCGTGGTGGTCCTGCCCGCGGGCAAGCCGGTCTGGTTCAACATCCGCTCGTGGGACGTGCTGCACAGCTTCAACATCCCCGAGTTCCGCACGAAGCAGGATGCGGTGCCGGGCATCTACACGCACACGCGGGTCACGCCGCTCAAGCCGACCGAGAACGGGAAACCGATCGAGGTTGCCTGCGCGGAGATCTGCAACTTCGGCCACTACAAGATGAAGGCGAAGGTGATCGTGAAGACGCCCGAGGATTTCGCGAAGTGGCTGGAAACGACAACGAAGTTCGGCGACTAAGCCGGGCCGCGGAAGAGTCTTCTGGAGTCTATGCCCGTCTCGGCCCGGCTTATCCTGAGCGAGCCCGTAGGGCGAGTCGAAGGATGCTGTTGAAGTAAGCGGGTGGCAAGGTAAGAGACTTACCCTTGTTCGCTTAGGGAGAGATCATCTTGGCGATCACGCATACGCACGGCTCGGACGCGTCGCACACGCACGACGACCATGGCCACGGACATGGCGACGGGCATGGGCACGACCACCACACGCCCGGGTTCATCGGGAAGTACATCTTCAGCTTCGACCACAAGACGATCGGCATCCAGTACCTGCTGCTGGCGATGTTCATGAGCCTGATCGGCGTGGGACTGTCGTTCTGGTTCCGCGCGCAGCTGGCGTGGCCGGGCAAGGAGATGATGACTCCCGAGCAGTACGTCATGGCCGTCACGATGCACGGCACGATCATGATCTTCTTCGTCGTGTCGGCGGCGCTCTCCAGCGGCCTGGGTAACCTGGCGATCCCGCTCCAGATCGGCGCGCGCGACATGGCGTTCCCGCTGCTGAACATGCTGTCGTTCTGGACGAACGTCCCCGGTGCGATCCTGATGATCGCGTCGTTCTTCGTCGAAGGCGGCGCTTCCGCCGGCGGCTGGACGGCCTACCCGCCGCTCTCCGCGCTGCGCAACGCCGGCGCCGGGACCCACCTGGGCACGACGCTCTGGCTCCTCGGCATCGCGATGTTCATCGTGTCCTTCACCCTGGGCGGCCTGAACTACACGGCCACGATCCTGAACCTGCGCGCCCGCGGCATGAACCTCATGAAGATGCCGCTGTCCGTCTGGACCTGGTTCATCGCGACGCTGCTCGGCCTGCTCAGCTTCCCGGCCCTCACCGCCGGGGCGATCATGCTCCTCCTCGACCGCCACGGCGGGACGAGCTTCTTCCTCCCGAGCGGCCTGATCGTGTCCGGCACCCCGATGGCCAACGTCGGCGGAACCCCCCTCCTGTTCCAGCACCTGTTCTGGTTCCTCGGCCACCCCGAGGTGTACGTCCTCGTGCTGCCGGCCATCGGCATCGCCTTCGAGGTCATCCCCGCGTTCGGCCGCCGACCCGTCCACGGCTACAAGTGGAGCGTCTACGGGCTCATCATCATCGCCTTCCTCGGCATGATCGTGTGGGGCCACCACATGTTCGTGTCCGGCATGAACCCGTTCCTCGGCAAATACTTCTCCATCTCCACCCTGCTCATCACCGCGCCGTTCGCCATCCTCGGCGTGAACCTCGTCGCCTCCCTCTGGAAGGCGCGCATCCGCTTCACGACCCCCATGCTCTTCGCCCTCGCCCTCGTCTCCGCCGTCGGCACCGGCGGCATCGGCGGCCTGTTCCTCGCCACCTCCGCCGCCGACCTCCACTTCCACGACACTTACTTCGTCGTCGGCCACTTCCATCTCATGATCGGCGTCGTCACCCTGACCGGGACCTTCGCCGGGATCTACTACTGGTTCCCCAAGATGTTCGGGCGCACCATGAACGACACCCTCGGCAAGCTCCACTTCTGGCCCACCATGATCGGTACCTTCATGGTCTTCACCATCCAGCACTTCCAGGGCCTCGGAGGCATGACACGCCGCTACTTCGAGTACGGCCACGAGGTCTTCAAGCCCGTCGTCGCCCTCAACCACATGGTCACGATGTTCGCCTTCCTCGCAGGCGCAGGCCAGATCGTGTTCTTCGTGAACTTCTTCTGGAGCGCCTTCCGCGGACCCAAGGCTTCGCAGAATCCGTGGGAAGCGACCGGCATGGAGTGGACGACGGCGTCGCCCCCGGGGCACGGCAACTGGCAGGGCCCGATTCCTCCCGCGCCCGGGATTCCGTACCAGTACGCCACCGGCGCTGACGGGAACGGTTTCCGCATGCAGACCGAGAAGGATTAGCGATGGCCCAGGCCTGGAAAGAGGACGGTTGGGAACGCGCGGTCGCCGCCGAGCGGCGCATCGACACGTTCCAGACCCTCACTTTCTTCATGGTCGGCGGCGCCATCATGCTGTTCACCTGCTTCACCGCTTCCTACCTCGTCCGGCGCGAAAGCGCCGACTGGGTCAAGCTCGCCCTTCCCCCCATCCTCTGGGTGAATACCGCCGTGATCGTCCTGAGCAGCCTGACGCTCGAGGCCGCACGGCTCGTCAAGCCCGCCGCGTCGCGCCGCTGGGTCGGCGTCACGATCGGGCTCGGCGTGGCGTTCGTCGCCGGGCAGGTCCTGGCGTGGCGGGAGCTGGCCCTGAAGGGCGTCTTCGCCACGACGGATCCGCACGCGTCATTCTTCTACATGTTGACGGGGGTCCACGCGGTGCACATCGCCGCGGGAATCGCCGTGCTCGCGTACGCGTTCAGGCGCGCCGGAAGGGCCCCCCTGGGGCTCTGCGCGGCGTGGTGGCATGTCGTGGGGGCCGCGTGGGTCTGGGTGGCGGTCCTGATCTCGGTCCTCTAGAAAGTGACAGGCCGGGGGAGATCGAGTGTGCCCCTGGAGAAGAGATCCTTCGACTCGCTTCGCTCGCTCAGGATAAGCCGGGCCTGAGTGGGGCTTGTGGAAGTCGAAGGGCGGTTCCCGGCCCGGCTTAGGAGCGGCGATGAGCACGACGGCAGTGGCGGAACATCATCACGATGCGGCGGACGAATCCGAACCCGGGTTTTACGGGACGTCGTGGCAGAAGCTGATGATGTGGTGGTTCATCATCGGCGACGCGATCCTGTTCGGGTCGTTCCTGGCCGCCTACGGGTTCGCGCGGATGTCGGTCACCAACTGGCCGGATCCCGCGAAGGTCTTCAGCATGAACTTCATCACCGTGATGACCTTCGTGCTGATCACGTCGAGCGCCACGATGGCGACCGCGGTCGGCGCTTCCCGCGCCGGCAATCACAAGATGGCGTGCAACTTCACGATCCTCACCGCGATCGGCGGCCTGGTGTTCCTCGGGATGCAGGTCGTGGAGTGGTCGCACATGATCCACGACGGCGCCCGCCTGAACACGAACCCCTGGGGCGCGCCCGCCTTCTCGGCGTTCTTCTTCACCATCACCGGCTTCCACGGCTCGCACGTCCTCTCGGGCGTCGTCATCCTGCTCATCACGGCCATCAACGCCCTTCGCGGAAAATCCGGACCCGAAGGCGTCGAGCTCGCCGGGCTATACTGGCACTTCGTCGACCTCGTCTGGGTCTTCGTCTTCGGCACCTTTTACCTGCTCTAGGAACCGCCACCCATGAGCGAACAGCACGCTGAGCACGCTTCACACGGATACAAGGGCTACTGGATCGCCTGGTTGCTCCTGCTGATCCTGACCGTGGTCATGATCAGCATCCACAACAAGACCGTCCTCCTCGCCGGGATCGCGGTGAAGTCGATCGTGATCTGCATGTTCTTCATGCACCTGAAGTTCGAGCGCAAGATGCTCGTCTACAGCGTCGCGCTGGGATTCATTGCGGTGTTCGCGCTGTTCTTCTTCATCCAGTACGACGCGCAGCTCGGGAAGATCGGGCTTTAAGCCGCGGCTCCATGAAGCGCCTCCTCTACCGGACGGCCCTCGCCTTCGCGCTGCTCCTGGCGTTCGCGCCGGCGGTGTACGCGGCGGACTGCTGAAAGCAGGCGCAGCCGGGTGCGGATCAGGTTGATCCGAAGCGGACGCCGGGCTTCAAGCAGGGGACGGCGCTGATGATGGCGGTGCCGTACTTGCTGATGGCCGGCCTCGGGACGCTCGCGTGGCGCCAGTACCGGCGCAAGCTCCGCTTCGAGGAGCGGGGCGGGTGGACGGATCCTGTCCCGGTGCGGCCGGACGCAGAGTAGCCGCTCGGGCTATCGGGAAGCGCGCCGCGAGACCAGGAACAGCGCGAGCGCCCTTCCGGCCCCGACCTGGATCGCGCGGGCGCGGAGCTGGGTCGCCTTGCTGAGCTGGCGGCGGCCGGCGAAGACCTCGGCCATGAGCAGGTAGAGCTCCGCGGCGAGGTTCGGGGACATGCTGGTCGCGAAGGACCACAGCGACTCGAGCGGTTCCGAACCTGCGATGACCCCCGCGACGGGCGACCACTCGGGCACCGCCGCCACCGTCTCGGCCAGCCGCGAGATCGCTTCCTCTTGGCGGTTCATCCCCGCCAGCGCGGCGCATTCGAGCAGCACGCGGAACAGTTCCTGAAGCGACTTGCTGGCGGTGTACGCCGCCGCTTCGCGTTCGAGAATGGAGAGGCACTCCGTCGGGTTGCCGTCGAGAAGCGCGACGAGGGCGAGCCAGTTGCGCGCCCAGGCGCCCTCGTTGGAGGGGTGGGTGGCGCCGCCCATGACGACGGTGAGGGAAGCGCGTGCGGCGCGGAGGTCGCCCTCGGCGACCTGGGTTTCCGAGAGGCGGAGCATGGTGAGCCAGCGGTCGCGGGCGGCGAGGTTGACGCTGAGCTGAAGGGTTTCCTGGAGTTCCAGGCGGCAGCGAGCGATCAGGTCCGGCGTGACGCCGGCCCGCGCGAGCGCCGCGTGGCACTCCATGCGCACCTCGACCGCGAATTTCTCGCGTCCCAGCTGCCGCATCGCTTCGTCGCGCACGCGCGCCGGCCCGCCCAGCGTCCCGCAGAGCCGCAGCATTTCCGCGCACACCTGCGCCGCTTCCGTCGCGTCGAGCCACCGCTGGCGCAGCAGTTCCTGGTACATCGCCGCGGCCTTGTCGGCGGACTCGCGCTCCATGCGGTCGATCGTTTCGAGGAGCAGCGTCCAGAGCTCGATGCGGACGGGATCGCCGGGGTACCGCTGGCAGCCTTCCTGGAGCGCGACGACGGCGTCGTACGTGTTTCCCGCCTTGAGCTCCAGGCGCGCCTGGCCGAGCGGGATCACGGCTTCGAGCGGCGTCCCGTCGAGCTTCCTCAGCGCCTCGAGCGCCTCCAGCCGTTCGCCGAGTTCGATCGAGCACAGCGCCGCCTTGTAGTGCGCGAGCAGCCCTTCCTCGCGGTCCGGGTGCGTCTCTCCCATCTCCCGGTACATTTCGCGCGCTTCCGAGATCTTCCCGAGCTGGTAGAGCTTGTCTGGAAGCGCGAGGAAGGTGAGCTGGAGGGGGGCGCCGCGTCCCTCGAGCTTGACGTCGCGGAACGAAGCGCCTTCGTCGTCGCAGGAGAGGCCGACGCGGTCGCCGCGGAGGGGGAAGAGGTCGCGGTATTCGAGGGCGCGGACGCCGTTGATGGTGAGGCTGATGCGGTCGCCTTCGCGGAGGACGAGGATGCGGTAGCGCGTGCGTGCGGCGAGGCGGATATCGAGGCGGCGGACGGCGGCGACGCCGTGGCGGATGAGCTCGACGCGGCCTTCGGGGCCGGCGGCGAGGCGGACCTGGTAGCCCTCGAGGGAGAATCCGCCGCGGATGGCGAGCCAGACGGAGGCTTCCCATGTGCTGCGATCGACGTCGGCGGACAGCGTGAACTCGAGGCGGATGTCGCCGGTGACGCGCGGCACGGCGACGACGCGCGCGGACTGTCCGCCGCCGCAGACGAGGTCGCGGCCTTTGCGCGACCAGCGGCCGCTCACCTGGTCCCAGGCTTCGGCGCCCTTGCCCTCGGACACGTCGCGCCACGGCACGCGCCCGGCGAGGAACTCATCCACCGCACGCGCCAGCTCGCGCGCCGTCGGGTAGCGCCTCGCGGGGTCCGCGTCCATCGCGTGCTCCACGATCTGGCAGAGCGCGCGGGGTGCGAAGCGCCCCGGGCCGCGCTTGTGGACGGGGGTGATTTCGCCCTTGAGGGTGGCGCGAAGGGCCTCGTCGGGGTCGCTGGTATCGACGGGGGGCTGGAGGGTGAGGATTTCGTAGAGGATGGTGCCGAGGGAGTAGACGTCGCTGGGGGGGCCGACGAGCGTGCCCATGCCGGCGGCCTGCTCGGGGGACATGTAGCCGGGGGTTCCCACGATGATTCCGTCGCGCGTCAGGCCGCCCTCCGCCGGCGCGATGACCTGCTTCGTCTCCCCGCGCTTGCGCTTCTCCCCCAGCGTCCGCGCCAGCCCCCAGTCGAGGACGAGCACTTCGCCGAACTCTCCCAGCATGATGTTGCCGGGCTTGAGGTCGCGGTGGACGACGTCATTGAAGTGCGAGAACGCGATGGCCTCGCAGACGCGGGCGAACGCACTCAGAAGGGCATTGAGCGGCCAGGTTTCCTCTTCGCGCGGCTTGCGCTCGCGCAGTCCCTCGAGGATGTCGGAGAGGGGGCGGCCCTGGACGAGCTTCATGGTGTACCACGGTCCCCAGGTCTTGTCGTAGCCGAGCTGGTGGACGGGGACGATGCCGGGGTGGGCGAGGCGGCCGGTGACGATGGCTTCCTCGGCAAGGCGCTCGGCGAATTCGGCGGAGAACACGTCGGGGCGGAGGACCTTGAGGGCGACGTCGCGGTCGAGGACGGGGTCGTGGGCGAGGTAGACCGTGCCCATGCCGCCTTCGCCGAGGACGGAGAGGATGTCGTACGTGCCGATCCGCGAGGGCTGGCCCTGCGGCATGGCCGCGCCCATGGCCTGCACGGTCGCGGGTTTCAGCGAGGACGGCGGCTGGCAGGTGTCGCACAGGCGCGACGGCTCGCCAGCCGGAAGCTCGGCGCCGCACTGCGGACAGCATGGGACGGCTTCGGGCAAGTCTCGTTCCCCCAGGGGCCTCTCCGTGTGGCGCGGATTATCGCATTCCGCCCCGCGGAATTCAGACTGCGCTGCTACCGTGCACTGGCGAGTCTCCGGACGAACTCCCTTTCTCCGCCGATCGACAGCGCCTGCCGGCGGAGGCTCGTCGCGGAAGCATCCCGCTGCCGGGCCATCTGCAGCTCGGCGCCCGCGATGTAGAACTCGGCCTGGAGGTTCGGGGTGAGGCCGGCCGCGTACTTGTTGAACGCATCCATCGGCTCGCGGCCCGAGAGCGCGTCCATCACGGCCTTCCACTCCGGGTGCGCGCCTTCGCCCTCGAGCGACGGCACCAGGCGGTCGCGCATCCCCATCCACGAAAGCGCCGCCGCCTCGAGAATCGCGCCGATCAGGTGCTGCGGCTGCGGCGTCGCCGAATACTCCTTCGAGTGCGACGCCAGCGACGTCAGCGCCTCCTGCGGGCCGCTTCCCACGATCCAGCACAGCGCGAGCCAGTTGCGCGCCCAGGCGCCCTCGACGGACGGGTGCGGCGTCTCCTTCATGACGACGGAGAGCCAGCGGCGGGCGTTCTCGAGTTCGCCGGAAGCGATCAGGGTTTCGCAGAGCCAGAGGATGACGCGCCAGCGGTCGCGCTTGCCGAGGCGTGCGCCGAGGGCGAGGGTGGCGTGGAGCGCGAGCCGCGAGCCCTGGACGAGCGCGGGGGTCATGCCGGCGCGCGCGAGCGCCGTGTGGCACTCGAGGCGGACGGGGACGTTGTGCGGGTAGACGGAGAGGATGCGAAGCGACTCGGCGCGGATCTTCGGCTTGCCGCCCATGAGGCCGGCGAGCGCCATGAGTTCGGAGATGACTTGGCCGGTCTCGTGCGGCTCGAGCCAGGGCTCGCGGAGGAGCTGTTCGTAGAGGGAAGCGCCGAGCTCGGCGGACTCGCGGCTGACGCGGTCGGCCGTGGTCATGAGCAGCGTCCAGATCTCGACGCGGACGGGGGCGTCCACGAAGCGGCGGCAGCCGTCGCGCAGCGCTTCCCAGGCTTCCATGATGTTCTTGGAGCGGAAGCCGAGGCGGGCGCGGCCGAGGGCGGAGAGGGCTTCGAGCGTGGTGCCCTCGAGCTGGCGGAGTTCCTCGAGGGCGGCGTCGTTTTCGCCGAGCTCGATGGAGCAGAGGGCGGACTTGTATCGGGCGATGAGGCCTTCGTCGCGGTCGGGGTGGGAGAGGGCGAGTTCGCGGTAGAGCTCGCGGGCCTCGGTGAGCTGGCCGAGCTGGAAGAGCTTGTCGGGGAGGGCGAGGAACGCGAGCTGGAGCGGGGCGCCGCGGGTTTCGACCATGACGCGGCGGAGGAAGATCCCGGGCCCGTCGGCGGCGATGGCGACGCGGTTGCCGCGGAGGGGGAAGACGTCGCGGTATTCGAGGGCGCGTGCGCCGTTGATGAAGAGCGAGATGCGGTCTCCTTCGCGCATGACGAGGAGCTCGTAATCGGCGCCGGCGGACAGGCGCAGGTCGAGGCGGCGGATCGCGATCACGCCGTCCCGCACGAACTCCACGCGCGCCTCGGGACCGCCCGCGAGGCGGATCTGGTACCCGTCCACGCTGAATGCGCCGCGCAGCGCGAGCCAGAAGCCGATCTCCCACGACGTCCGTCCTTCCGCCCTCACCGTCGCGGCGAGGCGGACGTCGCCGGGAAGGGGCGACTCGAGGATGGCGCGCGCCGGGCCCGCGAGGCACGTCAGCGAATCCGGGCCGACGTCCCACTTGCCGGCGGGCGCCTGCCAGTTCGCCTTGCCGCCCTCCGCCGCGGGACGCCACGGCGCGCGGCCGCCCAGGAAGTCCTCGATCGCCCGCGCGACTTCGCGCGCGGACGGCGGCCGGTCCGCGGGGTTGAGCGAGAGGCATTTCTCGACGAGCGAAACCAGCGCCCGCGGCGCCGACCGGCCGTGCGGGCGCTTTTCGAGCGGCACGAGCTGGCCGGCGATGACTTTCTGAAGGGCGTCCTGCGTGGTGGCGGCGTCGACGGGGGAGCAGCGGGCGAGGAGCTCGTAGAGGATGGCGCCGAGCGAGTACACGTCGGAAGCGAGCCCGATTTCGTCCGCGATGCCGCGCGCCTGCTCGGGGGCCATGTACGCCGGCGTGCCGATGATCTGCCCGTCGCGCGACAGCGCCGAGGTGTCGGAGCCGGGAGGTTCGGCCCCGGGCGCCTGGTAGAACTTCGTCGTCGAGATCTTGTTCCCCGCGGCGTCGTCGTCCCCGAGCTTCTTCGCCAGCCCCCAGTCCAGCACCAGCACTTCGCCGAACTCCCCCAGCATGATGTTCCCGGGCTTGAGGTCGCGGTGGACGATCTTGTGGTGGTGCGAGAACGCGATCGCTTCGCACGCGCGCAGGAAGATGCCGAGCAGCACCGGCAGCGTGTACTTCTCCAGGTCCTCCGCGCGGTTCTCGCGCAGACCCGCGATCACGCTCGACAGCGCCCGGCCCTCGACGCGCTTCATCGAGTACCACGGCCCGTGCACGGGGTCCTCGCCGATGCGGTAGACGGGGACGATCCCGGGATGCGCCAGGCGTCCCGTCACCACGGCCTCGTCGAGCAGCTTGCGCGAGATCCGGTCGCCGATCTTCGGCCGCGGGACCTTCAGCGCGACCAGCCTGTCGAACCCCGGCTCCATCGCGAGGTAAACCGTCCCCATCCCGCCCACGCCCAGCACGCCGAGGATGTCGTGGCCCCCGACCTGGCGGGGAAGAGGTTCTTCGCCGGACGAATCGGACGGCGGCTCGCCGGCGCCGGTTTCGATCCGGCCGGTCTGGGTCGGGGGCGTCTGCACCGCGCGGCACAGGCCGCAGAGCGAGAGCGTCGAGCCCGGTTCGATCGGGAGCCCGCAGCGGGAGCAGAACGCTTTTTCGGCGGTGGACATGAAGAGGCTACTTTAGAGGGTGCGAGGGTTCGTGAACAGGGACGGAGAGGACGGAGGAAACGGCAACTACAAGACGACGAAAATCCAGGTAAGGGGCGAACTGCAAAGGGACAACTTCAAGCCGGGGGTCGGGGACCATTCTCGGGCGCACATCTCTCGTCTCGCTGACCTTGAAGTTGACCGTTTGAAGTTCGCCCTTTACCTGGAAATTCGTCGTCTTGTCGTTGTCGCTTGCCGTCTCGATCACTTCCCGCCCGCTGTAATCCACCTTTTCCACCCCGCCACCCTCTCGTCCGTTTCAGCCCCCGCCTCTTTTCGCCCCGTCAGCTTCTCGAGCGCCCCCATCGCAATCTCCCTCACCTCTCCACGAATCAAATCGTTTCCCCGCGCATCCCGAAGCGTCGCGGAGCGGTCGTCGTCGAGGAGGGCGAGAAGCGCGGCGACGGCCGCTTCGCGCGGCGCGCGCGCGAGCGCCTCGGCCGCGACGAGCCGGACTTCGGCGTCCTCGTCCTGCGCGGCCTTGACCGCCTCGGCGGCGTCGGGCCCGGAGAGCGCGATCCGCCACGCGATGGCGCGCAGCGTCGCGTTGACGTCGGCAAGGCACCGCCGCGCATCCTCGATCGCCGGCGGATCCAGCACGGACAGCGCTTCCAGCGCCGCCTGCCGCAGGATCGGCGCGCGCCCCTCCACCGCCAGCGCTTCCCGGATCGCCGGCGCCGCTTCACGGGCCTTCATCCGTCCGCACGCGTCGATGGCGGCGCGGACGACGTCGGTGCCCTGGTCCTGGAGGGCGCCGATGGCGGCCCTGGCGCCGCGGGGGTCGCCGATGAGGCCGAGGGCCTCGATGGCGGCCATGCGCACGGCGGAAACGGGGTCGCCGGCGGCCTCGGAGAGTTTCGCGACGGCGGTGGAGTCGCCGATGCGGCCCAGCGTGCGGGCGGCGGCGGACCGCACCGTGCCGTCGGTGGCGGAGAGCCCCGACAGCGCCGCCGGCATCACCTTTTTCCGGACGACCTCCGCGAGCCGGTCGGTCCCGCTGCCGGCGCCGCGCCCCCATTCGCCGGCCACGCTGAGAGACAGCACTCGCAGCCCGGTGTCGGGGTCGGTGAGAAGCGGCACGAGCCGTTCCAGACCTTCCGGATCACGAACGGTTGCCAGCACCGACGCGCGCCGCGAGACCAGGAGCAGCGCGTCCTTCCGGATGCGGCCGGTCCCCAGGTCCAGAAACCTCATCGCCGGCGCGACCGCTTCGGCCCCCGGGCACGTCATCCCCAGCATCTGGACCCAGCGCACCAGCGTTTCGTCGTCAGCGGTCAGGATCTCCGCCGGCGCCTCCGGGTACTTGGCGAGGAACGCGGCGGGAAGGGCCGTCCGCCACTCGATCAGCGCCAGCGCCCGCGTGGCCTTCGCGCGCACTTCGGCGTCCTCGCTCTTCGCCGCCTCTCTCAGCGCCGGGATCGCGGGAGCGCCGATCTCGAGCAGCCGGTCCGAGGCTTTCTCGCGCTTCTCGTAGTCGTCGTCGCCCAGCGCCAGGACGAGGTCCTCGATCTCGCCCGCGGCCGCCGGGAGGGCGAGGGCGAACAGGAGGAGGAGAGCGCGCATGAGCGGATGCTAGAGGCTCGCGAGTGCAAAGGGAAGCGTGCGGGGCAATTGCAGGAGGTTTTGAGAGGGACTTGACCAGCTTGTCGTTTGCGGTTTGTCGTTTCCTTGAGGGTTCTCCCTTTTGATCTTGCCGTTTCCCCTCCAGGCCTCCCGCCATACCGTCCATCCACCCCTCAGGTCATTTTCGATTGTTCGCGCCTACCGCCCTCCGTACCCTTCCCGCCATGCGAAACCTCCTCCTTTCGGCACTCGCCGCGTGCCTGGTTTTCACCGGATGCGGCGGCCCGGCGCCCGCCGGCCCGAAGCCTCTCCGTGTCGGCACCGAGGCCGCCTACTTCCCGTTCGAGTTCCAGGAAGGTAACGAGATCAAGGGGTTCGACGCGGACCTGATCCGCGCGATCGGGCGCGAGATGGGCCGGCCGATCGACCTCCAGAACGCCGACTTCCAGGGATTGGTCCCCGGGCTGCAGACCGAGAAGTTCGACGCGGTGATCTCGTGCGTCACGATCACGGAGGAGCGCAAGAAGGAAGTCGATTTCAGCGACCCGTACTACGACGCCGGCCTGATCGTCGCCGTCCGGGCCGAGGAGACCGCCATCAAGTCGAAGGACGACCTGAAAGGGAAGCGCATCGGCGCGCAGTCGAACACGACGGGGCTGGACCAGGCGAAGCGGATGGGCGGCAGCGAGGTGAAGGAGTACCCGGACGTGAACATGGCGTTCCAGGACCTCGCGAACGGCCAGGTGGACGCGGTGATCAACGACGAACCCGTCAGCCGCCGGCTGGCGGCGACCAAGCCCGGGTTCAAGGTCGTGGGCGAGATGTTCACGGACGAGAAGTACGGGATCGTCGTGCGCAAAGGCGACGCGGCGCTCCTGGCCGAGATCAACAAGGCCCTCAAGAAGGTCCGCGACTCCGGCGAGCTCGAGAAGCTCAAGGAGAAATGGATCACGAAGCCGGCGAAGTAGCCCGTGGACTCGCAGCCCTACTTCGAAATCCTCCCCGCGGCGCTCGGCCGGACGGCGCTTCTCACCGTCACGTCGCTGGCCGTGGGGCTGGTCCTGGGGCTGGTGGTCGGGCTGGCGCGGGTCGGCCCTGTTAAGTTCCTGCGCGTCGCGGCCGCGGTCTACGTGGAGGTCATCCGCGGGATCCCGCTGTTCGTGCAGATCCTCTACATCTATTACGGCGTCGGCTACCTGATCCGTAAGGTCTACGTGCCGAGCCCGTTCATCTCGGCGACCGTGGCGTTCGGGATCTGCTACGCGGCCTACATCGCCGAAATCTTCCGCGCGGGGTTCCAGTCGCTCGACCGGGGACAGGCCGAGGCCGCGCGCGCGCTCGGGCTGACCCGGGGGCAGGCGATGCGGTTCGTGCTGCTCCCCCAGGCGTTCCGGAACATCCTCCCCGCGCTGGGAAACGAGGGAGTCGCCCTCCTCAAGGACACTTCGCTGGCCTCCGTCGTGACGATCGCCGAGCTCACCCAGTCGGGGAAGTCGCTGGCCAGCCTGACGCTCAAGTACTTCGAAGTCTGGACGGTCATCGCTCTCTGCTACGTCGCGATGACGCTTCCCCTGTCCTGGGCCATTCGCAAACTGGAGGCTCGCCTGCGTGTCCGCGGCGCCGCTCATCCGGCTTAGAGGCCTCCGTAAGTCGTTGGGAGGAAAGGAGATCCTTCGCGGGATCGATCTGGAGATCGCGAAGGGCGAGGTCCTCTGCGTCATCGGCCCTTCCGGCTCCGGCAAGTCCACCCTCATCCGCTGCATCAACTTCCTCGAACTCCCCGACCACGGAACGATCGAATTCGATGCCGCCGTCGTCCGCCCGGACGCCTCCCTCGACGCTCATCGCGCCCGGGTGGGGATGGTTTTCCAGCGCTTTAACCTCTTCCCCCACCTCTCCGTCCTCGAGAACCTCGTCCTCGCCCCCACCCGCGTCCTCGGACTTTCCCCCGCCCAGGCAGAAGATCGCGCCCGCGCCCTCCTCGACCGGGTCGGCCTTGCCGACCGCGCCGGCTCCTACCCCGCCGAAATGTCCGGCGGCCAACAGCAGCGCGTCGCCATCGCCCGCGCCCTCGCCATGCAGCCCCAGGTCATGCTCTTCGACGAAGTCACCAGCGCGCTGGACCCGGAGCTGGTCGGGGAAGTGCTTGAAGTCATGAAAGGGCTGGCACGGGACGGGATGACGATGCTGGTGGTGACGCACCAGATGAAGTTCGCGCGGGAAGTGGGTCATCGGGTGGTGTTTTTGGAAGGGGGAGTGGTGGCGGAGGAGGGGAAACCGGAGGAGGTTCTGGAGCGGCCGAAGAGCGCCCGGCTGCGTGAATTCCTCGGGCATTTCGCTTAGCACGCCACAAAGCATTGATCCATAATGACTTAAGATATGATCATTTTGTTATCGTCAAAATGAAATGCGCTTGAATCGCCCTCCCCGAGCGTCATACAATTTGAAATGGTCGTTGTGAGCGAGTCGCGCGCCGACCCCCTCAAGACGCGCTTCACCTCACAACGACCATCCCTTGCTCACCATCACCAGCGCTAAGTTCGTGGGTCGGGACGCCGAATTCCAGGCGTTCAAGGACCTCATTGCCCGGCGCATCCTGCAGCCCGAACCCGCCGCCCACGACGTTTTCATCATGACGGGCCCCCCGGGTATCGGAAAATCCCGGCTCCTGCAGGAGTTCAAGTACCACGCCCTCATGAAAGAGGTCGGCTTCTTCATGGCCACCTCCCACGACGACGACGTCTCGTCGTCCCCCTTCCTCGACATCATCCGCCGCATGGTCCACCAGACCCTCGGCGCCGCCGGCCCGATGGTCGGCTCCCAGACCCGCCGCCTCCTCGCCCAGACCGCCATCCCCAAGAACCTCGCCCAGCTCCTCGACAAGCACCGCGCCGCCCTGACTCCCTTCATTCCCGAGTTCCGCGCCGAAGGCCATTCCCCCGAGCCCCCCCGCGGCCCCGCCTGGCACAAGGCCGCCTTCACCTTCCTCTCCGACACCGCCCGCGTCATCCCCGCCGTCTACGCCGTCGAGGACCTCCACCTCGCCGACGAACACACCCTCGCCCTCTTCCGCGACCTCGCCCTCGCCCCGCCCGACCCCGCCCGCCGCCTCGTCCTCGTCACCTCCACCTACGGCGACCTCTCCCCGGCTCACGCCCTCTCCCCCCTCCTCGCCCAGCTCCGCGCCGCCGGCCGCGTCACCGACGTCCGCCTCGAAGGCCTCAAGGCCATCGAAATCGCCGAGCTCATCCGCAACATGCTCCAGATGGACCGCAGCACCATCCCCCTCGTCAAACGCATCATCCAGGACTGCCAGGGGAACCCGCTCTTCGTCGAGGAACTCATGAAGCTCCTCATCGAGGAACGCGCCATCTACTGCGAAACCACCCGCTTCCGCACCAACCTCGACCAGCCGGCCGAATTCCGCTTCCCCGCCTCCCTCGCCGAATGCTACGTCCGCCGCCTCTCCCATATCTCCGCCGACGGTCGCCGCATCCTGGCCGTCCTGGCCGCCCTTCGCCGCCCCGTCGATCTCAACGCCATCGCCGAAAGCGCCGGCTTCGAGCGCGCCCGCATGGGCGAGCTCCTCGTCGAAACCGAACGTAAAGGCTTCATCCGCAAGCACATCGAGGAAGACCGCGTCACCTACCGCCTGCGCCACCCCGCCATGCGCGACTCGGTCATGTCCACCTCCTCCCAGACCGGCCAGACCTCCTACCGCGGCGAACGCGGCCTCCGCGAAATCCTCGAGATCAACAAGGGGCTCTTTACCGAGACCTCCCTGGAAGCGCTTCACCGGCGCATCCTCGACGGCGCCGCGCTCCTTTCCGGCGCCGAGCGCGGCTTTCTCCTCGCCCGCACCGACAACGAGACCCGCGTCGGCGCCATCCGCCGCTTCGATGCCGAAAAACTCCTCGGCCCCGCCTACCGCGACCTGATCGAGAAGGCCAAAATGGTCTCCGCGCCGCAGCGCACCGTCGTGGGGGGCGAAGGCGCCGACCTCGTCCGCTCCAACCCCGAGGGGCTTGGCCTCCGCAGCACCATGTTCCTGCCGCTCTCCGTCGGCGCCGAAAACTTCGGCGCCCTCTGCCTCGACAACTCCCTCGCCGGCGCTCCCTTCCGCGAAGAAGACCTCCGCCTCACCACCGAATTCGCCGAACAGGCCGCCCTCGCCCTCCGCAGCCTCCAGCGAGCCCCCGGCCCGGACCGCGGGCCGGAAGCGCCGTCGCGGACGCTGGAAAACGTGGAGCTGTCGTATATCCGAGAAGTGCTGGCGTGGACGGGGGGGAACCTGGCGCAGGCGTCGCGGATTCTGGGGGTGCCGTACGTCACGCTGTGGCGGAAGGTGAAGAAGCACCATCTGGCGGTGAAGTAGAGCCGGCAACCGGTGGTTGCCGGAAACGGCAAAATCAAAAAGGCGAACTCTCAAGGAAACGGCAAATTCAAAGGGACAACTCCAATGAGGGCGGGAAGAGCGATCCGCTCGCCAGTCCGTGCCGTCTCGAAGTTCTCCGTTTGAAGTAGTCGTTTCCTTGAGGGTTCGCCCTTTTGTCTTTGTCTGTTCGTCGCCCTATCGCTTCCCATACCTCCGCCCCGCGAACTTCTTCCCCTTCCCGTCCGCGCGGTTCTCGCCCGCCTTAGGCGCGTCTGAGATCTTCTCCCCGCCCGCCGCTTCCGGCACCGGCGGCGGCGCGAGCTGCTCCATCTCGTTCTTCTGCCCTTCGGAGAGCGTGACGCGCATCGTTTCCGGTGCGGCCCGCAAGTCCATCTTCACGGTCGGCGGCCGGACGCCCCCCGTCCCCGGCGCCGGCAACTCGAAAGGGATCCCGGCGGGCGGCGGCGGCGGCACCGGCGCGACTTCCCCGACCGGCTTCGACTTCTCCACCAGCTCAAACGCGATCTTCTCCGGCGTCACGTTCGACGTCCCGCACTTCGGGCACTTGATCTTCTGCCCCACCGCCAGCCCCGCGACGTTCATCTTCATCGCGCACTTCGTGCAGAACACGACCCTCCGCCCCTGCTTCTTGTTCAGCTCGAACACCTGCGCCTCGGTCAGGTAGTTCTTCTGCAGCATCACGCGGTCCACCGTCGTCTGGCGCCCTTCCTTCTCGATTTCCTCCTGGAACTTGAGGCACTCGTCGACGCGCTCCTTCGTCGTCAGCTTCTCTTTCACCGCCAGCGCGCCGAACTCCAGGTCGCCTTTGCTGGGCATCGTTCATCCTCCAGGGGGCCGCGAGAGGGGTGCGCGGCGGAGAGGGAACTTTAACGGGCGGGCGAGCGCTGCTCGTAGACAATTGATGCGAGCCGCCCGGCGCGAAACCGCGCCGGGAAACGGCAACTACAAGAAGTCAATTTCCAATGAAACCGCAACTTCAAAAGTGCGAACTTCAACCTGGCAGGACCGCTCAGTCGTCTTGGAGTTGTCCCTTTGAAGTTCTCCGTTTCCTTGGAAATTCGTCGTCTTGAAGTTGCCGTTTCTTCCGTTCCCCCGTGCTAGCATCCTCGCACTCATTCGAGGCCCTCGCCGTGGTCAAGATGGAGCTCTCCCGTCTCGTCATCTGCGAGACCAACGACGAACAGGTCATCTACCTCAAGGAAACGGGGGGCGAGCGCTCGTTCCCCATCATGATCGGCATCTACGAAGCCGCC
Organism: uncultured Planctomycetia bacterium; assembly: GCA_963706735.1. Taxonomy (GTDB): domain Bacteria; phylum Planctomycetota; class MHYJ01; order WSZJ01; family WSZJ01; genus WSZJ01. Next base: position 77,555 of record CAVPNQ010000072.1, read on the forward strand.
GCCATCGACCGCAAGATCAAGGGCCACCGCACCCAGCGCCCCCTCACCCACGACCTCCTCAACTCCGTCATCGCCGAAATGGGCGCCCGCCTCGCCAAGGTCGTCATCTCCGAACTCCGCGACAGCACCTTCTTCGCCAAGCTCGTCCTCGAGCACGACGGCAAGGAAATCGAAGTCGATGCCCGCCCCAGCGACGCCATCGCCCTGGCCATCTCCTCCAGCGCCCCCATCTTCGTGGACGAGTCCGTCCTCGAGTCCATCGAGCCACAGTAGAGGGCGCAGCCCGCCGAAGCCCGAAGGGCGAAGGCGGGCCAACCACCGCCGCTCCCGGGCGTTTAACCACCTAACCTCCCTGGGAGTCCCCATGCGTCCGCTCGCAGCCCTCCTCCTCCTCGCCTCCGCCCTCCCCGCCCGCGCCGGCGGCCTCGTCGAGCTCGCAGGCAAATCCATCGACGACTACGCCTTCTCCCTCCGCGCCCGCGCCTGGACCTCCGACCAGAACGCCGAAGTCCAGGACTCCAAGTCGGTCCAGCAGGGAAGCGTCATCGACTTCTTCAACGACACCGATCTCGACCGCCGCATCTACATGCCCTGGGTTGCCGCCGAACTCCGTTTCGACGAACTCGCCATCCGCTTCGATGCCTGGTGGGCCAGCGACCACGTCCGCGGCGAATTCAACGACAGCGAAGGCTTCGACGGCCACGTCTTCCTCCCCGGCGACCGCGCCCTGACGCGCTTCACCGCCATGCAGGGAAGCGGCCACCTCGAGTGGATCCCGCTCGATTTCGGCAGCTCGAAGAAGATCGGCCTTGAAGTCGGGTTCCTGCTCGGCGCCCGCGTCACCCGCATGGAAGCCGAAATCCGGGACTCCGCTTCCGGCGAGCACTACCGTTCGAGCGTCGTGGGCGGCGCCCCGGACGTGGGGCTGACGATCTCCCTCGGCCTCCTGAACTTCATCGAGCTCGAGACCTGGGTGACCGGGATGCAGTTCCGCATCGGCACCTACGACTACCGCTCGCTCGAGGCCGGCGCCGAACTCCGGATCTTCATCGACGACCACTTCTACATCGGCCTGGGCTACCACTACGACTTCCGGTCGATCGAAAGGGGCGACGCGACCGACAACGGGCGCCTGCTGGAGTTCCTGTATCACGGCCCGTCGGTGGGAATCGGCCTCCAGTTCTGATTTCGCGAGTGGAGGTCGCCCGAAGGCGGGCGGCGCCCGTGCGACCGGCGCGCGAGGGGGCTTGACGCCGGAAAGCCGCGTTTGCCCGCGCGCCGGTCGCACGGCGCCACCCGCCTTCGGGCGACCTCCACTCACGAAATCAGCGTTTCCGGCCGGCCGCGGAAGCTCATTGCGGGTAGCGAGCCGCGATCGAAATCCCAGGAACCCACGCCCCCGGCTTTGCGCTCAGCCGATACAGGGATATCCTAGCCCCCGTCGTCCATCAGCGCAGGGGATCGGGGGGTCGTGAAGCGGGATCGGGCGCGGCGCGCCAGGTGCGCCGCCCCGATCTCGCTTCACGACCCCCCGGTCCCCTGCGCTGAGGAGGGTTGGCAGAGCGGTTTATAGCACCGGTTTTGAAAACCGGAGACCTCGCAAGGGGTCCGGGGGTTCGAATCCCTCACCCTCCATCTCCGCCGCCGCGGAATTTTCCGCGCCCCGGGCCCCCGTTCTCGCTCTATCCTCGGGATTTGGTTGGCGGAATTTCCCGCCCTGCCTACACTTACGGGTCCGGCCGTTCTGAACTTCCGCCTTACCCGCAACTGGAGATATCGCCGTGACGACCAGCCTCGCGCCCGAAAAGCCCAAGGTCCAGACCCCTGTCATCAACGACTTCTCGATCGAAGTCGCCACCGTCAACGGGTCGGGGAGCCAGACGGCCAACAGCATGCTCATGCGCTCCATCTTCCAGATGGGCGTCCCGTGCAGCGCCAAGAACCTCTTCCCGTCCAACATCGCCGGCCTGCCGACGTGGTTCACGATCCGGGCGAACAAGGACGGGTACATCGCCCGCAAGGCGGAGCTGGACATCCTCGTCTGCATGAACCCCGACACGGTGTTCGAGGACATCCAGGCGCTGCGGCCGGGCGCGGTGTGTCTCTACAACGAAGAGCTCCCGGTCAACGAGGACCTTCGCAAGGACCTGATCTGGTACAAAATTCCCTTCGCGAAGATCGTGAAGGAGTGCTGCCCGGACGCGAAGCTTCGGCGCCTGGTCACGAACATGATCTACGTCGGGGTACTGGACTTCCTCCTGGAGATCGATATCCAGGAGACGTTCAAGGCGCTGAAGAAGAACTTTTCGCGCAAGCCCAAGGCGGCCGAGATCAACATCATCGGGGCGCAGGCGGGGTTTGACTGGGCGAAGGCGAATCTGACGAAGCGGGACCCGTTCCGCGTCAACCGGATGAACAAGACGGACGGGAAGATCATCCTGGACGGGAACAACGCGGCGGCGCTGGGGGCGGTGTTCGCCGGCGTGACGGTGCTGGCGTGGTACCCGATCACGCCGTCGTCGTCGCTGTGCGAGTACATGATCGACTACCTGGAGGAGTACCGGGTAGACAAGGAGACGGGGAAGCAGACGTTCGCGCACATCCAGGCCGAGGACGAGCTGGCCTCGATCGGCATGGTGCTGGGCGCCGGCTGGGCCGGGGCGCGCGCCTGCACGGCGACCGCCGGGCCGGGCATCAGCCTGATGGGCGAATTCGTCGGGCTGTCGTACTACGCCGAGATCCCCGCCGTGATCTTCAACGTCCAGCGCACCGGGCCGTCCACCGGCCTGCCGACGCGCACGATGCAGGGCGACATCCTCCAGTGCTCCAAGCTGTCCCACGGCGATACCAAGCACCCGATGCTCTTCCCGTGCGACCCCGCCGAGTCGTTCGAGATGTCGGGGCAGTCGTTCGACCTGGCCGAGCGGTTCCAGACCACGATCTTCGTGATGCTCGACCTCGACCTGGGCATGAACAACTGGATGTCCGACCCGTTCACGATGCCGACCAAGCCCCTCGACCGCGGAAAGGTCATCTCCGCCGAGGAGCTCAAGAAGCTCGGCAAGTTCGAGCGGTACCGCGACGTGGACGGCGACGGCATCCCGTACAGGACCCTTCCGGGCACCGACGCCCCCAACGCGGCGTACTTCACGCGTGGAAGCGGCCACAACGAGAAGGCGCTCTACAGCGAGAAGCCGCACGACTACAAGAACAACATGGACCGGCTGCTGAAGAAGTTCGACACGATGAGGACGCACGTCCCCGGGCCGGTCGTGGAGTACGAGCCGGGCGCCGAGATCGGTTTCATTGCCTTCGGCACGACGCACCATGCGATGGCCGAGTGCCGCGACCAGCTGCGCAACGAGAAGGGGATCAAGACGTCGTACTTCCGGCTGCGGGCGTACCCGTTCAACCAGTCGCTGAAGGACTTCATCGCGCGCCACAAGCGCGTCTACATCGTCGAGCAGAACCGCGACGGCCAGATGCGCGACCTGATCGCGCTCGAGGTCGGCGCCGACGTCGCCAAGCTCCGCCGCGTGAACCATTACACCGGGGTCTCCATCGACGCCCGCTTCATCACCAACACCGTGCTCAGCCAGGAGGGCAAGTAAATGGCCCCGGAACTCGCCAGCCCGCAGATTCCCGCCGAACAGCGCAAGCAGAACCGCCTGGGCCTGACGTTGCCCGACTACCAGGGTTCGGCCTCGACGCTGTGCGCCGGATGCGGCCACGACTCGATCACCAACCAGGTCATCCGCGCGTTCTTCGAGATGGGCGTGCAGCCGCACATGGTCGTCAAGATGAGCGGCATCGGGTGCTCTTCCAAGACCCCCGCCTACTTCCTGTCCAAGGCGCACGGCTTCAACGCCGTGCACGGCCGCATGCCGTCGATCTCGACGGGTGCGGTGCTGGCCAACAAGCAGCTGTACTCGATCGGCGTGTCCGGCGACGGCGACACGGCGTCGATCGGGATGGGGCAGTTCGTGCACCTGCTGCACCGGAACGCCCCGATGATCTACATCATGGAGAACAACGGCGTGTACGGCCTCACCAAGGGGCAGTTCAGCGCCACGGCGGACCTCGGGTCCAAGTCCAAGTGGGGCAAGGAGAACGCGGTCGAGCCGATCGACTGCTGCGCGATGGCGATCGAGCTCGGGTGCGGCTTCGTGGCGCGCTCGTTCTCGGGCGACACCAAGCAGATGCTCGCGATCCTGAAGGCCGCCATCTCCCACAAGGGGACGGCGTTCATCGACATCGTCTCCCCGTGCATCACCTTCAATAACCACGAGGGCTCCACCAAGTCCTACAAGTGGGCCAAGGACCACGAGGAACCGATCCACGAGATCGGGTTCGTGCCGTTCTTCGAGCAGATCGAAGCGGAAGTCAAGCCGGGGGAGTCGAAGGAAGTGGTCTTCCCGGACGGCTCGAAGGTGCGCTTCAAGGCCGTCGCCAAGGAATACGACCCCACGAACAAGGAGCAGGCGCTGCTGGAGCTGATGCGGACGCGCGACCAGAAGTCGTTCCTGACGGGGCTCCTGTACCTGAACACGAAGCTGCCCGACCTGTGCGCGCAGCTCGGGATGGTGGAAGCCCCGCTGGCGACGTTGCCGGAGAGCAAGACGAGGCCGCCGAAGGCCGTGCTGGACGAAGTGATGGAGCGCCTGCGCTAGGGCATCAGAAGTACCAACAAAGGCCGGGGCGGCAAATCTGCTCCGGCCTTTTCTTTTTTCCGAGGCCCCAGGTTGCCGAAGCTGGCCCGGGATGGTGTGGGGCGATCGGCGCGCCCGCGACCTGCCCGCTTCATCCAACCCGCCCAAAAAGGCGCGCCGAAGCGCCCCGCACCATCCCGGGCCAGCTTCGGCAACGGAGAGGCAGGGATTCGAACCCTGGGTACAGGTAGAAACCCGTACAACGGCTTAGCAAGCCGCCGCGATAGGCCACTCTGCCACCTCTCCCCGGACACGATCGACGTCCGTCCGGCACAGCAAGGCGGACAAGATAGCAGGGGAGAGGGCGCGCGAAAACCGAAACATGATGGAGGTCTCCGTGCGTTTCCGTGCCTGTCCGTGCGCTCCGTGACAGGCCGTTTTTCGAACACGGGAAAAACGCCGGAACACGGAGGGCACGGACAGGCACGGAAGGGGGTGGGAGACACTTTGGTCTGGACGCTCGCGCCAGCCCGCGACTAGCATGAAGTCCGTTCCATCGACATATCACCGGCTGACTGAGGAGATCCGTTCGCATGGGCGGTTACACGATCCGCGAAGGCTGCATCGGATGCACCGTGTGCGCCAAGCGCTGCCCGACCGAGGCCATCACGGGCTCGATCAAGAAGATGCACTACATCGACCCGGAACTCTGCATCGACTGCGGGGTCTGCGGCTCGTACTGCCCCGTGGACTGCATCTACGACCAGTTCGGCCAGCAGACGTTCATGATCAAGCAGGCGAAATACAGGCCGCTCGCCGTCGTGCTCGAGGAGAACTGCACCGGCTGCGAGGCCTGCGTCAACATCTGCCCGTTCGATTGCCTCTCGATGAAGACCGGGCAGGAAGCGGGGCATTTCTTCACCGTTTCCTGGTTGTCGAAGCCGAAGGCCTGCGTCGCCTGCAAGCTGTGCGAAGTCGCGTGCGGCGACAAGGAAGCCATCCGTGTCGTGTGGCCCGACAAGACCGGGAAACTCGACCCGCTGAGCGAGCCTCTTCTCAGCTTCCAGCTTCCGGCCTCGTTGAAATAAGGCGCGGCCGTCTCGGCTAGCGGAGGTTGCTATTTCGCACGGGTTTTCCTTTGGCGTCCGGGGCGGAGGTGACACGCGGTGATCGCGATCGTCTCCGACATCCACGCGAACCTCGAGGCGCTCGAGGCGTCGCTCGCTGACATCCGCACGCAGGGAGTGTCGGAGATCCTCTGCCTGGGGGACGTGATCGGCTACGGCCCGAACCCGCGCGAGTGCCTGCGCATCGCCATGAAGGAGTGCCGCTTCAACCTCCTGGGCAACCACGAGCAGGCGGTGATGCAGGGGCCGGTGGGGTTCAACCCGAAGGCGAAGAAGGCGGTGGAGTGGACGAAGGAGCAGCTGACGGCGAAGGACTGCCCTGAGGCGGAGAACCTGGAGTTCTGGAAGTACCTGAACTCGATGCCGACGCAGCTGACGGAGGGGCAGGCGCTGTTCGTGCACGCTTCGCCGCTCGATCCCACGAACCAGTACGTCGTGCCGATGGACGCGTACAACGAGGCGTTCATCGACGAGCTGATGGAGGTCGTGCCGCAGATCGCGTTCTGCGGGCACACGCACATCCCCGGGATCTTCACGCAGGACTACCTGTTCCTGTCGCCGCAGGACGTGGACAACGAGTACATGCAGGGCGAAAAGAAGCTCCTCGTGAACGTCGGCTCGATCGGCCAGCCGCGCGACGGCGACAACCGGTCGTGCTACATCCTGTGGGACCAGGAGAAGCGCTCGATCAAGTACCGCCGCGTCGAGTACGACTTCGAGAAGACGATCCAGAAGATCGAGAAGAGCGGATTGCCGGAGACGCTTGGGCTGAGGCTGGCGCGCGGGGTGTAGTTGCCAGCGGCCAGCGGCCAGTGGCCAGCGGCCAGTGGCGGGAGACGGGGCTCTCGGCTAATCTGGCGGGTTCATGGCTGACAACGCCCCCTTCAAGAACTACCAGCTCGCTTCCGCGTTCACTTACGGCCCCGTGAAGTCGCGCCGGTGCGGGATGTCGCTCGGGCTCAACACGCTTCCGCCGGACGTGAAGGTGTGCTCGTTCGACTGCCCGTACTGCCAGTGCGGCTGGACGGAGCCGACGGCGAAGGGCCGGGGCGAGGGGATGAAGTACCCGACGGTGAAGGAAATCCTCGGCGAAATCGAGGCGCGCCTGGCGGAGCTGTCCGCGGCCGGCGAGCGCATCGACACGATGACGTTTGCGGGGAACGGCGAGCCCACCCTTCACCCGAAATTCCGCGAGATCGTCGAGGGGGCGATGGCGTTGAAGCGGAAGTATTACCCGAAGGCGATCCTGGACGTCCTCTCCAACGCCCAGACCGTCAACCGCCCGGCCGTCCGCGAGGGCCTCAAGCTGCTCGACCGCCGCATCATGAAGCTCGACGGCGGCAACATGCGCGTCATCGAGGCCGTGGACAAGCCCCTCGCGAAGTTCGACCTCCCCGAGATCCTCGAGGGCCTCCGCACGCTCGGCGACGTCACCATCCAGTCCATGTTCGTCGCCGGCAACGTGGACAACACGGCCGACGAGGATGTCGCGGACTGGGTCAAGTGCCTCAACGTCGTCAAGCCCGTCGCCGTCCAGGTCTACACCCTCGACCGCTTCCCGGCCGACAAGCGCCTCAAGCGCGTCCCGAAGGCGAAGCTCGAGGCGATCGCGGAGCGCGCGCGGCAGGCGGGGCATGAGGTCGAGGTCTTCTGAACAGGGCTACTCGTAAATCTCCGTGAGCGGAATGGAGATCCCGGGAAGCAGCCGCGTCCGAATGACGTCCCCGGTCCCGAACACGCCGAGGCTCTTCCAGCGGGTCCCTTCCAGCTCGAGGACCTCCATCGTGCGGGCCTCCGGGTCGCCGATCCAGTACTCGGGGAGGCGATGCCTGAGGTAGAGGCGCTTCTTCCGCTGGAGATCGTGCTCGCGGTGGTACCGGGAGAGGAACTCAACGGCAATGTCGGGAGGACCCTCGAGGCGCTCATCGAGTCGCTCCAGGTTCGCCTGAGCGATGAAGACGACGTCCGGCTGCACGACCGTCCGGTTCGACAGGACGACATCGAGCGGGGAGATGAAAATCTCGCCGAGTTTGCGGCGGCGAACCCTTCCTTCGAGGAAGGCGGCGAGGCGGAGGGCCGCGCGCTGGTGCCGCGCGCCAGGTGCGGGCGTCATGTCGTAGAAGACTCCGTCAATGAGCTCGACGCCCCACTCGACGGGGAGGGCCATGTAATCGGCCACGGTCTTCGGGTGATCGGCGCGCACCGGCATGACCCAAGGATACGAGGATCGCCTTTGGCGCGGAATCCGAAGCTGCCAAAGGCGATTCCGCTTCTCCCACAGCCCCCGTTCTGGCAAAACACACCCATGCCCTTCCTCCTCTCCGACCGCGCCCTGCACCTCGCCCGCGAGGCCGGCGGGCACGTGCGGCTGGCGCCGCGGCCGGGGCCGCAGCACGTGCGGCCGATGCCGGTGGATTTCTTCTTTGAAGAGGCGCCTCCGCGGGACCATGTGGCGTTCGCGTCGGGCGGCGTCACTGTCTGGGTTCCGGCGCACCTGACCTGGCTGGCGGACAACGAAGTGGCGGTCGAGGCCGCGGCGGACGGGCATCTGCACGGGGCGATCGAGGACGTGCGGCTGCCTTACTAGGCGCTGCAAGTCTTGATGGCGCCTGCCCTTGGGAGCGGTTGTCGTCCCCGGTCAATTTTGGTATCGTTCGCCCTCTTACACCCACACCGGGAGTCGCCACGATGTCGGACAGCGCCACACCCCTCTCCACGCGCCACTACTCGATGGAAGACCTCGACCACCCCACCAAGCCCGACGCCTCCAACGGCGGCACGAGCGACTTCCATGCGTACCGAAAGGACACCGACCCGGCCGAAACCGCCGACTGGACCGAATCGCTCGACGCGGTCGTCGAGCACGGCGGCGTCGAACGCGCTTACTTCCTGCTGAACACGCTCCTCAAGCGCGCCCAGGTCAACAAGGTCCGCCTCCCGGCGCTCGTCCAGACGCCGTACGTCAACACGATCCCCGCCGAACAGGAACCCGCTTACCCCGGCGACGAGGAAATGGAGCGGCGCATCCGCCGCATCATCCGCTGGAACGCCATGGCCATGGTCGTCCGCGCCAACAACGCCTACCCCGGCATCGGCGGCCACCTCGCCACCTACGCCTCCGCCGCCAACCTCTACGAGGTCGGCTTCAATCACTTCTTCCGCGGCAAGGACGGCAACGCCTCCGGCGACCAGATCTTCTTCCAGGGCCATTCCGCCCCCGGCATCTACGCCCGCGCCTTCCTAGAGGGACGCCTGTCCGTCGAGACCATGGAACACTTCCGCCGCGAAGTCGTCCGCGGCAAGGGTCTCTCGAGCTATCCGCACCCGTGGCTCATGCCCGACTTCTGGGAATTCCCGACCGTCAGCATGGGCCTCGGCCCCATGGCCGCCATCTACCAGGCCCGCTTCAACCGCTACCTCCGCGACCGCGGCATCCGCAAAGCGGACGATTCGCGCGTCTGGGCGTTCCTGGGCGACGGGGAATGCGACGAGCCTGAAGCGCTGGGCGCGCTGTCGCTGGCGTCGCGCGAGAAGCTCGACAACCTGACGTTCATCGTGAACTGCAACCTGCAGCGCCTCGACGGCCCGGTGCGCGGCAACGGCAAGGTCATCCAGGAACTCGAGGCCATCTTCCACGGCTCCGGCTGGAACGTCATCAAGGTCATCTGGGGCCGCCGCTGGGACCCGCTCCTCGATGCCGACACCGACGGCGTGCTCGTGCGCCGCATGGGCGAAGTCGTGGACGGCGAGTACCAGCGCTACCAGACCGAGGGCGGCGCCTACACCCGCCAGCACTTCTTCGGCGCCGACCCGCGCCTCCTCAAGCTCGTCGAGCACCTCAAGGACGACGACATCGCCCGCCTCCGCCGCGGCGGACACGACCAGAAGAAGAACTACGCCGCGTTCAAGGCCGCCGTCGAACACAGGGGCCAGCCGACCGTCATCCTCGCCCACACCGTCAAAGGCTGGACGCTCGGCGGCAAGATCGAGGCCAAGAACGTCGCGCACAACCAGAAGAAGATGGAAGAAGAAGAACTGCGCAAGTTCCGCGACGCGCTTCACCTCCCCATCCCCGACGACAAGCTCGCCGAGGCGCCGTTCTTCCACCCGGGCGAGAAATCCCCGGAGGTCCAGTACCTGCGCGACCGCCGCAAGTCTCTCGGCGGGTTCGTGCCGCGCCGCGTCGTGCGCCGGAAGGCCCTTCCCGTCCCCCCGCTGGAAAAGTTCGACTACTTCTTCAAGGGGACGAAGGAAGCGGTTTCGACGACGGGCGCGTTCGTGCGCATCCTGTCGGACCTCTGCAAGGACCCGGAGATCGGCCGGCGGATCGTGCCGACGATCCCCGACGAGGCGCGGACGTTCGGGATGGAAGCGCTATTCAAGACGCTGGGGATCTACTCGTCGGTCGGTCAGCTGTACGAGCCGGTGGACGCGAAGATGCTGCTGTCGTACCGCGAGGCGAAGGACGGGCAGGTGCTGGAGGAGGGCATCACCGAGGCGGGCGCGATGTCGTCGTTCATGGCGGCGTCCACGTCGTACGCGACGCACGGCGAGCCGATGATCCCGTTCTACATCTTCTACTCGATGTTCGGCTTCCAGCGCATCGCCGACCAGGCCTGGGCGGTCGGCGACGCGCGCGGCCGCGGGTTCCTCATGGGCGCCACGTCCGGCCGCACGACGCTGAACGGGGAAGGGCTGCAGCACGAGGACGGGCACTCGCACTTGCTGGCCTCGACGCACCCGACGTGCAAGGCCTACGACCCCGCGTTCGCGTACGAGATCGCGGTCATCGTGCAGGACGGCCTGCGCCGCATGATCACGGAGAACGAAGAGGGCTACTACTACATCACGATCCAGAACGAGAACTACGAGCAGCCCGCGATGCCCGAGGGCGTCAAGCAGGGGATCCTCGACGGCCTCTACCTGTTCCGCAAGTCGCCGCTCGCGAAAGGCCCGAGGGTCCAGCTCTTCGGAAGCGCTTCCATCCTCATGGGCGTCCTGAAGGCGCAGACGATGCTTGCCGAAAAGCATGGCGTTTCCGCCGACGTCTGGAGCGCGACGTCCTACACGAATCTCCGCCGCGAGGCGCTCGAGACGGAGCGCTGGAACATGCTCCACCCCGAGTCCGCCCCGCGCGTCCCGCTCGTCCAGCGCATCCTCAAGGGCGCCGAGGGACCCGTCATCGCCGCTTCCGATTACATGAAGGCCGTCCCCGACCAGATCGTCCGCTGGGTTCCGCAGCTCCACTCGCTCGGGACCGACGGCTTCGGGCGAAGCGACACCCGGCCGGCGCTTCGCCGCCATTTCGAAGTGGACGCCGAGTCGGTGGTCGTGGCGGCGCTGTGGCAGCTTGCGAAGAGCGGGCAGCTCAAGGCTGCGGACGTCACGAAGGCGATCCGCGAGTACGGCATCGACCCGGAGAAACCCGACCCAAGGACGGCGTAAGCCATGCTGCGCGACGAAAACCTCCTGTTCGCCCTGTACGCCTACCGCATCGGCATGGTGACCAAGGAGCAATTCGTCGCGATCACGAGGACGCTCAAGCCCGGGGTCGAGGCCGACCTGGGGAAATCGCTGGTGAAGCGGCACGTGATCGACGAGACGCAGTCGAAGTCGCTCTGGGACCTCATCGGGGTCCAGCAGGCGATGCTCGGCGACGCGCGGCAGGCGATGGGGCACGTCCCGATGGACGAGGACATCCGGGCTGCGCTTCATGCCGCGATCCTCGCCGGCGACCTCGATCACCCTGCGGCGACGGACAAGGGAACGATCGACATCGATCCTCCCTCGGCGACCTGATCGGCATTTGCGCTTGGTTTGAGCCCCTCCCGAGGAACAGAATGGCGGGCATGAAGCGCGCCGACAATCTGCTCTTCGCCCTGTTCGCCTACCGGGTCGGGATGCTGACGCGCGACCAGCTGCTGGCGATCATCCTGTCGCTGCGCCACGGGAAGGACATCGACCTGGGGATGTCGCTCTCGAAGCGGGGGCTGATTGACGACCGGCAGGCGGAGGCGGTGTGGAACCTCGTGGGGATCCAGAGCGAGGTCCACGGGGGCGCGAAGAAGGCGCTGGGGACGGTCGAGGCGGGGGTGCAGATCCAGCAGGCGATCCTCGAGGCGATCAAGCCGCAGCCGGCGGCGAAGGGGCCCTCGAAAGACCCGCCGACGATTCGACTCTAAGCCGGGCCGAGAAACTGTCTTCTCATTTCTAAGCCTCTCGCGGCCCGGCTTATCCTGAGCGAGCCCGAAGGGCGAGTCGAAGGAGTGACGTGAAGCGGTCCAAGCGGCCCTGGAAGAGAACGACCTTGGTTCGCATAGTTTCGCGCGCCTCCCTAAACTGTCCGCGTGCCCGAGGATCCCCGCTACCTGCACGGCATCGCGCTCTTCAATGAGCAGTACTTCTTCGACGCCCACGACGCATGGGAAGACCTGTGGGCGGACACGCGCGACGCAGACCGCGCGTTCTACCAGGCGCTGATCAACGCTTCGGTGGCGCTCTACCACTGGCGTGTGGGGAACAAGAAGGGAGCGTCGCACGTGTACGGGTACTTTGCGGAGCGCGCGCCGCGTTACCCGGCGTGGCACCACGGCCTGAACCTGGGAAAGCTCCGGGAGGAGATGGCGGCGCTGTTTGCGCGGCTGGAGACGGAAGAGTTCGACGCGGAGAAGGCGCCGAAGATGGAGACGGAAGGGCTGGAGTTACCCGAGGCGAAACCGACCGAGGAGATGTGATGCTGAAGAGCGACCGCTGGATCCGGAAGATGGCGAAAGAGCAGGCGCTGATCGTGCCGTTCGTGGAGCGGCAGGTGAGCAAAGGCGTGGTGAGCTACGGGCTGTCGTCGTACGGCTACGACGTGCGGATCGCAGACGAGTTCCGCATCTTCACAAACGTCCACACGGCGGTGGTGGACCCGAAGGCGTTCGACGAGAGGAGTTTTGTCGAGGTGCGGGCGAAGGTCTGCACGATCCCGCCGAACTCGTTCGCGCTGGCTCGGACGGTGGAGTACTTCCGGATCCCGAAGAACGTGCTGGCGCTCTGCGTCGGGAAATCGACCTATGCGCGGTGCGGGATCATCGTGAACGTGACGCCGTTCGAGCCGGGGTGGGAAGGATTCGCGACGCTGGAGGTGTCGAACACGACGCCGCTGCCGGCGAGGATTTACGCGGGGGAAGGGATTGCGCAGGTGGTGTTCCTGGAGGGGGAGGAGGAGTGTGAGACGAGCTATGCGGACCGGAAGGGGAAGTACCAGAAGCAGAGGGGGGTGGTGGGTCCGAGGGTGAAAAACGGCAGGGGATAGGGTGAGGGCGGGTGGGGGATGGGGGGGGCGGGGGATCGGGCGGGGGCTGGGGCGCACGGAGGGGCGGGGGCGGGGGTAAGGCCGGGTTTGGGAAAGGGTGAGCCCCGGGGACGAGGGCCCACCCTATCCCGAACCCGCACTTTCCCGATCCCCCGCCCATCCTTGCGCCCCAGCCCCCGCCCGATCCCCATCCCACCCCCGCCCCAACCCGCCTTCACCCCTTCCCCTGCCGTTTTACACCTCAACCACCCCCGCATCCCCTTCCATCGCTCCTATCACAGCCAGGCCCTTCGGCGCCGCATCCCTCGCCAGCGCCACGAACTTGTCCACCTCGTCGTCCGTCCGGTCCGTCGCATGGTGGTACAGCGCCAGCTTCTTCGCCCCCGCCCGCTCCGCCACCGCCAGCGCGTGCTCCCACGACGAATGTCCCCACTTCTCGTGCCCGCGCCAGTCCTCCGGCCCGAACGTCGCATCGTGGATCACGAGATCCGCGTCGCGCGCGAGCTCGATCGCCGAGTCCAGCGGCACTCCCTCCGGGTATCCCACGTCCGTCATGTACGCCACCACCCCCGAGCGCCCTTCCACCCGGAATCCGTACGACTCGATCTTGCCGTGCGGCAGCCGGGCGGCGGTGACCTCGAAGTCGTGGATCTGGAAGGGCTCCTCGCCCAGGTTGTGGAATTCGAGCTTGGCGGAGAGGTTCTTGAGGGAGTAGAGGGGGCTGTAGTCCGGGTTGAGCGACTCGTCCAGCACGTGGTCCACTTTCTTCCCCGCGCCGCGCGGGCCGTAGATGTCGATCTGGTACTTGGGGTGGAACACCGGCGCGAAGAACGGGAAGCCCATGATGTGATCCATGTGCGTGTGGGACAGCAGCACGGTGAGCTTCTTCTTCTCCGCCCCGCTGGCGAGCAGCATCTTGCCGAGAGGGATCGCGCCGCTTCCCAGGTCCAGGATCAGCCGTCGGTCGCCCTCGGTGAGCTCGACGCACGGCGTGTTGCCGCCGTAGCGCACGAATTCCGCGCCGGCCGCGACGAAGGACCCGCGCACGCCCCAGAAGCGGATTTTCATTCGATCTCCAGCACCTGGCCCTGGCGCGCGGCGTCGATGGCGACATGGGTGTCGGCGGCGCGCTCGATCGTGTCGGCGAGCATCCGGTCCATGTCCTCGTCGGTGCGGTTGGGGGCGTGGTGATAGAGAATGAGTTTCTTCGCGTCGGCGTCGCGGAGCAGCTCGATGGCCTGCCACGGGGTCGAGTGGCCCCAGTGCGGGAACTTCTCGTACTCCTCGTCGGTGAACGTCGTGTCGAAGATCACCACGTCGCACCCGCGGATCGCGCCGACCAGGTCGCGCCGCATCTTGTCCAGGATCCGCCGGTCGCCCGTCGAAAGGCGCTTGGGAGGACCCTTCGCGAAGTTGTGCTTGTACCGGATGCGGTCGAAGGGCGACGTGTCCGTGATGTAGGCCATCGACCGGCCGCCGTGGTCGATCCGGAAACCCGTGGACGTCCCCGGGTGATTGAGTGCGATCGGCAGCACGCGCACGCCGCCCACGTTGAGCTCTTCCTTCGGCGTGACCGGCAGGAACTTGAAGTTGGCGGGCAGGTCCTTGAAGGTGATCGGGAAGACGGCGTCGCCGGCGACGCCCGCGATGGCCTCGTTGAGGCGTGTACCGCGGCCGCTGCGGGCGAAGATATTGAGGCGGTTGCCGCGGACGAAGACCGGCTCGAAGAACGGCAGCCCCTGGATATGGTCCCAGTGGAGGTGCGTCAGAAGGAGGTTGACCGTGCCGTCGCCGTGGCCGAGCGGCCCCTGCTTCAGGTGCCGGCCAAGTGCGCGCATCCCGGTGCCGGCATCGAGAATGATCGGCGGCCGACCCGGCACCTCGACCTGGACGCACGAGGTGTGGCCGCCGTACCGGACCGTTGAAGTTCCGGGCGTCGGGTACGAACCCCTGACGCCCCAGAACGTGATGCGCATGCAATTCTCTCCCGGGAAATGCGGGGGGCCGAGGATACCAAGGGGGCGAGGCGGGAGGAAAGGTTGTATGGCGTGGAGCGGGAAGCGGGAAGCCGCCCCCGCGGCCAGGTTGTCTGCGAGGGTTTCTCACAACTCCCCACTTGCCGCTCGCCGCTGGCCACTGGCCACTCGCCGCTTTTCCCCTAGACGTCCTCCCCCGGCATCGGCCATCCTCCCCCCATGTCCGTCCGCGTCACCAAGCAGCTTGAATTCGCCGCTTCCCATACCTACTCGGTTCCGGGGGCTTCGCCGGAAGAGAACGAGCGGCTGTTCGGCGCCTGCGTGCGGCACCACGGGCACAACTACATGCTGCACGTGACGGTCGAGGGAGAGACGGACTCGCGGACCGGCATGGTGGTGAACGTCACGGATCTGAAGAAGGCGATGCAGGACGCGGTGGCCGAGCTGGATCACCGCCACCTGAACCGCGACGTCGAGCATTTCCGCCGGAACAACCCTTCGACGGAGAACATCGCGCTCTACCTGTTCGAGAAACTGCGCTCCCGGGTCGCTCCTGCTCGGCTGCGCACGGTCCGGCTCCACGAGGACGAGACGCTCTCGGTGGAGGTGCACGATGCCTAGCGTCTTCCTCGTGCGCCGCTACACGTTCTCCAGCGCCCACCGCCTCCACTCCGAGGACCTGTCGGCCGCCGAAAACGCGCGCCTGTACGGCAAGTGCAACAACCCGCACGGCCACGGGCACAATTACGCCATCGAGGTCTCCGTCACCGGCCCCGTCGATCCCCGCACCGGCTTCTGCTGCGATCTCCCCGCCCTCGACGCGGCCGTCCGCCGCTCCGTCCTCGACCGCTTCGACCACCAGGACCTCAACGCCCTTCCGGAATTCGCGCGCCTCGTCCCCACGGGCGAGAACATCGCGCGCGTCGTCTGGGACAAGCTCAAGGCCGAAAAACTTCCGCTGGCTTCCGTGCGCCTCCAGGAGACGCGCGACAACTTCTTCGAGTACCGGGGTGAATGATGAAACGCGGTGAACGCCTGACGGACAGTCAAAAGGAAGAGCTCCAGAAGTCGGTTCACCGGCTGATCGAGGTGATCGGGGACGATCCGAAGCGCGACGGGCTGAAGAAGACGCCGAAGCGCGTGTCGGAGTCGTGGGAGTTCCTGACGAAGGGGTATGCGCAGGACCCGAAGCAGGTGCTGAACAGCGCGCTGTTCGACAGCGACTCGGACGACATGGTGATCGTGAAGGACATCGACTTCTACTCGATGTGCGAGCACCACATGCTGCCGTTCTTCGGAAGAGTGCACATCGCGTACCTGCCGGCGGGGAAGATCATCGGGCTGTCGAAGCTGCCGCGGCTGGTGGACGTCTTCGCGCGGCGGCTGCAGGTGCAGGAGAAGATGACGACGGAGATCGCGCAGTCGGTGCAGTCGCTTCTGGGGGCGCGCGGCGTGGGGGTGGTGGTGGAAGCGCAGCACCTGTGCATGATGATGCGGGGGGTGGAGAAGCAGAATTCGTATGCGCTGACGAGCGCGATGATGGGACGGTTCCGGAGGGATGGACGGACGCGCGGGGAATTCCTGGACTTGATACGGCATGGGCGGATTTCCGTTTAGGCGGGAAAACGGCCAGGAAACGAAAAACGAAAAAAGAAAAAGGAAAAAAGAAAAGTGAGATGTGAGGGGCGGCGGGCGTTTGTGACGGGGGCTTCGTCCGGGATCGGGCTTGCTACTGTGCGGGCGCTCGCGGCGGAGGGAGCCAGGGTCGCACTGTGTTCGCGAAACCTCGACAAGCTCAAGCCGCTGGCGGCTTCGATCGGGGAAAGCGCGTTCGCTTTGAAGGGCGACGTGCGCGAGATGCGGTCCCTGCAGATCGCGGCAGACCATGTGAAAAAGAAATGGGGTGCGCCCGCCGACATCGTCGTCGCGAACGCCGGGGTCGTGCACACCGGCGAAATCGCCTCGATGACGCCCGAGGCCTGGAGCGAAGTCATCGCCACCAACCTCACCGGCGCCTTCCACACCGCCCGCGCGTTTCTGCCCGACCTCCTGACGCTGCCCAGCGACCTCGTGTTCATCGCCAGCATCGCTTCCTACCAGTCGTTCCCGACCTGGGGCGCTTACTGCGCTTCCAAGGCCGGCCTCCTGGCGTTCGCGCGGTCGTCGCCGGTGCGCGGGCCGCCCGGTCGGCGCGGCCTTCGACGATCGCGGTGGCCGCGGCGATGCGGGCCTTGGGCTTGCTGGTGCGCGCCGGGGCGCCGCGGCGCAGCCAGGCCAGCTCGCGGCGGGCGAGGTTGCGGCGCACGCCCTCGGCCACGGCAGCCTGCTCCTCGCGCTCGGCCCGACCGGCGAGGTAGGCGGCGTAGCCCGAGCCGCCGTTCGCGCCCCGGGGCACGTGCAGGTAGGCGCGGCCGCGGTCGAGCTCGAGCACGGCAGTGGTGACCCGGTCGAGCACGTGGCGGTCGTGGGTCACGAGCACGAGCCCGCCGCCGAATGCGGCGAGGTGCTCCTCGAGCGCGTTCACCGCGTCGAGGTCGAGATGGTTGGTCGGCTCGTCGAGGATCAGCAGGTCGTGCTCGTGCACGAGCAGCCGGGCGAGGGCGACCCGCTTGGCCTGCCCGCCGGAGAGGGTGGCGACGTCGGCGTCGAGCATGTCGCCCATGCCGAGCCGGTGCAGCATCGCCTCGCCGCGCCAGCCCTCGCCGACCACGTCGCGCACGGTGCCCGGGCCGAGCTCGGGCGACTGGTCGAGGAACCCGACGCGCACGCCGCGCCCGCGGCGGATCTCGCCACCCTCGGGCGAACGGACGCCGGCGAGCGCCCGCAGCAGCGTGGACTTCCCGGTCCCGTTGATGCCCACGACCCCGATCCGGTCGCCCGTCGAGACCGTGAGCGAGACCTCGGAGAAGAGCACCTTGTCGGGCCGCGCGGCCACCAACCGGGCGGCATCGACGAGGATCACGACACCCCAGCGTACGGGCGCACGCCGGCGACCGGCGAGGGTGGGATCGTTGAGGGGCGAGGCTCTGCCTCCCCCCTCGACGTGCACTGTGGGCCGGGCTGGATTCGAACCAACGTAGGCAATGCCGGCAGATTTACAGTCTGCTCCCTTTGGCCACTCGGGCACCGACCCGTTGCGGAGACGAGACGTTACCGGTTCGCGGCGGCCGACGGAACTCCGATCGGCAGGCGATCACCGGGTGGCGAGGTCCCAGCGGTGACGCACGGCGGGTACGGGCACCTCGTCGCCACGGTGTTGCGCGGCGAGGACGTCGGCGCGCAGCCTGCGGTACCAGCGCAGGGCCTGGATCGAGGCGAGCACCTGGACGGCGATGGCGACCAGGAAGGCCCGGCGGAAGGCGGACACGTCGTCGGTGCCGACGAGGTCGAGGACCCGCCCGACGCCAACGGCGGCGACGATGGTGGCCACGAACCCGCCGACGTTCACCACGCCCGAAGCGGTGCCCACGATGCGGTGGTCGGTGTACGTCGCGGGCGAGAGCGAAGCCGATGCCCGACGCCGGCCCGCCGATCGCGGCGAAGGCCACGGCGGCGACGACCAGAGCGTGCGGCGCCCTGCCGTCGAAGCCGAGCACGAGGAAGCTCC
>CAVPNQ010000073.1:0-33320 GCA_963706735.1 uncultured Planctomycetia bacterium
CCATCGCGAGCCGCTGCTCGAGCTTCGAAAGCCCTTCCCTCGACGCTGTGTACTCCTTCCAGGGTCCCTCCGTCGCCGCCAGCAGCGCCTCCAGCCGCGCCTTCTCCTCCGGCGATGGCGGCGGATCCGACTGCGCCAGCACTTCGATCAGCAGCCGCGCCATCCCGTCGGGCGACATCAGCGCTTCGTCGAACGGCATCCCCAGCTCCCGCGAGAGCGCCGTCGCGGTCGCAAACATCTCGAGCTGCATGTCCTTGCACTCCATCGGCCAGTCGTCCCACTTCTTTCCCCGCACCTTCTCACGGAACTTCGCAAGCTTCGCCGCGATCTCCCGCCACGCCTTCGCCGGCGACTTCGCCGTCCCCGCCGTCCCCGCACCCGGCTTTGCCGCTTCCTCGAGGCGCTTCTGAAGCACCGCATTCTCCGCGCGCAGCGAATCGGCCTCCTTCCGGGCGACCGCGAGCTCCACACGGAGTTTCTCCGCGTCGGGGGTGCCGGAAGCGCCCGTCGCGGATTCGCCGGGCTGCGACGCGCCCGTCGCGGGCAGCGCCCCCTCGCGGCGGGATTCGACCGCCTTGAACAGCAGCGCCGACAGAAGCGCCCCCGCGATCAGCCCCGCCAGTCCCCACCCCGCCCGCGCGCCCATGCCATCCCCTTTCGCATCCGGCGGAAATTCGCCCCGGGAAAGTAACCGGGGCGGCGCGAAAATTCCTGCCATTCCACGATTAGTCGTCCGTCAGCGTGACTTCCCAGGCGTGGCCGAGGGATTTCAGCGCCTTCTGCTGCTCTTCCGTCAGGTTCACGGTCCCCTTGATCCCCTTCTCCAGCTGGATCGCCAGGTCCGCCCGCGCCAGGGCCTTGTCCGCCGCGGACAGCGGCTGCCCGGCCGTCTCCTTCGCCTTCCACGCCGCTTCCATGTCGCCGTACTGCCGCAGGAAGTCGCTGACCACCGGCCGAAGCGGCGCGTCCGCTCCTTCCATCTTCAGCGTCCGGGCGAGCTCGCCGAGAAGCTGGCGTTCCACGTCCTGCCGCTTTCCCTGAAGCGGCCACGCGGAAACCCGCACCGCGTCGTCGGACCACATCCGCCCCTTGCTGAACCAGGCCTGTTGCTCCGGCGTCAATGCCCCGCGGATGTCCTGCATCGCTCCCCACACGATCCCGACCCCGGCCCGCCGCCGCTCGAGCTCGCTCATCTCGTCCTTCTTGTCCTTCATCGCCTTCCAGGCCGCATCCGCCTTCGCGACGTCCGCCTGCGCCCGGAGAAAAACCTCCGGATCCACCGGCGGCTCCGCCCCCTCCAGAACCGCCAGCATCAGCATCGGCGACCCGTACGGCGACATCTCGAACTCGCTCAGGTCGAAACCATCCTCTTCCATCAGCTCCTTGGCGATCTCCATGAACTGCAGCATCAGGTCCCGGTAGTCGTCGCTGTCCTCATTCTGGATCTCGTCGAGCTTGTCCTTCAGAAGAAACAGCTTCTTCGCCATCGGCGACCACGGGTTTCTGAACGTCTTCGCCACCACCGGCTTCGCCGCGCCCTTCGCTGCCTTCGCCGCGGCAATCCGCCCGTCCAGCGCCCGGATCTCCTCCTCCAGCTTCACACGCTCCGCATCCAGACCCGCCACCTCGCGCGTCAGTGCAACCGTTTCCGGGGAAGCGGCGTCCGCGTTGCGGGCGTCGATCGCCGGCGCCTGGGAAGCAGGATCGGCCCGCCGCGCCTCGACGGCGCGGAAGAGCACGAAGGCCAATATGGCTCCACCAACGATTCCGACAGGAACTCCCGTCAGCGTCCGCTTCATTTATTCGTCCTCCGGGGCAGGCGGTTCGACAGGCTGGGTGGCCTCCCGGTCGAACCAGAACTGGTACGTCGTCCCCCAGTCCTTGAGCGCCTTCTGCTGCTTCGGGGTCAGGGACAGGCCGGCCGCCATCGCCTGCTGCGCCCGGATCTGCGCCCGTGTCTGCTCGCGCTGGATCCGCTTCCACACTTCCCGATCCTGCGGCCCGGTGGCCCGGATCTTCTCCTGCACGTCCTGGAAATCCCTCATGAACGCCTCGACGTACGGCCCGAGCTGCCCCTTCTGGTCGTCGTCGATCTTCAGCGCCTTGGCCCACGCGTCGGTGAGATTCGACGTCACCGCTTCGCGCGTCCCGTTCGCATAGTGCGTCCCGCCGCCCATGCCCTCCGACATCATCCCGAACATCTCGAAGCCCTTCGTGCCTTCCTTCTGCTCGGTACTCATCGTGTCGAGGACGCCCTGCATGTACCGGTCGGCGAGTTCGCTGATCTCCACCTTCTTCTCGAGCTTCGTCATCTCGGAGTCGTCCTCCCGGACTTTCTCCCAGTCCTTCGTGTACTTCGCGATCATCGCGTCGATCGCGGCAAGCTGCTCCGGTGTCGCTGGCGGCGCCGAGGTCTCGAGCATGGCCCGCAGCAGCTGCGGAAGTCCCTCCGGACAGGCCATCGCTTCGTCCATCGACACCCCTCGCTGCTTCGCGATCCGCGCGATCAGCGCCATGAAGTCCAGCTGGGCCCCCTGGAGTTCCTTCGAGTTCCGGTCCTCGCCGCCTCCGCCGAAGGCCTTCAGGAGAAGAGGGGCCAGTTCCTTCCAGGTCTTCTCCCCGGCCTTCTTTTTCCCGCCCTTGTCCTTCTTCCCCGGCTTCTCCAGCGACGCCAGCTCGGCCTTGCGCCCGTCAAGCGACTTCCGAAGAGCTTCGTTCCCGGCGTTCAGCCCCTCGACGCGAGATTTCAGCTCGCCATTGTCCGCCGGCGCGACCGCCGCTTCGGGGCGATCCACGGCCGGTTCCGGATGGCGCATCGCCATCGCCTTGAGGACGCCGGCCGTCGCCAGCGCACCGGCGACGAGACCGGCCAGGATTCCTTTGAGCATTCCTTCCCTCCGGCGATGAAGCGGCAACGGGCCAGGCACTCTGCGGATTGAGATGCCGCTTTCGGGCGGCCGTCACGCCTCGCGTCAAAGAACAGTCAGGACCAGCAGGATGAACACGGCAAGAACGGTCAATCCCATCAACCCCGCCGCGACGAATCCCGAGGGAAAGCGCCGCCCCGGGCACGCCCCGGCAGCCAGCCGGGCGGCCGGCAGGAACTTGAAGTGCCTCATGTGTTTCTCCTCACGCTCCGGGCTACCGTCCCGGATCGACGTTGACCGAGTACACGGTTCCCCAATCCTTCAGCGCCTTCGCCTGCGCCTCTGAAAGCCGCACGGTTTCACCCAGCTGCTTCTGCGCCCGGATCATCGCGTCCAGCTGCGCGGCTTCCCGGTCGCGGCTCGTCACCTTCTGCCCGGCCGCCTCGCGCCGCGCAAAGTCCGCGTTCGCTTCCTGCAGGCCGCGCATGTACTCGTCCACCACCAGCCCGAGGGCGGGCTTCTGCGACTCGTCCAACCCCAGGTCCTTCGCCCAGCTTCCCTTCAGCGATTCCGCCACGGTCGAGGCGTCGCCGCCGAATCCGCGGCTCATGCCGCCGAAGTTGAAGTTCGCGTCGAAGATCTGCATGTCGTCGGCCACGGACCGGCCGTCGCCGCCGATCGCGTCGCGCAGCTGGTCGGAAGCGCGGCCCTGGAGGTCCAGAAGGGCGCGCTTGCGTTCGTAGGCGGTCAGGGATTCGCGCTTTGCGAGGTAGTCCTTCCAGGATTCCTGCCCGGAGGCCATCGCCGCGTCGATCGCGGCCTGCTGCGCGGCGTCCGGTTTCACGCCGGCCGCATCGAGGATCGACAGGAGAAACGCCGGAATGGCGTCCGGGCACCCGCAGATCTCCTCGAGCGTGACGCCGTGCTCCTTGGCGAGTTTCCCGAGGATCCCGAGCATCTCCATGATCGCCTGCTGCGCCTCGGGCGAATTTCCGGCGTCCTCGCCCTTCAGCTTGTCCTTCATCTTGAAGAAGGCCGAGCCGACGTCCTTCCAGCGCGCGCCCGCCTTGGCGGCCACGGCGGCCGTTTCCGCTTTCGCCGCGATCCGGCCCTCCAGCTCCGTCAGTTTCCGTTCCAGCGCCTGTTTTTCACTGCGCACGTCGGCCAGAGCCTTTTCCATCCGCGCCGATTCCACCCCGGCGTCCTTCGCTTTCGCAGCCTCCTCCCCGACCCTCGCGCCGGCCTCTTCCAGCCGCTTCCCTTGCGACCTGTCGATCATCCGCACGCCCGCCGCGCCGATCAGCGCACCGAAAACAAGCCCGAGCACGATTCCCTTGGCCATTTCCCTGTTCTCCTGTGGTGGGGCCCGCCTTACGGGCATGCCACAGAGAGGTAATCTTCGACGCCTATCTTTCAGATTTGTGTCGCAGCCCCGCCTCCGTCGCTAGAATCCCCCCCCATGCCTGACCGCCACGACGTCCGCAAGGCCATCGATCTCGCTCTCCAGGTGGCCTCCTACACCCAGCTCGGCCCCGCAGGGGAAGAGCTTGCCGCCGGAACCCGCCGCGAACTCGCCGAGCTCACGGCTACGTGGCCCGAGCAGGCCCGCGCGTCGCTCCCCGCCGCGGCTGCCGCCGTCGAACGCGAACGCCATGCCCTCGACCGCGCACGGAACCACTTCATCAAGGACTTCCGCCAGCGCAACGGCATGGACGCCCGCCGCTACCCCCCCGAAATCAAGGCCCAGCTCGACGCCGGCATGGCCGACTTCAACCAGAAGAAGGCGCGGGTGATCGAGGAAGCGTCCGACCGCCACCTGGCGTCGCTTGACGCGAGTGCCAGGCCCGTTTGACCCCTCCCTCCACCCGGCCCGCTTCACCATGCAGCGACCAGAACCTGTTTTTTCCCGGCCCGGCGCATAGAATCCCCGCCCTTCACCCCTCGCTTTTGACTCTCCCGATCGAGGAGCCCACACCGTGATCGAACTGTCCTGCACCTGCGGCAAGAAGATCAAGGTCCCCGACACCATGGCGGGCAAGAAGGGGAAATGCCCGGGCTGTGGTTCCGTGCTGGAAATCGGGGCCGCGCCGCCTCCACCGCCCCCGGCGGCGAAGAAGGACGACCTGTTGCTGGAGCTGGACGAGCCGCGGGCGAAGAAAGAAGTGCCGATGGAGGCGCTGATCCCGCCGTCTCACGAGCTGCCGGTGGAGGGTCCCGGCAAGAAGAAGCCGGCGCGCGTCTCGAACGATGACCTGATCGGCCACGATGACGAGCCGAAGAAGAACCGGACGAAGCCGCCGAAGAGCGCCGACGGATCCGCGGGGAAGATCGCGTGCCCGAAGTGTGGCGAGATGTACTCGGCCGACACGCTGTTCTGCATGAAGTGCAAAGTGGACATGTCCACGGGGAAGGCGATTGCGGGGCTGACGGGCACCGGGGCAAAGTCCACGCGCGGGGGCGAGGCGTTCGACCTCGAAGTCCCGTTCTGGAAACTGTCGCTGATGATGATTTACAAGCCCCACAAGGTCATCCCGTACTTCCCGGCCTTGCTGGAACGCAAGGACATCAAGATGGGGATGATCGGGCTCTATCTTGCGTCGTTCATTGCGGTCTTCATCGGGACGGGCTCGGTTGCGAAGAAGATCGAAGGCAAGGTGGTAAAGATCGCCGACCCTGCCGAGGAGGCAGTGAAGCTGGAGCAGAAGGCGGGGACGTTTGAGATGAAGGCGCCGTTCGAGTGGACGGCATCGGGCAGCGGCGGCGTGGAACTGGTGGACGGGAAGCCGTTCGAGTGCCGGGTCACCGAGCCGCGGGGCCCGGTCGACGCCGGGGACACGATCACGATCAAGTTCTCGTTCTGCGAGTCGAAGCGCGGCAAGGGTATCGAGGGTGATGCGTACGTCGTGTCGACCGAGGAGTTTGGCGGCGAGCCCGACGGTTTCTGGGAGCCGGCGCGCCCCGTCGGCCAACCGGGCGATTATGAAGCCGGCATCGACACGAAGATAGAGGCGGGAAGCAGTTACAAGATCCTCCTGTACCCCAAGGGCTCGAACCTGGAGGACCGCAGGGTCAAGCCGCGCGCTTCCGTGAACGTCGCCTGGCCGTCGAAACCCGGCTGGGGCCTCAAGACCATGGAGGAACACTGGGGCGCGACCAGCAAGAAGACGGTGGAAGAGGAAGTGGCGCGGCGCGAGAAGAAAAAGGGACTGCTGCGCGCGCCGGGAAGCTGGCAGCGGGCATTCGACATGGCGACGGGGCGCGTCGGGCCGCTGGACGCGTTCCACTGGAAGGTCGACAACGCGATTTCAGAGGTAGAGGCCGGGAAGACGTTCCTGCTGACAATCAACCTCGTGAGCGAGAAGGACCAGCAGCCGGGGGACCCGCTGGACGTGGATGTCTACTACACGGCCTATGGGCACTATGAAGACGCAACGGACGACGAATCCGACGCGCCCGGGAAAATGCCCCAGGCCAAGGTGCTCTCGACCGGCAACTACCAGATGGAATTCGTCGCAGCCGCCAGCCGCCAGACGAACATCGAGGTGATGCTCCTGCCCAAGGGCCAGAAGTTCCACTACGACAGCATCGGCGGGCGCTTCTCCCTCTCCATCCCGAGCCGGGCCGGCTGGGCGCGCCCCGCCGTGGAGGCGGAGTTCAAGAAGGCCCAGAAGGAGCTGGAAGAGTACAAGCCGTCGACCGTCACCGGGAAGACCGTCAAGGCGCTCAAGGGCGGGATGGTCTACATGGGCCCGATCCTGGAGAATCTCCTCGGCCTCCTGCTCGCATCGGTGATTTTCATGGGCGCCGCCCGCATGTTCGGCGGCGGCGGGAGCTTCGTGACGATCGTCTTCACGCTCGCTTACCTGCAGGCCTACGTGAACATGGCGACGATCTCGTTCGCGTTCGTCAGCCTTGAATCGGGCCTGATCGTGCTTCTCGTGCTCATCTTCTACGCGCTGATCCTGAAATGGGTCGCGCTGATGAAGGTGTTCGACCTCGACATGACCGGCACGCTGCTCACGTCGATCGTCGCCGGCGGAGCCCAGTTCGCGGCGAATTTCGTCATCACCCTCATGTTCGGATCCCAGTCGTCCATAGGCGGGTAGATTCCGCGAGCCTTCACAGCGCCCCTCGGCCGCCCTGCGGCCCTGGGGCGCTTCTGCTTCCAGGCCGGCGGATACCGGAACGCGGTGGTTGCATTCCCGGTCACCCGCCATAGAATGCGGGGCCTTCAAGACCCCCCCCTACACCGGAGGCGACGTGGCGACTGCGTACAAGATGCTCGTGAACGGCCAGTGGGTCGATGCCAAGTCCGGGAAGACGTTCGCAGTCTGGAACCCGGCGACGGAAGAACAGATCGGGACGGTGCCGGAGGCCGGCCCCGAGGACCTGGACCTGGCAGTGGCCGGCGCGCGCGCGGCGCTGGAAGGGCCGTGGGGGAAGATGAGCGCGGCGGACCGGAGCCGGCTGATCTGGAAGGCGGGCGAGCTGATGTTTGCCCGCGTGGACGAGCTGGCGAAGCTCGAGACGGCGAACCAGGGGAAACCGATCTTCGAGGCGTCGAAGATCGACGTGCCGTGGAGCGCCGGCTGCTACCAGTACTTCGCCGGATGGGCGACGAAGATCTATGGCGACACGGTGACGCTCGGCGCCGGGTCGTTCAACTGCACCGTCAAGGAGCCGATCGGCGTCGTCGGCGCGATCGTCCCCTGGAACTTCCCGATCCTGCTGGCGACCTGGAAGCTCGCCCCGGCGCTCGCGGCCGGATGCACGGTCGTCCTCAAGCCCGCTTCCAATACGCCGATCACGGCAATCAAGCTCGGCGAAATCTTCACGGACGCGGGATTCCCTCCCGGCGTCGTGAACATCATCTGCGGCCCCGGCTCGAAGGTGGGCGCGGCGATGGCCACGCACCCGGGGATCGACAAGATTTCGTTCACCGGGTCGACCGCGAGCGGCATCGAGCTCATGAAGGCCTGCGCGCCGTCGCTCAAGAAGATCACCCTCGAGCTCGGCGGCAAGTCGCCCAACGTCGTCTTCGCCGATGCCGACATCGACGCCGCCGTCCGCGGCGCTACCGGCGGCATCTTCTTCAACAAGGGCGAAATGTGCTCCGCCGGCTCGCGCCTCCTCGTCGAGGACAAAGTCTACGACGCGGTCGTCGCCAAGCTCGCCGAGCGCACCGGGAAGCTCCTGCAGGGCGACCCCATGGACCCCAAGGTCCGCGTCGGCCCCCAGACCTCCGCCGAGCAGAAGAAGTCGATCCTCGCCTATATCGCTTCCGGCAAGGAACAGGGCGCCCGCGTCGTGGCCGGCGGCGAAGCGTTTTCCGTGAACGGCAAGGGGCACTTCGTGAAGCCCACCGTCTTCGCCGACGTGACTTCGGACATGAAGATCGCGAAGGAAGAGATCTTCGGCCCGGTGCTCTCGGTCATTCGCTTCAAGGACACTGAGGAAGCCGTCCGCATCGCGAACGACACCTGTTACGGGCTGGCGGCAGCGGTCTGGACGAACGACATCAAGAAGGCGCACAAGACGGCCCGCGCGCTGAAGGCCGGGACGGTGTGGGTCAACACGTACGGACTGAACGATCCCGCGGTGCCGTTCGGCGGGTACAAGCAGAGCGGGTTCGGCCGGGACCTGGGGCGCGAGTGCCTGGACGGGTTCCTGCAGACGAAGGCGGTGTGGGTGGACCTGAGCTGAACGTGCAAGGCGTCGTGACGCCGGCAACCGAAAACCACGGAAACCATTTCCCCGAAGGAGACCTGACATGACCGTAGCCACCGCCCCTGCCGGTACCAAGCTAGCCAACTACAAGCCCCTCGGCGACGGCGTCGCCCTCATCGAGCTCAACGACCCGCCCGCCAATACCTACACGCACGAAATGATGCGCGACCTCGACGAGGCCATCCTCGCCGCGCGCTTCGACGACGACGTCCACGCCATCATCCTCACCGGGTTCGGCGAGAAGTTCTTCTGCGCCGGCGCCAACATCAAGATGCTCGCCAGCGTCACCCCGAAATTTAAGTACTACTTCTGCCTCCACGCCAACGAGACGCTCTCCCGCATGGAACAGACGCCGAAGCTGTTCATCTCCGCGCTGAACGGGCACTGCGTCGGCGGCGGCCTCGAGATCGCCATGGCCACCGACATGATCATCGCCAAGAAGAACGCCGGCAAAATCGGCCTCCCCGAAATCTCCCTGGGCGTCCTCCCGGGCACCGGCGGCACCCAGCGCCTGACCCGCATCGTCGGGAAGCGCAAGGCGATGGAACTCATGCTCAAGGGCGACAACTTCTCGTTCGAAACCGCCAAGGACATGGGAATCGTCACCGACATCTTTGAGGCCGAGAGCTTCATGGACAAGGTGATCGCGTTCGCGAAGAGCTTCTGCCCGCCGAACAAGGCGTCGAAGGCGGTCGGCAACATCAAGCGCTGCTGCCAGAGCGGCCCGGAAATCCCTTTCGAGAACGCCCTGACGCTGGAGCGCGAGCTGCAGCAGCAGCTGTTCCAGAGCGAGGACGCGAAGGAAGGGCTGACGGCGTATGTCGAGAAGCGGACGCCGAAGTTCAAGGGCAAGTAGTTGCGAGTTGCGGGTTGCGAGTTACGAGGTGGGGTCGCGGGTTGCCGCGGCCCCACTTTTATATGCCGGGCCGGCAAAAAGTCTTCTCAACTCTCAGCCCCTCTCGGCCCGGCATATCCTGAGCGAGCCCGAAGGGCGAGTCGAAGGATCGCGGTGCGGCGGGACAGCTGGACCGGGAAGAAAGACAGCTTGGTTCTCTTAAGCGGAGAGTGGAGCCACTGATGAAAGCGTTCCGCGTCCACCAGCACGGCGGGCCCGAGGTGCTCAAGGAGGAGGTTCTTCCGGACCCCTCCCCCGCCGCCGACGAGGTCATCGTCGAGGTGAAGGCCTGCGCGCTGAACCACCTGGACATCTGGGTGCGCCGCGGCGTGCCGGGACACAAGTTCCCGCTTCCCATCATCCCGGGGTGCGACATCACGGGGGTGGTGAAGGAAGCGGGCGGGGTCGTGAAGAACGCGAAGGTGGGCGACAAGGTGGTGGTGTCGCCGGGGTTCGGGTGCAACGCGTGCGAAGCGTGCGCCGAGGGGAATGACAACCTGTGCCGCGAGTACGGGATCATGGGAGAGACGCGCGACGGCGGCTACGCGCAGTACGTCCGCGTGCCGTCGCGGCTGCTGATGCCGTTCCCGGAGGGGCTTTCGTTCGAGCTCGCCGCCGCGGCGCCGCTGACGATGCTGACGGGGTGGCACATGCTGCTGGACCGCTGCGGCCTCCGCGCGGGGGACGACGTGCTGGTGCATGCGGCGGGAAGCGGCGTGGGGAGCGCGGCGGTGCAGATCGCGAGGCTGCACGGGGCGCGGGTGTGGGCGACGGCATCCACGGAGGCGAAGCGGGCGAAGGCGGTGGAACTCGGGGCGGAGGCGGCGTTCCCGTACGAGAACTTCGTGGATGAGGTGCGCAAGCGGACGTCGAAGCGCGGCTGCGACATCGTGTTCGAGCACGTGGGGACGGCGACGTTCGACGGCAGCCTCAAGTGCCTGGCGAAGGGCGGGCGCGTGGTGACGTGCGGCGCGACGACGGGGGCGGATGCGAAGTTCGACCTGAGGCTGGTGTTCTTCAAGAGCCTGTCGATCCTGGGATCGACGATGGGCAGCCGCGGCGAGCTGATGAGGGCGATGAGGCTGGTCGGGCAGGGGAAACTGAAGCCGGTGGTGGATCGCGTGATGCCGCTGGCGGAGGTGGCGAAGGCGCATGAGCTGATGGAGAAACGGGAGCAGTTCGGGAAGGTGGTCGTGGTGCCGTAGTCCGGTCGTTCCCCTTGACCTTAACCTTTCCCTTTTCCTTAACCTGCCGTTCGCACCGGCAAAGGCAGGTTAAGGAAAAGGGAAAGGTCGAGGTTAAGGGACGCGGCCACATCAGCGGGAGCCTCTCATGGCCTATACTTCGATCCTCGTCGAAATCACCGACCGTCTCGGCGTCATCACCATCAACCGCCCGGACGTCCGCAACGCCATCGACCTCACGATCGTCAACGAGCTGACCGCGGCGCTCGACGAGATCAAGGACAAGGTCGGCTGCCTCATCCTCACCGGCGCCGGCGACAAAGCCTTCGCAGCGGGCGCCGACATCGCCCAGCTCCGCGACCGCAACCGCGACGACGCCCTCAAGGGCATCAACACCCGCATGTTCCGCGCCGTCGAGGACTTCCCCTTCCCCGTCATCGCCGCGGTCCGCGGTTTCGCCCTCGGCGGCGGGTGCGAACTCGCGATGGCCTGCGACCTGCGCATCGCCGGTGAATCCTCTAAGTTCGGCCAGCCGGAAGTCGGCCTCGGCATCATCGCGGGCGCCGGCGCCACCTACCGCCTCGCCCGCCTCGTCGGCGCCGGCCGCGCCAAGGAACTGCTCTTCACCGGACGCATCATCGACGCGAAGGAAGCCGAGCGCATCGGCCTCGTGAACCAGGTCGTGCCGGACGTGGACGTGATCAAGACCGCCAAGGCCCTCGCGGCCGAGATCCTCAAGAACGCCCCGCTCGCGGTCCGACTGACGAAGTGGTCCATCAACGCGACCTTCCGCGCCGGCGAGCCCGACACCGCGATCGAACAGCTGTCCCAGGCCGTGCTGTTCGAGACCGAGGAAAAGCGCAAGCGGATGACGGACTTCCTGGAGAAGCGGAAGAAGTGAGCCTGACGGTCATCGCGCTGGCCGTGCTGGCCGCGTTCGGCGCGGCCTACGTGGTCTATTCGCGCATCCTCGTCCGGACGTTCGCGCTCGACGACGCCACCCGCACGCCCGCGCACGAGATGAACGACGGCGTCGATTACTGCCCGACCGCGCCCGGGATGCTCGCAGCGCAGCATTTTTCCGCCATCACCGCCGCCGGCCCGATCGTCGGCCCCATCACCGCCGGCCTGATGTTCGGCTGGATGCCCGCGCTGCTCTGGATCGTCTTCGGCTGCATCTTCGTCGGCGCCGTGCACGACTTCTCCGCGCTCGTCGCCTCGGTGCGTCACAAGGCGCGCTCGGTCGCGGAGGTCATGAAGGAGCACACCAGCGGCCGCGCGTACTACGTCTTCCTCACGTTCATCTGGCTGTCGCTGATGTACGTCATCGTCGCGTTCACCGACCTCACTGCCAAGGCGTTCCTCGCGACCGACCCGGTCCTCGGCACCATCGGCCCCGGCGTCGCCTCGTCCTCGGTCATGTACCTTGCCCTCGCGTTCCTGCTCGGCGTCTGCCTCAAGAAAGGGCTCAAGTCCCTTCCCGCGACCTTGATCTTCGTCCCGATCCTGTTCGCCATCGTCTGGTTCGGCCAGAAGCTCCCCATCCATCTCCCTGCCTTCGGCGCCCTCGGCCGCCACCACGCCTGGGAACTCCTCATCCTCGTCTACTGCGGCTTCGCCTCCGTCACGCCCCTCTGGGCCCTCCTCCAGCCCCGCGGCTTCCTCGGCGGCTGGTTCCTCTACGTCACTATCGGCGCCGGCCTCATCGGCCTCCTCTTCGGTTCCTTCATCTTCCCGGACGGCTTCACCGCCACCTACCCGATGTTCCTCGGCTGGGGCACCGGCGCGAAGTTCCTCTTCCCGTTCCTCTTCGTCACCATCGCCTGCGGCGCCTGCTCCGGCTTCCACGGCATCGTCTGCTCCGGCACCACGTCCAAGCAGATCGACAAGGAAGGGCATGTCCGCGCCGTCGGTTACGGCTCGATGCTCGGCGAAGGCGTCGTCGCCGTGATCTCGCTCGCCTGCGTCATGATCCTCGCGAAGGGCGCCAAGGGCACGCCGGACGCGATCTACGCGAAGGGCATCGCCAACTTCCTGCGCATCTTCGGCATCCCGACCGGCCTCGCCTACGCCTACGGCACGCTCGCCTTCGCCACGTTCATATTCGACACGCTCGACGTCTGCACCCGCCTCGGCCGCCAGATCTTCTCCGAGCTCTTCGGCATCACCGGCAACCTCGGCCGCTTCCTCGGCACCGTCGTCACCCTCGGAATCCCCGCGTACTTCCTCATGGGCGCTTCCGGCGACGCCTGGAAGACCTACTGGCTGGTCTTCGGCACCTCGAACCAGCTCCTCGGCGGCCTGACGCTGCTCGGCATCACCGTCTGGCTCGTCCGCGCAAAGAAGTCAGCCTGGTTCGTCGGCTTGCCGATGGCATTCCTGATCGCCACGACCATGACATCGCTCGTCCTGTTCATCAAAGACGGGTTCGCAGCAAACGCCAGTCTCCAGTCGAAACAGGTCGGCGTCGTCTCCGCCGTGCTGCTCGTCCTGGCTCTCTGGCTTGTCGTCGAAGCGACCCTCGCCCTGACCAAGGCCAGATCTCGAGCCGCCGAAGCCTAGTCCCAATTCTTATCCTCCTTTATCCTTTTTCATCCGCGACCCAGCCGTTCCTATCGCCTTTCATCCATCCATCCCCACAAGGACCCCATGCCCAAAATCACCGTCATCGGCGCAGGCACCATGGGCCACGGCATCGCCCAGGTCGCCGCGCAAGCCGGCTTCGACGTCGCCCTGTTCGACATCAAGGAAGACTTCGTCCAGAAGGGCCTCGCGAAGGTGACCGAGAACCTCGCCAAGGGCGTCGAGAAGGGCAAGGTCACCCCCGCCGACCGCGACGCCGCGCTTTCCCGCATCCACGGCTCCACGAATCTCCAATCCGCCTGCGCCGGCATCGTCCTCGCCGTCGAGGCCGCCCCCGAGAAGATCCAGATCAAGCACGACATCTTCGAGCAACTCGACCGCTTCTCCCCCGTCGACGCCGTCCTCGCAACCAACACGTCCAGCCTCTCCGTCACCGAAATCGCACGCGCCACCAAGCGCCCCTCGCACGTCTGCGGCATGCACTTCTTCAACCCCCCGCACATCATGAAGCTCCTCGAGATCGTCCGCGCGTCCGACACTTCCGACGAAACCATCGCGAAGGCCCGCGAATTCGGCGCGAAGTTCGGCAAGGACTGCATCCTCGTGAAGGACGCCCCGGGGTTTGCTTCCAGCCGCCTCGGCGTCTGCGTCGGCCTCGAGGCGATGCGCATGCTCGAACAGGGCGTCGCTTCGGCGGAGGACATCGACAAGGCGATGAAGCTGGGCTACGGCTTCCCGATGGGCCCGCTCGAGCTGACCGACCTGGTCGGCCTCGACGTGCGCCTCGACATCGCGACGTACCTGCACCGGGAGCTGAAGAGCGAAGTGTTCCGGCCGCCGGAGATCCTGAAGCGGCTGGTGGCTGAGGGGAAGATCGGCAAGAAGGCGAAGCAGGGGTTCTACAAGTATTGATGCCGGCGCTTTCCCTCCACGTCGAACGCCGCGGCCACGGCTCCCCCACCGTCTGGATCCACGGCTGGTCCGCCGAGATCGGCGTCTGGCGATCTTTTCCGGACTTTCCCGGCCGCAGCGCGCTTCTTGTAGACCTCCCAGGTCACGGCCGGACGCCCTGGACGGCCGACTGGACGCTGGCGTCGCTGGCGCGCGACGTGCTGGCACAGCTCGACTCCCCGGCGGACTTCGTGGGGTGGTCCCTCGGCGGAGTGCTGTCGATCGCCTGCGCCCTTGAGCGGCCGGACCTGGTGAAGTCGGTCGCGATCCTGGCGATGTCGAACTTCGGCGGCGAGCGCTCGGAACGCCTGCGCGATGCGCTCGCGAAAGACAAGCTGCGCGCGCTGGCCGACTTCTACCGCGTCGTGTGGAGCGAACAGGATCGCCGGCAGCCGGGATTTGCGGAGATGCAGCGGGAGCTTGCCCGGAACCGCCGCCTGCCCTCGACCGAATCAATGGTCGGGCTCTACAACGGGTTCTTCGCGGGGATTCCGTCGCTCGCGCTGGAGAAGGTGGCCTGCCCGGTTGTCGTCGCGCACGGCACGGCCGACGGCGTCACGCCCATGTCGCGGGCAATTGCCATGGTAGGCCGGATTCCCGGCGCCAGGCTCGTGCCGGTCGAGGGCGCAGGGCACGTCCCGTTCCTGACTTTCCCGCAGGAGTGCCGCGAAATCCTGAAGCAATTCTGGTCCAATCCCGTCTCCTCGCCCTGAAAGGCCTGCATGCCCACCGTCCTCTGCGAATGCGGCCAGCCCTTCCCCGCCATCCCGGGCGCCTCATGCCCGCGCTGCAAGGCCGCGACTCCGCCCGCGGATGCCACCGCCGCGTGCTCCTGCGGAGAAATCTACATCGCCCACGCACGGTGGATCGGGCGCGAGTATCCGTGCGGGAAGTGCGGCGAGCTGTTTGAAGTGACCGTCGCCGAGGAGCGCACCCTCGCCGTCGTCACACGGGCGCGCGAGGGCACACGCACTTCGCCTCTCCGGTGGCTGTTTCTCCTGTTCCTCCTCCCCCTCGTATTCGTCACTTTCGCGAGCGACGACTACGAGGAGCGCCTGAAGCGCACCATCGAGGAGCAGCCGAAGGCGCGGCACCTGCGGGACATGGACCGCGACCCCGAGGACGTGCTGGACGAACTCGAAGGCCACCGCATCCACGGCGCATGGCTGCCCCGCGAGTCCGACCTCCCCTGGCTCTTCGCGCTGATCGCCGTCGCCGGATTCGGCGCCGCATTCCGGCTGCTGATTCCTCCGGGAAGGGCGACCTGGAAATCCCTGGGGCTCGTGGCGCTTTTCACCGGCACCGTAGGGATCTTCATGCTCCTCCTGATGCAGGTCGTCGCCTTCAGCGGCGGCGGCGGCATCGCCGCGTTCATCGCTCTCATGTATCTCTACGCCCTGCATCCCGCGGCGGGATTCGTGAAGAGCCTCGTCGGGTTCACGCTGGGCGTCGGGCTGCTGGAGGAACTGTGCAAGGCCGCGCCGCTCCTGTGGCGCTTCGGCGGAGGCAACTCCCGCCTCGACGTGCGCGGCGCCGCGGCCTGGGGGATAGCAAGCGGCGTAGGTTTCGGCATCAACGAGGGAATCGGCTATTCGGTCGGCTCGTACAACGGGCTGGCCACCCCCGGCATCTACCTCGTCCGCTTCGCGTCGTGCGTCGCCCTCCACGGCGCCTGGGCGGCCACCACGGCCATCCTCTTGTGGCGCTTCCAGTCCGACCTCGCCGATTCCTGGAATTCGCGACTGCGGGCCGTCGCGCTGGCGATGGGCGGCCCGATGCTGCTTCACGGCCTCTACGACGCTGTGCTCAAGCAGGAATGGAACATCGCCGCTCTCGTCGTCGCGGCCTTCAGCTTCGCGTGGTTTCTCTGGCTCCTCGGACGCGCGGACGATATCGAGGCGCGGATGCAGGGCCTGGCGGTCTGAGCGGCAAAAGGCAGAATCGTCCGGCGTCTCGAATCGATAGAATCAGTCCATGTCTCGTTTGCCGTTCGAATCCGAATTCCCGGCAGGAACGCCCTCGCGACGGCGGCGAGTCCGTGAAGCGCTGAAACGTGGGATCGCGCTGCTCCTTGTGTTCACGATCGGGTGCGCTTCGAAGGGCGAGATCGTGGTGCACGACCGGGGAGAGGTGTGCGCGCAGACAGAGGAGCGGCTGCGGGTCGTCGTGAGACCGGGCGACGAAGGCTCCCTCCAGATGTGCGTCTTTCGGGAGCGCGAGCAGACGCTGGAGATCCATTACTGGAAGATGCCGACGAGTGGCCAGCGGGGAACACCGTACGCTGAGCAGCAAACGGTCCGAGCCGGCGACGAAGCGGAATTCTGGGGGATGATCTTCGTGTATGGCGTCGCCGGAGTTGCCGCCGTCGTCATTGGCGCGATTGCCGCCTGTGGCATGCTGGTGGGCGGCGCTGTCGGCGCTATTTCCAAGGCGGTTCGCGGAAAGGCCCCCCCAGGAACTTCCCTCGAAGAGCAGAAAGCGACCGTCTGGCGCGTGGAGACGGTTCGTCAGAACAGCATAGAAGCGACCATCGAACGCGCCGATGGCACGGCGAAGGTGACGTTGCGCCGCCAACCGATCACGGGCTGGGTGCTCGATGACCGGACGATGCTGCAACTCGGGGGGCGAGGCGCGCAGGTCGTAGTGCGCGACGGGGAGTTGTCTGCGGAGGTGATCCTTGATTTGCCGCGGTAGCCCCCGAACCCTGCTTTCCTGCGCCCTCGCGCTCGCCGCTGCGACCGGGTGCGCCTCGCGACAGACGGTCGTCGTCCACAGCGAACCGCGCGTCGTCGCGGAAGGCGAAGAGCGGCTGGCCGCGGAGATTCAGGACCTGGAGGACGGAGGCGTTTCACTGAGGGTGTTCCGCGAGCGCGATCGCGTCCTGGAGCAGGAGTTCTGGAAGATGCAGGGCGAAGGGAGATCCGCCAGCCGGGCAACCGCATCCGTAGGTATGGATCCTCTGCCTTCAAGCGGGACGGGCGACCCTTTTGGCCAACTCGCTCTCGCAGGGTTGATAACGGTCGGAGCGATCGTCGTAGGTATCGGATACGGCGTGTACCTGGCGTTCGAAGCAATGGTCACCGGCCTCGCTTCGCTTGTTTCACACGCCCCGACAGTAGACATTCAACCAGCGGAAGACCGGGTGGTCGTACGGCGGACCGAACAGAGCCGGGCACTGAGTTCTTCGGTCATCCTGGTTCGCGCCGACACCGGACAGTTCCTGAACCTCGGGCCACAACCAACCGAGGGATATCGCATCGACGCGGCGCACTTGGCACACCTGGGAGGCCGAGGTGTCATCGTGGTTGTTCGAGACGGAAGCCTGTCGATCGAAGTGTCGCTTGGATCCCCCCGCTAAGCCGGGCCGAGAACGCGTCTTCTCATGTCTCAGCCTTACGCGGCCCGGCTTATCCTGAGCGAGCCCGAAAGGCGACTCGAAACGGAGGTGCTCCTTGGGACTCCACGCTAGCCGCAGGATTGCGGCGGCCTTCACGCTCTCGGCGTTCGCCGTGTCCGGCTGCGCCTCCCGTAACGAACTGGCCGCCGGCGGCCCCCCGACGATCGTGTCTGAAAGCAACCACCGGCTCGTGGTGGAGACGGATTCGCTCGACGACGGAAGCGTCTCCCTTCGGGTATTCCGCGTGAGTGACCGGGTCCTGGAGCCATCCCTCCGCCGGGAGGTCGTGAGACGTGTGACTCCCGCGGACGTGCCCGCAATTGCGTCCTCGGATGTCAACTGGCTGGCGCTGCTGGATCCGCGACTGGTGGTGGCGGTTGTCCTCGGCACCTATTACGTTTTTGTCGGGGTCGCCGAAATGCTGCAGGATGCGGTGTCCGAGATTCTTCGAGCGCTGCGGGCCATCGCCCCCGATCGGTCGCCAGAGAACGCCACCGTCCGGCAGAAGGAGATCGCCCACGAACCCAGCCCGTCCATCATTCTTGTCCCTGAGCGCGGGCCCGGCGCCGTGCTTCTCGGGCCTCAACCCACGGAGGGATATCGACTCGATCCCGCGCTGGTCCAACGACTGGGAGGCCCCGGTGCCACAGTCACAGCCGTGGACGCCGAGGACGACACGCTCCACTCGAAGTTCCTGATCGGCGCTCCTCGCTGAAATCTGGCGGTATCATTCCGTCCATGCGCTTCCTCGCCGCCCTTCTCGCCGCTGCATCCATCGCGACCGCAGGCCCCGCCCTCGCCGACTTCGAGAACACCGACGCCGCGAAATCCTGGGCTGCCGACGCCGGCACCGTAGAACTCGTCAAGGCTCCCGCCCACGCGGGCACCGGGGCTCTTCGCTGGACCGCGCCGAAGGAAGGCGCCCGACTCGCCTGCGACGCCGTTCACGGCGACCTCACCCCGAACCGGGCGATCCGCTTCTTCGCCTACCTCGAGGGCACCGTGGACCGCGAGATGACCCTCAAACTCCGCACGAAGGGCGGCGACTTCGCCCGGCGCTTCCCCCTCCGCCCCCAGGTCTGGTCGGAGATCGTCGTGCCGTTCTACCAGTTCCGGCAGGAAGGGCTTCCGCGCTGGGACCGGGTCGAGGCGCTGGAGTTTGTGGCGCGGCGGCCGGTGACGATCGTGCTGGACGACGTGGGGCTGGTGGAGGGCGGCGACGATCCGCAGATCGAGCCCGGCGGGGCGCTGGTCGAGCGGATCTTTCCGGATGGCGCGCCGAAGATCGCGCTCACGGAGAACTTCCGCGTGTTCACCGACGCGGCCGTGGACCCGGCGCCGGTCGCGGCGCGGCTGGAGGAAGGGCTGGCCTCGTTCCGGAAACTGTTCGGCATCGAGGAACCGCTCGCCTGGCCCGTGACGCTCGTCATCCGCCCGACGGTGGACGACTACCGCCGGACCGCCGTCGAGACCGCGCGCGACATCTACGGCGGCGAGCTCGCGCCCCCCACCGCGGGCGGGTTCACGTTCTACGAGTACTCCTTCACGTCGTACGACGAGAAATACGGCGCCACCCGCCCCGTTTTCCTCCACGAGGCGTTCCACCAGGTCGTCACCCGCCTCCTTGGATTCCACGGCGCCAACGGCGCGATGTGGATCGAGGAAGGGCTCTGCTACTTCATGCAGAACGAGTTCACGCCGATCGAGAACGCGAAGGAAGAAGCGCTGAAGCTGCTCGAGAACCCGAAACGCCCCGCGCTGTCCACGTTCGACGGGAAGCAGCGGATCGACTCGGGCGCGGAGAATCTGCAGGCGTTCCTCGTCGTGCACTTCCTGATGAAGGGCCCGCACGCGGCGAAGTGGAAGGACTTCGTCGAGGCGCTGCGCGAGAACGACACGAATCTGCTCAA
Source organism: uncultured Planctomycetia bacterium (assembly GCA_963706735.1). GTDB lineage: Bacteria > Planctomycetota > MHYJ01 > WSZJ01 > WSZJ01 > WSZJ01. Next base: position 19,515 of record CAVPNQ010000073.1, read on the forward strand.
GGCGGCGGACGAGGCGCTCGGCGTGAAGCCCGCGGATTTCGAGAAGGAGTGGACGGAGTTCACGCGGAAATGGGCCGCGGAGAAGTAGCCCGGCCTACTTGATGAACGCTTCCGCCGCCTCGATTTCCTTCGCGGACAGCTGCTTCATCAGTTCCGGCGGGCGCGGCGGCACGTAGACGCAGTACGGCTCGCTGGCGAGGACGTCGCCGGTCACGCCGTACGCCCGGCTCCGCGACCCGCCGCAGACGTCGCGGAAGTCGCACCAGCCGCACTTCCCCTTGAGCTTCGTGTAGTCCCGCATGTCCACGAACAGCGGGTCGTTGCGATAGATGTCCACGAGCGAGCGTTCGCGGACGTTGCCGCCGCTCATCGGCAGGAAGCCGCTCGGGCAGACGTCGCCGGTGTGGCCGATGAAGACGAAGCCGTTGGCGTCGTTGACGCCTTTCGCCGCGCGGCCGACTTCGCCGAGCGAGAAGCCCGGCGTCGCCGAGAGGCGGGTGAAAATCTTGGGGCGGGAAGGGTCGGCGGATTCGCCGGCCGCGGCGCGTTCGGCGGCCATGCGCTGCACAACGACGCGGCGGTAGTGCTGCGCCGCGGTCGTCTTGATGTCGAACGGGAGGGTCTTCGTCCAGTCGTAGATCTTGTTGAGCATGACCTCGTGCTCGCGCGCCGAGATGATGTCGCTGCGGATCCCGCGGCCGACCGGGACGAGGAAGAACACGGCCCAGAGGGCGATGTCGAGCGTCTTGAGCAGGTCGGCGATCGCGTCGAAGTCGGTAAGGTTCAGTTTGCACACGGTCGAGTTGATCTGAACCGGCAGGTCCAGCTCGCGCGCGCGCCGGATCGACCCGATCGTCCAGTCGAACGACCCGTCCACCTTGCGGAACTCGTCGTGCACCGCCGCGCACGACCCGTCCAGCGACACCGCGAGCCGCGACAGCCCGTGCTCCTTCAGCCGCTTGATCACCTCCGGCGTCATCAGCCGCGTCCCGGAGGGCGTCAGCGTCGTCCGCAGCCCCTTCGACACCGCGTAATCGATCAGCTCGAACAGGTCGGGACGCTTCAGCGGATCCCCGCCCGTGATCACGAACAGCGGCTGCCCGAACTCCGCGATCTGGTCGATCAGCTTCTTGCCTTCCTCCGTCGTCAGCTCGCCCGAGTCGCGCCAGGGCCGGGCTTCGGCGCGGCAGTGGACGCACGCCAGGTCGCAGGCCTGCGTGACTTCCCAGATGACGATGAAGGGATCGCGGTTGAAGTCGACGTCGAGCATCGGCGGCTTGCCGGTGCGCGCGCCTTTTTCGGGGGGGAGGAGGGGCATGGGCGGAGTTTAGGGGTAGCCGCGGGATTCGTGAAGCGTGGGCTTTATGAAATGGAGCGGCGAGTGGCCAGTGGCGAGCGGCGCAAGCCTTCGTGCCTGGTGGTTGTTCCTGGCCGCCGGCCGCTGGCCGCTGGCCGCTGGCAACTCGCCGCTCGCCTTTCCTACGCGATCAGGTCGAGGACGGTGCCCAGCGTCTCGTTCTGCGCCTTCAGCACCTTGAGGTTCAGCTTGAACGAGGCGCGCGCTTCGATGAGCGTCACGTAATCGTCGAGCAGGTCCGGCTCCCCCGTCTCCGTCACGCCGGCCACGCCCACGCCCCCGCCGGCCGTCGTCGCCTGGTCCACGCGCAGCGACCGGTACCCCGGCGTCGTCGCATTCGCAATGTTCCCCGCCGCCGCCGAAATCTGGAGGGAAGCGGTGTTGACGGCGGAAATGGAGGAGGTGAACACGCCGACAGTTTACCAGATCGATCCCCCGCCCCAGCCCCCGCCCACGCCCACGCCCACCCCATCCCACTCCCCTCCTTCCCATCCCCTGCCGTTTTCCTTACCGTCACCGAATGCCCCGTCCCCACATCCACGCGGTCGTCGCCATGTCCCTCGACGGGAAAATCGCCACACGCGACCGCGATGACGCCGCGTTCTCCTCGCGCACCGACCGCCGCTTCCTCAATGAGCTGCGCGCGAAGGCCGACGCACTCGTGGTGGGCGCCGGGACGGTGCGCGCGGTGGACCCGCCGATGCGCGTCTCGCCTCGATCCCTGCTGAAGGGGCGTCCGGAGCCGGTGCGCGCCGTGGTGTCGACGCTCTGCCTGCTGTCGCCGGATCTGAAGGTGTTCGGGCTCGGCGGCCGCGCCAAGGTGTTCACGACGCCGCTCGCTTCCGCGGGGGCGCGCAAGGCCCTTGAAACCGTCGCCGACGTCCGGCTGTCGCGCGGCGACCGCGTCACCGCGCGCGAAATCGTGGATGATCTCGCCGCAGGCGGCGCGAAGACGATCCAGGTCGAGGGGGGCGGAGAGCTGATCTGGTCCTTCCTCGAGGACGACCTCCTCGACGAAATCCACGTCACCCTGTGCCCCGTCGCAATCGGCGGCAATACCGCCCCGACACCCGCGGGCGGCGAAGGATTCGACGCGCAGTCGCTGAAGAAAGCGCGGCTCCTCGACGTCCGGCGCGAAGGCGACGAACTGTTCCTGCACTACTCGTTTCGCTGAGTCAGCGCTTCCCGCAATTCCGCGGGCATCGACGCGAGCGGCACGTTCAGCGCCGCGGCCAGCGCCCGGCCACGCGCGGCCGCGTCGTCGGCGATCCCGGCCACGCGCGCGGCCACAGCCCTCGCCGCAAGGATGGTGAGCATCGGGCGCGACGATTCCATCGAAAGTTCCCGCGCCGCACATTCCGCTTCCTCCGCCGCCGCGAGCGCTTCACGCCCCCGGCCCAGCAGCGCCAGCACCTTCGCCCGCTCGGTCCGCAGCTCGGGGATTGAAGAGCGGCCGGGTTCGCCCTGGAGGAGCGAGTCGGCGCGGTCGAGATGCCGGAGCGCCGCCTCCGGCTGCCCGGCGCGGCGATCCACGATCGCCAGCTCCATCTCCACGGACCCGCGAGCGAACGCGTCGGCGATGCGCTCGAACAGCGCACCCGCTTCCGTCAGGTCGGCCCGCGCGCCCTCCGCGTCGCCCAGCACCGAACGCGCCCTCCCCCGCCGCGTCATCGTATTCCCCGCCCCGCGCGGGTCCGACGTCGCACGCCGGTGGACCAGCGCCGCGTCGAACAGCCGGATCGCCGCCGCCGCGTCGCCCAGCTCCAGCAGGATCTCCCCGCGCAGGTGAATCGTCCGCGCCAGCAGCCGCCGGTCCCCCACCGCCCGCACCAGCTCCTCCGCCTCCGACAGCGCCGCCGCCGCTTCCTCCGGCCGCCCCGCAAGCGCCAGCGCGTCGGCCGTCCGCCAGCGCCAGTTCGCGGCGTTGCGAAGCGCGCCCGCCTCCAGCGCCAGCCCTTCCGCCTGCCGGAATCCCTCGAGCGATTCCGCGTAGCGGCCGCGGTCGCAGAAGAGCTGCGCGATGTGGCCGACGGATTGCGACAGGCCGAGCATGTTCCCGCCGCGGCGGAAGATCTCGCCGGACTCGCGGAAGGCCGCCTCGGCCGCGTCGAGCTGGCCGCTGGTGCGGAGGAAGACGCCACGGGTGCCGATAAGGCGCGCGAGGCGGCTTTCGTCGCCCATCGACCGGAAGAGCGTCTCGGCCTCCGCGAGATCGCGCTCGGCGGCCGGCGAGAGGCCGTGCTGCTGCGCCAGTGCGGCACGGCGCGCGAGGGCGTGGGCCACGAGGTCCGGGCGGCCGGACGCTCGCGCGGCGGCGACCGCCTCGTCGATGATCTCCTCGGGGCGCTCCGGAATTCCGGACTGGACGCAGGCCTGCATGTACGAGCACAGAAGCGGCACGCGCAGCCCGGGGGGGCCGCCGGTCCCGAGCGTGGCCAGAGTCGCGTCGAGGCGCTTCAGCCGCTCCTCGGTCGGGCCTCGCAGGTCGAGCTTCGGGTCGATGCCGATCATCAGCCGCGCGGCCAGCACGCCGTCGCCGGACTCCAGCGCCCAGTCCTGCGCGGCGAAGATGTTCTCCGAGTCGATTTCGAGGAGGTCCGCGGGGGCGCCGCTTCCCTCGCGCTGGAGGCGCTCGCCGAGTTCCTCCGCCCGGGCAGCGTAGTAACGGGCGTGGGATTCCGCGAGCCCCCGCTGCCGCGCTTCGTCCGCCGTCCAGCGCCAGCGGTGCCAGGCGTATTCGTGGATGGAGACGTACATGGAGAAGCGGGTGCCGGGCGGACCGGGGTGGGCGCGGAGGAGGCTTTTGTCGCGGAGGGAGGTCAGGCTTTCGGCGACGCCGGGGGTGTCGAGCACTGCGGCTGCCGCTTCGGCCGTGAAACCGCCGCGGAAGATCGAGCACGGGAGGAACGCGGCGCGTTCGGGCTCCGTGAGGAGGTCGAACGACCACTCGATGGCGCCGAGAAGGGTGCGCTGGCGCGGGGAGAGGTCGCGCTGGGACGACTTGAGGAGGTCGTACTTGCGGTCGAGGCGGGCGACGATGTCCGCCGGCCGCAGGACGGTGACGCGCGCCGCGGCGAGCTCGATGGCGAGGGGCATGCCGTCGAGCCGTGTGCAGATCTCCGCGATTTCCGGGGCGTTCTCCGCCGTGACGCGGAATCCCGCCTTCGCCATCGCCGCGCGGTCCGCAAACAGGCGCGCCGCGTCCCAGCGCAGCAGTTCTTCCGGATCCGTGCCCGCAAAGCCGGCGGGCGGGGCGGGAAGCGGTTCGACGTCGAGGACGGACTCGCCCGGGAGGCGGAGAAGGGCGCGCGAGGTCACGATGAATTTCGCGCCGGGGACGCGAGCGGACCAGACGCCGGCGGTGGCGGGGGCGTGATCGACGAGCTGCTCGAAGTTGTCGAGCACGACGAGGACGGGCGCGCGGAGTTCGAGAATCGAGGCGAGAGCGGCGACGGCGTTTTCGCGCGGCGGCAGCTCGACGCCGAGTGCCTTCGAGACCGCCTGCGCGATTCCCGCTGCGCCGTCCGCTTCCGTCAGGTCCGCAAACCAGGCGCCACCCGAGAATCCTTCCAGCGCCGCCGCGGCCGCGCGAATGGCGAGCCGCGTTTTCCCGACGCCGCCGGGGCCGAGGAGCGTCACGATCCGCGTCGCGGGGGACGCGAGGAACCCGGCGATGCTCTCCAGCTCGTGCTCGCGGCCGACGAACGCGCTCGTCGCCGGCGGCAGGTTGGTCGGGCGCGACGGCGGAGTCGTGAGCGGCGGAAATTCGCGACCGGACTGCGAAGCGGGAAGCACGGCCCAGACGCGCTCCGGCCGCTCGAAACCACGCAGCCGGTGCTCGCCCAGGTCGCGCAGCCCGGCGCCCGCCGGCACCGCTCCCATCGCCCGCCGCGTCGCATCCGAGAGCAGAACCTGCCCTGGATGCCCCGCCGCCGCGATTCGCGCCGCGCGGTTCACGTCCAGCCCGATGTAGTCCGTCTCGCCCGCGATCTGGGTCCGAAGGGGCTGACCGGTGTGAACTCCGGCGCGCAAGGTCCCCGATTGCGCTTCCAGAAGCGCCCCCACGGCATCGGCGGCCGAGGCGAACGCGAGCATCAGCGAGCCGTCGCGCGCCTTGACCTCGAAACCGCGCCGGCGCAGGCTCGCGCGCGCGGCGCCGGGAAATTCCGCCGCGCCCGGCGCGTCCACGAACGCGATCGTCACCGTTCCCTGCGGTGCTTCCGGCCGGGTCTCCATGGGACGCCGACTCTACCACGCGTCCCGTGACGTTTCCCCGCAGCCGCCCTATCATCCGCCCCGTGAACAAAGCCGCCATCCAGAACCGCTGGCGCACCATGCGCGTCTACGATTTCCTCGGCATCGTCGTGGACTCCGCCGGCCACCGCCGCGCCCGCCTTCGCCTCCCCTGGCGCGAGGAAATCACCCAGCCTCTCGGCTTCGTGCACGGCGGCATCATCGCCACCCTCGCCGACGCCGCCGCCGGCTGGGCGCTCTTCCCCGAAGTCGAACGCCCCGAGGGCTGCACCACCCTCCAGATGCAGGTCAACTTCCTCGCCCCCGTCATCAAGGCCGAAATGGTCGCGACCGCGCGCGTCGTCCGCCTCGGCCGCACGACCGCCCTGATGGACGTGGACATCAGGACCGGCCGAACCCTCTGCGCCAAGGCGCTCGTCACCTACCACATCAAGCGATGACCGTGCACGGCGCCATCGCCGTCGTCCGCCGCGACGGGAAGATCCTGATCGCCCGGCGCCCCTCCGGGAAGCACCTCGCGGGGTTCTGGGAGTTCCCCGGCGGCGCGGTGGAACCCGGCGAGACGCCGGAACAGGCGGTGACGCGCGAACTGCGCGAGGAAGTCGGACTAGATGTGACGGTGACGGGTCGCGGCGAATCGATCGACTGGGACTACGGCGACAAGCGCGTGCTTCTCGATGTTTTTATTTGTGAAGCGCCGGCCGGGGAGCCGCGCGCGATCCAGTGCGACGAGGTCCGGTGGGTCGAGCCCCGCGAACTCGCCGCGTATCGCTTTCCCCCCGCGAACGAGGCCCTCGTGCGCGGGCTCGCCGGGCAGCCCTGATCCGGCTTTGTCGCGGCCGGCATTCCTGATCTAATTCCCCCTTCGCCACCCACGCACAGGAGCCGCCATGGATCGCCGCGAATTCATCCGCATGGTCACGCTGGCCGGGGTCGCCTTCAAGCTGGGCGCCGGGCGCAATCCGGCGTTTGCCGGCGACCTGCCGCCCAACCCGTTCGCGGGGAAATGGACGGGCGAGGACTTCGCCGCGGGGCACCTGCTGCGCGACGAGAAGGTGCCGTCGCTCGACGGCGCCGAGGCCATGCCCGAGTGCGACGTCATCGTCGTGGGCGGCGGGATCAGCGGGCTGGTGGCCGCGCGGTCGCTGGCAAAGGCCGGCCGGAAAGTGCGCCTGCTCGAACAGGCCGCGGTCGCGGGCGGGAACGCGCGATCCGAGGAATGGGGCGGGATCCAGTACGCCACCGGCGCGGCGTACTTCTGCGCGCCCGAAGAGGGATCCGACCTCGAGACGCTGTACAAGGAGATCGGCATCCTCGAGAAGGCGAAGAAGGTGCCCAAGGGCGAAGTGTTCCACGGCGGGAAACTGGTCGACGATGTCTGGACCGGCGAGACCGACCCGGCGAACGCGGAGATCACGAAATCGATCCGCGAGCAGTGGAAAGCGATCTTCGACGACCGCTACCCCGCCATCCCGTGGACCGAGGACTGCGGCTGGACGAAGGAGGAGTTCGAAGAGGCCGACCGGAAACCCTTCTCGAAGTACCTCGACGAAATCAAGGCCCCGCCGCACATCCGCACGCTCTGCGAGTACTACTGCTGGTCTTCGTTCGGCGGCCGCGCGAGCGAGATCTCGACGTACGCCGCGCTGAATTTCATGACGGCCGAATTCGGCGACATCCTCGCTCTTCCCGGCGGAAACGCGGCGATAGCGAAGGCGCTGGTGGATTCGTTCGACGCGAAGCTCGTCACGGTGGACACCGGAACGATGGCGATCGAGGTCAAGGAGACCGACGGCGGCGTGAGCGTGGGCGCTCTCCACGGCGACAAGCCCCGCCGCTACGCCGCGAAGGCCGCCGTCCTCGCCATCCCGCGCTTTATCGCCGCCCGCATCATCCCCGCCTACCCGAAGGAGCGCGCGAAGCTGGTCAAGAAGGTGAAGTACCACGGGTACCTGGTCGCGAACGTGCTCCTGTCGAAGCGGCCGTCGCACGAGTGGTACGACGCGTACACGCTGGACGCGCTGGAGCCGGACAAGTGCGGGTGGACGGACCTGATCGTGGCGGACTTCGTGGTCGACAAGAAGTCGGACCGGTGCGTGCTGACCGCGTACCGCGGGCTTCCCTACCCCGAGGGGCGTGACGAGCTGCTGACGGAAGGGTCGTACGGGAGGATGCGCGAGGCGGTGATGAAGGACCTGGAGAAGGTGCTCCCGGGGCTCGGGCTCAAGAAGGAGGACGTTGCCGACATCAACCTGTCCCGCTGGGGCCACCCGCTCGTCCAGTCGCGCCCCGGCCAGCTCGCCGACGGCCTCATGGAGAAGATCTCCGAGCCGATCGGCCGGATCGCATTCGCGCACCAGGACCGCTGGGGCATCCCCGCAATCGAGAATGCGATCGAGGCGGCGAATCTGGCGGTGGAAGAAGTCGAGGACGTGCTCAAGTAAGTTTCGCGGCAGGCAGGAGGGGTGATAATGAATCTCCACTTCGGAGACCCCCATGCCCCTCGAAATCCGCTTCTTCCTGCGCACGAGCCTCATCTCGCTGGTCCTGTCCACTCTCGCGGGGACGCTTCTCTACGCCTGGCCGGCGATCCGCGGCGTTTCGGCCCCGACGTGGCTCTGGCCGATGCACACACACCTCGCGACCGTCGGCTGGCTCGTGAACATGGTCTTCGGCGTCGCGCTCTGGATGTTTCCGCTGCCGTGGGGCTCCACGGCTGCGGCGCGCTACCGCCCGGCGCAGGTCTGGGCCGCGTACGCCGCGATCAACGGCGGCCTGGCGATGCGTTTCACCGGCGACATCCTCGCCGTTCGCGCGCTTCAGATCGCCTCCGGCTTCTCGCAGACGCTCGGCATCCTCCTCTGCGTCGCCGCCCTCTGGCCCCGCATCCGTGGACTCGCCCCGCGCAACCCTACTTCCACATCCGCAGGTCCAGCTTGAACCGCTCCGGCGCGCCGTGGCGGATGCGGTCGGCGTCCGGGTGAAGCGGGTTCAGGATGAGGTTGGTGGCGTGCGGGACGAGCACGGACGGCACGCGCAGCAGAGGCTCGCGCTTCCGCCGCAGCCACGCCCCACCGATGCCGCGCGTCGAGGCCGGCGGAGGGTGGCGCCTCCAGTCCGGGGGCAGCCTGCGGGTGACTTCGCGGATCTGCAGGTCGTCCGGTATTTCGACGCGGATGAGGGCGAGGTGGTGAAGGGCCTCGGAAGCGTCGAGGTGGACGAACATTTCGAGGACGGCGAGTTCGGAGCTTTCGGCGAGGTAGACGGCGCGAAGGCCGAGGGGGTTCCAGCGGCCGGGGTAGCGGCTGGCGCCTTCACCGACGAAGGCCTGGTCGCGGCGGTGCCATTTGACGAGGCGCCAAGCGACGGTCACGCGAGGTTTCCGTCCTCGATGCGGCCGAGGAGGTCCACGACCTCGCGGGTGCCGGCCTCGGTGCGGAGGAGGCTGAGGGGAGTATGGCCGCCGAGGCCGTGCTGGGGGCGCGCGAGCCAGCGGCGCGCGGCCTCGGAGGTTTCCATGACCTCGCCGGCGCGGGCGACGACGGAAGCGATGCGGTAGAGGCGGTCGCTGAGGACGGGCTCGAGACGTGTGGACTTTTTGCTCTGTGCACGCCGGATCGTCCGGAGATGGACTCCAAGCAGCCCGGCGAGCTGCGGCGGAAGGACGCCCGCGACGGCGCCGACGCGCGCCAGCGATTCAGGGGGCAGCCCCTGCGCGATCCGGTCATGCAGGTCCAGGGCCGACAGCGAAGCCGTCCCGGATACGCCGAGCATGGTCCCGAGCGGTGTTGATTTCCTGGCGGCGATCATGGACAAATGTCACCACATCAAGGGACAGCTGTCAAGCCCTATCCATGCTCCTCGAGCCACCGCTCGCAGTCGATCGCGGCCGCGCACCCCGTCCCTGCCGCCGTGATCGCCTGCCGGTAACGCGAATCCGACACGTCGCCGCAGGCGAACACGCCCTCGACGCTCGTGTACGTGTGTTGCGTCAGCTTCACGTAGCCCTTCTCGTCCAGCGCCACCTGGCCCGCGAGGACCTTTGTGTTCGGCTCGTGCCCGATCGCCAGGAACACCCCGTCCGTGCGGAACTCCGTCACCGCCCCCGTCTTCGTGTCCTTCAGCTTCACGCCGAGCACCTTCTTGTCGTCCCCGTAGATCTCCTCCACCGCCTTGTTCAGCTGCCACGCCACCTTCGGGTTCGCCTTCATCCGGTCCACCATGATGCGCGACGCCCGGAATTCCTCGCGGCGGTGGACCATCGTGACTTTCGACGCGAAGCGCGTCAGGAAGTTGCCCTCTTCCATCGCGGAGTCGCCGCCGCCGACGACGACGAGTTCCTTGCCCTTGAACAGCGCGCCGTCGCATGTGGCGCACGCCGACACTCCCTTGTTCGCGTACTTCAGTTCGCTGGGCAGGCCGATGTACTTGGCGCGTGCGCCGGTCGCGAGAATGACCGCTTTCGATTCGTGCAGCGTGTCGCCGACCCAGACCTTGAAGGGCCTCTTCGAGAAATCCACCTTCGTGACGACTTCCTCTCGGCAGTCGGTCCCGAACCGCTTGGCCTGCGCGCGGAACTTCTCCATCAGGTCCGGCCCTTCGACGCCCTCGGGAAAACCGGGGTAGTTCTCGACCTCCGACGTGATCATGAGCTGGCCGCCCGTCTGGGGTTCCGGCGGCTTGGCGTAAGGATCGCCTTCGAACAGCACCGGTTTGAGGTTGGCGCGGGACGTGTAGATGGCCGCCGTGAATCCGGCCGGCCCCGAACCGATGATGATGACGTTGTGAACTTCGCTCACAGGTGCTCCTTTGGGTGATTCCGGCGTTGCCGTTCCTCGCAACGCGTAACTCTTAACTCGCAACTACGGAACAAGCGCGAGCACTTCTTTTACCATCGCCTCGATCCCCGGCCACGCCTCTGCCGCATCCTTCGCGCACATGTACGCAGGCGTCGTGACAATCCGGTTTTTTCTATCCACCACCGCCGCCGAGGCGGAAGTGATCTTGTGTTTCGCGCCCATCTTCTCGAGTGCCTTCGCCGTTCCCGCGTCGTCGCCGATCGTCAGCTCCGGGTGAAGATCGTTCCCGAAGATCTTCGCAACCAGCGCCGGCGCGATGCAGGCTGCCCCGATCGGCTTCCCTGCTGAGTGCAGGTCCCGCAGCAGCTTCGCCGTCGGCTCGTTCACCTTGCAGTCCGGACCGTCCGCCGCAAATGTGCACAGGTTCTTTGCCGCCCCGAACCCGCCGGGGAGCACCGCGCCGTCCACGTCCTTCGCCGAAACCTTTGCGATGTCCTTGATGTTCCCCCGCGCGATCCGGGCCGACTCGACCAGCACGTTGCGTTTTTCGCCCGGCTTCCCTGTCAGGTGGTTCACGCTCGTGAATTCCATGTCCGGCGCGCAGTAGATGATTTCGGCGCCGGCCTTCTGAAGAGCGGCGAGGCAGAGCACGGCTTCGTGGATTTCGGAGCCATCCTGCACTCCGCAGCCGGAGAGGATCAGGGCAATTCTGGGCATGAGAGACCTCCTGCATGGACAGCGTGGCGTTCCCTTAACCTTAACCTTTCCCTTTTCCTTAACCCTGCACGGTCGGCCCGAAAGGGTTAAGGAAAAGGGAAAGGTTAAGGTTAAGGGAGGGACGGACTAGATGCCGATCGACACGTGCTTCACCTCAACGTATTCCTCGATCCCCCATTTCCCGCCTTCCCGGCCCATCCCGCTTTCCTTCATGCCGCCGAACGGGGCCTGGGGCACTCCCGGAGACGGGTCGTTCGCCCCGACGATGCCATACTCGAGCGCCTCGGCAACCCGGAACAGCCGCGAGACGTCCTTCGTGTAGAAATACGCCGCCAGCCCGTACGGCGTGTCGTTCGCCAGCCGGACGACTTCCTCTTCCGTCTTGAACGGCACCACCGGGGCGACCGGCCCGAACGTCTCCTCGTGGAGGATCCTCGACTCCGGCGCCACGTTCGTCAGCACCGTCGGCTCGAACCACCGCGCGTCCTTCACATTCCCGCCGCACAGCACCTTCGCCCCGCGCCGCCGCGCGTCCTCGACATGCTCCGCGACCTTCTTCAGCCCCTGCTCGTCGATCATCGGCCCCACCTGCGTCTTCTCGTCCATCCCGTCGCCGACCACGAGGGCCGAAGCGCGCTCCGCGAGTTTCTTCGCGAACGCGTCGTGCACCTCCTGCTGCACGTACACGCGGTTCGCGCAGATGCACGTCTGCCCCGCATTCCGGAACTTGTTCGCGATGCACCCGTCCGCAGCCTTGTCGAGGTCCGCGTCGGCGAACACGATGAAGGGCGCATGGCCGCCGAGCTCGAGCGCCACGCGCTTCAAGCCGTCCGCCGCGCCGCGCATCAGGATCTTGCCGACCTCGGTGCTCCCCGTGAACGCAATCTTGCGGACCTTCGGGTGCGCGAGCATTTCCTTCGCGATCGGCTCAGGCTTCCCCGTGATCACGTTCAGGACCCCGGGAGGCAGCTTCGCCTCCGCGAACAGCTCCGCCAGCGCCAGCGCCGAAAGCGGCGTCTGCTCCGCCGGCTTGATCACCACCGTGCACCCCGCCGCCAGCGCCGGCGCCACCTTGCGCGTGATCATCGCCGAAGGGAAATTCCACGGCGTGATCGCCGCCACCACCCCCAGCGGCTGTTTCAGCACGAGATGCCGCTTCCCCGCCACCGCCGCGGGAATCGTCTCGCCGTACACCCGCCGGGCCTCCTCCGCGCTCCACCGCACGAAGTCTGCCGCGTACTGCACCTCGGCCAGCGCTTCCTTGATCGGTTTCCCGTTCTCCGCCGTCAGAAGCGCCGCCAGCTCGCGCGCCTGCGACAGCATCTGCGCGTAAACGTGAAACAGGATGTTGGCGCGATCGAGCGCAGGAAGCGCGGCCCACGCGGGGAACGCGGCCGCGGCGGCGTCCAGCGCCCGCCGCGCCTCGACGGCGCCGCAGTCCGGGACGCGGGCGATCTCCTCGAGGGAAGCGGGGTTGCGGACGGCGAACGTGGCGCCGCCGTCGGCGCCCGCCCACTTTCCGTTGATCCAGTTGAGCGTCTTCAACCCCGTCCCCTCGCCGGCCGGGCTATTCATGAAGCCCCGGCTCGGTGAGCTTCCGCGCATCGAGGATCTCGAGGACCCTTTCGCGCGGCATCAACCCCTTCTCGACCACGACGTCCACGATCGACTTCTTTTTCGCCAGCGCTTCCTTGATGCACTCGGCCACCTTGAGGTAGCCCAGGTGCGGGTTGAGCGCCGTGCCGACCGTTGCGTTGATGTCCGTGTAGTACTTGCAGCGCTCGGCGTCGGCGAGGATCCCGTCCACGCAGCGCTCGCAGAGGACGTTGACGCCGTTGGAGAGCCACTGGATCGACGAAATGAGCTCGTACCCGATGATCGGCATCATCACGTTGAGCTCGAGCTGGCCGGCCTGCGCGCAGTAGCTGACGGTCTGGCAGCGGCCGAGGATGGCGAAGCCAAGCTGGTTGACCATTTCGAGGATCGACGGGTTGATTTTTCCGGGCATGATCGAACTTCCGGGCTGCACCGCCGGCACCTTGATTTCCGCCAGCCCGGTCAGCGGGCCGCTGCAGAGCATGCGCAGGTCGTTGCAGATGCGCGTCAGGTCGAGCACGAAACTCTGGATCGCCAGCGCCACGTCCTGGATCGGGCGCATCGACTGCATCGCCTCGAAGTAGTCCCCCGCCATGCGCAGCTTCTCGCCCGTCTGCTCCGACAGCGCCTTCGCCACGCGCGGCCGGTACTCCGCGTGCACGTTCAGACCCGTCCCCGCCGCGCTTCCCCCCAGCCCCAGCTCGCGCAGCCCGTCCGCCGCCGCCGCCAGGCTCTTCGCGTGCCGCTCCGCATTAAACGCATATGCGCCGAATTCCTGCCCGAGCCTGACCGGCACCGCGTCCTGCAGGTGCGTCCGCCCCGTCTTCACGATGTCGTCGAACTCCTTCGACTTCTTCCGGAAACTCGACCCCAGCCGCTCCGCCGCCTTCACCAGCCCCGGCAGCACGTCCAGCGCCGCCAGCCGGATCGCCGTCGGGATCACGTCGTTCGTCGATTGCCCCATGTTCACGTCGTCGTTCGGCGAACACAGCTTCGCGTCCCCGCGCTTCCCACCCAGGATCTCGCACGCACGGCTCGCCAGCACCTCGTTGCAGTTCATGTTGTGCGAAGTGCCCGCGCCGG
>CAVPNQ010000074.1:0-7328 GCA_963706735.1 uncultured Planctomycetia bacterium
GCCGTGCCACCAGCCCATGAACCCGCAGCTGAAGGCGCCAGCTGCGCGGTGGTCGTGATACGTGAGCGTCCGCCCGCTGATCTCGACGCGCGCGGCGTCGAATGCCGGCCCGTCCGAAATGGCCAGCACGACCGACGCCGCATTGTTCATCCCCTGCTCGTCCGCCCCGGAAAGGCGGCACTCGGCGAGAAGCGCCCTCAGGTCTTCGACGCTTCCCTCCCACCGCCACGGCTTCAGGTCGCGCTTCACCGCGATCGGCCTTGAATCCCAGTCGACCACGCCGTCGCGGTTCTTGACCGCGCGGGCGTCGAACAGCCGGACATGCGGCGCGATCAGGTCGGCCCCCGGGCCGCGCAGAACCACCGGAGTCAGCGACTCCAGATCCAATCCCGGCTTCTCTTCTTTCAGCCGCTCCTGGTACCAGCGCTTCGCCGCGCCCTCGGCGTCCGAGTTCCAGTCGCCGGCGAGGGCGGGAAGTGCGGCGAGCAGAGCAAGGACGGGGAGGGCGGCGCGGCGCATGGCGGTTCTCCGTGAAGGGATGCCTGACCAGAGCAACGGGCATGCCCGGGACACGCCTCTGCCAATTCAGGAGTGCGTATCCGCCCGGATACGCTACAGCCCCATCTGCCGGATCAGTCGCGCGAGGTACGTCCGCTGCAGGCCCAGCACCTCCGCCGCGCGCGTCTGGTTTCCGCCACAGCGCTCCAGCGCCTCCTTGACGATCTTTTTCCGCTGTTCGGCGACCTGGTCGTGGAACCCGCCCGGGACGGCGCCGCCGCCGGATGCGGTCATCTCCTGCGGCAGGTCCCCCGGCGTCAGTTCGTCCCCCTCGATGAGCACCACCGCGCGCTCAATGACGTTCTTCAGCTCGCGCACGTTCCCGGGCCACGGCTGCGCTTCTATCAGCTTCATCACCTCCTCGGGCACCGCCGGCGCCGGACGCTTCGCTTCCCGAGCTGCGCCCGCCACGAACCGCTGCACGAGCGCCCGGATGTCCCCGCGCCGTTCCCGAAGCGGAGGCACGGGGATCGACACCACGTTCAGCCGGTAGAACAGGTCCTCGCGGAACTTCCCTTCCGCCACCGCCGTCTTGAGATCCCGGTTGGTCGCCGCCACCACCCTGATATCCACGTGGATCGTTTCATTCCCGCCCACCCGCTCGAACGCGCGCTCCTGCAGCACGCGCAGCAGCTTCGCCTGGAACCCCGGCGTGATGTCGCCGATTTCGTCGAGGAAGAGCGTCCCTCGGTGCGCCAGCTCGACCTTTCCCTGGCGGCGCGCGATGGCGCCGGTGAACGCGCCTTTCTCGTGGCCGAAGAGCTCACTCTCGAGAAGCGTCTCGGGGATCGCGACGCAGTTCACGGCGACGAACGGCCCCGCGGCGCGCGGGGAACGGCGGTGGATCTCGTGCGCCAGAACTTCCTTCCCCGTGCCGCTTTCGCCGAGCAACAGCACCGTCGCCGCCGATTTCGCCGCGCGGATGGCGAGGTCGAGAGTCTCCTTCGAGCGCGGATCCTCCGCGACCGGCCCCGCCTCGTCCTTCCCTGCCTTCAGCGCGCGGTTCTCGCTCTGGAGGTTCGTCCGCTCCAGCGCGCGCTTCACCGTCTCCTCCACCAGCGCCGGCTCGAACGGTTTCTGGATGAAGTCGTACGCGCCGTTCTTCATCGCCTGCACCGCGCGGTCGACGGTCCCGAACGCGGTGATCACGACGACCGTGACGTCCACGCCGTCGTGCTGCAGCTTCTGCAGGACGCCGATCCCGTCGAGCTCCGGCATCTGGATGTCGAGCAGCACGAGGTCCGGCCGGTCGCGCCGGATCTTCACCAGCGCGTCCTTGCCGTCCACCGCCGTCGAAACGTCGTGGCCGCGCGCCACGAAGCGGTCGCGGAGCGATTCGCGGATGTTCGCGTCGTCGTCAACGATGAGGAGGTTTGCCATGTGCCCGGGGAGAGATTAACCCGGCGGAAGCCGGATTACGAAGGCTGCACCCTTTCCGGACGGGCGATTCGCGGCGCGAATCGTCCCCCCGTGGAGCTGCACCAGCTTCCGCGCGATCGAAAGCCCGAGTCCCGCGCCCGGCGGTTTCGGCCCCGCCCCGGCGGGAATCATCGCGAACCGCTCGAAGATCTTCGTCGCCCGGTCCGCCGGGATCCCCGGCCCTTCGTCCGTCACTTCGCACTCGACGCCGCCCTCGCATGCCGCCACGCGCACGCACACTTCCCCGCCCGACGGCGTGAATTTCACCGCGTTGTCCACCACGTTCAGCACCACCTCGAGAATCTTCGCGCGGTCCGCAGCGAGCGGCGCCGCACCCGCCTCGACAGCCAGACGCACTCCCTTCGCGTCCGCCAGCGGCCGCACCGTCTCCACCGCGCCTCTCGCGATCTCGCCGAGGTCGCAGGGCGCCTTCATCAGCTCCACCTTCCCCGCGTCCAGCCGCGCCTCGTCCAGCAGCTCGTTCACCATCCGGATCAGCCGGTCCAGGTCCTGCCGGCACCTCCCGAGCACGTCCATCTGCCGCTCCCCGACCGGTCCCAGGATCCCGTCCTGCAGATTCGCCACCGACAGCTTCATCGACGTCAACGGCGTCCGCAGCTCGTGGCTCACGTGGCTCACAAAATCGCTCTTCATCTGGTCCAGCTTCTCCAGCGACGCCGCCATCTCGTCGAACGCCCGCGCCAGGCGCCCCAGCTCATCGTCGCGCGTCACGTTCGCCCGCGCCGTCAGGTCGCCCCGCGCCATCCGCTCCGCCGCGCCCGTCAGCGCCCGCACCGGCGGCAGAATGCGCGACGTGAAAAAGAGCGCGATCAGAAGCGCCATCGTCGCCGCGGCCCCGAACCACATCCACGCCTGCCGGCGCGAAGCGGTCAGCGTCGCCAGCGCCTCACCCCTCGGCTGCCTCACGCTCAGCTCCCACGGCAGGACGGCGCTTCGGCCGTCGCTGTGAAGCGCATCGGGTCCGGAGGCAGGGCCGTTGCCGGCGAGTTCGGTCCCTGCGGCGTCGCGCAGGACGACGAGGGCCTTGCCGCCGCCGACGCTGGTCAGCATGCCCTTCACGGTCTCGAGGTTCACCGACGCGACGAGAACGCCTGCGGGACGGGGCCCCTCGCCGACGGGAACGGACATCTGGACGAAGGCGATATCGCCGGCGAGCTGGATGGCGGAGGAGACGAAGGGCTTTCCGCCGCGAGGTTCCTGGACGAGCGGGTCGTTCTGCGGGATGCGGGGGGAGTCGTTGGAGGCCGGGACGGGATTCCCGTTGTTCAGCGGGGTGTATCCATTCGGATTCAGGTCGTTTCCCTGCCCGCCGGGCACTTTGTTGCTGTTCCGGAGGTTCTGCTCGTACTGCGACTGCTGGGCCTGCGCGCGGTATTCCTGCTGTTGGCCCGGCTCCTCGTGAGAGATGCGATTCGCCGGGGAGGCGTAGCTGTAGTAGGCCAGTTCGAGGAACGTGTCGCTCGGCTCCAGCAGCGTGTTCAGCCGGCGCGCCAGGTCCTCGCGGTTCTTCGAGTCCGCCTTCACATCCTCGCGCGGCAGGGCGAAATCCTCGCTGACGATGATCCGCGCGATCGTCGCGAGCTTCGACTCGGCTCCACGAACGTGGCCATCGACCAGCGACCGCGAAGCGTCGAGAAGCGTCTCCTGGCTGGCCCGCGCTTCGCGCTCCAGGGAGCGTTCGATGAGATCGGAGACGAGGAACGCGGCCCCCGCGATCGGGGCCACGGACGCGAACAACAGCGCCAGCGCGAGCTGGACGGTGAGGCGGCGGAAGACGGTGAAGGGACTGCGCATGGGAGTCAGGAGAGCAAGCGGCGTGCCCGGGTCCTGTCCGGCAGCGCCCCACTCGCCGGATTTTCCGAGCCCCCGCCATTCCCCCTTGAGCCGCAGGACCGTAGCATCCCCGCGTGATCGAATTCCAGGATGTCCGCAAGATCTACAAGCAGGGGACGCGCGAGGTCCGCGCGCTGGACGGGCTCACCCTCCGGGTGGCGAAAGGCGAGTTCCTCGCCGTGATGGGTCCGTCCGGCAGCGGAAAGTCCACGTTCCTGCACCTGTCGGGCGGGCTGGACCTGCCGACGTCCGGGACAGTGACGGTTGACGGGCAGGACACGTCGAAGCTGGGCGACGACGGGCTCACGCTGATGCGCCGCCGGCGCATCGGCTTCGTGTTCCAGTTCTTCAACCTCATGCCGTCGCTGCGCGTGATCGAGAACATCGCGCTGCCCCTTCTGCTCGACCGCAAGGGACAGGCCGAGGCCACGGCGAAGGCGGAAGCGCTTCTGGCGCGCGTCGGGCTCACCGCGCGGCGCGATCACTTTCCCGACGAGCTTTCCGGCGGCGAGATGCAGCGCGTGGCGATCGCACGGGCGCTGGTGATCGACCCGGCGCTGGTCCTGGCCGACGAACCCACGGGGAACCTGGACAGCGCGACGGGGCGCGGGATCCTCGAGCTGCTCAAGGAAGTCGCGGAGAAGGAAGGTCGCACGATCGTGATGGTGACGCACGACGACGCGGCGGCGAAGTGGGCGCAGCGGATCGCGCGGCTGCGCGACGGAAAGCTGGACGCGTGAGGGCGCTCCTGCGGTTCTTTTCCCTGCGGCACCTCGCGCGGCACCCGGTTCGGACGCTGCTGGGGGCGATATCGGTCGCGCTGGGCGTCGCGCTCTACGTTTCGATCGACACGGCAAACACGTCGATCGCGGAGGCGTTCGAGAAGTCGGTGAGCGACCTCGCGGGGAAGGCCGAGCTGCAGGTGACGACCGCCGAGGGCGTCGGCGTGGACGAAGGCGCGCTGGCGAAGCTCAAGGCCGTGCCGGGGGCGATCGCGGCCCCGGTCATCCAGCGAGCCGTGACGTTCCCAGAGCTGAAGGACCCGCAGGTGCTCGCGATCGGCGTCGATTTCACCTCGGACGCCCAGATGAAGATGTACGCGTTCGAGGGGCAGGGGCCGGACCCGAAAGCGTTCATCGCGGCCGCTTTCGTGCCGAACGCGATCATCCTGACGAAGCGGTACGCCGCGCGGAACGGCCTGAAGACGGGGGCGAAGCTCAAGGCGGCGACGCCCCGCGGGCTGGCGACGCTCGTCGTCACCGGGCTGATGGAGGACACCGGCCCGGCGCGCGCCATGGGCGGCAACGTCGCAATCCTCCCGATGGGCGCGGCGCAGCAGCTGTTCGGGATGAAGGGACGCTTCGACCGCATCGAGGTCGCGCCCGACGGCGCCTCGGGGGCCGAATTGACGCAACGCGTCAACGCGGCGCTCGGCGCGGGCTACGACGTCCGCCCCCTCTCCCGCAAGAACACGTCCGTCGAGATCGCCCTCGCCCGCCTCCGCTCCATGGTCGTCATCTCCGCCATCGCCCTCGTCGTCGGCCTCTTCATCATCTACAACTCCGTCTCCATCTCCGTCGTCGAGCGCGTCCGCGAAATCGGCATCCTGAGGTCGATCGGCGCCAAACGCGGCCAGATCCTCTCGACGGTGGTCCTCGAATGGGCCGTCGTCGGCGCGCTCGGCAGCGCCGTGGGCGTCGCCGGTGGATGGGCGCTCTCCCAGGTCCTCGTGACCCGCGCTTCCCACGGCGTGAACATGCTGTACTTCTCCGTGAAGGTGGAGGACGTCGTGTTCTCGTGGGGCGGCGCGCTCGTCGCCGTCGCCGCCGGCACGTTGACCGCGGCGGGCGCCGCGTTCTTCCCGGGCATCGCCGCGATGTCCGTCACGCCCATCGACCTCCTGCGCCAGGGCACCTACCAGTACCGCCAGACGCCGCGCTTCCGCGCCGCGTTCTTCGCCGGCGCCGGCCTCCTCGCGATCGGGCTCACGCTGCTGCTCACGGCCGGCACCCGCCTTCCTCCCAATGCCCTGCTCACGATCACCACGGTCGCGTTCTTCGCTATCGCCCTGTGCGGCCCCCAGTGCACCGTCTGGCTCGCCCGCGCCTCCCGCCCGCTCCTCTGGAGGTTCTTCCGCATCGAAGGCTCCCTCGCCGCCGACGACCTCGCGAAATTCCCCGCGCGCACCGGCCTCACCGTCGCCGCGTTCGGCGGCGCCATCGCCATCCTCGTTACCTCCACCGCCCTCATCTCGTCCTTCCAGGCCGCCACGAGCCGCTGGATGGAAGTCGCCTTCCCGTTCGACCTCACCGTGAACGCCTCCGACCTCTCCACATCCTTCTACTCCACGAGCGCCTTCGGGGAGGAAATCATGGAACAGGTCGTGAAGGTCGAGGGGGTGGAAGCGGCGTACGGCGTGCGCTCGCGGACGATCCCGTGGGGCGACCTGGAAATCATGGCGGTGTCGGTGGACATCGACGGGTTTTTCGAAATGCACCGCAAGCACGGCACACGCGGCGGCCCGCTCGACTTCGACCGCCCCGACGTGCGCGCTTCCATGGCCTCCGGCGCCGGCGTGATCATCTCGGAGAACCTCGCGGCGCTGGACGAGCGCAAGGTGGGCGACGAGATCGAGCTGGCGACGCCGGCGGGCGGGCGGGCGTTCAAGGTACTGGGGGTGGTCGAGGACTACTCGTGGCCGCTCGGCACGATCCTGCTCGACCGCGCCGCGTACCGGAAGATCTGGGATGACCCGACGCTCAACTACGTGGACATCCGCCTCTCCCCCGGCGCCGATGCCGACGCCACCCGCGCACGCCTCGCAAACGCCCTCAAAGACACTTCCACCGTCTTCGTCTACTCCGTCCCCCAGCTCCAGGCCGTCGGCCGCTCCGCGAAGCTCGAGTACCTGACCAAGCAAGGTCAAGGAGATGATCACCGCGGCGGCCTCGAAATACACCGCGACTCTCCCCATCGACATGAACGACGATGGAAAGAATTGCGGTGCAACGGTCGCCACGAGGCTATAGACGAACGCTGCACCCGTGCCCAGCGCGATGAGGGTCCACATGTTCGGGCTGCGATTGCGGATCGAATCAAAGCCGCGCACGAAAAACGGCGACCCCGCCCATGCCACGACCGGCAACGTCAGGACCAGCTCTATCCAGGATTGGACCGGCCCCGGGAACCAGGCCAGCCGGTGACCCGCCATCGCAAGGAACGCGACAGTGACGCTGAGCGGAAGCGTCCACCAGAAGCGATGCGTAAACGCCTTGAGTTCCGGGTCTTCGCTTTCGGCGAGCATGGGCACCATCGGTTCCAGGCTCATGCCGCATTTGGGGCAGTTACCGGGTTGAGACTGCTGAATCTCCGGATGCATCGGGCAGGTATAGATCGTCGCCACAGTGCTATCGGCGGGCGCCGTGACGGGCGTGGACTTCCTCCTTCGACGTGGAAAGATAACGAAGCGGTTCTGCAACGAAGCGATCACGGCAGCG
>CAVPNQ010000075.1:0-56032 GCA_963706735.1 uncultured Planctomycetia bacterium
CGACCAATTGCTCAGGATCGCGCGCAGCCGCTGCTCGCTCCACGTCAGCCACCCCTGCTTGCGCTCGAACTTCCTCAGCGGCAGCCGCGGCACCCCCGGCTTGTCCTCGATGTGCACGATCCGCCGCACCTCGTCCATGAACGCCGACGGCGCTTCCTTGCGCCCCTCGTCGTCCACGCGCCGGTTCACGAGCACCGCGCGGTCGCAGCAGTCCAGCGCGAACGCGAAGAGCATCTTTTCCTCGGAGATGCGGTCCATGCGTTCGCGGAGGCGGCAGCCGGTCGTGGCGGCGATGCGGCGGCGCGAAGCGTCCGGCAGGTAGGGGTCCTCGCGCGGCACGGCGGGCCACTCGCGTTCGTTGAGGCCGAGGAGGACGGCGACGCGGAAGCGCTGGCCGCGCAGCTGCATGGCGTCGAGGAAGGCGACGCCGTCGGCGGGGATCGGGTGGACGGGGATCTTCTCCGCGGCGATCCCGCGGGCGAGGGCGGAAGCGAAGGCGTGCCCGTCGGCGGGCGCCCCCGCGCCTTCCAGCGCCCCGAGCGAGTGCAGGATGTCCTGCAGCGACTTCCACGCGGCCTCGTCCTTCTTCGCTTCGAGGCGCCCTTCGAGGAAGCGTTCCCACGCGGAGGCGAGCGCCGCCCAGCCGCGCTTCCCGTCGGCCCCCGGCAGCGATTGACGCAGTGCGTCAACAGCTCCCGCGAACGCATCCACGGCCGCCGCCGGCGCGACCTGCTCTCCGTCCGCGTCCTCGAGGTCAGCGCCGCGCGCCGCCGCCAGCCGCTTCCAGTCGTCCCCCGATACCACCCCCAGCGCCCGCGCGATCTCGCCCCAGCGGTCCGCCCGTGCTTCTTCCTTCACCAGCGGCGACCCGAACCACTCGTGCACGTCCATGTGGTACGCGTCGCCGAGGAGGATGCGCGTCGCGAGCGAGGCGGCCTGCGCGAGCGGTCGCTCGGCCAGCGGCTGCGAGGCCGGCGTCCACCACGGCACGCCCTCGTCGCGGAAAAAACGCGCGGCCAGGTGCAGGCGGCGGTCGAGCGTGCGCGCGACGATCGCGATGTCGCGCCACGCGACGCCCTCCGACTCGTGAACGCGGCGCGCCTCCTTCACCGCGTACCAGATCTCGTCGGCCAGCCCGCCGCACGTCACCGCCGGGATCGCCGGGTCGCCCTTCTTCGGCCCCTCCGCCGGGTCGAACAGCCGCTGCGTGAACGCCGTCACGCGGAAAATCCCCGTCATCGGCGCACCGACCTTCGGCTTCGGCGGCTTCGTCTTCAGCGCCTCCATGGAAGCGCCGCCGGTGGGGGCCGCGATGAATCCGCCCTGGCGCGCGCGGGCCGCGCCGAAGTCTTCGTTGAGCGTGCGCTCCGAGCAGGCGTACGCGGGGCCTTCGCGGTACGGCACGAACACCGTGACCTCCGCGACGCGCGCCATCGCGTCGAGCAGGTCCTTCTGTTCGCCCAGGAACTCGTAGAAGCCGTAGACGTTCCAGGCCGGCGCTTCCTTCACCAGCCGCGATTTCTCCGTCTCCACCGCCGCAACCCGCGCGACGTCCGACCGCGTCATCAGCCCGAGGCGCTTCAGGAAGTTCCCGTAAGCCTCCAGCAGCCCCGCCAGTTCCGCGAGGCGCTGCGCGTCCTCGGGAAGCTCTTCCTTCACCGCGCGCAGCAGCGGCGGCGCGACGACCGCGGCGCGCAGGTCCACCACCGTGCGCAGGATGGCGCCCGCTCCCGGCCGGTCCGCGAGCATGCGGTAGCGCTCCGGCGCCCCCGGTTCCCGGAGAAACGCGCGGAAAATTTCTTCCTCGCCCACGTCCTCCACCAGCGGCGGAATCAGGATCCCCGCTTCGTCCACGATCATCCGCGCGAGGGAGTGGAAATCGGGGAAGCGGACATTGGCGACGCCGCCGGCGGCGGCGGAAGCGCGCTGGAGGCGGCCGCGGAGGTGGCGGGAGGGAACGACGACCCATGCCGGCTCGAACGGCGGCCGGAGGCGGAGGCGGCCGACGAGTTCGTCCTCGAGGGAGCGGTAGGAGCCGGTGCGGACGGAGAGCATGGGCGGAATGTAGCGGGGGAAGCGGCCGTGGAGGGCGGAAAAAGTGAGGCGGAGATACGCTGGGGGGCATGATTGAGTTCTTCAAGGATCTCCCGGGACGGATCGGCCTCACCGGCGGCGACGTCTGGACGGTGGCGCTGGTGTTTGCGGCGTCGTTCGTGGGGAGCATTGCGATCGTGACGTTCCTCATCGTGCGAATGCCGGCGGACTATTTGTCGCCGCGGCGGCAGGGGCACGCGGGGCCGATGTGGCTGCGGGTGACGACGGCGACGGTGAAGAACGTGCTCGGCGTCGCGCTCATCGCGGTGGGGATCGTCCTGTCGGTGCCGGGAGTGCCGGGGCAGGGGTTCCTGACGATCCTCGTGGGGCTGATGCTGACGGACATACCCGGCGTGAGGAGGCTGGAACGGGCGATCGCGCGAAGGCCGGGGATCAGCCGGGCGATGAACGCGCTGAGGGCGAAGTTCCGGAAAGAGCCGCTGCAGCTGGACTAGGCCGGAGTTACCCGTACCCGTGCGCGTGCCCGTGCCCCTGCCCGGCCGTTCGGACACCGGCGACCGTAAGAAAGCGGGCCTGCCGCCGGGCAGGCCAACGGCGAAAGGCCGGGCACGGGCACGGGCACGCGCACGGGTACGGGACCCGCCTTCGCCCCTTCGGGGCTTCGGCGGGTAAATAAAAAACGCGCCCTGGTTTGGGCGCGCTTTTCATACCCCCACGGGGATTTGAACCCCGGTCACAAGACTGAGAATCTCGGATCCTAGGCCGCTAGACGATGGGGGCTCGTGCGACGAATGAGCGGGGCTTTGTACCCAAATCCGGGGACCCCTTCAATTCCAATTTTCGCGGAATTCCGTGAGCCTGCGCCATCCTCGTGCGTCTAACGATTGGCTGAACGAACCCGGCCGCTCCTTACCTATAATGCGAGAACCCATGAACGCCCTCCTCCGCGACCGTCTCGTGTCCTGGGAAAAACGCCTCCGGCGGCAGGCTGCCGTGCGGGTGGCCGTGCTGGGATCGTTCGGGGGGGCCGCGCTCGCCGCCGGGTACGTCGGCGGCGCGAAGCTGTGGCTCTGGCCCCAGCCGATGTGGGTCGCCCTGGGCGCGTTCGCCGCCGTTCCCGCCATCGCGTTCGCCGCGCGCCTCGCGCGCAAGATCCCCCTCGCAGACGTCGCCCGCGCCGCCGATCGCGCCTGCGGCGGTGAAGACCGCTTCTCCACCGCCCTCGAAATCGACGGCACCGAATGGGCCGAACTCGTCGAGCGCGACGCCGCTTCCAAACCGCTTCCCGACGAAAAGAAGATCTTCGCCACGCACGTTCCGCGGCTCTCCCGGTGGTCCTTCGTGGCGGCCGCCGCGATCGCCGCCATCCTCTTCTTCGTCCCTGCGCGGTCGCTTCCCGCCGTCGTCGTGAACAACGACCTCAAGGGGCTTGAAGCGCCGCCGGAGCTGACGGCGGCGGCGGACGAGCTGAGGCAGGCGGGAGCGGAGGACGGGGACGAGAAGCTGGCGGAGCTGGGGAAGGAGCTGGAGCGGATCAGCGAGGAGTGGAAGGAAGGGAAGATCGACCGGAAGGAAGCGCTGGCGCGGATCGGGGAGCTTGGGGAGAAGATCCGCGAGGAGAAGGAGAAGGCGGCGGCGCGGAAGGAAGCGCTGGCGATGATGGGCGAGAACCAGGGGTCGCACGAGCTGGGGCATTCGACGGCGACGGGGAACGGGGCGAAGGCGGCTGCGGAAGCGGCGGCGAAGCTCGGGCAGAACCCGCAGGACGACGCGAAGCTGGCGGAGCTGCTGGAGCGGGCGGCGCGCGCGGCGTCGAAGGACAAGGAACTCGCGGATGCGCTGAAGAAGGCGGCGGAAGCGGCGCGGCGCGGGGACAAGAAGGCGTTCGAGGAGGCGATGAAGCAGGCGCGGGAGCGGTGGAACGGGCTCTCGAAGAAGGGGGCGGAGCAGGCGAAGAAGGACCAGGCGTCGGCGAAGAAGAAAGGGCCGAAGACGGGGAAGCTGGATCCCGAGCTGCTGAAGAAGCTGGAAGAAGCGCTGAAGAAGAGCGGCCTGACGGACAAGGAAGTGCAGGAGGCGCTGGAGCGGCTGGCGAAGATGACGGACAAGATGGCGAAAGAGGGCAACGAAGGCGCGATGGACGACGAGGCGCTGAAGAAGATGATCGAGGAGCTGGAGAAGGCGGACCCCGAGGCGCTGAAGAAGCTCGCCGAGAAGCTGAAGAACATGACGGAGAAGGAGCTTGAGGAGCTGGTGAAGAAGATGGAGAAGGACTGTGCCGGCGGGTCCTGAAAGGGTTCAGGCGAGTTAGGCCGCTGGATTCGCGGCCTCGGATCGAAGGGAGAACTGGCGCTCGGCAAGGCGGGGCGCGCGGCGGGGAAGGCGCAGGGCAAGCTGGCCGGACGCAAGACGCCGGGCGACGAGGCGGACGACGGCACGCCGGACGAGCAGTGGGTCGAGGACGGCGAAGGCGGCCCCGGACCGGGCGGCGGGCACAAGAAGAAGCTGTTCGGCAAGGAACGCGATCGCAAGCCGACGGAATTCCACGACGAACAGGTCGAGGTGCCGACGGGCCCCGGCGACCCCGGCGAGGTCATCGGCGACGGCGGGTTCGCGGAACCGGAGGAGGGGACGGCGAGCGTCCCGTTCGAGAAAGTCCTGCTGAAGTACCGCGCGGACATGGAGAAGGCCATGGATGACGAGGCCTACCCCGAGGAGTACCGCCGCGCGGTCAAAGACTACTTCGACTCGCTGAAATAGCGCGGACCCCGATGCGGCGTCTCCCCGCTCTCGCTGCCACGGCGCTTCTCGCCCTCCACGCCGCCTCGTTCGCCAACCCCACCGTCGAGGGCGGGTTCTGCATCCCTCCGCGCACCAGCGACTGCTGGTACGAGACGTGGACCGAAATCGAAAACGGCGACTCGACCGAATTCCGCGGCACGCTCGAGATCTCGCTTCCGTCCTTCCGCGGCGAAGGCCCTTCCGCCCGCCGCGACGTCGCGATCGCTCCCGGATCGAAAAAGCGCTACTTCCTGGTCCTCTCCGGGACCGGCGGTTACCGGGCGGAACTCGTCATCCGGCTGAGGGACGGCCAGGGGAAGGAAGCGGCCTCGAAGAAGACGTCCGCGACGTGGATCGCCGGGCCGGAGAAGACGCTGGTCGTCGTGGCGGCGCCCGAGCAGCCGGCGGCGCTCTTCGCGGGGCTGGCGATGAAGAAGCTGAAGGGGGGTTACGCCCCGTGGCAGGTGGACGCGGCGCATCTCCCGGAGCATCTCGAGGGCTGGTCTTCCGCGGGGCTGGTGGCGCTCGCGGGGGTGGACCTCGCGACGTGGTCGGCGGAGCAGCGCGGTTCGCTTCGCGCCTGGATCGAGCTCGGGGGGCAGGTTCTGCTGCTGCCGGGGACGGACCGGAAGTGGCTGGAGTCTCCGGGGGTGAAGCAGCTGGCGGACTTCGGGAAGGTGTCGGAGGAGGACGCGGAATTCTTCCCGAACCGGTACTTCGGCAAGGGCAGCCCGCGCGTGGTGCTGGCGTTCGAGGACCCGGGTGAAAACGTGCTGGCCCCGGCGGGGAACCTGGCGAAGTTCTGGCCCGTGGGCCGCGGGCGCGTCGCGGCGCTCACGTTTGACGCCAACGACCGGTCGCTCTCGGCGGACGACGCGGGGCTGGGCCTCGCGGCGTTCGCGGAGAACCTCCTCGACGTCCTCGCCCCGGCTCCGCCTCCCTGGACGGAGTACGGCGAAACGCGCGGCACCTGGTACTGGCGCAGCTTCATCGAGGCGCTCGGCCAGGAACTCGTCGGCTACCCGCCGACCGCCGGAATCCTCCTCGGCCTGTTTGTGTACGTCCTCGCCATCGGTCCCGTGAACTTCTGGATCCTGCGCCGCCGCCACGCGCCCGCACTCACCGTCGTGACCGTCCCCGCCGTCGGCCTCACCGTCACGATCCTCCTCCTGTTCTTCGCCTTCTTCGGCCGCGACGCCAAGGTCCGCCTCAACCGCCTCACCGTCCTTCGCGCGGCTCCCGACCGTCAGTGGGAATCACGCGAACACCTCGTCGTGGTCACGGGGCGGCGGCAGGAAGCGCTGCTCGACTCGCCGCAGGGCCGGCTGACGGAGATGACGGACGGCAGGAACAGCGCGCCCGAGAACCAGGCGTTCGGGGGACAGGACGGGACGCAGTTCCTGCGCACCCTCCAGCCGAATGAGCCCGCGTACTTCTTCGCCATCGGCCGGCGCGACCTCGGCACGGTCACCGCCACCGAGGACGGCGGCCTCCTCGTCGTCAACGGCTCGCGCATGGACATCGAGAAGGCGTGGTACTGCGCCGCCGGCGCGCGCTTCATGGAACTCGGCGCCATCCCTTCCGGGAAAAGCTGGAAGGGGCCGCTCCGATTCCCGTCCAAGAAGCCCCCGTTCACGGACTGGAAGGACGACTCGCCAGACGCGATCGTGCTGCGTTCGCTCGACCCGCAGTTCCTGCGCACGGCCGAGGTCGCGATCGTGGCGCTCGTGCGGGGCGGGGGAGACCTTCCGAACGTGAACGGCAAGCCCGCGTCCATCGGCCGCGACGTCACCGTCCTCATCATCCCGGTCACCCGGGGGCCGAAATGATCGAGGTCACCAACCTCTTCAAGTCGTTCGGGCCCTTCACGGCCGTCAACGGCATCACGTTCACCGTGCCGCGCGGCGAAATCTTCGGGTTCATCGGTCCCAACGGCGCGGGCAAGACGACGACGATGCGCATCCTCTCGACGCTGCTGGAGCCGACGTCGGGCGTCGCGCGCGTCGATGGCATGAACGTCCTGGAATACCCGGAAGAAGTCCGCCGCACGATCGGCTACATGCCCGATTACGCCGGCGTCTACGAGGGGATCGACGTCTGGGAATACCTCGATTTCTTCGCCGGCGCGTACGGCATTCCGCGCCCGAAGCGCAAGGCCGCGATCGAGGGCGTGATGGAGTTGACCGACCTCGGCGGCCTGCGCCACAAGATGGCCACCGATCTCTCCAAGGGCATGCGCCAGCGCCTCATCCTCGCCAAGACACTTCTCCACGACCCCGCCGTGCTCATCCTCGACGAACCCGCCGCCGGCCTCGACCCGCGCGCCCGCATCGAGCTCCGCGCGCTGCTCAAGGAACTCGGCTCGATGGGCAAGACCGTTATCGTCTCCAGCCACATCCTCACCGAGCTCGCCGACATGTGCACGAGCGTCGGCATCCTCGAGAAGGGCGCGCTCGTCGCCGCCGGCAGCATCCAGAAGATCATCGACCGCCTCAACCCCGGCCGCACGTTCACGCTCAAGACCTGGGAACCCCTCAAGGCCGTCGAGAAACTCGTCACTTTCCCGAGCCTCCAGATCCTCGAGACCCTCGATGCCGTCGTCCGGTTCCGGCATAACGGCCCGGAACGCGAAATCGCCGCCGTCGTCCAGGCCCTCGCCGCCGCCGGCGTCCCCATCACGGGCCTCGAAGAGGAAAAGACAAACCTTGAGGACCTCTTCCTGCGGATCACGCGCGGGGAGGTCCAGTGAAGCGCTTCGCCACGGCACTTTTCGAAATGGCGGCCGGGCCGATCCAGACCCGCGAGCTGCGCGCGACGTTCCGCGGGTGGCGGTTCGTGATGCTGTTCACCGGCGCGCAGACGCTGGCGCTGTTCGTGCTGTGGATGACCGCGCTCACGATGGAGCAGGACGGCGCTTCCGGAAGCGCGATCGGGCAGGCGACGTTCGGGATCCTGGTGACGATCCAGGCGGGGCTGATCGCGCTGCTGGTTCCGGGGTTCGCGGGGACGTCGATCGTGCGCGAGCGGGACAAATCGACGCTCGAGATGCTCTCGACGACGACGATCCGGCCGTGGCAGATCGTGTGGGGCCAGCTGATGGCCGCGATGGGATACGTCGCGGTGTACCTGTTCGCGGGGCTGCCTCTCATGGCGCTGCCGTTCTGGTACGGCGGGCTCTCGGGATGGGAACCGGTCGTCGCGTACGCCGCGCTGTTCCTGTTCGCGGCGCTCGTCGCGATGTGGGGCGTCTACTCCAGCGCCACGTCGCAGTCGGTCGCGCGCGCGGTCGGGATGTCCTACGTCTTCATCTTCCTCGTCGGCTTCCCCGTCGGCGCCGCGCTGGTCGAGACGGTTGACCGCGCCATGCGCGGCCGCGACGACATCAGCGAACTCATCCGGGAAGTCACGCTGCACGCCGGCATCATCACCGTGGATTCCATCTACGCCTTCGCGGCCCCCTTCACGTTCCTCTTCATCGTCGCCCTCAACCGCCTCAAGCCCTGGGGCTCCAACAAGTCCACCGCCCTGCGCCTCTTCGCCCTCTGCTTCCTCCCCGTCGCCGGCGGCGT
Source organism: uncultured Planctomycetia bacterium (assembly GCA_963706735.1). GTDB lineage: Bacteria > Planctomycetota > MHYJ01 > WSZJ01 > WSZJ01 > WSZJ01. The sequence continues at coordinate 8,406 of CAVPNQ010000075.1, forward strand.
CGTCCTGGCGAATTTCACGCACTTCCTCCGGCCGCGGGACGTGGAAGAGCGCTACGTTTCGCTCTACACGTGGTGGATGTTCGTGTCCGTCACGGGGATGCTCTATGCGTTCTTCGCGGCGGAGCCCGCGCCGGTCGGGCCGCGGCTGTTCAAGCAGATCGACAGGGTGCGCGGGGTGTTGTGGCCGCTTCGCGTCTTCGCCCCCGGCGCGCGCCGCGGGCTCGTGTTCGCGCTTCTCGCCACCGGCGCCGTGCTGGCCATCGGCGGCGCGATCGCGACGGCGAAGCTGGCGCCCGACGCCGACGAGCCGGACAAGGCGCTCTGGCTCACCGCGCTGATCGCGATGGCGCCCGTCGTCTTCGCGGCCGGCCTCTGCCTCTGGCTGACGTCGCTTCGCATCCCCGCCGGCCTCGCGCGCGCGATCGCGGCGTTCACGCTGATCGGGCTGCCGATCGGAAGCGCGGTGTGGCAGTTCGCGGCATTCGGGGGGTACCCGGACGACGAGGCGCTGACGTGGGGGACGCCGGGGTATCTGTGCTATCCGTGGGTGTTGTTCAAGTCGTTCTACGCCACGGGCTGGCCGGGGTCGCCGGGGTCGGGCGGACTCCCGATGCCCAAAGTCGGGACCTCCATGGACGTCTGGGTTCCGTTCGTGGTGTTCCATTACGGGCTGGGGCTGACGATGGCGGCGGTTGGCTGGATTGCCGACACGATGCGCGAAACGGCAAACCGCGCCGCGGCGTTCGCGGTGACGCAGGCGCCGGCCGCTCCCGCGCCGCCCGCGGAGGCCGCCCCGTGAGCGAACTCCTCACTCCCACCTTCATCCGCCGCCTCGACCGCCTCGCCATCCGCGTCCGCCGCGCGTTCGCCGGCCGCATGCAGGGCGAACGCCGCTCCACCAAGCGCGGCATCTCCGTCGAGTTCGCCGACTACCGGGAGTACGTCGCCGGCGACGACCCGCGCTACCTCGACTGGAACGCCGCCGCCCGCATGGACCGTCTCTACCTCAAGCTGTACGTCGAGGAAGAAGACCTCAGCGTGCACTTCCTCGTGGACGCCAGCGCTTCGATGAGCTTCGGCTCCCCGCCCAAGATCGACTTCGCGCGCCGCGTCACCGCCGCGCTCGCCTACGTCGGCCTCGCCAACCTCGACCGCGTCTCGATCGTCCCTTACGCCGCCGGGCAGCAGGAGAAGATCGGCCCGGAGCGCGGCAAGGCCAATGTCTTCAAGCTCCTCAAGTTCCTCGACGCCATCGAACCGTCGGGACAGACGTCGCTCACGGCGACCGTGAAGTCCTTCCTCGCGCTCAACCCGCGCCGCGGCCCCGTCTTCGTCGTCACCGATTTCCTCGACCCCGCCGGATGGGAAAAGCCCCTCGCCCAGCTCGCCCACGGCGGCTTCCAGCCCATGGTCGTCCACATCCTCGCCCCCGAGGAGATCAACCCCCAGGACGCCGACGACGTGCGCTTCATCGACGCCGAAACCGGCGTGGCCGTGGACCTGTCGCTCAACGCGACGGTCGTCCGCGCGTACCGCGCCCGGGTGGAAGGGTTCAAGCACGAGGTCGAGAGCTGGTGCAAAAAGCACGCGATGCCGTACGCGTTCGCCGCGTCCAACGCCGACTTCGAGGACTTCGTGTTCCGGACGCTGCGGGTGGTGATGCTGGACGCGTGAGCGGGTGACTTTGGCGGCGCGACACTCCTCGGACGCAGAAACCCTTCTGCAGCCACCCCCTGCTCCCGCTAAGATCGAGGTCCCTCATCACCGGAGGCCTCATGCTGCCCCACCGTCTCGTCTCCGTTCTCTTCGCACTTCTCGCGCTCCCGCTCCTGGCCAAGCCCACCCCCGACGAATGGAAGAAGCTGGAGGGGGAAGCGAAGCGCGCCTTCTCGACGACGGATGCGGACGCGCGGGTGAAGGCGGCGCAGGCGGTGGGAGCGGCGGACTGCATTGAAGGCGTGAAGCTGCTGGTCCTGCTGATGGACATGCCGGACCGGGCGCTGGATTCGGCGGAGGCGGCGCGGGACGCGTATGAGCCGGAGTACATGCAGGCGCACGAAAGGCTGGTGAAGTTTGCGAAGCAGGGGAACGGGACGGTCAGCCAGAGCGAGATGGACCAGTTCCAGAAGAAGCAGAAGGTGATGGACGAGCTGAACGAGAAGGTGAACGCGCTGTCGCTGGTGCCGGAGGCGGTGGCCGGGGCGCTGACGAAGACGCGGGACGCGGATGCGGTGAAGTGGCTGGTCGAGGAAGGGATGAAGGACAAGCTGTGGCGGACGCGGGCGGCGATCGCGGCGGCGCTGGGGTATGCGCCCGCGGACAACGCGCTGGCGACGCCGGCGCTGGTGACGGCGGCGACGGAGAAGGAAGCCCGCGTGCGGGCGGCGGCGATCGAGGCGCTCGGCCGGCGCGGCGCGAAGGAGCAGAAGGACCTGATCCTCAAGGCGCTGGAGGACGAGCGCTGGCAGGTCCGCGTCGCGGCCTGCGGCGCGCTGGGCGTCCTGCAGCTCCGCGACACCGTGGGCCCGCTCATCGCGCGGATGCAGCTCGAGGAAGGGCGCGTCAACGAGGACATCGACGCGGCGCTGAAACTGATCACGGGCATCACGTATCGCGGCGACGCGCTGGGCTGGAAGGGCTGGTGGGAGGTCAACAAGGCGGACTGGGAGAGCGGCAAGCTGGCGAAGAAGGAAGAGCCGAAGAAGGACGATGCGGCGGGCGGAAAGGACGGGGACGGCAAGGATCCCGCGGGCGGCGGCAAGGACGCGGCCGGCGGCGGGAAGGAACCGGCGCCCCCGGCGGCGGGCGGCACGACCGTCACCTTCTACGGAATCGAGACCAAGTCCAAGAACCTCGTCTTCGTCGTGGACGTCTCCGGCAGCATGGGCGAGCCGGCGAGCTACGTTCCCGACGCGAACAGCGGAGGCAACGCCCCGGCCGGCGGCCCGAAGGGAAAGCGCAAGATCGACATCGCCCGATGGGAACTCTCCAAGGCGATCGCCCAGCTCCCCGAAAATGCGCGCTTCAACATCGTGACGTTCCACTCCGACGTGAAGGTCTACTCCCCGACGAAGATGGTCATCGCCACCAAGGCCAACAAGGCCGCGGCCCAGGCGTTCGCGGAAAAACTCGAGCCCCAGGACGCCACCAACATCATGGACGCGCTCGAAAAGGCGTTCGACCTGGCGGGCGGCGGCAAGATGCAGGTGGACGAGAACTACAAGGGCGGCGTCGACACGATCTTCTTCATGACCGACGGCACGCCCACAATCGGCAAGTCGCTGGACCCGAAAGTGATCGGCGACACGGTGCAGAAGTGGAACGCCGTGCGGAAGATCCGCATCCACTGCATCGGGATCGGGAAGCACGCGGAAGAGCTGCTGAAGCGGCTGGCGGACGAGAGCGGCGGGACGTACGTGAAGAGATAGCGGGCGGGCTTTTCGCGCGCAGGGACTTGCGGCCGCGGCCGTCCGGGGCGATTCTCTCCCCCATGCTCTGCATCCTCTGGGACATCGACGGCACACTGATGTCGTCGCAAGGCGCCGGCACCAAGGCGATGAACGACGCGTTCCACCAGTGCTTCGGCATCGCGGACGCGTTCGAGGACATCGCGATGTCGGGATGCACCGATCCCTGGATCTTCCGCCAGGGCTACGAGCGCCATCGCATCTCCGAGACATTCCCGGCCGCGCTCGGACGCTTTGACACCGCTTACCGCGCGGCGCTTCCCAAAAGACTCGCCGCCGCGAAGGTCATGCTCAAGCCCGGGCTCCCCGCGCTCCTCGACACTCTCGCGAAGCGCGCTGAGTTCGGCTGCGGCCTCCTCACCGGGAATTTCGAACACGGCGCGGAAACCAAACTGCGCGCTGCCGGGGTCTGGCAATACTTCGAAGTCGGCGCCTACGGGAGCGACGACGAGGACCGCAACAAGCTGCTGCCATTTGCCCTGAAGCGCTTCCGGGATCGCGGGCGCCACTTCGAAGCCCACCGCACGATCGTGATCGGCGACACGACGCGCGACGTCGCGTGCGCCCGCGCGCACGGCGCGAAAGCCGTCGCCGTGGCGACCGGCGGCCACCGGATCGAGGACCTCCGGGCCTGCAACCCCGACCTCACGCTTCCCAGCCTCGCGAACCCCGCGCCCTTCCTCGACCTGCTGGAGCGGATCTCCTCGGAAGCGGCGCGGGCGTAGGCGGTCGCCGCGGTATCATCCGGGGACCGTGAGCCTTCTCAATCCCGCATTTTTGGCGCTTGGCGCGCTCGCCGTCCCGCTGGTCCTTCTCTACATCCTGAAGCTGCGCCGGCGCGACGTCACGGTCAGCTCCACGCTGCTCTGGGAGAAGGCGGTGCGGGACGTGCAGGCCAACGCGCCGTTCCAGCGCCTCCGGGCCAACCTGCTGCTGCTCCTGCAACTTCTGCTGCTCGCCCTGCTCGTCCTCGCCCTGGCGCGGCCGGCCCTGGTCCGCACCAGCTCGCCGGGAAAGGTGGTCGTCCTCGTGGTCGATACCTCGGCGTCGATGGGCGCGCGCGAGGGCGACGTGACGCGGCTGGAGATGGCGAAGAAAGAAGCGGCGCGGGCGCTGTCGTCGATGGGGGACGGGGACGAGGCGATGGTGGTGGAAGCGGGCCCGGCGGCGCGCGTCGCGTGCGGGATGACGCGGGACCGTGCGGCGGTGGAGCGGGCGCTGGAGGGATTGAAGACGCACGACACGGAGTGCTCGATGGAAGAGGCGTTGCGACTGGCGGCGTCGGCGGTCGAGAAGCGTGACGGGTCTGCGGTGATCCTGCTGTCCGATGGCGCGGGGGCGAAGGTGCCGTCGCACCCGGTGCTGGAGAAAGGGCTGACCTGGGTGAAGACGGCGGGGACGGCGGGGAACGTGGGGATCACGGCGTTCCGCGCGGAGACGGTGGTGGAACCCGACGGGCGCGTGAAGTCGCGGACGGACGGGGCGAAGACGCTGTACTCGTACTCGGTGTTCGCGGGCGTCTCGAACTTTTCGGCGGAGCGGAAAAAGGTCTACGTTTCGCTCAAGATCGACGGGGCCGCGGTGGCGGCCCGCGCCATCGAACTGGCGCCCGGTGAAACAGGCGGGGCAAGCTTCTCGGCGATGCTTCCCGGCGAGGCCGCGGCCGAAATCGCCCTGGACGAAACGGACGCGCTTGCCGCCGACGACCGCGCGTGGACGCGCCTCCCGTCTCCCGGCCTGGTCCGCGTCCAGCTCGCCGGCGAAAACCGCTTCCTCAAGGCCTTCCTGGAAACGCGGCCGCGCGTGGAATTCGTGACGGAGAGACCGGACCTGTGGATCAGCGAGGGATCCGCGCAGGCGGCGCCGCCGGACGCGCACGCGGTGTGGTTCCGGCCGGAAACGGCCGTGGCGGGAATTGCGCCCGGCGCGGAGGTCGAGCGGGTGCGCGTCCTGTCGTGGGACGAGACGAACCCCCTGCTCCGCTTCGCGAGGTTTTCCGACGTGCACGTCGGACGCGCTTCGCGCCTCACCCCGCCGCCGGAGGGGGTGATCCTGGTGCAGGGAAGCGCGGGCCCGCTGATCGTGTCGGCGACGGAGCGCGGGCGGCTGCGGGTTGCGATCGGGTTCCGGGCGGGGGAGTCGGACTGGCCGCTTCGGCCGTCGTTCCCGATCTTCTTCTCGAACATCGTGCGGGCGGTGGCGGATGCGCGGGCGGCGGAAGTGCCGCCGCAGGTGGTGGCGGGGAGGCCGGCGCGGTTCGTGGTGCCGGGGATATTGGAAGCGACGGTGACGGGGCCGGACGGGGTGAAGACGGCGATGACGGCCTCGGCGGCGGGCGATTTCGTCTGGGCGGGGGCGGACCGCGCAGGGCTGTTCCGGTTCGAATCCGCGGGCGGAATGCGCGAATTTGGCGTGAACCTGCTGTCGGAGACGGAATCAAACCTGGCGCCCCCGGCGGCGCTCGGGTCGGGCAAGTCGAAGGTCGAGGGAGTGGCGGCGGCCGGCCGCGAGAACCGCGACATCTGGCCGTGGCTCGCGTGTGCCGCACTGGGGTTGTTCGTGATCGAGTGGCTCTGCTTCCACCGGAGAATCGCGTGAACGGTTTCGCCCGCGTGCTCGCCGTGCTGGCGCTCGCCGCCGTCTCCGCCGCCGCGGACCCGAAGGTCACGGCCGAACCGGCGTTCGGCGGAACGTCCCGCGACGGACGCTGGACCGCCGTGCGCGTGGAGATCGAGAACCCGGACGCGGAGATCGGCGTCAAGATCCGGATCAATTCCGGCGGCGTCGTCTCCGCCCGCGACGTCGTCGTCCCCGCGGGCAGCCGCCACGGGTACTGGATCCCCGTTCGCGCGGGCCGCAGGGTGGACTGCGTCGTCACCGGGCCCAGGCTGGACGCCACCATTCCGCTGCGCTTCCAGCTCTCCGGCGGCGGCGAACGCCTCTTCCTCGCCGTCTCCGACGCACCCGTCGGCCTGCCGGAACACGAACTCTGGAAGTCGGTCCTCGCCTCCGGCGCCGACCTGCCCGACTTCTCCGACGCCTACGACGCGTTCGACGCCGTCATCGTCCGATTCCCGAACCCCGGGCTGCCCGGGGAAGCGGCGGACGCGATCCGGCGGTGGACGGAGAACGGGGGAGTGCTCGCGGTGTGCGCGGGGATCGCGGCGAAGGAAGCGCGCGACTCCCGGCTGGGCAGCGTGCTGCCCGTGAACATCGCGGGGACGAAGGAAGTCCGGTCGCTCGCGGAAATCGACGCGGGGCTGCCGGCGGTGGACGCTTCCTTTCCCGTGGCGGACATGGCGCCGCGCCCCGGCGCGGACCCCGCGCCGTTTGGCGCTTCGGGCACCGCGGGACTCGGCCGGGTGCTCTTCCTCGGCTTCGACCCCCTCCAGCGGCCCGTCGCGGACTGGGCGGGGCTCGCGTCGTTCTGGAAAGTCCAGCTTCCGCTCCTTTCGAACGCGCCCGCGGACACCGACCCGCCGTTGCAGGCGGACGAGGCGGCACGGCGCGCCTGGCTCGGCAAGGCACGGAGCGATGGCCGCGTGGCCGAGGAAGCCTGGAATCGCGGCGAGAACCTGCGCCTGCAGCGCTCGGGTTCGCTCGCGCTCGCCGGGAGGACGGTCGCGCTCGGGTGGTTCTTCGCGCTCCTGGTCGTCTACCTCGTCGTCATCGGCCCCGTCGATTACTTCGTGCTGAAGGCGCTGCGCCGGCAGGCGTGGACGTGGGTCACCCTTCCGGTCGCCATCGCGGCGTTCTGCGGCGCGGCGTGGGCGATGTCGGCCCGCACGAAGGCCCGCGACTCGCACATCGTCGCGATCGGGACCATCGACGTGTACCCGGACGGCATCCGCGAAAGCGCCGTCTACCTCGTCGTGGCCCCGCTCTCCGGCAACCAGGAAATCTCCACGAACTCCGCCGACGCGCGGCTGTGGCCCATCGGCCCTCCCGCCCAGGGCCCGCGAACGGAACTTCCGGAAGTCGCCTGGGGCGCCCGCCCCGTCGCCCGCATGCTTCCCGTTCACGGCTGGGACCCCTACCCGGTGCTCGCCACCACCGACCTTCCTCCCGGCGCCTTCTCCGCCCGCTTCGAGAACGGCCGCCTCGTCATCCAGGCGCCCTCGACGCTCCGCTTCTGCCGCCTCGAAGCCGGCATGGCCTCGCGCGACGCCGGGGACATCGCGCCCGGCGGGACGTTTCCCGGGAAGGAAGCGGTCCCGTTGTCCGCCGAAGACGCCGCGTTCCAGGCCGCCGTCCGGGAGTGGTTCGCGGACAACATCAGGGCCGACGATCGCGGCGTCATCCGCCTCGCGCCCGGCACCGAGCAGCATCCCGTCCTTGTCGGGTGGATCGACAGCCCCGCCGCCGCTCCCGTCCTCGCCGGCGAACCCCCCGCCCGCTCCTGCTTCATGGTCCGCTTCCATCTGGAGAAGGCCCCGTGATCGAAATCAAGGGACTTACGCGCCGCTACGGCCCCCTCACCGCCGTGGACGGGCTGACGTTTTCGGTCGCGCAGGGCGAAATATGCGGGTTCATCGGTCCCAACGGCGCCGGCAAGACGACGACGATCCGCATGCTCGCCACGCTCCTCCAGCCGACGCACGGCGACGCCACGATCGGCGGGCACTCCGTCTCCCACAACCGCATGGAAGTCCGCCGCCTGCTCGGCTACATGCCGGACACGTTCGGCGTCTACGAGGACATGCTCGTCGAGGAGTACCTGCACTTCTTCGCCGCCATGTACCGCATCGCCGCCGCGAAGCGCGAGACGGTGGTGGACGACATCCTGCAGCTGACGGACCTGACGGGGAAAAAGCACTCCCTGATCCGCACCATGTCGCGCGGGAACCAGCAGCGCCTCGGGCTCGCCCGCGTCCTCGTGCACAACCCGGAAGTGCTCCTCCTCGACGAGCCCGCTTCCGGCCTCGATCCCCGCGCGCGCATCGAAATCCGCGCGCTGATCAGCGAACTGGGGCGGATGAAGAAGACGATCCTCGTGTCGAGCCACATCCTGCGGGAGATGAGCGACCTCTGCCAGTCGATCGCGGTGATCGAGGCCGGCCGCCTCATTTACAAGGGCCCGGTCTCCGACGCGCTCAAGATGGCCGCTTCAGGACTCGTCGTTGAATTCAAGGTCGCGGCGGAGCCGCAGAAGGCGCTGGACGCGGTGGGCGTGGTGGAAGGAGTGAAGCGGGTCTGGGAGGAGGAAGGCCAGCTGCGCGCGGAGTTCGACCGGCCGGACCGGGACATCTCGGTGATCCCGGAGACGCTGGTGAAGGCGGGACTGAAGGTGACGATGTTCCGGGAAGCGCAGGCGGACCTGGAGGAGGCGTTCCTGTCGCTGACGAAGGGGAAGGTGACGTGATCGGGCTGACGATGCTGCGGGGCGACCTGTTCCGCCTGTCGCGGCGGCGGACGACGCACGTGATCCGCTTCGCGTTCGTGGGGTTGATGCTCGCGGCCACGGCTTTGGCGTGGCCGTGGGACGGGCTTCGGCTTTCCCCGGATGCGGGGAGCCACATGATGACGGCGTTCGTGGTGTGCGAGCTGGTTGCGGCGGGGCTGTTCATCCCGGCGTTTGTGGCGCCGGCGATCGCCGGGGAGCGCGAGCAGGGGACGCTGGACATTCTCGCGGGATGCCCGCAATCCGACCTGGACCTGGTTCTCGGGCGCGGGCTGTCCCTCGGCCTTTCGGCGCTGCTGCTTCTCATGGCCGGGGCGCCGTTCGCGGTCGGGGCGATGATCGTGGGCGGTGCGCCGGTCAAGCTGGCCGCGATCGCCCTGGCGCACGCGGTGCTGATGGGGGCGTTCTCGGTCGCCGTGGCGCTTCTGGCGTCCCTGACGTCCGCGACCGCGAACCAGGCGACGAGCGCCGCGTTTTCGGGCGTGCTCGGCACGATGGGCGCAGGCGCGGTCCTGACCTACGTGGGATTGGGCTTCGCCGCGGGGAATTTCGCGGGAGGCTGGCTGCCGGGAAGCTTCCTGCTGGGCGTGGTCGCCTGCGGCATCGGGTACTTCGCCCGCCTCCGCGCGGCGGGCGCCGTCGGGGCCGTCCTGCTGGGCCTCGCCGGCCTGATCGGATACACGATGGTCGAACTCGGCTTCCGCGGGCGCGGCCCCTCTCCTCTCACCGTCGACCGCACCCTCGCCGTCCTGTGCCCGTGGGGTTCCTCGCTCTCGGACCTTGTCGGTCAGCCGCTCGATCACACGTCCCGCTTCATGGCGTGGGGATCTCAGCTCGTCCTCACCTCCATCGTCCTGCTGGCCATCGCCTTGAGACTGAAGAAACGCGGCCTGGAACTCCGCGTCGAGGGAAGCGACCCGGCTCCCGAGAAGGTCACGGCTCCACGCGCGGTTCCCGTCGTCGTCAGGCCCCGTCCCGCACCGTCCAACGTCCACTTCTTCGATTCCACCGCCTCGCCCAGCAGCCTCCTCCACGGAGACCTGCCTCCCCCCCGGCCTGTGGCGCCACCGATCGCCCTTCCCCGGAAAGACGAAGGATCGGAGGCCCGTCCGAAGCGGCGATCCGCAGTCCCGGTCTGGGACAACCCGGTGCTGTGGAAGGACATCAAGGTCCTGAAGAACCCGGTTTCCGGCTGCATGATCGGCATGGGCGTCGCCGCCTGTGCGCTGATGACGCTGCCCGTCCTGCTGGGAGTCTTCTCGGAACGGCGCAGCCGTGAAACGGGCCTGACGCTCCTGCTTGACCTGCTCTTCCTCGCGCTCGTGGTCGCGCCGACCTGCGGTTCCGTGCTGGCGAAAGAACGGACGACCGGCAACCTGGCGATCCTCGCCGCGACCGGGTACCCCCTGCACCAGGTCGTCGCCGGGAAGCTGGCCGCCGTCGTGTGGCACCTGAGGGCGCCCCTGGTGCTCACGCTTCTGCGCATCGGGCTCGTTTCCATTCACTTCCCGAAGGCGGGCATCTTCGCGGCCGCGATCTTCACGACTTCGCTCGTCTCGCTCGCCTGCGTCTCGGCAGCGGCCGCGGCGATCGTCCCGAACGCCAAAGCCGCCGTGGTCGCGGCCTTCATGGCGGGGATCGCGCTCTGGGGCGGGCCTCCGATGCTCGAACTTTTCGGCCTCGTCGATGACGTCCCGACGTGGCTGACACCCTGGGGAATGCTCTGGGAAACGCAGGCGACCGGCTTCTTCCGCTCCGGCCGTGCCGACCCGCCCCTCGTGCCCTGGTTGGCGTTCCATGGACTCCTCGCCGCCACGTCATTCGCCGTCGCCACCGTGTTCGTGGGCCGGAGCTCCCGCGAATGACCCGCTTCGTCCTCCTCCACCACGAACTCACCCGCCTCGCCCAGTCCCCGCGGACCGTGCTCTTCCGCTGCGCCTTCCTCACCCTCATCATCCTCTTCGCAGCGGCCAGCGTCCCCTGGGGCGCCGCCGCCCCCCGCGTCCAGGCCGCCTTCGCCAGCCTGTTCCCGGTGTTCTTCTGGTGCGAAATGGCCTTCGCGGTCTTCATCGTCCCCGCACTCGTCGCCTCCGACATCCCGCTGGAGCGCGAGAAGGGCACGCTGGAACTCCTGCTCGCGTGCCCGCAGTCCGAGCGCGACATCCTGCTGGGCAAGCTCGGCTCGCAGATCGCCCAGGTCGGTGTCCTCCTCGGGGCGCCCTTTCCGCTCGCCTTTGCGGCCGTCGCCCTCGGCGGCATCCGTCTCGACCGCGCCCTTTCGGTCTGCATCGCCATCGCTCTCACCGCGCTCCTCTCCGCCGCCATTGCCCTCAGCGTGTCGATCGTGGCTTCCCGAAGCGCCAAGGCGTCGCTTCGCGCCGTGGTCCTCAGCGGGGGCCTGGTGCTGATCTCGACGCTGGCCGCGTTCTGGATGATGAACATGGGACAGCTGGGCTTCTCGACGACCGTGGGGATCGCGGCCGTGGCGCTTCTGATGTTCGCATGGGCCGAGTCCTCCGGCGGGCGCCCGACCTGGGCCGCGGTCGTCGCCTACATGGCCGGCGCCTGGATGACGTTCACCTTCTCGAGCATGGCCGTCGGGAAGATCTTCGGCGTCGCCTTCTGGCTCGTGCCCGAGCCCGAGAGCCTCGTGGTCCTGTGCCCCTGGGTGGTCTACACGGAAGCGGCGCTCGGGGTCCGCGCTCCGTCCGCCGGGATCCTCATCGTCACCTGGTCGCTGCACCTGTTTGCAGCGCTGCTGATCGTCCGGCGGATGCTGTCGCCGGAAATCTCGGCGAAGCTGTCCTCCAGGACCCGCGCGCCCGCCGAGGACGAAGGCCGGCCGCTCTCGGCGCGCCCCGGCGGCGTGAAGTTCTCGAGGAAAAAGCCGAAGCCTGTGGAGGCACCGGAGCCCGAAGCGCCCGTTCGAAAAGCGCACGGGGTCCAGCGCGTCCTGTCGCGGCCCGGAAGGGAAATGGGCTTCCTGTGGGAACCGCGCCTCCCGATCCGCGGCAACCCCATCTACTGGCGCGAATCGCTTCAGATGAGCGAAGACGAGAACTCGCACGTGCGGTTCTGGATTGCGGCGCTGGCGGCGATGTTCGCCGTGCCGGCGATCTCTTCCAGCGGCGGGCGCAACGTCCTCTGGGGCGGTACGCACGAGGGGATCGTGATCGAAATGTTCCTCGCGTGCCTGATGGTGGCGCTGTACGGCGCCGGGACGCTGTCGCACGAACTTGAGCGCGGCACGCTGTCGCTCCTCGTCTCGACCGGCTACAGGTCCACCTGGATCGTCGCGGGGAAGATGCGCGCCACGCTGGTCAGGTCCTGGCCGGTGCTGGCGGTCGCCTTCGTTCACCTGTCCGCGATCGTCCTGGACATCGGCCTGCGCGGCGTGGCGCTCGCCTGGGTTTTCGCCGTGACCGTCCTCTCGGTGGCCGGGCTCTCCCTCGGCGCCTCCTGGTGGGCGCGCCGCCAGCGCCTCGCCCTTCCCCTCGCCCTCGCGCTTCCGTTCGCACTGTGGATCCTCCCGGGCTTCCTGCGGGGGATCGTGCCGCAGATGGAGGACTGGTTCGTGGGAAGCGATCCGCTTTCGGTGATGCGGTCGATCATGGATTCGTCCGGGGATGTCGGGCTGACGCCGGGGCACGCCATGACGTTCATTGCCGTCTCGGGGGCGGCGGCCATCGCGCCCGTGGCGCTGGTGTGTGCCGGGATCGAGCGGAGGATGCGGGCCTGATGCGCGCCCCTCTTCTCGCCGGCGAACTCATTCACCTCTCGCGCGCGCCCCGGACCTGGGCGATGCGGGCCGGCTTCGTCGTCTTCCTCGCCGCCGCGGCCGCGCTGGCGTGGCCGTGGTCCGGATCCACCGCCGACTTCCGCAGCGCGGGAGTGACGCTCTTCCAGATCTTCTTCTGGACGGAGTTCGTCGCAGGGATCGTGCTGGTGCCGGCGATGGTCGCTCCCGCCATCGCGTGGGAGAAGGAGCGCGGAACGCTCGACCTCCTCTCGGTCGCCCCCGTCACCGACTTCGACATCGTCAGCGGGAAGCTGCTCGCCAACAGCGCCCTCACGGCCGCGACGCTCGCCGCCGGGCTCCCGATCGGCGTCGCCGCCCTGCTCCTCGGCGGGACCACGCCCGTCCTCCTCCTCACCACGACCGTCGGCCTCATCCTCCACGGCCTCTTCGCCGCCTCCGTCTCCATCCTCATGTCCGCTTCCAGCGACCGCGCCGGCACGGCCACCGGGCTGGCGCTCGTCACCCTGATCGTCTTCGCGGCGTTGTCCACCGCCCTCGGGGGCGTCGCGAGCGTCGCCATCCAGAGTATCGCGGGAAAAGGAGCGCTCTGGCCCGTCTTCTCCGCCCTCTGCCCCTGGACCGCCGCCGTACGCGACGCCGTGGCCGCTTCCCCCGCCTCCTGGCTCGACCGCGGCCTCGCCTGGACCGCCCACCTCGCGGAATCCGCAGGGGCTCTCGCGCTGGCCGCCACCGTCCTTCGCAACTCCCGGTCGCCGAGGGGCCGAAGCGCCCCGGCGCTTCCGCCGCGGACGGACGCTTCGGCGATCCCGATGGCTTTCTTCGCGCCGTCTCCGGCCGCGGCGGGCGGTCCCATCGTTCCCGTTCCCCTCGCGCGCGTGGCCGCCCCCGTCGCGCCCCCGCGGCCGCCCCCCGCCCCGCCGCCGCGTCCCCCGGTCGGGTCCTTCGCTCCCATCCGGAACTTCCGCCTCCCCATCCGCGGCAACCCCGTCTACTGGAAGGACCGCGCCTTCGACGATTCCACCGCGCGCCAGGTCCTCACCGTCTTCGGCGCCCTCATCTGCGGCGGATCCCTCATCTGCAACGCCTTCTTCTGGATCGTCGCCCTCTTCGCCACCTCCACGAGCGCCCCCGGCCCGGCCGCCGCCCACATCACGCTCGTCTTCGACCTCCTCATCTGCATCATCCTCGCCATCGGCGCCGGCTCCTCCACGCTCGGCCCGGAACGCGACAACGGCACGCTTCCCATCCTCCTTTCCACCGGCCTCCCCGTCCGCGACATCCTCGCCGGGAAACTCCTCGCCGCTCTCCGCTCGATCGCGCCCACCCTCGTCGTCGCCCTCGCCCACGCCGCTTTCTGCTCCCTCACCATGGGCGCCTTCGGCCCCCTCGTCGCCCTCTCCTTCGTCGCCGCCGTCGCCACCGCCTTCACCCTCGCCTGCGCCGCCTCCCTCGCCGTCGGCCACCCCCGCCGCGCCGCTTCCGTCACCGCCGGCGCCCTGTTCGCCCTCTGGGCCGTCCCCGCACTCACCGCCCTCCCGTTCCGCGACAACGCGGCGTTCCTCACTTCGCTCAACCCGTTCGGGATCATCCTGCGAAGCGTCTCCTTCGCCTGCCAGGGCACGTTCCAGCCGCCGCACATCGCCGCGTTCCTCATCTTCCTTTCCGTGGCCGTCGCCCTTACCGTTTCCTGCGTGGCCGGCGCTGTCGCCGCAATGGAGGCCCGCGTCCGCGCATGATCCCCTTCGACTTCACCCGCACATGGGGACTCCTCGCGCTTCTCGCGCTCGTCCCGGTCGCGCTCCTCGCGCGCTCGACCCGGCTCCGCCTCGCCCCGGGTCGCTTCTGGACCTCCACCGTCTGCCGCGTCGTCGCGGTACTGGCGCTGTGCCTGGCGATCGCGGGGATGCGGCAGGTGCGCCTGTCCGACGACCTGGCGGTGGTCTTCGTGCTGGACCGTTCGCGGTCGGTGCCGGGGGAGGAAGGGGAGCGGGCGCTGGAGTGGGTGAGGGAGACGGCGAAGCTGGCAGGGCGGCGGGAGACGGTGGGGCTCGTGGTATTCGGCCGCGAGTCGTCGGTGGAGGTTTCGCCGGCGGAGAAGTTCGAGCTCGACAAGATTCACTCGGTGATTTCGCCCGATGCGACGGACATCGCCAGGGCGCTTCGGCTCGCCGCGGCGGCGTGCCCGGAATGGGCGCAGAAGCGGATCGTGCTGCTCTCGGACGGGAACGAGAACTCGGGGGATGCGGCGGCGGAAGCGCTGGCGGCGCGGGCGCGCGGGGCTGAAGTCTGGACGGCGGCGCTGGGAAAGACGGCGCGCGCGGAAGTGCGGGTGGACCGCGTGCTGTCGCCGACGCGCGTATCGCCGAAGGAGCCGTACGAGCTGACGGCGATCGTGACGTCCACGGCGGAAACGGAAGCGATGTTCCGGATCGTGAAGAACCGGGTGCCGCTGGCCCCGGTAAAGCGGACGTTGAAGGAGGGGACCTGGCCGCAGACGTTCGCGCTGAAGGCGACGGAGGCGGAAGCGGGGGGCGCGCTCGACTTCGAGGTGTTCGTGGAGGTGGCCGACGGGAAGGACTCGTGGCGCGAGAACAACGTCGGCCGCGCGCACACGCGGGTGGCGGGCCCGAGCCGCGTCCTGTTTCTCGCGGGGCATCCGGACGAGGCGGAAGCGCTCGCGGGGTGCCTGCGGGACGCGGGGCTGGACGTGGAGGTCCGCGGACCGTCGGGTTTTCCGCTGTCGCTGGCGGAGATGGACGGGTTCGACGCAATTCTGATGGCCGACATCCACTCGCGTCAGCTTTCGAAAGCGCAGCACGAGGCGATCCGCCAGTACGTCCACGACCTGGGCGGCGGATTCGCGATGATCGGGGGCGATCGGTCCTTCGGCTCGGGCGTGTGGCAGCGCACGCCGGTCGAGGCCTGCCTCCCGGTGGACATGGACGTGCGCCAGCTGAAGCGGCTCGCCTCGCTTGCCGTCGCGATTGCGATCGACTCCTCCGGGTCGATGTCCGCGAAGGTTTCCGACGGCCGCACGAAGCTCGAACTGGCCGGCGAAGGCGCCACGGAGTGCCTCCGCGTCCTCAACGAGCGCGACCAGATCGCCGTGGCCACCACGGACACCGACACGACCTGGATCGTGGACATGCAGCCGATTTCCGACCGCGAAGAAATCGAGAGCGCGATCATGAGCCTGAGGCAGGGCGGTGGCGGCATCTACTGCGCGACCGCGATCAAGGACATGTTCGAAGCGCTGCGCGGCGCGACCGCCCAGGCGCGCCACGCCATCCTCTTCGCCGACGCCGCCGACGCCGAGCAACATGAGGGCGTCGAGACGATGATCGACGAGGCCACGGCCGAGGGAATCACCCTCTCGGTCGTCGCGATCGGGAAGGAGAGCGATTCCGACGCGGACTGGCTCAAGTCGATCGCCGAACGCGGCGGCGGGCGCTTCTACATCACCGACGATCCCATGGACCTCCCGCGCCTCTTTTCCGAGGAAACCGTCAACGCCGCGCGTTCGACCATCATCGAGCGCGAGTTCACGCCCGTCATCACGCGGCCGGCACAATTCATGGAAGGCGTGCCCTGGGACCGCACGCCCACGCTTCTCGGCTGGGTCTCGACCGTCGCGAAACCGACCGCCGAGGTCCACCTCGAGGCCGAGGAGGACGATCCGCTTCTGGCCAAGTGGCACTACGGCCTCGGCCGGTCGATCGCGTGGACGTCGGACGCGACCTCCCGCTGGTCGGCAAACTGGGTCGACTGGCCGGGCTACCGCACCCTCTGGCCCCAGATGGTCCGCTGGCTGCTCCGCCGCCAGGATGCCAACGCCTACTCCGTCGCCACGTCCCTCACCTCGAACGGCGCCCATCTCACCGTCGATGCCGTCGGCTCCGACGGCCGCTTCCGCGACTTCCTCAAGCTCAACGCCTTCGTCGCCGGACCGATGGGGTCGAGCGAAGTGCCCGTGCGGCAGACCGGGCCCGGCCGGTACGAGGCCGATGTGCCGTCCACCATGCCCGGATCGTGGTTCGTGACGATCGCGGAGGAGGAGGACGGCCAGTGGGCCTCCCGGGCGAGCGTCCCGATCCTCATCCCGTACGCCGCCGAGTTCAGGGCCACTTCGCCCAATCACGCGCTCCTCAAGCGGCTCGCCGAGCTGACCGCCGGCCGATCGATCACGCTGGAGCCCCAGCCCGAACTTTTCAGGCACACCGCCGTTCCCGCGCGCGTCCCCCAGGAAATCTGGCGCTTCCTCCTCTACGTCGCCCTCGCGTGCCTGATGATCGACGTCGCGGCGCGCCGGCTGGGCGTGCCGGACGCGTGGCTCCGGCGCAAGGTCAAGGCCGCGCCCGCCGCCAAGGACGAGGTCGTGGACCGCCTCCGCTCCGCCAAGGCCCACGCCCTCCCCCAGGCGGCCCGCGAACCCGCTGCGCCGCTTCCCGCCTCACCGCCCTCCGGGTTCCGCGCACCGGAGATGGAGCTTCCGCCCGACGCCCCCAAGGCCGCCGAGCCGGCGCCCCCGCCGCCGGCACAGGAAGGCGGATACCTGGACCGGCTGCGGGAAGCCAAGAAGCGCGCCCAGAAGTAGCCGAGCGCCGATGATGCGGGCCCGGCGGACCTCGGGTATTCTCCCGGGCCGATTCCACAGGAGGTTGCGCCGTGCATTTCCATCGTCTCGCGCCGGCCCTGCTTGCCACAGCCATCTTCGCTTCAGGTTGCGGGGAGAAGGCGCCCGTGCCCGAGGAGAAGGCCGTCCTGGATTCTTACGAGGTCGCACTGTTCGTCCCCGATCCCGACATCAACACGCTTCTCCTCCACGCCGCATGGCTCGGCCCGGATTCGGTTCGGCCGATTCTGAAAATCTGGCCTACGGTGACCACGAACGAAGTGAAGCGGGTCAAATTGACGAAGGTGCTCGAGATCCTCGCGTGGAACGGCTTCCGCACGCAGGAGTCGGTGAAGATTCTCGCTTCGTTGTCCCGGGACAAGCAGCCACAGGTCCGCAAGTCGGCGGTCACAGGGCTTTTTGCCTCGATGGCCGATCTCAACGCGCTGGACAAGTACTGGGATCCGAGCGATGCGACGCCCGAGCGAACATGGAACCCGGCCGTGGCGCTCCGGCTGCCCTTCTCGAATTGCCGTGAGCTGCTCGCCCAGAGGGGCGTGGCCATCGCGAAGGGCCCGGACGGGGCGATTGTCGGGGAAGCGGGGCGGTCGCACGCGGCGCAACCGCCGGTGGCGGAGGCGGCGGCCGCCGTGCGGAGGTGGTGGAATTCGGAGAGTGATTCGTCCCTTCGGATCTACAGCGCGATCCTGGCGATCCGGACGCAGGACGCGGCGGCGGCCGGATTGCTGGTGCAGGTTCTGAAGCCGTCCTCGGAGGGGACGAAACCGAGTGCGCAGCTCGAGGGGGCACGCGCGTGCTCGCTGCGTGCCCTTCAGGAGGCGACCGGCGAGAGGTTTTCGACCTGGGACCAGTGGGACGCCTGGCTCGCGAAGAACAGGGCGAAGGCCTCGCCCCCGCCGCCACGGGAGATCCGGCCGCCCCAGCCACCCCCGGGCGCGACGAAATGACCCGGATGCCGGTACAATCGCGGAAGAGAACATGAGAATCCTGGTCGTCGAGGACGAAGAGAAGGCGGCCGCCGCGCTCAGGCAGGGCTTGAGCGAGAGCGGCTTCGAGGTGGACCACGCTCCCGACGGCGAAGAAGGCCTGCGGATGGCGCGGGAGCACGCGTACGACGCCGTGGTGCTGGACATCATGTTGCCGAAACGCGACGGGTGGAGCGTGCTGACGGAGTTGCGCAAGGAAGGGCGGGGGACGCCGATCCTGGTCCTGACCGCGCGGGACGAGGTCCCCGACCGGGTCAAGGGGTTCGAGCTGGGCGCGGACGATTACCTCGTGAAGCCGTTCTCGTTCGCCGAACTCGTGGCTCGCCTGCGGTCGCTGGCCCGGCGCGGCGCGGCGGCGCGGCCCACGAAAGTCCAGATAGCGGACCTGGAGATCGACGACTCCGTCCAGCGCGCCATGCGCGCCGGCAAGGCGCTCGACCTGACCCCCCGCGAATACGCCCTTCTCGCCCTCCTCGCCAAGGCGCCCGGCCAGGTCTTCTCCCGGGCCCAGATCAGCGAACGGATCTGGCACGTCGAGTACGACGGCGTCTCGAACGTCATCGACGTGCACGTGCGGCACCTGCGCGCCAAGGTGGACGATCCCTTCGACAAGAAACTGATCCGCACGGTCCGCGGGGTGGGGTATGCCCTCGACGCCTGAGCCCGCGCGGCGGCCCGGCGTGAAGCGAGGGCGATCGCTGGCGGTACGGCTTTCGTTCTGGTACGCGGGGACGTCGTTTGCGGTCGTGCTGACGGTCGTGGTCGCCTGCTACTTCTCGCTCGCCCGGGCCCTCGAGCGCGAGGACGACGAGTTCCTGCGCGACCGCCTCGACGCCCTGCGCACGCGCATCCAGCTGCGCCCCGACGACATGGTGACCCTGCGCGAGGAAATCGAGAAAGGCTCCGGCTCGCGCGAGTCCGAACCGCTCTACCTGCGCGCGATTTCGCCGGAAGGCGGCATCCTCGAGACGCCCGGGGCCAAGCCGCGGCTTGAGGACACCACCCTTCCCGCACCCCCGTTCGGACCGGCGGACTTGATTACGAACGACGGACGGCCCATGCGCCTCCTCAGCACCACATTTTCGGACAACTCCGGCACCTGGACCCTCTACGCCCTCCTCGACCGCGGCCGCGACGCCCACTTCACCACCACCTTCCGCCACTTCGCCATCGTCATCGCCGCCTTCGCCCTTCTCGCCTGCGCCCTCGCCGGCGACCTCATCGCCCGGGCCGGAATGCGCCCGGTCCAGGCGATCGCGGACACCGCCGAGCGGATCCGCTCCACTTCCCTCGGCGACCGCATCCCCCTCCATGGCCTCCCCACCGAACTCGCCGAACTCGCCTCCACGTTCAACGCCATGCTCGACCGCCTCCAGCGCTCCTTCGACCAGGTCTCACGCTTCTCCGCCGACATCGCCCACGAACTCCGCACCCCGCTCATGAACCTCCGCGCCACCGCCGAGGTCGCCCTCGGCCGCGACCGCTCCGCCGACGAATACGCGGAGGTCGTCGGTTCCTGCCTCGAGGAAGCGGAACGGCTCACGCGGATCGTCGATTCGCTGCTGTTCCTGGCGCGAGCGGAAGCGGACCGGACGAAGCCGGAGGCCGTTGACCTCGACGTCGCGACGGAACTCGCGGCGATGCGCGACTACCACAGCACGCAGGCGGAGGACGGCAAAGTGACGCTCGCCGTCGATTGCCCGGCATCCCTCCCTGCGCGCGTGGACCGTACCCTGTTCCAGCGCGCGGTCTCAAACCTCGTCACCAACGCGTTCAAGTACACCCCCGCCGGCGGCACGATCACGATGCGCGCGTTCCTCGAACCCGGGCAGCTCGTGGTACAGGTCAGGGACACGGGAAGCGGCATCGCGGCGGAGCACGTTTCGAAGGTGTTCGACAGGTTCTATCGCGCCGACACGGCGCGGAACTCCAAGGCCGGCGGCACGGGGCTGGGGCTGGCGATCGTGAAGAGCATCGCGGCGCTTCACCGCGGCTCGGCGACGATCGAGAGCGTGCCGGGACACGGGACGACGGTGACGCTGACGTTTCCGCAAGGGGAAGCGAAGCCGGGGTAGGGCGGGCCAGGCAAGCTCGCTTTTCCCTATGCGCTCTTCGTCTTTTCCGATTCATCTGGTCCTCACCGGCCCCATTCCGTGCACCGCGCGTCCGCAGAAGTGGCTGGACACGATAGCGGACATTGCTATCCTTAATGCACCTCACTAATCATCTGCTCCGTCTACGGAGGTGTCCGTGTCGCGCGACCGCCTCTTCCTCGCACTTGCCGCGGTTGCCCTGGCGGCGGGCATCGCGGTATCCCTGGCCCGTACAGGGGTTCGCGGTCCGCGGACAACCGTGGCGCCCATGGCTCCCACGGCAGGATTCCGGGGCCGTTCCCTCCGTCCGGTTCCGAACCCGGACCCGGCGGCAGAGTCCCAGCCTCACCGCTGCCGCCCCTACCGCGTGGCCGCTTCCGCAGACGGGAGGCGGGCGTGGGTCACGCTTGCCGGCAAGGAGATCTGTCCGGGTTCGGAGGTCGCGGTCCTCGATGTGGCGGGTCGGCGGGAGACCGCGCGCGTGACCGTCGGTTCCTACCCGTATGCGATTCGGCTGCATCCCTCCGGCCGATGGGTCGCCGTCACGAACCGATACTCCAGTTTTCTCAGCGTCATCGACGCCGACACCAGCCGCGTGACGTCCGAAATCCCGGTTCCGTTCTACTGCGAGGAAATCGAGTTCTCGCCAGACGGGCGCATCGCCTGCCTCGCGAACTTCTGGCTCAACCAGGTCCTCGTCGTCGATCTCGCGGAGAGAAACGGGCGCCTGGAGGGCCGGATGCGCGAACTGGGCTTCGATCGCGCTGCATTCCGGGGCGAGGAACCGGGGGGAATGGCCACCCTGGCGAAGTGCTCTTCCTGCGGCTGGCGGGGCGAACCCGCTCCCCGCTGCGCCCGGTGTGGCGCCCCGGGGCCCCGGGTCGTCGAAACACCGCGCCTCGTCTCCCGTCCCGGCGGTGTCTACTCCGCCTTTCGCGCCGGATGCGGAACCGCGGACTGCCACCTCTACGGACTGGGTGGATTTGCCGCCGGCCCCGACCCGGCGGAGACTTTCCGAAGCGCGGCGGCCCACTCCTTCCCCGGCGCCCCCGACGACAGCCCGCTCCTCCGCTGCACCACTTCCATCCGTGACGGCGGCTGGGCCGACGGCGTCGACGGCCGGCACCACCCGGGAGGCGTCGTTTTCGCCGACCCGGCGCACGACCCCGACTACGCCGCGATCCGCGCCTGGATCGCGTCGGGAACCGAAGGCCCCGGCATCTCCGTGGGCGACAAACCGCGCGACATGGTCTTCAGCGCCGACGGACGACTGCTTTACGTCGCCAACACGGGCTCTCTCGACGTCTCGGTCGTGGACCTCTCCGTGTGCCGCGAATCCCGCCGGATCTTCACCCGCTCCCCGGTCAACGACATCGCCTGGGCAGGCGACCGACTCGTCTTCGCAACGCTCGGCGTCGGCTCCGGACACCCGCAGTCCCGCGACCCCGCGCGTGAATCGACAGACCCCGCCGCACCCGAAACCGAATTCTCCCTCAAACGCGACTTCTCAACCGGAAAGCCCCTTCCCCTCGACAAACAGGACCCGCTGGGGCCGTACGACGACGTCGACGGGACCGCGCAGGAAAAGTTCCGCGACATCACCAACGACATCGTGCTCCTCGACCCGTCGGTGGGAAGCGTCGCCGATTATGCCGCAAGCGATCAATGGGTGAGGTACACGTCGGACACCTTCGAAGCGCTCCCCGGGGACAAGAAGAACGCGGTTCCCCGGGAATTACTGAAAGTTGCGGGCTCGTTTCCCGAGCAGATGGCCGCGGCAGGAGACCGGCTCTACGTGACCATGTCGGGAACGTTCCAGGTGCAGGAGTGGACGCGGGAAGGTACGCGGCTGGCGCCGGGACGCATGTTCGACACCGGTTTCAAGCCGTCGGGGATCGCGGCCGCAGGACGCACGCTCGTCGTCGCGAACCATCTCCAGGAGAGCGTGACCTTCATCGACCTGGACACCGGGGCGACTTCGGACCTCTCGCTTTCGCGGATTCCCGAAGCGTTCCCGTCGACGGATTTCGAGCGCGGCGAATTCTTCGTGCAGACGTCGGTCTTTTCCGTGGACCAGGACCAGAGCTGCGTCCACTGCCACTTCCGCGACACTTCCGACGGGAAGAAATGGTCGGTCAGCCAGGTCATGGGACAGAGCCGCGGCGGGGAAGAGCGCGTCGGCGGCAGCCGTGAAGTCCCCGACATGCGCGGGCTCTTCCATGATGTGCCGTTCTTCGTCGAAGGAACGCTCACCATGGACGAGCCGCTCACGATGATCATGGAGCAGAACCCGCTCGTGGATTTCCAAGGGCTGACCCCGGTGGGCGACTTCACGGGAATTGTGGCGACGCCCGAAGAAGTGAAGAAGTACTCCAGGTCGGCGGACGCGATCGTCGTGGCGACAGGGAAGTGGTCGTCGCCGGATGTGAGCCTGGCCGACCTGATGAAGCGGCGGGAACTTCACTTTGCGCGCATCTCCGGGCGGTACTGGGGCCGTGCTTACTCCCTTCGCGACTGCCAGAAGTTCGTGGGGGCGTACCAGGGGGTGGAGCCGCGGCTTCTCGCGAACCCGGAGGACCCCGGGGACCCGATGGTGGTGCAGGGTAAGTCGGTCTTCGAGGACGCGCGGGTCGGGTGTGCGCAGTGCCACCCGGCGCCCGCGTTCACGGACAAGAAGCACCCGCAAAACGCGAACAAGTCGTTCCCGCCGCTGGTAACGCCCGCGCCGCGCGACAACGTGCACACGCTGGTGAGCGCGGACCGCCTCGATGCCATCAACGGTTACGTGCGCTCCTGGGACACGGAGGACAAGGGGCGTGTCGAGGAGCGGGAAGGGTTTTTCGTGGCGCCGTCGCTTCGCGGCCTCTGGGCCCGTCCGCCGCGGCTGCTGCACCACGGGCGCGCGGTCAGCCTGAGGGAGGTCGTCTGCACTCCCGGCCATGCCGCGCTGCGGCCGCTTCCGTACGGGAACCACGAACAGGGCCTCAACGAACGCGACGGCGTGCCGGATACGCATGGCGTGACGTCGCACCTCACGGTCTGGGAGATCGAATGCCTGCTTCGATACCTGCGTTCCATCGAGTAGCGCTCGCGGCTGTGGCGGCGCTGGCTCTGGCGGGCCTGGGGTGGTGGACGCGCCACGCGCCCGCGCCGGCCGCCGCTCCGGCGACCATACCGGCCGGCGGAACCGTCGTGCGCGCGACGCGGCCGCTGATGGGAAGCGTCTTCGAGATCGCGGTCTGGGCGCCGGCAGGGAAGGAGCCCGGGGCGGCGGAAGCGGCGCGGGCGGGGCTGGACCTTGTCGCGGCGCTCGAGGAGAAGATCAGCGAGTGGAAACCGTCGAGCGAGATCTCAGCCGTGAACGCGGCCGCTGGAGGCGGACCCGTGAAGGTCGGGCCTGAGACGCGCGAACTGGTCGGCGCGATGGTGGAGTGGGCGCGAAAGACGGGAGGGGCCTTCGACGTCACGGGAGGACCGCTGTTCCGCAGATGGGAATCGGCTCGCAAGGAGAAGAACCTCCCGTCGCACGAAGAAATCGCAGCGCTTCGATCGATGGTCGGCTGGGACAAGATCGAGGTGAGCCCCGGGGCGGTGCGGCTTGCGAAGGCCGGGATGGCGATCGGCACAGGGGCGATCGGCAAGGGCTGGGCCGCGGACAAGGCCGGCGCGATGCTGGAGAGCCTCGGGTTTCCCGATTACATCATCGATGCGGGGGGGGACCTGCGGATCGGCGGGTCGCGCGGCGGCGAGCCGTGGACGGTCGCCGTCAAGGAGCCGAGGCGCGAGGGGTTCCTGGCGACGATCGCCGCCGCGCCGGGCGGCATTGCGACCTCCGGCGACTACGAGCGGTTCTGGTTCGTGGACGGCGTCCGCTATTCGCACATCCTGGACCTGCGCACCGGGTGGCCGGCGCGGGGACTCGCGAGCGTCACCATCATTTCGCGGGACGGCGTCTCGGCGGATGCCCTCGCCACGGCGGTGTTCGCGATGGGGCCGGAAAAGGGGCTCGAGTTCGCGAACGGTCTGGAGGGGGTCGAAGCCATGCTCGTCCGTGAGGACGGCGGCGAGCTCTTCACCAGGGGACTTCGGCGCGTCGGCGACCGGCTGGAGGTGATCCGATGAGCGGAGCCCAGCTGCGTGGAGCGCTCGTGCTGGCCGCGGCCTCGACTGCCGCGGCGCTCCTGGGATGGAAGGCGTTCGCAACGCGGGCCGACCGCGCCCCGAAACCCGGCGGCGATCCGTTCGGCGTCTTCTGCCGCGACGTCGTCCCCGTGCTCGACCGCCGCTGCGCGGGCTGCCACGGAGTCGCCGGCGATGCCTACGAAGCCCTCGCCGCCGAGCCCGTCAACCGGACGCTCCTCCGCTGGCCCGTCGACGGATCCGGCAGGATCGCGACTCCCGCCCAGCGCCTCGAGGCGTTCCGCCGCTGCACGGAGAACACCGCAGGCGGCGGCAAGAAGTTCGCCCCTCTCGACCGCCGCGGGCCTGCCCTGGCAAGCCCGCTTCTCCGCGCTCCCCTCGCGGAATCCCTCGGCGGCTATGTCCACTCCGAGGTCTTCGCCAGCACCGCCGATCCCGACTACGTGGTTCTCTCAAAGTGGGCCTCGCTCGCCATCGCAGCGCGCCCCGAGCCCGCCGCCGTACTGGCGCCGGGCGCCGAGACCTTCTTCGCGCAGAAAGTGGTGCCCCTCCTCGAGCGCAAGACCTGCTTCGGCTCGAACTGCCACGGCAAGCTCGCCTTCAGCGATCTCAAGCTCGACCCCGGCATCCCCGCACTCGGCGAACGCTTCACCGCCTCCATCCACCGCGCCAACCGCCTTGCCATGCTGGGCGAAGTGACGCGGCTCGTGAACCTTTCCGGGGACGTGGAGCAGTCGAGGCAGCTGAAGAAGTGCATCCCGGTCGAACAGGGCGGGATCGTGCACAAGGGCGGGAACAACTTCCTGGAGAAGGGGGAGCCGGACTACGCGGTCGTGAAGGAGTGGCTGGACCTGGAGCGCGCGGAGGCCATCCGGGCGACGGGCGCGGCGCTGGGCGAGGACCGCGGTATCGTCTTCGTGCGCCGGCCGCGCGAGACGCCCGAGCGATACCTGGAGCCGCTGGCCTGGCTGCCGGGGGGGGACATCATCTGGCTGCGCGACGGCCGGGAGACGAACCTCACGGCGGGGCTGCATCCCGGGAAACCGGCGGACATCCGCGCCGCGGAGGTCAGCTACGACGCGAGGCGGATCGTCTTTGCGATGCGGCCGGCTGAAACGGAGCCGTTCAACGTGTGGGAGCTCGAACTCGACACCCGTGCGGCCCGGCAGATCACGTTTTCGACGGATCCCGGGGTTCACTGCATCGACCCGGTGTACGTGCCTGACCCCGAAGACCCGGGAAACCTGCGGCTGGACCGGGCGGACATCGTCGTGCTGGGCAACCTGGCGCCCGGGTACTGTGACGTGAGCCCCGACGGAATCCTGGGCGAGGCCGAAGGAGGGACGACCGATTCGATCGACGATGCGGATCTGCTCGAGAAGGCGGGGACCTTCGACGGGCGTCTGCTGCGCGTCCTCCGCGGCACCAACGCCGGCGAGTCGCGAACGATCTCCCGCCAGCTGCCCGGCCGGCTCTCGGTGGATCGCCCCTTCCCCGTGCCCTGCGACGGGTCGACGCACTACGTAATCGATGCGCCCGTGCGCGTCGCGCCCCGGTTCGACCTCTGGAGGCTGAATCTCCCCGACCCGGGCGACGAGCGCAGGTCGTTCCTGGCCGACCGACGCCGGATGACGTCGTCCCCCTCCCAGGCCCGCCGGCCCTTCATGAGATCCAGCGGGGAAATCATGGCGACATTCCTCCGATCCGGCTGGCAGGAAGGCCGTCCCTTCTTCAACGGCGCCATCTTCCGGACGCACATCGATGGCTCGAACTTCCACACGCACGGCGGAAACCGCTCCGGCCTTCCGATCCACGCGGACGGGAGGGAAGCGGCGGACGGGCTCGAAGTCCGCATCGGGCGAGACGCCGATTCGTGGTGGGGAGGGATCCCGGTCCTGGTCGACCACCAGTTCGGGCCCAACATCGAGGACCGCAATCCGGTCGACGACCTCGACCACCCGTGGGCCGGGGGACCGCCGAAGTCCGCGCTGACCCGATTCGCCGCCGCTTGGATCTCTCTCGACGATGCGTCGTCGCCTCGCGGCGTCTCCACGGGAGGCGTGTGGCATGACCTCTTCCCGATGCCCGACGGCTCGATCCTGGCGTCGTTCGCGCCTGGACCCGTCGATCTCAACGACCCCGCCGCGTCGCCGGATTTTGACCTCGTGCGGCTCGTGCCCGCGCCTGCCTTCCAGTCCGCCGACGGAAACGCGGGCGGGAAGTTCCGCCGGGAGGCCGTTGTGCGCGGGCCGATGGCCGAACTCTGGCCACGCCCGGTCTCCCCCCGCCTCAAGGAGCCTCTCACCAAGACCCTGAAACTCGACGAGGACCTTTTCGGCCCGGCCCCGCGCGAGCGAGGCCTCGTTCGCTACCCGGACCAGACCGGGGCCGTGCTGCAGATCTTCGACCTGCTGCTCCTCGACTCCTTCTTCACGCAGTCCACTCCCGTCGGCGTCCGCCACATCGCCTCTGAAGTCTGCCCCTCCTGCGGCGACGCCACGCCCGAAATCGACCAGGTGCGCTTCGCGCGCATCGTCGGCCTCGAACCCCGCGCTGACCCCGCCGTCGCGCCTCGTCGCTTCCTCATCGCCGAAATCCCCCTTTCTGAGGATGGCTCCCTCCAGGCCGTCCTCCCCTCCGGCGTCGCCTTCGACGTCGAGTCGGTCAACGCCCGCGGCATGGCGCTCCGCTCCCCCAACCGCTGGCTCTACGCGCTCCCCGGCGAACGCCACACCCTCTCCATCCCCCGGCCCCTCTTCGCCCAGACCTGCGGCGGCTGCCACGGCGGACTCACCGGATCCCCCGTCGATGTCTTCCGCCGCCCGGACATCGTTACCTCCGCTTCCCGCACCCAGGCGATCTGGAATGCCGGGACCCATCGCAAAGTCGCTCCTCCCAACTGGAACGGCGGCAGCCCCCCGGCGCCGGCCGCCGTCAGCTTCGCAAAGACAATCCGCCCCATCCTCGAACGCCGCTGCTTCGAGTGCCACGAGGGAAGCGGCGCGGCAGCGGGGATCGACCTCGCGGGCGATGCCGCCTGCGACACCCTGCTGCGCTTCATCGACAAGGACGACCGTCGCGCGATCGTGTCGCCACTGGCCGAGCTCCTCGAGGGGCGGGAACTGCACGCCCCGGGAGTCGCCCCGGCCGCTGCTCATCCCGCGGGAAACATCCTCCCCGACGCGGACCTCCGTGCGATCTACTTCTGGATCGACCTGGGGGCGGAACGATGAACGGCCTCTCCGTCGGCGGCGTTCTCCTCGCAGTCGTCGCGCTCGCCGCGGCGGCGTGGCTGGCGCTGGAAGGGTCTTCGGGGAAGGCGTGCGTGAAGTCGTCCGACTGTGCGAGCTGTCACGGAGGTTCGCCGCCGTCGACGCACACGCCGCAGTTCGTGCGGGAAGGGCACGGACCGGCGGCGCTTCTCAACCGCGACTCGTGCCTCGGTTGCCATAAGCGCGAGGGGTGTGACGAGTGCCACGTGAAGGAGCGCCCGGCGTGGCACACGAGCGGCTTCCGCGCACCGGGTCGGGGGCGGGAAGAGAGGGACGAGCACATCCGGGTTTCGGCGGCGCGGCGCGAGGCGTGCGGCGAGTGCCACGCGCCGAGGTTCGCGCAGCAGTGCGCGGAGTGCCACCGGCCCGACGAGGCATGGCTGAAGGGGGCGCGGTGAAAGTTCCGGCGCTGAAGCTGACGGCGAGGCAATCGATCCGGAAGCTGGATCCGGCGCCGGCGGTGTGCGTGCGGACGGCTTGGATGCGGGCAAAGGTGATGCCGGGCGACCGGGTCGAGGCAGGACAGCTGATTGCGGATTCGCCGGAGGGGGAGAGATTCGTGCGGCGGCGGCATTCACCGTACGACGGTGTCGTGGTGCCGTCCGCGCGCCCGGGAGAAATCCGGATCGAGGGAAAACCGCGCGCCCTTCCAGCCGCGCCTCATCGCGACCCGGCGTCGCTCGCGCCGGAATCGGTCGTCGCGGTCGTGCGCGATGCCGGAATCGAGGGGATGGGAGGCGGGATGTTCCCGACCTACGTGAAGCTGTCGCCCGGAAAGCCGGTCGAGTGCGTGATAGTGAACGGGTGCGAGTCGGAGCCGTACCTGGCGTGCGACACGCGCGTGCTGGCGGAACACCGCGGCGACGTGGAGTGCGGCATGCGGCTCGCCATGCGCGCCGTCGGCGCCGGGCGCGGCGTCATCGTCGACGACGATGGCGGTTACCCCGGCGGGTACGAACGCTTCCTCGTCCGCCAGGTCCTCGGCCGCGATGTCCCCGTGGACGGCCGTCCCGCCGACGCGGGGGCGATCGTCATCAACGTCCAGACGGCGCGCGCGATTCACCAGGCCGTCTGCCTCGGACGCCCGCTTCTCGATCGCGTCGTGACCGTCGACGGCGGCGCCGTGACACGCCCCGGCAATCTCACAGTCCCGCTCGGGACCGAATTCGGCCACATCCTCCGCTGCGCTTCCGTCGAACTCGAGCTCGTTGCCACCATCCTCGCCGGCGGGCCGATGATGGGCGTCGAGTCCGCGGCCGACGCCGTGGTCGAGCCCGGCACGGGCGGCGTCCTCGCCCTCACGCGCGAAGAAATCCGTCGCCCCGTCGACAATCCCTGCATCCGGTGCGGCGACTGCCTCGAGGCCTGCCCCGTCGGCCTCAGTGCCCGCCACCTCATCCTCCGCCCCGCAGCGGCCCTCGCGCGCTGCATGGAGTGCGGCATGTGCCAGTACGTCTGCCCCTCCGACCGCTCGCTGGTCGCGCTTCTCCGCCGCGCGAAGGAGGCCCTCCGTTGAACCGCGCCCACCTCGCCACCGCCGCGCTCCTCGCCGCCGCCGCCGCGATCGCCTTCGCGCTCCGCCCGCCGGACCCGGACCGCGCCCTCGCAGAACGGCTCATCGGCCCCGCCGAGCGCCTCCCCGGCAGCGGCCCGCCGGCGTTCCGCGCGGGAGACAAGGCCGTCCTCTTCTTCGAA
This sequence comes from uncultured Planctomycetia bacterium, assembly GCA_963706735.1. GTDB lineage: Bacteria > Planctomycetota > MHYJ01 > WSZJ01 > WSZJ01 > WSZJ01. Next base: position 37,853 of record CAVPNQ010000075.1, read on the forward strand.
CGCGACGGCGTCCAGGGCCTCATCCGCGGCGCCGTGATCGTCGACCGCGACACCGTCGCCGACGTGATCCTCCTCTACTCCACAGAGGGCCACGATGGCCACGTCCTCCAGGCCCCCGCCTTCCTCGCATCCTTCCGCGGCCGCCCCGCACGCCCCCCCGTCGTCGTTGATTCCGTCACCGGCGCCAGCGTCTCCTCCCGCCTCCTCATCGACGCCGTCAACGAGCGCATCCGCTGGTGGTCCACGGAGGCCCCGCGATGAAACTCCGCTTCCACGCCGCCTGGATCCTCGCCGGGCTCGTCCCCGCGCTCTGGGAAGCGCCTCCGGCTTCGGCGCTGGCGTGGGCCGCGGCGCTGGGTCTCGGGGCGGCGCTCGCGGCCGGCCGGCCGTCGCGCTGGATCGCGATCGCGTGGATCGCCGCGGCGGCGGTCCCGGGCGTTCCGCTCGCTCCCCTCGCCGCGGCGGGCGCGCTTCTCGCCGGCGGCCGCGCCCACCTCGGCGCAGCGGCCCTGGGCGCCTCGCTGGGCGCCGCCGCCGCGTTCGCGCCGTTCGTGGTCCCCGTCCACGCCGGGGGAGCGCTGCTCCTCGCCGCGGCTGCGGCCGCCGTGTTCCTGCCGCAGGAGAAGGAGCCCACTTCATGAAGCCCTGGGACGCCGTCTTCCTTGCCGCCGCCGCAGGACTCCTCCTCCAGCGCCCCCGCTCCTGGTGGCTCGCCGCCGCCGCGCCGCTTCTCGCCGTCGCCGCCCAGCCGCTGGGTCCGTTCGCCGGGGCGGCCGCCGCGATTGCCGCCGTCCTCCTCGCCCCTCGCTTCGCCCCCGCCGCCCTCGTGCTCGCCGCGGGGCACTACGCCGGCTGGGCCGACGCGGCACGTGCTTCGCTCGTGTGGTTCGCCGTCAGCGCGCTCCTTGCATCGATGGAAGAACGGTTTGAGGAAGTCTCTCTCCCGCTCCGGGGTGCGCCGATCCGGCTCTTCGCGGCCGGCGTGTTGTACTACGCGCTCCTCCCGGTGGCCTACCTGTGAGCCCGGGCCCCCTCATCCACAGCGGCCGCACGACCCGCGTGCTCATGGCGCAGGTCCTGATCGCGCTCGCGCCTGCGGTGATCGCGGCCGTCGTGCGCGGCGGAGCGCATGCGGCCGCCGGGCTGGGAGCGGCCCTCGCCGTCGCCTGGCTCGTCCAGTCCGCCTTCCTCTGCCGCGCCGCTTTTCATGAAAGCGCGCTCGTCACCGGCGTGATCCTCGCCCTGACACTTCCCGCGACCGCTCCCTGGTGGCTCGCTGCCATCGGTTCCGCCATCGCCGTCGCGTTCGGCAAGCACCTCGGCGGCGGCGCGGGAAACTCGCTCTTCAATTCGGCCGCTCTCGGCCGCGCCGTGCTGATGGGTCTCCTGCCGGGGCTGATGTTCGCCGCCCGGTGGCCCGCCGCCGACGGCGTCACCGCCGCGAGCCCGCTCGCGAAGGAAGTCGATTCCTTCGCGGCGACTCTGGGAGACCTTCTCCTCGGCCACCACCCCGGCTCGCTTGCCGAAGCCGCACCCCTCTCGGTCCTCGCGGGAGGCCTCTTCCTCGTCGCCGTCCGCGCCATCGACGGCCGCGTCCCCCTCGTCTACTTCGCCGCCATCTCGCTCTTCGCGCTCTTTCTCCCTCCGGGCGACCGCGTCGAGGGCCACGCCCCGTGGCTCGCCCACAACGCTCTCCTCCACCTTCTCTCCGGCGGCGCGCTCCTCGCCGGGTTCTTCATGCTCACCGACCCCGTCACAGGCCCGTTCACGCCCCGCGGCCGCATGCTCGCCGCCGCCATCGCCGGCGCCGCCACCGTCCTCGCGCGCCTCTATACCCCATACCCGGACGCCGCCGTTCTCGCCGTCCTTCTCGCCAACGCCTGCACGCCCGCCATCGACGCCAGGACGATTCCACGGGAAGCGGTCTCTTAAACGGGACTCCGGCGGCCGCGGCGCCACCCGCGGGGGTTCGGGAGAACGACGCGCGCTGCCGGGGTCCGGACCTGCGAAGTGGAGACGCCGGCCGGCCCGCGGCCACCGGTGGAAATCCGGAATTGCTGCCCGGCACCGGGCTCCCGCTTTCCGCCGCCTGCGCGTGGAAATTGGAACCGTTCGACTCGCCCTGCGGGCTCGCTCACGGTAAGCCGGGCCGAGATCAGTCTGCGTTGCGGGAGGACACGTTCCCGGCCCGGCTTAAAACAGGAAATCCGTCCTCACAAACTTCGACGTCCTCTGCATGAGCATGTCGCTGACGATCTGCTCGCCGCCTTCCTTGACGGCGACCATCGCGCGGATCGAGAAGACGCGAAGCGCGTCGGTGATCGAAAGCGTCCCCTCTGCGGAGTCCTTGCGTCCCGTGAACGGGAACGAGTCCGGGCCGCGCTGGCACTGCGCGTTGATGTTGATGCGGCAGAGCTGGTTCACGAGGACGTCCACGAGCGCTCCGACCTTCTTCGCGTCGCGCCCGAAGATCGCCGCCTGCTGGCCGTAGTTCGACTCCACGACGTAGTCGAACAGCTCCTCGTCGCGGTCGTACACCGACACCGGAACGACCGGCCCGAACTGTTCCGTGGACCACAGCTGCGCGCCCTTCACGACCGGGTACACCACCGCCGGCCGGAACCACGTCCCCTCGCGCTCGCCGCCGCCTGGGTTCACGATCTTCGCGCCGTGCTTCACGGCGTCCTCGACGTATCCCCACAGCTTCTCCGGCTTTCCGTGCTCGGGAATGGGCGTGATCTTCGCGCCGTCTTCCCAGGGCAGGCCGACCTTGAGCGCCGACACCGCCGCCGCCAGCTTCGCCACGAACGCGTCCGCGATCGAACGGTGGACGAGGAAGTGCTTGAGCGCGGTGCAGCGCTGGCCGTTGAACGACAGCGCGCCGAGCACGCCCTCGGCGACCGCGAGGTCCACGTCCGCATCCGGCAGCACGAACGCCGGGTTCTTGGCCCCCAGGCCCATCACGCTTCGCAGCCGGTGCGGCGAAGGGTGCCCGTGCTTGAGGATGTCCGCCGCGCGCGACGACCCGATGAACGCGAGGACGTCCACCTTGCCGGTCCGCTGGATCGTTCCCGCGGTCGTCGGCCCGTCGCCGCTCACGGTGTTCACGACGCCGCGCGGGAAGCAGTCCCGGAACGCCTCGAGCAGCGGCAGCGTGCAGAGCGCCCCGTAGCGCGGCAGCTTCATCACCACGGGATTCCCCATGATGATCGCGGGAATGAGCGTCGTGAACGTCTCGTTCAGCGGGTAGTTGAACGGCCCGAGGCACAGCGTCACGCCGAGCGGCGCCCTCCGGATCATCCCGACGATGCCGCCGTCGATGGCGAAGCGGTTCCCGGCGCGGTCGAGGTCCTTGAGCGCGAGGACGGTCCCCTCGATGTACTCGACGGTGCGGTCGAACTCCTTCTCGGAGTCCTTGAGCGACTTGCCGATTTCCCACATGAGGAGCCGCACGCACTCGGCGCGCTTCTCGACCATGCGCTTCGCGAATTGACGCACTGCGTCAATTCGGCCCTTCACCGTCATCGTCGCCCACTCTCCCCGGCCGCGGTCCCACGCCCGCACGGCGGCATCGAGGGCCGCGAGGGCCGCCGCTTCGTCCATCTGCGGCAGCCGCCCGATGCGGTGTCGCGCCGGCGCGCCGCCGCCCTCCGGCCGGAGCATGATGCAGCTCTCGACGGGCTCGGCCTTGCCGCCCCAGGCCTTCACCTGTCCGTCCACGAGGTAATTCAGCGACCCCGCGTACTCCGGCTGGAACTGCGCCGCCGGAACCTCACCCGCCTTTGGGAACCCGAAACCCATAACCCCTCCTCAACCCGTAACCCTGAACCCGGGCGAGCGAAGCAAGCCCGCCCGCAGTTCGCCGTTCGCCAATTGAAAAGGGCCGGAAAGAGAATTGCGGGGTGGCGCAGCCTTTCGTGCCACCCCGCAATTCTCTTTCCGGCCCTTTTCAATTGGGGAGCAAGGATTCGAACCTTGACAGGCAGAGTCAGAGTCTGCAGTGCTACCGTTACACTACTCCCCACGGTCGCGCGGGATTCTATCGGCGGTTTTTTCGGCGCGCAAGGCCCTCCCCCGGCCCCGGCCTCTTTCCCGCTAACATTCGCCTACCGTATTTCATTCCCTCCCGGCAGAATTCTCCAAACCGGAAAGCCGCTTCCCCGATAGAAACAGGTCGCTGCGACGTTATTATTTACAGGCACCTTTCAGGGACGCCGTGAACCCGATGAATTCCGCTCTCGACAGCCGGACGCTGGTCCTCAACCGCTCGTGGGTCGCCATCGACACCACGACCGTGCGGAAGGCCCTCGTGTGGATGTACCGCGGCCTCGCCCGCGCCATCTCCCCCGACTCCTACGAGACCTACGACTTCGAGTCGTGGACCGACCTCGCCGTGTCGAAGGGCGAACCGTGCATCCACTCGGTCAACATCCAGCTCCGCGTCCCCGAGATCATCATCCTGGCCCTCTACAACGAGGTGCCCAAGAAGGAAGTCGTGTTCTCGCGGCGCAACCTCTACAAGCGCGACCACTTCACGTGCCAGTACTGCAACCACCAGCCCGGCTCGGAAGAGCTGACGATCGACCACATCCTCCCCCGGGCGCGTGGCGGCAAATCCACGTGGGAGAACTGCGTGCTCGCGTGCGTGGACTGCAACCGCCGCAAGGCGAACCGCACCCCCGTCGAGGCGTCGATGCTGCTCCGCAAGGCGCCGATCCGTCCGCCGTGGACGCCGTTCATCTCGCTCAGGCTCGGCGCGCGGAAGGCGAGCTGGGAAAGGTTCGTGAGCGAGCGGTACTGGGATATTGAACTGCACCCGTAAGCTGCGCTTCGCGCAGCTTACGCCCGCCGAAGCTCCGAAGGAGCGAAGGAGGGCAAACGGCGGTCGAAGGTTGAAGGTCGAAAGTCGAACGCGGAAAACACCCGGCCGGGCGATGAGCCCGGCCGGTTTTCATTGAGAGCGGAATGAAGAAACTCACGACACACGAACGCGCAGTTCGCCGGATGTTCCGGGCAATGGACTCCGTCCGCTCGACCGGGTCGGCGAGCGATCGCCTGACGAGGGACCAGGTTCACGACCGCGCACTCATTCGCCGGGAGTTCGAGCGGGAGTTGCGCCGGACGGCGCGCAAGAAGTAGCCACTCGATTTGCCTTCAGCCACGAACGGGAGCGCCCGGAAATACGATCCTCTCCCATGAAGCATCCCCTCCACCCACAAGCTGCCGACCGTTAATCAGGCGTCTCCCGAAAAGCTGCCTTGGTGTCGCGTGAGGCAGGCATGGACGAAGGGAGACCGGGAAACAGACCTGATCCGCTGCGGGCAGCAATGGTTGTCCGTGTTCGCCGCGGGCAACCGCCTAACCCGGGACGAGATGCATGACCGCAAGCGCCTTCGTTATTACCAACGTCCTGCTGTACTCGGTTGCGCGCCACACGGAAGAACGCCGGAAGCGTGCCATCGCCAAAGAACTCCTCACGCAGCGGCGGTTGCTGGCGATCTCCTGCCACGAGATGCAGGAGTTCTTTGTCCAGGCCACGCGGACGGGCGGGCCAGAGATGCCTCACGATGACGCCGCCGCAAGCCTGGCGACCTTTCGGAATTTCCCAATCGGCCCAATCACGCCGGCAATCGTGTTCCACGCTGTCGGCCTCCGGCGCAACCAAGGTATCTCCTGCTGGGACGCCACCATCCTGCTCGCTGCCCGAGCAGCAGAAGCGTCGATGGTCCTTTCCGAAGACCGGGCGCACGGAGGTGACTACGACGGAGTGGTTGTCGAGATCCCCTTCCGCAGTTTGTAACGCCTCAGCGGACGCGAATCCGTGTGAGACGAATCCATCCTGAATCCACTTGCGCGCCGTCCGGAGAAGCCGCCGAGAATCGCGAAGGGACAGAGCCCGACACAAAGCGGGGGCGTGCTCGACAGCGAATCCCCCCAGGTCCAGCTGGAAAGAGCGAGCGAGACGAGAAAGGCGGCGGCGAGTGGAACGAGACCGCTCAGGGGTACCGCGCGAGGCCAAAGAACGCCAAAGATCGCGCTGGCGGTCCACGTCGCAATGGGCGCGAGAAACCAAGCGACGGGACTGAAGATCGCCAACCCGTTCAACAGCCACACCGCAGCAAGCACGAGCGGCGTCCCTATGCACGCCGCAAGGGCGAGCGCGCAGCCGGAACTAAGACTGGCGACCTGCTCAAACGATTTGTTGCTGTCTCTCCGTGGATCCGCGTTCACTCAATCCTCGATCCATTAACGATCAGCGCCGTCAGCGTCGGCGTCCCGTCGGGCGCCACCGCAAGTTCCGCGCAAACCGCGTGTTCCCTCACCGCCCGTTCGATCTCCGGCCCGCGGCCCTCGCGGACGAAGAACTGATCGATGCCGAAGCTCGGCACGGCCGTGTTCCCGTAGAGGCGCGCGCACTTCCCGCGCATCCACACGGCACCCGGCTTCGGCTCGCCGCGCGTCGAGCGGGCCGCCGTCGCCGCCCACTCCGCGCCGCGCGGCTCGAGCCGCACCCAGATTTCGCCCCCCTCGACCGGCCGCGGCCCTTCCCAGTTCTTCGCCAGGTCGAGCCGCGACAGGTCGTAACTGAGCTGGACGTACTGGCCGCGGAACAGGTCTTCCGGGTCGACGGGGACGACGCGAAGCGTGACGCGCGTCCCGTCGCGGACTGCGATGGAATGCGACATCGTCATGGAAGCGAGCACCGCGACCTGCGCGGCGACGGCGGCGGCGAAGAACAGGGGGCGCTTCATGAACGGGCCTCCTTGAGTGTGGTTGCGATGCGGCGGCGCTGGCGTTCAAGGGCCCAGCCGCCCGCGAGGAGCAGGAGGCCGCCGACGGTGAAGAAGAGCGAGCGGTCGAGGCGGTCCCAGCCGAAATCGACGTAGAGGGCGAAGAGGCCGATCGCGAACCAGGCGAGGCCGGAGTAGGCGAGAGAGGGGCGGCGGTCGTGGAGGCCGAGGGCGACGAGGCCGGCGCTGCCGGAGAAGAGGGCGATGTTGAAGAGGAGGGCGATGGGGATCTCAGAGCCGCGCGTGCCGATGAAGAGCCACGTGGCGCCGAGGCCGGTGGCGGCGAGGGCCGCCCAGGCTTCGAAGCGCGCGAGGCGTTCGGTGGCGACGAGGAGGGCCCAGGCGGAAGCGGCGGCGGCGACGGCGAGGACGGCCCAGATGGCGCCGACGTCGGGGCGGAAGCCTTCGTGCCACGCGAACTCGCCGGCGAGCGGGCGGATGCTGAGGAGGAAGATGGCGAACATGCCGCCGCCGAGGCCTGCGAATCGCCACGGGCCCTGGAGGTCGGGGCGGCCGAGCGAGCGGTGGAGGACGCCGACGGCGACGAGAGCGCCCGCGCCGGCGAGCCAGACGGTGGGAATGAGTTTCGCGGATTCAGACCAGGTGCCGGGCACGAACGCGATCCACGCGGCGAGGGCGAGGACCGCGACCGAGAGGTGGCTCTTCGACCGCCGCCCGTACGCCACGCCGAACAGCACGCCGAGGGCCGCGAGGCTCCACACGCCGGTCGCGTGGAATTCGCCCGCTTCGCCGATGCCCCAGATCGTCAGCGCGCCGGCGGCGACTGCGAACACGGGGACCGCTTCGATGGCGACCGCGACCGCAAGCGACCCGAGCCCCCACGCGAGGAACGCGTTGGGCCAGTGGCCGGAGAGGTGGAAGATCTGTGCGACGAGGAAGATGCCGGCGCCGTAGGCGAGGTTGCCGATGAGAAGGAGGGCCTGGCCGACGTGGGGGTGATTGGCGCGGCGGAAGGCGAGTTCGTAGCCGCCCCACTGGAGGCCGACGACGGAAGTGAAGATGAGGCCGAGGCGGAGGGCGTCGCTCATGCCGTCCCAGTTGGCGGCGATCCAGGTGAGGATTCCGGCGCCGACGAGAAGGGCGCCCAGGATAGAGAGGGCCTGGACGAGGCGCCCGGGGCCGGCGTGGCGGTCGAGTTCGACCTCGGCGAAATCGTAGCGGGCGCGGATGCGGCGGGCCTGGTCGTCGGTGAGGAGGCCGTCGTGCGTCCAGGCGGGGAGTTCCTCGGCGAGCCAGGCGAGTTCGTGGGGGGAGGGAGGCCGGTGCGGGCCTGTCTGTAGCGTGGATGTCATGACGGGGCTCCGATTCGAGCTGCGGGTCTTTGCCCGGGATTCGCTCGCGTCGAGGACAACGCGCGCACCTTGAGAGGGCGAGCGGCGAGGATCGGCAGAACAATGGGTTGAGCCACTGCGGCGAGGCTGAGGATCGCCAGCGTGAGGCCGAGCCACCAGAGTGGTGTCATGGAGTTACCCCGCCCTCCGCGCCCGCACCATCGCCAGGAACCGCCGTTTGCGCTCCGCGACGGCGCGGTCGCTGTAGAGCTTCCCGAACAGCCAGTTCATGCCGACCTCGAGCTGTTCGAGCGACATGTTCTTCGGGTGGAAGGTGGCGTCGAAGAGCGTGCAGCGGTCCCAGTACTTGCGGGTGAGGAGGCGTCCCTCGGCGGCGAGCCGGGCGTGGAGACGCGTGCCGGGGAACGGCGTGAGCGCCGTGACCTGCACCTCCGCGAGCCCGCTCTCCCGCACGAACCGCTCGATCTCCTCGAATACGTCCGGCGTGTCGGCGTCCATGCCGACGATGAACGTCCCGTTCACGCTCACTCCGCGCGACTGGATCGCTTCGATTCCGCGGCGGTAGCCGTCGAGCTGGCGCAGCTTCCAGTTGCGCGCGTCGAGGCCGACGAGGGAAGCGCGGCGCGGGGACTCGAAGCCGATGAGGAGCTGGCGGCAGCCGGCGGGCGCGAGGAGGTCGAGGAGCTCCGGGTCCTTCGCGACGGAGGAATCCGTCTCGGTGAACCAGCGCACGCCGCGGCCCGCGAGCCCGCGCAGGAGTTCCTTCCCCCACACCGGGTCCGCGAACGTGTTGTCGTCCGCGAACTCGAGCATCGGCCGCGGCCAGCGCGCGCGGATCGCGTCCACGTCGCGCAGCACGAGCTCGACCGGCTTGCGGCGGTACCGCCCGAACAGCTTCGACGCCGCGCAGAACTCGCAGTCGTGCGGGCAGCCGCGCGACGTCTGCACCGTGATCCGGTTGTAGCGCGACAGGTCGAGGAGGTCGTAGCGGGGAAGCGGCGCGCGCGCGAGGTCGTAGGTGCCGGGGCGATCCTCGACGTAGAAGCGCTTGAGGGTGCCGCGGGCGGCGTCCTCGACGATGCGGGGCCAGAGGTCCTCGCCCTCGCCGACGGCGACGGCGTCTGCGTGGCGGGCGACCTCGCGAGGGAGCATTTTCGCGTGGAGCCCGCCGATGACGACCTTCGTGCCGCGGGCGCGCAGCTCCGCCGCAATCGCATAAGCCACGTCCACTTTCGCCGTGAGCGCGCTGATCGCGGCGAGGTCGAACGTCTCGTCGCCCAGCGCCGCGAGGTCGAGCTCCGGCATGTCGAAATACCGCAGCTCGTGCCCGGGAGGCGTCAGCCCGGCGATCGTCAGCAGCCCCAGCGACGGCAGGCTCGCGATCGTCTTCCCCCTGTGCACGAACCCCGGCAACGTCACGTTGTGCACGTCGAGCAGCGTGTTGCGCACGCGCACTCCCGACACGGCGATCAGCGCGATCTTCACGGAAGCCTCCTTTGCGCGGCGGCGCGCCCGGCCCAACGGCGCCAGGCGCCCGCCGCAGCGATGGTCATGGACGTCGTGAGCGCCATCGCGCCGGCCGGAAGCGCGTACTTCGCTTCCGGCACGAACGCCGCGGCGGCGAGGACCAGCACCAGCCCGGGCCAGGCCACGATGGCCAGCCACGAGCACGCGGTCTTCCACGCCCGCGACAACGCGAGGCGCGGGAGTTCGAGGGCGAGCAGGACGTTGAGCGCGCCGACCGCGACGGCCGCGATGTGCGCGAGCCGGAGCAGGCGGCGGGGGAGGGCGTCGTAGGACTCGAAGCCAGCGGGGGCCGGCATGGGGCCGGCGAAAGCCCACATACCGATCCAGAGGGCGGCGACGAGGCCGATGGCGATGCCGGTCCAGCCGATCGCGGCATTGAGAGTTCCGGAGAAGTCTCCGCGATGCGAGTGAACATTCACTCGCATAGGAGCCGACGAAAAAACCGGCCGCATTGTCTTCAGTTCGCTCATCTACTTCCCCTCCACTAACCGGCTCAGCCGGCGCCCGACCTCCGCGGCCTTCTCGCGCAGGTCGCCCTTCACCTCCCCGTACGCCTTCGCCAGGAGCAGCCGCGAACACGCCCCGATGACCAGCGCCTGCAGCAGGTCCAGGTCCGCCGACGCCGGCAGCTCGCGCGCGGAAACCGCTTCCTTCAGCAGATCCAGCACCACGTGACGCGGCAGCTTCATCGACTTGGGCAGCCGTTCCATTTCGGCGGCGTGGGAAAAGAGGATGAAGCGCGCGACGTCCTGGTTGTCCTCGTAGGCCTCGGCGAACGCGCGGGCGACGCCCTCGAGGCGGCCGGCGAGGCCGGATTTCTCGCGGGCCTTGCGGTCGAGGAACTCGGAGAAGGTCGCGAGGTTTTTCTGGAGGATGTCGCGGGCGAGTTCTTCCTTGGAGTCGTAGTGGCGGTAGAGGGTGCCCTCGGCGACCTTGGCGGCCTTGGCGATGTCGCGGATGGTGGTCGAGGCGACGCCGTTTTCGACGAAGAGTTTGACGGCGGCATTCATGATGGCGGGGAGCTTGGTGTCCTGCTTGGATTCATCGATGATCATGGTGTCTCTTTTCGCGAGTGAACGCTCACTCACATAGTACCCCGTGAAGGCGCCCCAAGTCAAGCCGTCTAGACGAATCTCCGGTCGGCCGGGCGCAACTGCCTGCTGGCACGCCTCTTAGGATCGGCTTTCCACGCGGAGAATCTTCAGCATCGCACGGAAAACGCCCTTGGTGGCCTCCGTTACCTCCGTCTTGTCGAAGCTCACCGCCACCACGCTCCCGACTTCCCCAACCCCCTGCAGCGCGCACTTCCCCCCCAGCTCCTTCAGCAGCGTCTCTTCGATCTGCGGGAACGGCCGCCGCGCCATTTCATCCTTCAGGAACGGGTCCCCCGCGAACCCCGCCAGCTTCCCGTCCAGGCTGAACAGCGCCACGGCGTCCATGCCGAGCCCGCCCGCGATCGCCAGCGCCGCCGTGTCGCCCTCCGCGCACATGATGAGCCGCACGAGCATCCGCCCGGCCGCCGCCTCGCCGTTCTCCTCCGGCGTGCGCCCCCAGAGCCGCCTCAGGTCGATCAGCACCCCCGCGATCCCGATCGGCTGCCCCTGCGCGTCCTTCATCAGCGTCGTCGTCATCTGGCACGGGAACTCCGTCCCGTCCTTCATGACGTTCATGATGTCGCCGCGCCACCCGCCGCTGAACGTCCCTTCGAAGATCTCCTTCGTGAGCGCGGGGGAATTGGAAGCGCTGTACAGCATCATGACGGGGCGCCCGAGCAGTTCCGCCTCGGCGTACCCGAACAGCGACTGCGTGCGGCGGTTGGCCCAGACCATCGTCCCGACCGCGTCGGTCCAGATCAGCGCTTCGTCGATCTCCATCGCGCACTGTTGCGTGAATTCGGGCAGGGGGGGGAGAGGCGGGGGGGTGGGAGGCATCGCTGCGTTCTATCGAAGTCGGGCGGCGGCGGCAACAGTTGCGAGCGGCCAGCGGCGAGCGGCCAGCGGCGAGCGGCCAGCGGCGAGGTAAGGACTAGGACTGAAGCTTCGCGTGAATCTTGAGGACTGTGGGCCAGCCGCGCGTGGTGGCGGGGACGCCGAGGGACTTCTCGACGATCTCGTTGGGGTAATGGCGGAGGCGGTCCTGGACGCGGTAGCAGCCGGGGACGAAGGGGCCCAGGGGAGGGAAGAGGCGGACCTGCCAGTTGGGGCCGGCGGGGTGGTCGAGGGGGAATCGGGGCGGCGACTTGGGTTTGGCGGAGAGGATCGTGACGACGGGCTTGGCTTCCCTGGGGAGGGTCCGGAACGGGTCGGACTTCACCAGCGCGGCTATGTCCGCGGCGGTGCAGATGAGGATTTCTGTCTGGAAGGGAAGTGCAGCGGCGAATTGGCGGCGGAGGGCGGCGGCGGACGGGGTTTTGCGCGCGACGAAAGTTCCGGCCGCGCCGATGTTCTCGACGCCGAGTTTCTTCGCGAGGGCGGCGGGGCTGAAGACGCGCGCGCCGCCGACGTTGGCGCCGCGGAGGAAGAGGGCGAGGTTCACGGTTGGATCTTACCCAGCCCGGTTCCGGATAGCCGTATCCGCGGCCTTTTCCGCGTCATCCGCCTTTATCCGCGAATGCCGTTCGTCATTTTTCAAACAGAATTCGCGGATGAAAGCGGATTTCGCGGAAACGGCCGCGGATAACGGCTTCTTACTCCTTCGCCATCGGCAGTTTCAAAACGCTCTCGTCATGGTGAATCACCACCTTCACCGGTTGCGCCGCCTTCTCATCCCAATGGTCCGCCCCGGTCCCCGTGTTCCGCTCAAACCGCGGCCAGTTCGTATTCGCGACGTACACCCTCAGCTCATGCCCTTCCGGGAACGTCGTCGCCGTGGACGGAAACCGCAGCGTGATCGTGGTGCGCTTCCCGACCTCCAGCAGCGCAACCTCGCTGCCACCCTCCCTGAACTTCGAACGCGCCGCGGTGTCGCCGATCAGGATCGCCCTGCCGTCCGGCCCGACGTCGCACAGCCGCGCCGTGAAGTCGCAGTCGGGCGCGTTCGCCTCGAACGCGATCGTGAGCTCGACCTTGCCGTTCACGCGCAGCGGTTTCTCGAGCTTGCCGGTCGAGTACCACGCGCCGTCCTTGCGCTGCGAAAGCGCCGCCTGATCCGTCGGCCCGTGCGGCATCGGCGGGAGATTCGCGCCGCCCAGCGTCGGGGACGGCTCCAGCGGATCGAACGTCCACGTCCGGGTCTCGTCCTTCTGCGGCGCCTCGGCCGCGAGCCGGCCGTCCGCGCACAGATGAAGCGTCTTCGTCTCGCGCGCCAGCGCCGTCCACGACTCGCACGCCCGCCACTCCTGCTCGTTCACGACCCAGTACCGCACGCGCGGCGCCTTGTCCCACCCGTTGTCCTTCACGCCGCGCAGCCAGAAATCGAGGAACGCCTTCGCCGCACGCCCCGACTCGAGCGACGCCTTCTCGAACTCCACGTCCCCCTGCTTCGCCACGCCCACCCCCACGTGGTCCCACGGCCCGATCAGCAACCGCGACCCCGCCTTCGCCCCGTCCCCGCCCTTCGCGACGATCCCCTCGAACGTCTTCACCACCATGTCCGGGTAGTTGTCCCACCACCCCGTGATCATCAGGCAAGGCACCTCGATCGCCTCCGGGTGATACGTCACCGCCTCCGCCAGCTTCCACGCCGGCGCCCACGGAAGCGGCGCCGCGCCCACGACCGACCCGACGCCGAACCCGAGCTGGTCGAGGCGCTTCACGTGCCCCTCCAGCATCACCCCGCCCTCGTAGTACGCGGCGTACTCCTGGCCCATCGAAGCGATCAGCGGCACGCAGCACACGAGGTGCGGCGGTTTCTCCGCCGCCGTGTCCAGCTGCTGCTTCCCCAGCGCGCTCCCGCCCCACGTCCCCACCTTCCCGTCGCTCCACTCCTGCGCCGCGATCCACTCCACGCAGTCGTACCCGTCCAGCCCGCGCTTCGGCTTCGGTTTCGTCGCGGCCTTCGAAGCGTAGAACCCGCGCCAGTCCACGACCATGTAGGCGTAATGCTCGCGGTCCATCATCACCCTCATGTCCGAAGCCGCGCCGCGCCCCGTCTCGCCGATCGCCGTCCCGTCGAGCGCCATGACCGCGCCCATGTTCCGCTTGTTGTAAGGCGTCTGGATCAGCACGCAGGGGTACTTCCCCTCCTTCGCCGGCAAGTAAACGTCCGCCGCCAGCGACTTGCCATCGCGCATCGGGATCTGCAGATCCTTCATCTCCGCGCGCCAATCTTCCGCTGCGAGGGGAAGGGCCAGCAGCAGGAAGAGCCCGAGTCTGAGGAGGCCTTTCCCGTACCCGTGCGCGTGCCCGTGCCCGTGCCCGGCCGTTAAAGCACCCAGTGCGAGGAAACAACGACCGGGCACGGGCACGGGCAGGGGTACGGGTGAGCTTTCAGTCTTCATCGGTTCTTCCTCGATTCGCCTGACTCGGTACATTACAACCCCCCACCCACCCGCAAGTTGCGAGGCCCACCCATGAATTGGTCCGCCACCTGGGACGAAGCCGTGACCCTCTCCGCCGCCTCAAAGCGCCCTCTCCTCATCGACGCCTTCTCCCCCCAGTGACCCGCCTGCGCCAAACTGGATGCGGATACGTATCCATCACCTGAAGTCGCCGCGTTCGCGGACGCCCATTACGTCGCCGTGAAAGTGAACGTCAAGGACCAGCGCGACCTCGCGAAAAAGCTGCGCGTCATCTGGACCCCGACACTCTTCGCCGCTCTCCCCGACGGCACCGTCCTCCACCAGACGATCGGCTGGCTCCCCCCCGCCGACTTCCTCGCCGAGTTCGGCTACGGCCTGGCCCGCGCCTCCCTTGAAGCGCGCGATTTCGAGACCGCCAGCCGCCGGCTTCGCGACGCCGTGACCCTCAACCCGGCACACGACCGCGCCCCCGAGGCCATGTACTGGCTCGGCGTCAGCGAATTCCGGCGAAGCGGCGGCATCGACGCGGCGAAGGTCGCGTGGAAGGAGCTGGCGGAGAAGTGGCCGGGTTCGGCGTGGGCGACCCGGGCGGGGTGGCTGGCCTGACGGTCGCTTACATCAGCCGCGGCCTCGGTGGTGATGGGGTGGCAGCTTTCGACGAAGCGGCGAGTTCGGGGGTGGTCCACAGCTTCTCGGCCGGCGACATGGGTAGAATGCAGTCGATGCGGACGCATGGATCCTCACTGAGTAGCAATGCGATCCTGGCCGGCACGGGCAGGTTGCGCGCGTACTGGCACCGAAAGTTGGACGCGATTGACGTGACCACGCTAGGCACAATTCAGGCGGCACGAGTTCTCGTCTCGAGGGAAGAACTAAGTTCTTGGTGGGCGCTCTTGCTGACCGTGGATTATGAGCGATCGTGCGGCATTCATCGCCGTACACGACCAGGCCGTGACGCGATGCAATTGAAACTGAGGCGAACTGTGGCGGTTGCGGTCGGGCGACTGTGGCAAGTCTGGTCGAGCCTCGTCGCGATCCGCGGATTGGAGAATGGGAGCGGTCACGGTTCCGTCCAGCGACTCCGATACCAGAACGTCAGCGACGACGGCGAGTTGTTTCACGAAATCGTGCAAGGCAAGCGACTGCAATTCACATTTGAATCAGACTCGCCATATCCAGGAACGACTGTGGAGGTTTGCATCCGGCCGATGCGGAAATGCGGCTCTCTCTTGCTCATCGAACAGACAGGTCTGCCAAGTTCCAAGGCGGTGGTCCGCATGAAGGCGCTCTGGCAGAGGTTTGTCGATCGCGTGCAAGCGCGGTTCGAGCCGGATCGAGTGTAGGGGCCAAACCCCAAGCCGGAGCGCAGCGTGACCCCAAGTTTCGCCCACCGTCTTCTCCGGGAACCCGCCCCTACTTCCCCTTCGCGTAAGTCCCCACAATCTCCGACTTATCCACGACATGCCCTTTCATCGCCGGTTCCAGCTCCGCCTTCGTCGGCTTCTTGAACCCCGTGAGCTCGCGGTCGAGCGCGAAGAGCTTGAAGAAGTACCGGTGTCTTCCGAACGGCGGGCAGGGGCCTCCCCAGCCGGGATGCCGGCGGTGCCGGGGGCGATGTTGCAGAGGATCCAGTGGACCCAGGTCATTTTGGGGGCTCTGGGGTCTGGGGCGTCGTGCGCTTTCGCAGGTGTATTTGCGAGGAATCGAAGCGCCGTTCTGGAGGGCGGGGGAGGAGAGGGTCAGGGGCATGGGTGGACTCTGTACGTTGGAAAGCCGAGTTCCCAGCGGCCAGTGGACTGGTCCAGAGACCGCGCGGTGAACATGAGGTACGGACGATCTGACCCGAAGCCGCCGCAAGTAGTCCGTTCACTGGCCGCCGGCCGCTGGCCGCTGGTCACTTTCCGTTCCCCGCAATTTCCGCTTCCCCCCGAACTCGTACCTGACGCCGCGCCGTTCCCCGCATAGAATCCCCGCCCCATGCCGATCGCCGTCCTCAACAAAGTCACCAAGTCCTACCCCGGGAAAGTGGTGCTCGACGCCGTCGACTTCCAGGTCGACGCGGGGCAGCGCATCGGGCTGGTCGGCGCGAACGGCGCCGGGAAGACGACGCTGCTGCGGATCCTGGCGCGCGAGATCGAGCCCGACTACGGCGACATCCAGCTCGCGCGGAACTCGCGGCTCGGGTACGTGAGGCAGACGGACCAGCTTGGGGGCGCGCACACGCTGGAAGAAGCGCTTCTCGAGCCGTTCGAGAATCTGCTCAAGCTGCACGAGAAGATGGAGAAGGTGGCGCACGAGATGGAGACGGCCTCGACGCCGAAGCTGCTCGAGGAATGGGGGGACCTGCAGCACGCGTACGAGGCGGGCGGCGGGTACGAGTTCGAGACGGAGCTGAAGGTCGTCGCGCACGGGCTCGGGTTCGGGGACGAGGAGCTGAAGAAGCCTGTGGCGACGATGAGCGGAGGCGAGCGCAGCCGCGCGGCGCTGGCGCGCGAGCTGCTCGTGAAGCCGAGCCTGCTGCTGCTCGACGAGCCCACGAACCACATCGACATCGCGGGGATCGAGTGGCTCGAGGACTACCTGAACGGATTCCAGGGCGCGGTCGTCGTCGTGTCGCACGACCGGTACTTCCTCGACCGCGTCACGACTCACACGGTGGACGTCGAGGGCGGCAAGACCGCGCACTACGTCGGCAGCTACAGCGATTTCGTGGAATTGAAGGAAGAGCGCAAGGAAGCGGCGCGGGTGGCGTTCGCGAAGCAGCAGGAGCACATCGCGAAGACCGAGGAGTACATCCGGCGGTTCGGCGCGGGGCAGCGGGCGCGGCAGGCGAAGGGACGCAAGCGGCGCCTGGAGCGCCTCGAGCGGCTCGATCGCCCGGGCGGCCCGGGGAGCGCGCTGCGCGTGCGTTTCGGCCCGGTGCACAAGAGCGCGATGTCGGCGATCGTGGCGAAGAACGTCTCCAAGAGCTACGACCGCGAACTGTTCAAGCACGTCAATTTCACCATCGAGCGCGGCGAGCGAGTCGGTCTCATCGGCCCCAACGGCTCGGGAAAATCGACGCTCTTCCGCATCATGCTCGGCCGCGAAAAGCCGACCTCGGGCGAGGCCATCCTCGGGGCGTCCGTCGAACCGGGGTACTACGACCAGAACCAGGCCGACCTGAACCTCACCAAGTCCGTCATGGACGAAGTCTGGGCCGAGGACCTGTCGCTGACCCGCGGCGAACTCCAGTCGTGGCTCGCCCTGTTCCTTTTCCAGGCCGACGAAGTCCACCGCATTGTCGGCACGCTCTCCGGCGGCGAAAAAGCGCGCGTCGTCCTGGCAAAACTCCTCCTCTCGCGCCCCAACACGCTCTTCCTCGACGAACCCACCAACCACCTCGACATTCCTTCGCGCCAGGCGATCGAGGAAGCGCTCGACGGCTACCCCGGCACGATCATCACGATCTCGCACGACCGCTACTTCCTCGACCGCATCTGCGACCGGATCCTGGCGATCGAGGACGGGCACGTCGTGAGCTACCCGACGGACTACTCGGGGGTGATGGAGAAGCGCGAGCAGCGCGCGGGTTCGGGGTCGCAGCACGCCAAGGCCGCGCCACCGCCGCCGCAGGCCGTGGCACAGCAGGACGCGAAGGAAGAGCGGCGCAAGTGGCGTCGGATCGAGAAGATCCAGGAGGAGATCACGTCGCTGGAGCGGCAGATCGAGGACGTGACGGCGAAGCAGTGCGACCCGGAGATCGCGACGAACCGCCGCAAGCTGGGCGAGCTGGAGAAGGAGAAGGCGGCGCTGAAGAAGAAGTCGGAGGCGCTATATGCGGAGTGGGAATCGATTGAGGCGAGCAAGGGGTAGGGGGGAGCGTGGCCGGGATTGCAGCGGCTTCTGAGAGGGACTTGATGGAGCCGGGTCCTCACCTGTCCTTAAAGGGCAAACTCAAAACAGCGAAACGCAAAGCGAAACGCCAAAAGCAAAAGGGAGAAAAAAGATTCTCGGACGACGCCACGCGGCAAACCGTTCGAGAACGGCGACTCGACGACGCTGACCGACTTGTCGTTTGCGGTTTGTCGCTTGCTTGAGGGTTCTCCTT
>CAVPNQ010000076.1:0-113395 GCA_963706735.1 uncultured Planctomycetia bacterium
GTGTCTTGTTGCTCGGCTCGGTTGGTCTTGCTACGGGCGCGAACCCTTCGGCCGCGACGATGAGGAGTGCCGCGCCGCCGGTCCAGGGGAGGCGCCGAAGCGGCATCCGGCCGAGCCATTCGCCGCCGCCGCGGGGGCGGAAGGGGGAATCGCCGTAGAGCGCGTCGAGGAGGCTCCCGGGGATGGGGCGGTCGGACGCGCGCGGGGTCTCGGGGATCAGGAGCCGGCCGCGCTCCACGGCGCGGAAGGCCCACACGTCGGCGCCCGCGAGTTCCTGCGGGCGGCAGCCGGCGCCGTGCACCCGCAGGCGCACCGGGCCGGCCGGCTCGAGGTCCGCCGCGATCTCCGGATCGGCGAAGAGCGGCGTCCTCCCCGACCACGGGTGGTACTCCCGGACCACGAGCTCCTTCGGCTCCACCGGGCGCCCTTCGCGCAGGCACGCGCATCCCCACGCCCTCGTCGCCAGCGACAGAGTCCCGTCGCCGCGCAGCTCGGCATCGAGCCGGCCGTCGTTCATGTGCTCGACGACGCGCCGCGCGGCGATCTGCCCCGCCACGTCGCCGGATTCCTCCAGCTCGAGAAAGCGCCGCCAGAACAGCCCCGCCCGCTCCTCGCGCGCCGCGGCGTGCGCCGGGATCAGCGTCAGCGCCGACGTCAGCTCCGCATCCGCTTCCGCGAACGCCTCCGCGCGCCGCCGCTCGAGCTGCTCCAGTTCGTCCTGCAGGCGCCAGAGCGGCTGCTTCGCCTCCAGGTCGTCCCAGCCCTTGCCCGCGTCCTCCAGCGCGGCCACGCGTTCCGCAGCCGCTTCCGCCTTCTCCCTGAGTTCCTTCCACTGCGCCACGCGCACCCGCGCGCGCCCGACGCTTTCGTCCGCCAGGTGCTGCCGCCGCTCGCGCTCGAGGTCGCCGTCGAGCCAGGACTGGACGTCGGACTGGAGGGAAGCGGCCGAAGCGTGGCGCGCGGCGCGGTCCTTGGCGAGGGCGCGCAGGCAGACGGCCTCGAGCTCGGGGGGGACGGCTGTGGAAACGGAAGGAGGCGTCAGCGGCGTCGCGGACGCCCCGCGCGCGGCCGGGTCGAGCGTCTTGAGCAGGTCGGTCGGGCGCGTCGGGTTGCCCTCGATGACACGCCGGAGAATCTCCGTCGTCGTGCCGCCGGCGAAGGGCGGCCGGCCGGCGAGGATCTCGTAGAGCACCGCGCCCAGCGAGAAGACATCGCTGCGTTCGTCGATCAGGTCGATGCGGCCGTCCGCCTGCTCCGGGGACATATAGTCCGGCGTGCCGAAGATGTCGCCGTCGAGGGTGAGAAGCGGCGCGTTTTCATTCAGCGCCGTCTTTCTCCCGACTCCCGTCTGCGGTCTCCCAACTTCCTTCGCCAGCCCCCAGTCCACGACCAGCACTTCCCCGAACTCCCCCACCATTACATTTGAAGGCTTCAGGTCGCGGTGGATCACGCCCTTCGAGTGCGCGAACGCCATCGCCCGGCAGACGTCCCGGAACGCCTCGACGAGCCTCCGCAGCGTCCACCCGCCCTTCCCCGCCCGGAATTCCTTCAGCACATCCGCCAGGTCCCGGCCCGCGATCTTCTTCATCGCGAAGAAGATCTCGCCGCGGGTCTGCTTCGTGCCCGGCAGGAAGCCGACCTCGTGCACGGGCACGATGTTCGGGTGCTCGAGACGGGCGGTGATGCGCCCTTCGCGCTTGAAGCGTTCGACAAGGTCCAGCGGCGCGCCGTCGAGGAGGAGCTTCAGCGCGACGGTGCGGCCGATCTCGGCGTCCACCGCTTCGACGACGCGCCCGAGGCCGCCGCGGCCGATCTCGCGTCCGAGCGCGTACTTGACCGGCGCCTCAGCCGCCTTCGCCGCCGACGGTCGCTTCGTCGCGGGCCGTTTCGTCGTCGCCCGCTGAGGCTTCTTCGAGGAGCGCTTAGCCATCGGGGGGGATCATAACCCCCCGGTGGCGTCGTGTTTCGTGCTTCAAGGGCTGACCGGACGCTCGGGAAATTCAGGACTCTCAGGTAGCCGCGAGCCGGACTCGGCTCCCCACGTTCCCTACTTGGGAGCGACGAACACAGCACGACCGTTCTCGTCTCGGATTTTCAGACTGCCAGGCCCTTCGCCTTCGGAGCCTATCGTCACTCGAGCGTCGCCCGAGGGCGCACGCATGATTAATCCGGAACCCTTGTCGTCGCTCGCTAGAAGGCTGAAGGTCTTGCCGGATCGCATGATGAACCCGTCGTAAGTCTCGAACAACTCAAGCGTTCTTCCAAACGGTTCGCTCAGGAAGTAGATCGCGGGAAGTTCTGCCTTGTCGAGCGAGACTTGAAGGCGCGGGTGTCCCTCCTTCGTCAGCAACTCCATGGAGACCTCACCTTCCACCGCTCGAATGCGCATCCTCGGCCGACCCAACTCGTCCACGACTGTCAACCCTCGGGTCGTGATCTGGTTCGCGGTCAGGCTCTCTCCAGGGCCGCTGCAGCAACCCGCAAGGGTTACAAAGCACCCGAGAATTGCTAGCTTCCGAATCCTGAACCTACGGCAGTTCACTATCATGGTTGCTTACCTCCTAAGATCCTGCAGTCTCTTGAAAATGTCCTTTGCGATTTCCTGATCGGTCCAGGAGTCCTCGACATCGAGACCCGAGCGCTCGATCTCATCAATGAGGCCTGACGCCGCGGAATCCAACCCCAGGAGGTCTTCGTACCCGCCATTCGCAAAGTCCAGGAAGTCACGGAATTCAAGGATCTTCTCGGAAACGCCTGGATTCCGAAGATCCTCAAACGAGAAGGGGAACTTGGAGAGGTCCTTTGGCTTAATAGTACGGGCTTTGATCGCCTCGTCCTGAAGCCTGCTCAGCATTTCCTTGAGCATTTTCTTGATGAAGTCCCGTACTAACTCGGCGTCATACGTTGTCTTGACGCCGCGAAAACAAACGCGTCGAGGATCTCTGCCCCGCCCATGCGGGTCTCTCGTAGAAAGCTGATTGAGACGCTTTCTGAGGTGGAGGATCGCATCCTTGAGCTCTTTAAGCGTGGCGGTCGCCCGTATCTCCTCCGCTTTCGCCTCGAGGCCTTCGCGCCCCGTCATTTCCGAAGGATCCACCGCGAGAAGAAGCCCTAACTCTCCTAGAACCGGCCCAGTCTGCGCCCTCTCAAAGTCGGCTTCAACGCGAGCGGTTTCGGCAGCAGAGGTCTCTCTTGCCCACTTCTCCAATCGCTTTAACTCTGGGCCATCGCTATGAAACTTGTTCGTCTCGCTCTCTTTCCAACGGATGACTTCTCTCTTAATTTTGTCCGCAACCTCAGGGAATTCCTTTGCCCACCTTCCAAGATTCCGTGCAGCCTCCTCTCGATCCGCTTGAGCTGCCTGCTCGCCTTCTTCCGTGCGAGCACTCGCCTCCCACATCGTTGTCAACTTCGCGACCTCGTCGTCGATCTGCTTCCCCTTCGGAGCGTCGGGATCGCAGGGTGGCTCGTCACCCACGAACTCCGGCTCCTTCCTGGGCGGACGTTGATCGGCGATGTACCCCGGACCGTCGAGGAAGTCCGGGTCCAGGCACGGGACATCTTTCTCCTTGCAGGTGTCGTCGTCATCGGGCTCTGTTTCGTTTGCACGAATCGCCGGTTCAGGAGACGCGAACTTCCCATCCAACTCAGTCCGCCCCGGTTGTGTCTCCGAGTGAACGGGAGGTTCGGCCTGCGATGGCAGGTAAGGTGGTGTTTCGTCATCCAGTATTCGACGCGCTTCGGCGTGCGGAGATCCGGCGAATGTTGGCCCGACTACTTTGGAAAGCAGTCCAGCTGGCTGCGCGATGGTTGGAAACGCTCCGGACGCACGCTCGCACACGCAAATTGCGTTGCTGCCGGCCGAGGTGATGGTCGCCTGGCCCGGCACCGTGTTGTTTCCTCCCGCAAATCGCGGCAATGGGGCGGTCGGCAGGCTCAGCGGGTTCTTGGGCAACGTTGCGTCTCCTCACCTGTTGTTCGGTGTCACGGTACCTTCTAGCCGTTAGAACTGCTCTGCGATCCAGTCAGAGCCGTCGGCAGAAGAGGGGGTTCCTGGTCCGGATGGCGGACCTCCGATTCCGATGAACATCCCGGTCCTGGACCACTGCCCCACACGCGCTCCTCGAAGATCGATGGGGCCTCCATCGACGTCGCCTGAGTTCGCGAATCCAGGAAACCACCACCCTTCGCGCTCCGGGTTCCAAGGATCCACGAGGCGCTGAGATCCGGGGCTACGGGGAATGGAGCTCGGCGCTCCCGCCGGTTCGACCCCTGAACCAGCCGCCGGAGGCGCAGCTGCGCCCCCGTACTTCGGGTCATTCGGGTCAGGCGGGAAGTGCGTGTATCCCGCCTGCCACAGGCCGAAGTCGCGATCATAGGCGGCCTTCCCTGCCCCGGCCTTCGCAGCCGGCGAACCGGCCGCGGCGCCTCCGGGCGCGGCGGGCGCCCCGGGAGTGCCGCCTCCATTGAGGATCGTGGACGGATCGTCGGTGCAGCAGCAGTTGTACTGGTTCCCGGGAATGCAGCAGCCGCCGGGCGCGGCGGAAGCGGCGGGCGGGCTGGACGCCAGGTCCGGCGTGGGCCTGCTGGAGGGTGCGGCTCCGGCCGGGCGCGCGCGGGCGTTCTGGAGGGCGGCCGACAGGCTCGTCGGCGTCGGCGACGCGGGTGGACGCGTCGGGGTGAGACGGGGAGCGGTTGAGAACCCCGAGGCGGAGGACTGGATGGCCGGGGCGGGCCCCGTGCGCTGCGCCGCGAGGGTGGCGGCGCCCGGGATGGGGCCGAGCGGGGCACTGACGATCTGGAACTTCGCGGCACCGAGGCCCCCGGCGGTCTGGCCGGCGACGTAGGAGAACGAGCCCGGGATCGCGTTGTCCGGGAGCTTCAGCACCCGAGAGGCAACGGGCGACGCGACCGACACGTTTCTTGCGGCCGGCACGGCGGCGGCGGAGAACTGGACCGGGCGCATCGCCGCGATGTTCTGGTAGGGCGCGAAAGAGACGGCCGGTGCGGGACTGGACGCCTGCTGAACGGCCAGTGGCGCGGCCGCGACGGTCCTCGTGGAGGGCGCGGCCACCGCCGGCTGGGCGCCGGTGGCGCAGCCGCAACTGCCGTCGGGCTTGGGTTGACACCCGCAGCCGGTGGACCCCGGG
Organism: uncultured Planctomycetia bacterium; assembly: GCA_963706735.1. GTDB lineage: Bacteria > Planctomycetota > MHYJ01 > WSZJ01 > WSZJ01 > WSZJ01. The sequence goes on from CAVPNQ010000076.1 coordinate 5,151, forward strand.
GCGTTCAAGGCGGTCGCTTCGTGCATCGTTCCCTCACTTCCGCTTTCGGGTGTGAATTCGAGTTCTCCTGCTCTCTGTCACAGGGAGGAAGGACCACCTGATCCCCTGTCGGTGCGCCTGTCGTCGTACGCCTTTCTCACGGACTTCTTCAATGCGGGACACTTTGCCGCCGCCGCCGCATCGACCTTTGCGATCGCCCGCAGGAGCGCCTTGAAATCCTCGGCGCCCGCTGCTTTCTTCAATTCCTTCCAGTCGAGATCCACGACTTCGACCTGGCTCCAGCACGCCGCCCCGTCCTTGTCCTCGACGCCCCGGTGGATCTCGACGCAGACCTTGCGATCGAACGCTTCGCCTAGGACGAAGCGCAGGACTCCGAGGCAGTGGACGTGGTCGCCGGCGGCCATGGTTTCTCCTACAGCTTCATGATGTAGGCCAACTCGAAGTACGCGGGGCGCACGTCGAGGGCCTGGTTGGTGGCGGTGACGGACTGGGAGAGGTAAACGGCCGCGTTGTTGGACGTGGTGCTGCCGCTTCGCTTGAAAGACAAGCTTCGCGACGTCCCGGTGCCGAAGGCGGCGCTGTTCCAGAGGTCGGAGCCGTTCTGGTTGAACGGGATTTCGTGGGAGTGCGCGTTCTGGACGGGAGTTTTGGAGTCGGCGCCACCGGTCGTGCCCGGCTCCGTGGTCGCGGAGTTGATGCCGCGCACGAACCTGGCGACGAGGTTGGGGGTCCCTTCTTCTCCGTCGCACAGCGCCCAGCCGGCCGGGATGTCCCGGAGCCGCCCGCTCCACATCACGATGACGCCGCGGGGGACGAGGGCGTAGAGGGAGGGGCTCCCTCCCGGGATGCTGCCGATCGTCTCGGGGCGGACGCCGGACATCAGTACGTCCCTCCGAAGGCGTAGACGTTGAAGGCTTCGGCCTTCTCCGTGGAGACACGGAGCTGGTAGCTGGAAGTCGGGAGGTAGAGGTCGGGCGTCACTAGGTCCGACTCGAAGGCGGCGGTGCTGGCGCCGACGGTGATGGCCGTGACGACGACTTCGCGGATCAGCCGCGTGTTGGTGCCGTCGTGGACGAAGAACCGGATCATGCCGGCCGTCGTGGTGACCGTCGCCTTGATGACCAGCCGGTCGATCCGCGTGCCGTTGGCGCCGGCGGTGAGCAGCGTGCCCATTGTCCCCGTGCCGTCACGGTTCGTGTTGGCCGTCGAGACCTGGACCATCCCGAGGGCGACGGACGCGGGGAAAATCGGGGTCGTGCCGGCTGGCATGGATCCGCCCTCTCAGTAGAGAAAATTGGCCCGCAGGACCTTGTTCGCGGCGGGCTCGGTGCCGCCCGCGTTCACGGCACCAGCGCTGGTGATCTGCACCTCGGCGCCGGTGTCGTCGCGGTAAAACAGCTCGGTCCGCCCCGACACGTCCTTCGAGTACACCCAGCCGGAGTCGGTTTCCGCCGCCGGCGCGCTCGCCTGTTCCGTGAGGAGCAGCGGATCGGGGACGACCGCGACCGAGCGCACGGTGGCCACTAGTCTTCCTCCACGAATTCGAAGGAGAAAAGCCAGCTCGGAGCGGTCGTAGCTGCCCAGGTGTATATGAGGATGCTGCCCGTCTTGCCGATGACGGCGCCGTCATCGAAGCCCACTGAAAAGGGCGTCGGGTTCGCGACGACGCGAGGGATCGACCAGATCCACGCGTACCGCGGGACGTCGGCGCCGCCGCCCGCTGCGGACGCCGTGGGATTCGTGCGGAACGCGAACCCGGCGGCGTTCGCGTCGGCGGCATCGTCAGAGTCGGCGAGAAGATTCTGCGGCACGACACTCGAACCGCCCGAGGAGTAGCGATTCGTGCGGTCGATCGCGACGAGGACGTTTACTGCGCCGCCCGGCGCCGGAGCCGCAAGGCTCAGGTTCATCGAGGACAGCACCACCCGCTTCGACGCCGCGCTCTGGCTCACGAGAAACGTCGGCGTGGTCGCCACAAACGAAGTCTGGCCCGTCACGGCCGTGCCCGGAGTCTGGTGCGTGACCGCGAAGCGTCGCCCCGACTTGGCCGAGGCATAAGCGACGCCGCGGTCGTTCAGCCGGAACGCCTCAAGGTAGTACGCCTCGGACCCGCCAGCCATCCGTTCCTCCCTTTTCGCCGTTCACTCTCTGGCAGCTGGCCACTGGCCGCTGGCCGCTTCTCTCACCCGACCTGCTGCAACCGCGCCACGCCACCCTGCGACTCAAGCGCGACGCCGACCGGCCAGAACACCACCCACCCATCCTGCGCCTTGCCGTCCACGAGGACGCGCTGGGCCTTGATCATCCGTCCCTGGAAGCCTTCCGGGATGACGCCGTAGATTCCCTCGCGGCCGAGCACGAGCGCGTAGATCGAGGTGTAGTTGTTCGACGTCTCGTTGCTCGGAACCTGGTCGTCCACGAGGATCGGGATGCCGTCCCACGCGAGAACGGGCATCGTGCGGGTCGAACCGTCCGAGTCCTCGATCCGCATGTCGATCATTTCGGGCGTGACCGCGGCCTTGAAATGCGCACGCCGGATCGCTTCGGCCCCCTTGCGGCTCGTGTACAGCACGTGCGGCCGGCCGCCGTTCGTGGTGATCTTCCCGATGAGCTGGTCCAGCTCGCGCAAGGCCGGAATCCCGCCCGCGCCGTCGCGCGCGGTGATCGTCTGGCCCGACGGCACAAGCCGCTGGACGCCGTCGAACTCCTGCGGGTTGGCCGAATTGTCGCCGGTGTTGAACGTCTCCCAGAACTTGTAGTAGAGCCGCGTCACGGCTGCGACGGTCTGCACCTCGACCTGGTCGTTCACGTTCGACATGTCTTCTTGAGCGGTGTAATTCATTTTGAAGGACGTCACGAGGAGCTTGAGCGGGAAGGAGACGTTGGGGTCGTCGGGCACGGCCGCCGTGTCCGAGATCGCCGAACCGCCCGCGTCCCAGATCGCCGTGCCGAGATTGGCGTTGGTCACGCGCGGCACCGCGAGGCGGTCCCCCGACATGGCGAAAAACGGCAGCCGCCGCGCCAGCTGAATGCGCTTCGGGTCGTTCTCGACGAGCCCCGCAAGGAGGGCTTCCTCGGAAAGGAGCTGCGCCTGGGCGTTGGTGAGGGCCATGACGCCGCTAGGCCTTCGCAACCTGCTTCAGCCTCGCGATCGCCTGGTCGCTCGCCAGCGCGAGCCCGACCGCCCAGTAGATGGCGAGATTGTCCTGCGCTTTGCCGTCCACCAGCGAGCGCGCGACGCGGAACATCGAGTTCTTCGTCCCGCTCGGCACGATCCCGTGCAGCCCTTCCTGCCCCAGCACCAGGGCGTACACCGAAGTGCTCGTGCCCGCCGGCTGCTCGTTGGCGGGGACGTTGTCGTCGATCACCCACGGAATGCCGTCCCAGCACGGGACCTTGACCATGCGCGTCCCGCCGCCCGGCGCCGGGAGTTCCATCATCTCGAACTCCGTCGGGACCGAGTTCAGGTTGTAGTGCGCCTTCTTCCACGCGTCGAAGCCGGTCCGGTTGGAATACAGGACCGTCGCGCGGCCGTCCGCCGACTTGACCAGGTCGAGAAGATTGTCGAACTCCGCCAGCGTCGGCACGCCCCCGGCGCCGGCGTTCGCCGTGATCGTCTGGCCCGCCGTCACGAGCTGCTGCAGCCCGTCGAATTCCTGGGGATTCGTGCCCTCGTCCCCCGTGTTGAACGTCGCCCAGAACTGATACATCATCCGCCGGATCGCCGCCGCAATCTGCACCTGCTCCTGGTCGTTCACGTTCGACATCGTGTACTGAGCCGTGTAGTTCGATTTCACCGAGCTGATGAGCAGCTTGAGGGCGTATGTCACGTCCGGCGAGGTCGGCACCGCCGGCGTGTCGCTCACCGCCGTCCCGCCCGCGTCGAAGATCGCCGTGCCAAGATTCGCGCTTGTCACTCGCGGCACCGTCAGCTTGTCGCCGTCGATCTCGAAGAACGGGAAGAGCTGCGAGAGCTGGATCCGTTTTGGCTCGGCCTCGAGCAGGCCTTTGACGTAGGCGTCGTTGGAGAGCAGCAAGGCCTCGGCGTTCGTGAGCGGCATGTCTCAAGACCCTCCTTGATGAGGAAGAACCCGTGGAAGCGAACGTGGGAACTCCGGACAAAAGCAATCGGCGGGCCAATCCCTTTTCGATGAACCTCAGAGGGAACGCCGCGCGCCGGGACGCCAGGAATACCAGGCCCGCCTGATTTCGAATCAGGCCCGCCTGTCTTCCTGCCAGTCACTCCTTCCGCCGTCCCTGGAGTGGAATCCGGGCTTCCGGACCGCTTCGCTCAGGGCCTGCGACGTGATGCCGAGCAGCCTCGCGGCGGCTGCGATATTGCCGTTCTTCTTCTCCAGGGCTTCCTTGATGAGGCTCTCCCGGATGAGGCGCAGCTTTTCGGGCATCGAAAGGCCCTCCGGCATCTTCCCTGCAGCCGCTGTCACCGCCACCGGCCTGACCGGATCCGCCACGCGTCGGAACGCATCCGCGTCGAGGACTCGCGCACCTGCCACAGTCGCCCTGACAATCAGGGCGTCCAGGTCCCGCGCGTTACGGGGGAGCGGCAAGGTCTGCAGGTACCGGATCGCGTCCGGCGTCGGTTCGACTCCCCTCCGCTTCGCAAAAAGCATCGCCAGTGCACCGACATCCTCCGGGCGTTCGCGCAGGGGAAGAAGGTGGATGCGCAGGTAATTGAGCCGGCCGAAGAGGTCTGAGCGAAACGTCCCGTGCTCCACCATGCTTTCGAGGTCCCGGTTCGTGGCCACAACGATGCGGACATTCGCCACTCGGGCCGCGTTTCCCCCGACGGGCATCACAAGCGAGCTATCCAGGAAGCAGAGCAAAGCGGCCTGGACTCGGGGGGACATTTCCCCGATCTCGTTGAGGAACAGCGTTCCTTCGTGGGCAAGCATGAGGCGTCCGAGATGGTCGCGCGTGGCGCCGGTGAACGCACCGGCGACATGGCCGAAGAGCTCCGATTCAAGAAGGGTCTCGGCGATTCCGGCGCAGTTCACAACTTCGAATCGGCCGGTGCGCCTGGACAGGGCGTGGATCGCACCGGCGACGACATCCTTGCCGCTTCCGGTCTCGCCGGACACGACGATGGGGGCCGAGTCGGCGGCATAGCACGCTGCCAGCCTCATGACCTCGCGGAAGGACGGCGACTCGGCGACGGGAGTCGGATCGCATTGACGCGATGCGTCAATTTCACGATGCACGCAACTCCTTGCGACCGACGCAGTTACAACTCGCCCCCCCGCAGTTGCCTGAGAATCCACTTCGGCACCCTCCACTCATCAGAATTTTCTGCCAACGTTCCCGCCACGCGTGCCATTTTGGAGATTGGCTCGGTCCGATTCAAGCCGGATTTGCCTGGCGAGTGCGTACCTCGGACGACCAGGGGTGCCCGGCCGATCCGACGGCGCATAACTTATTCCGATGCATACTTCGTTGTTTCCTATTTAAAGCCGTGTGAAATCTCGCAAAACAGAGATTTTTTTCGCAAAGGATCGTCAAACCCGTGTTGCTTATCGGCTATTCCGAGGATACCGTTCGCCAAAGCACTCACCCGCGAACAGGCAAACGACATGTCCATGAAGAAGGCGCTTCTGCTGACCGTCGTGCCCTGGATCCTGTGCGTCAGCACGCTCCACGCATGGCTGAACCTCGACCTGTTCCGCAAGAAGCCGCAGTCCCAGGCCCAGTTCAAGGTCGGCTTCCTGCCGGTCACCTGACACCTCACCTGCCCCGTCAATCACTTCATTCAGAAGAACATGAATGGGGAGGGCAGCTTCGAACCGGTACGGTTCAGCGGATGGCCGGAGGTGAAGGAAGCGCTTCTGGCCGGGTACCTCGATGCCACTTTCATGCTGGCGCCTATGGCCATGAAGCTCCGGGAAGAAGGCGTGAAGGTCAGGATCTGCTACCTCGGCCATCGCGATGGCACTGCGCTCATGGTGCACAAGGATTCCGACATCTTCCGGATCCAGGATCTCCGTGGGAAGAAGGTGGCGGTCCCCAACCGCTACTCGAACCAGCGCGTGCTGCTTTACAAGGTCCTCAAGGAACACGGCATGAATTTCAACGACCTCGAGGTCGTCGAAATGGCACCGCCCGACATGCCCGCCGCGCTCTACTCCAAAGCCGTGGACGGCATCTCCTCGGGCGAGCCTTTCATGGGCCAGTCCGAAATTGACGGCTACGGGCGCATCCTCTACCTCACGAAAGACGTCTGGCCGGAGTTCATCTCCTGCGTCCTGGTCGTGCGCGAAGACACGATCCGCGACCATCGCGAACAGGTGCAGGCCCTCGTGGACGGCATCGCGCGAAGCGGCGTCTGGCTTGACGACCCTTCGCTGAACCACCGCATGCAGGCGGCGCAGTTCGTGGCGAAGCACTACTACAACCAGAACCCGCGCCTGCTGGAGTGGGTGCTCAGGAAGCCGCCGGACCGCGTGAAGTACACGAACCTGAACGTCCGCCGGAAGGACTTCGAGGAGATCGAGGCGCTGGCCTGCGAGATGGGGATCCTCGAGGGGAAGGCGCATTTCGACGACTACGCCGATCCGTCCTTCGTCCCGGAGGGCGCCGCCATCACGGGTTGGAAGTTCGAGGACTCGACCTCGACGGAAGCCGCCCGGGCGAAGGGGCTGATCAAGTGAGCGAGCCCCAGGCGGGGACGTCCCGCTCGCGCGCGGCGACGCTCGGGCTGCCGCTGGCGGTCGCGGCCGTGTTTCTCGCGACCTGGCACCTCGCGGTCCGTTTTTCCGGCGGGGACCTCTTCCCCACCCCCGTCGAGGTCCTCAAGGGGATCGGCGAGCTCGCGCGCAAGGGGCTGCTCGTCAAGTACATCACGGCCTCGCTCTTCCGCGTCACGATCGGGTTCGGGCTGGCCGTGCTGGTGGGCGTGCCGCTCGGGCTGCTGCTGGGGTGGTTTCAGCGGCTGTTCGTGGCGTTCAACCCGCTGATCCAGGTCTTCCGGCCCATCTCGCCGATCGCGTGGATCCCGATCGCGATTCTCTGGTTCGGGGTGGACGACCGCGCGCCGATCTTCCTGATCTTCCTGGCGAGCGTGTTCCCGATCACCGTCTCGGCCATGGCCGCCGTCCAGAACATCCAGCAGGTCTACATCCGTGCCGCCCGCAACTACGGCCTGGGCCGGATGGAGCTCTTCCGCCGCGTCATCTTCCCCGCGACGCTGCCGCAGGTCCTCACCGGCATCCGGATCGCGCTGGGCGTCGCCTGGCTCGTCGTCGTCGCCGCGGAAATGATCGCCGTGAACTCGGGGCTGGGCTACCTCATCATCGATGCCCGCAACGCCGGCAAACGCTACGACCTCGTCGTCGCGGGCATGGTCATGATCGGCCTGATCGGCCTCGCCCTCGACCAGCTCATCCGCCAGCTCGAACGCTTCGATGAAGTCCGCTGGGGGTACGCGCGATGACCGCCCCCGGCCACGCCGTCACGATCCGCGACATCGGGATGAGCTACCCGGGCAAGAAGGCCGGCGAGCGCATCGACGTCCTCCAGCACGTGGACCTCGACGTCGAACACGGCGAGTTCGTCTGCATCGTCGGCCCTTCCGGCTGCGGCAAATCCACCCTCCTCAACATCGTCGCCGGGTTCGTGACGCCCACGAGCGGCGAAGCGCGCGTCGAGGGCACTCCCGTCCACGGTCCCGACCCGCGGCGCGTGTTCGTCTTCCAGGAGAACGGCGTCTTCCCCTGGCTGACCGTCCGCGACAACATCGGCTTCGGCCTGTCCCGGAAACCCGCCCCCGAACGCGACAAAATCGTCGCCCACTACGTCGAAATGGTCGGGCTCAAGGGGTTCGAATCGTCCTATCCGCGCGAACTCTCCGGCGGCATGAAACAGCGCGTCGAAATCGCCCGCGCCCTCGCCTCCAACCCCGACATCATCTACATGGACGAACCTTTCGGCGCCCTCGACTTCCTCACCCGCCTCAAGATGCGCGCCGACCTGATCCGGATCTGGCAGGAAGAGCGCAAGACGGTGCTCTTCGTAACCCACGACATCGAGGAGTCCGTGCAGCTCGCCGACCGCGTGATCGTGATGACCTCGCGCCCCGCGACGGTCCGCGAAGTCGTGACCGTGGACCTGCCGCGCCCCCGCGACATCGATTCCCCCCGCTACCTCGCCATCCGCGACCGCATCTTCGCCACCATGGGCATGAGCCTCAAGGTGGGCGCGGCGGAGCCGGAGCGGGTTGAAGGGCCGCGGCGGACGGCGGATGCCTCGACATCCTGAGCTGCGGGCTGCGCGGACAGGACGCTGCGAGTTTGCCTTGGCTGCTGTGTTCCGAATCTACTCTTCATCGTCTTCCGACTCATCCCAGGACTGGGCTTCGTCCAGCATGCGCTGCAGCATGACCCGGTCGAGTTGAGACGACGCCAGGTCTGCCTGCAATTTCAATGTCTTCTGCACGGGAGTGATGTCGCTGGTGTCGTATCCAGCACTTTCAAATCCATCGCATATGCAGGTCTGAAGTGCCCTGCAGTTCTCTAGTAAGGCGAGACCCGTCTGCCTGTCACCCGTAGCTTGGAATTGTGACGCAAGTAAGTACCAGTTGTTCCATCGGAAAAAGTCTCCGCACTTCTTGAAGTGGTTCTTGGCTGCTCCGCCAATTCCACCCGTAGAGAAGGAGCGCAGAACTCTCTCGAAAAATTCCGAGTCCCCTTCTTCAATTGCCCCGCGCACGAACCACCACGGCTTGAGGAGTGCGTCCTCGGCGGTCCAGTTCTTACTGTTCAGATCCAGCACAAACGGCGAACAGAGCCCAGAACTGCATTGGTCAAGCTCGGATACATCCACCTCGTCGATATCGAATGCGCCTGGCTTACGCGCAAACGATTCAAAGTCCGAAGTCAGTGGCATGATCGTGCCACTCGTGAAATCAAATGCAGCAATAAAAACGGGCCGCCCCTTCGAGTAGAACGGTCCCGAATACGAAAGGTCGCTCAGCGCGACGATGGGAACGACGGAGAGGGGAGACGTGATACTCACCAACTCCAATTGCTCGACTTCTGAGAATGGCATCCCAAGGAGCATTCCGCGCCGCCCCGAGGCGCGTTCGAGGAGTCCGCGTATTCCGGAAGGAAGGGACACCCCCAGTTTTTTCTCGAAGGCCTCTACTGGTGACGACATGTGGACTCCTTAACCTATCCTGTTCTTCGGAACTGCAGTGATTAGTGAGGGTAACGGAGCGGAAGACAGGAGCACACGGAGTCGGGCACTTCTCGTTGTATCTGGAATACTGGCCCTAACGTCGGACCATTGCCGAACTGGGAATGGCGCTTTATCCCTTGAGGTTTCCAATACGGGCATCTTCCAAGTGGCAACGCCGCGCCATCGATGTCGTCGGATCGCCACCGCTAAAGGCGATTTTACTAGAAGGTTTCCGCCGGCGCTGGCGACCCCCGAGCGAGGCAGTTCCGCTCGCAGGACATATGGGAGACCAGTTCTCTCGTAGCACAAGTGCCCGCACTCTCGATGGCGGTAGAACTGTGATCCTCTTGAGTCACCAAATCGTTTCGTGCTCGCATCTCCTCGAACGAGGACATCTTCTCGCGGGAGCACCACGACGTGAGTTGAAATCAACTCTCCAGTCTCCCTCACGATCTTCCCAATTATGAGAGAGGACTTTGTTTCCGCCGATGGGAAGTGTTCAAGGAACTCTTGTGAAACCACCGTCATGAGCGGTCGAAAGAAGAAACTCATGTGTAGCTTTGTCTGGACTTGAGCCGCCGCTACAACGAAATCCGAACATCCGCTGACCTTCCTTCCGCATCCGGGGCAGAAGACGGCGGCGCCTCGCGCATCGCAGACCTCCTTGGAGACCGACCACCACTTGTCGGTCAGCGTCTGAATGGCCCACCAATCGTGAGAACGACGATTCAATCCGTGTTGTCCCCATACAATTGACCGCCGAATCGCAGGACCTATTGCGAGAGAGAGTCTTCTCTCATCAGACTTCCTGCCAACGCTCCCCCGCCACGCGTCACATTCTGAAGACTGGCTCGGTCCGATTCAAGCCGGAACCGCCGCGCCGCCTGCCGGGCGGTCACCGCGGCTCCCGCTTCGCCGCCTCGGCCTCGTACGTCTCCAGCCTTTTCTTAAACTGCTCGCGATCTTCATCCGTCTGCGCGAGACCGAGCGCTTCGCGCTGCGCCTCGGCCGCCTTCCTGAATTCGCCGGCGGTGGCCCAGGCGGCGGCGAGGGTGTCGAGGATCCCGGCGAGGCTCGAAGTGACCCCGGAACTGCGGACGATTTCAGCGGCGCGCTGGGCGTACTCGACGGCGCGCCAGCCGTCCTCGCGAGTGGCGCCTTTGGAAGTCGCGAGGAACCACGCGAGCGCGTTCCAGCGTTCGGGGTCGTCGGGGCCGAAGAAGGCGGCGCGGGTGGCAAGCCGGACGGCCCGCGGCCCGTCGCCGGCGCTGAAGGCCCTCGCGGCGTCGATGGCGTCGGAAGCCGTCTGCAGTTCGAGAGCACGCCACTCGTCGCGGGCTTCCTGGACCGCGGACCCGTGGCGGGCGGCTTCGCGCAGATCGGCCGCGGCCTCCCTGATCCGGTCGAGGCGCAGCCAGGCGCGGGCGCGGGCGAGCAGGATCAGGCCGGCGTCGGCGCCTTCGCGTTCGGCGTTGAGAGCGCAGTCGAGGACCTCGGTCCACTCTTCACTGTAGGCCGCCAGCGCGATGGCGCGTTCCCAATCGCGCGCGGCCTCGGCCGACTTCCGGGCGCCGGCGGCGACCTCGGTCCAGGCGTACAGGAGGGCCGCCGGGGGCTCCTGCGCCCGCAAGTCCGGCAGCGAAGCGACCGCGAATGCGGATTCGAGGGCGGCGGGGACCTCGGCCGCCGGAAGCTCCGCGGCCGCCAGAACCGCGAGATCCAGCCTGCGGCAGCCGCGCGCCCGCGCCTCGGCGGCGTGCCGGAGAAGCGCTTCCTTGTCCCCCAGGCGTGCGGCGGCCATCGCGGCGTACCACGAAGCTTCGGCCGACGATCCACCGCGGCCGGCGGCCAGCGCTTCGGCCCAGGCGCCGTCGCGCCAGGCGTCGCGCGCGCGGACGCGGGCGGACTCGTCGCTTCCGGGACCCGCGGCCTGGGCGGAAGAGCGCTGCCAGGAGCGCGACCAGTGGACGACGGGGAGGGGAGCGAGATCGACGGTGAGGGCGTGGACGCGGGCGTCGCGCGTGACGACGAGGAGTTCGGGGCGGTTGTCGCCGGTGAGGTCGCACCAGACGGGAACGGTCACGAGGACGGTGGCGCGGAGGTTCCAGGCCCACACGCGCGCCCCGTCCGTCCCGCGGAGGACCGTGACGAGACCGTCGGTGCCCGCGATCGCCACCTCCGGGCGGCCGTCGCCGTCGAGGTCGCGAAGCGACGGCGGGCCTGCGGCCACGAGGTCGAGCGTCCGGCGCCACAGGAGGGCGCCGTCGCGGGCGTCGAGAAGCGCGACGGTCCCGTCGAGGGCGCTGACGCCGACAAAGTCGCCGGCGGTGACCGGGGAGTGAGAGTGAAGCGGAATTCCGAGTTCGCGCGACCAGGCGACCTCGAGGGATCCGTCGGCCGCCGTGCGGAGCCGCGCGACGCGGCCCCTCTGGGTCCCGAAGACGGCGCCGTCTCCCGCGGCGGCCACGGAGCACGGCGCTCCTCCCGCATCCAGGCTGGCGACTTCTTCGCCGCTCTCCGGCATCAGCGCGCGGATGCGGCCATCCCTTCCGGGCACCCAGAGGCGCCCGCCGGCCGCCGCGATCCCCGCCGCGGGCTGCCGCACGACTTTCTTCTTCCAGAGCGTCGCCCCGTCGCGACCGTCCAGCGCTTCCAGGTGGACCTCGCCGCCGATCTGGTCCCCGCCGCGAACCACATCGTCGGTGCCATCCGCGTTCAGGTCGGCGACGAGCGGCCGGGTCCAGCCGCGATATCGCGGCTGCCTCCAGACCTCCTGCTTCTGCGCCGGGTCCACGACCACCACGCCCTGCCCCTCGATCGCGAAACGAAGGACGCCGTCGCGTCGGGCGGCGAAGGCGCGGAAAAAGGTCGGCAGCGACCACTCGGCGAGCGTGCGGCCGTCGGAAGCGTTCAGGAGGCGGGTGGGAGTGCCGGGCACCAAGAGCACGCGCGCGGGATCCCTGTCGGGCGCGGGCTGCTCCGTCCAGTAATGCGGGTCACCCCGGCGCCAGAGAAGCGGCGACTCGAATGCGGACACGACGTAGACCACGCCCGCCTCAGACTGCACCGCGATGTCCTGTCGGCCGTCGCCGTCGAAGTCCGCCAGAAGCGGCGTGGACGTGCATTTCGCCTCGAGGTCGAACTTCCACACGACCGCCCACGAGGTCGTGTCGATGCCGACCACGGACGAACCCGTCGGGATCAGGATCTCCGGCCGGCCGTCGCCCGTGAGGTCCAGGAACACCGGCCGCGGCCACATCGCCGGAATCGGCAGGACCTTGACGGGGCCTTTCGAAGCGCTCGAGAAGACGTGAAGCGACTCTTCGCGCTGCTGGACGATCTCGACCTGCCCGTCGCCGTCGAGATCGGCGACTCCGCCGGTCGGCTGGGCCGTTACCGTGCCGGCATCCGTGAAGGACCAGAGGTCCGTCCCGTCCACGCCGGAGATGGCGTGGAACACTACGCCGGACCCGCTGGCGGTTGCGACCCAGGCGTCGTCGATGCCGTCTGCGTTCAGGTCGGCGGCGAAGTGGTAGTTCGCGGCGCCGTGCGGCGCGGTCCAGAGGAGCCGGCCGTCGCGGCCGTCGATGCCGAGGACGCGGAGGGGCTCGTGCACGATCAGGTCCGGGGACGCGTCGGCGTTCAGGCGCGCCGGCATCGGCCACGGCCATCCCTGCGTCGGCACCCACCAGCCTCGCTTCCCGTCCAGTCCGCGAAGCATGCCGATGCCCTTCGATGTCCACGCGACAATGTCCGCGCAGCCGTCGCCGTCGAGATCCCCAGGCGCCATCGCCCCGACGCAGTCCGGCACCGCCCAGGTCGATCGCCGCTTTCCGGAGGCGCCCTCGAGCACCGTGACTTCCCCGCCTCCCCCGAACACGACCTCGGGCTTCAGGTCCCCGTCCAGGTCCGCGATGTCCACCGGGATCGGCCGGAACACGGCGGGCGAGTCGGGCAGACCCTCGTAGATCCACAGCAGCCGCCCCGTCCTCCCGTCGAGCGCGCGCAGTCGCCCGGGCTTGCCGTTGGCCACGAGAATGTCCGGATAGCGGTCGCCGTTCACGTCGCCGGCCGCCCAGTTCACGTGCATCGGGTCCGATGTGTGCTTCCAGATCACCATCTCGGGAAGCGTGATGCCCACCTCTGTTTCCTCTCCCGTCCGAATCTCGAAATCGACTTCGCGGCGCCACCGGTTCTCGGCGTGCGCGAATCCCTTCCAGCGCCCGGTTTTGAGCGGGACATGCAGCGCCGGCGCGGCGGTGAAGAGCGCTTCACCGGTCTCCGTGTGCACGAGATCGAGCCCGAGTTCCGCGGGCTCGCTGGAAATGGAGAGACGGCCGGCCTGGTGGACGAGGGCGGCGCGCAGGGGCTGCTCGATCCCGGACTTGACCTCGACTTTCTCGGTGTGGTCCTCGTGCCGCGGGGCGCGCAGCGTGACTTCGGCCAGGCCGACCCTGAGCCGCGCGACGCACGGGGTCTGCCCGAGGAGGACGCCGCCGCTCCACGCCTCGGCGCCCGCCGGCGCGGACTCGATGCGCAGCGTCCCGAACAGCGACGGCGTCGCCACGGCCACGGGCACGCTCGAGCGCGCCCGAACCTCAAGCTCCTGCACGAACGTCCCGCATCCCTCGCGCGCGACCTCGACGCGCACCTTCCCCGGCGGCCAGATGCGCAGCACCGGGCCGCTCCGCGCGTGGCCGTTGACGGTCACCGAAGCGCCCGCGAGGTCGCCCCCGAGCACGATCTCGCCCGGCGCGAATGCCATCCAGAGCCCCGCGGCGGCGAGCACGGCGGCCGCGGCGATCGCGACGGAAGCGAGCTTGTTGCGCAGGACGCGCTTCCGGATCCGGTAACCGAGGCTCGCGCGTCGTGCGCGGACGGGTTCGCCGGCGAGCCAGCGTTCGAGGTCGTCGGCCATGTCGCCCGCCGAGGCGTAGCGGCGCGCGGGTTCCTTCTCCATCGCGTGCTGGACGATCGTCTCGAGGTCGCGATCGACGTCGGGGGCGACCCTGCGAAGCGGCGCGGGGTCGGCGTTGAGGATCGACTGGAGGATCGCGCCGACCGTTTCGCCCTCGAACGGCGTGCGGAGGGCGAGCATTTCGTAGAGGGTGACCCCGAGAGACCACACGTCGGTGGCGGCGCCGACGGCGTGGCGGTCGCCGCGCGCCTGCTCGGGCGCCATGTAGGCCGGGGTGCCGATGACGGCGCCCGACATCGTGAGCGCGGAGGCGGAAGCGGTGTCGCGCGCGAGCCCGAAGTCGATGAGCACCGCCTTGTCAACCCACTCGGGCGAAGGCATCCCCTCCTCGGCGGGCGCGGCGACCAGCGGCGCCGGCTTCGCCCCCCCGTCAGTCCGCAGCCGGTCCCCGCGCAGGAGCATGATGTTCAGGGGCTTCACGTCGCGGTGCACGATGCCCTTCTCGTGCGCGTACTGCATCGCCCGCGCAACCTGCGCCGCGATCGCCACCGCCCTCCTCGGGTCCACCCGCTGCGTCCGCAGCACCTTCGAGACGTCCAGCCCCTTCAGGTGCTCCATCACGTAGAAGTACGTCCGCCCCTCGAGCCCCGCTTCCAGCACCGGGCAGATGTTCGGGTGCGAGAGCTGCCCCAGCACCTTGACTTCGCGTTCGAAGCGCTCCACCGCCAGTGCGTTGTCGAACAGTTCGGCGGCCAGCACTTTGACGGCCACCTGCCGCCCCACCGACGGCTGCACCGCGAGGTAGATGCTCCCCATCCCGCCGCTTCCGATCCGCCGGACCAGGTGGTACCCGCCGATGCTCGTGAGAGCGGCGTCCGCGCCCGATTTCACCGCCGCGCCGCCGGCGGAGGGCCCGGAGGAGGGCGACGCCATGCGCGTGGCGTCGAGTGCGGATGGGTCGGGCCGGGTGGGATCGGTCACAGGCGGATTCTATGCATCGCGCGGAGAAAGGCGGCCATTCTCCTGCGCGCTGCCGGCCTCAAGGGGCCACCGGGCACAGTCGGCGCGCTATTCAGTTCGGCTGAGGAGCAACGGTCGCTATTAAGACTTTGACCACTTTCTATTAATAGCGTATCCTGCTGTTCAGATTCGCTGAATTGGGATTCCCACTGCATGCGCCGCGGCAGAACCGGTCGGTTCGATGTTTCTAACACGGGCGGAGAGCCGGTTCGCGCCTTCGTTCCCTTCCCCCTGCCACCAGACCCTGTCATCGACCTCTCGGGCCGGCGCCAGCTTCTTCTCGAACGCGCGCTCCTCGCCCTCGGCCGCCTCGACAGCCTCTCCACACTCCTCCCCGACACACCGCTGTTTCTGTACGCCTACGTCCGCAAGGAGGCGGTCCTCTCATCGCAGATCGAGGGAACCCAGTCCTCGCTGTCCGACCTGCTGCTGTTCGAGTTGAAGCAGGCCCCCGGCGTGCCCCTCGACGACGTCGTCGAGGTTTCCAACTACGTCGCCGCTTTGACGCACGGATTGAAGCGTCTCCGCGCGGATTTCCCTCTCTCCAATCGCCTGCTGCGGGAAATCCACGCGGTCCTGCTATCTCGAGGTCGCGGAAGCGAAAAGGCGCCCGGAGAGTTCCGGCGCTCGCAGAACTGGATTGGTGGAACCCGCCCCGGCAATGCCCAGTACGTGCCACCGCCGCCCCCCGAGGTCGATCCCTGCATGGGGCAACTGGAACGCTTTCTGCACAACCCCGCCACGCCGCTTCCGATCCTCGTGCGCGCCGGCCTCGCCCATGTCCAGTTCGAGACAATCCACCCCTTCCTCGACGGCAATGGCCGCGTAGGACGGCTCCTGATAACCCTTCTGCTCTGCCACGCCGGGATTCTCCGGGATCCGCTCCTCTACCTGAGCCTCTACTTCAAACAGAACCGCAGGGAGTACTACCGCCTGCTCGACCTGGTCCGGCAGGAAGGCGACTGGGGAGCCTGGTTGGATTTCTTCCTGGAAGGAGTCCGCGAAACCGCCGACGGCGCCGTGGCGACCGCCCGGCGACTCGTGGCGCTGTTTCAGCGCGACCGCGAACGCATCGAGGCCAGAGGCCGCGCCGCGGGGTCGGCGCTTCGCGTCCATGCCGCGCTCCAGAAGCGTCCGCTGGCAACCCAGAGTGAACTTCGTTCCAGAACGTCGCTGTCATTCCCCGCCGTCGCCGCCGGCATGAACCTCCTTGTCGCCCTCGGCATCGCGCGGGAAATCACGGGGAAGAAGAGGGACCGGGTTTTCGGGTACGAGCGATACCTGGCCATTCTGAATGAAGGGACTGAGGGGGAAGGTCCGCGGCGCGTCAAAAAATAAGGCGGCCCGGAGGCCGCCCTGTTTCGTCGTACGAGGTCGCCGCCTGCTACTTCTCGCCGTCCGCCTTCTTCAGCTCGAACTCCACTTCGAGGTCCACCGAGAGCTCGGTCTCCCCGCTCGACGTCCCCGGCGCGGCCTTGCCGCCCATCATCCGCATCGCGGCCGTCGCAACGTCCGTTTCGGGCGACGCCGCGTCGGACAGGTCGCGCACTTTCACCGCGCCGCCGACGGTGAGGTTGAGGCGTGAAGCGATCGATTCGGCGCGGCTGCGGGCCTTCTTGACGGCCTCGTCCCAGGCCTTGGAGAGGGCGGCTTCCCTGTCGCTGATCACGAACTTCACGGGCGAGCCGCCGCCGGCGCGGGCGCCGAAGACGTTGAAGCAGCCGTCGTCGCCGGCGGCTTCGCCCGCGGCGCCCTGGCCTTTGTCGAGGAGGGAGGAGACGAGCGTCGCGACGTCCTCGGCCTTCATGGCATCGACGCCGGGGACGGTGACGCGCACCTGGCTGGTCGCGGTCATCTCGGCCGCGGCCGCTTCCTGGTTGCCCCTTCCGTTGATCACGACCTGCATCATCCCGCCGCCGGCGCCCGGCGACGCGAACGACACCCCGGTGTCCTCGACCTTCGCGCCCTGCGCCTTCCTGTCGGTGAGGACGGCCGCGAGGTCGTCCTTGAGCGTCTTGACGTTCTTGTTCAGCTTCTCGATCGCGTCGGCCGCCTTTTCCGCGCTTCCCTTGGCGTTGAACGTCAGCACCAGCGTGTCGGGCTTCGCCTTGACCGTCCCGTGGCCGCGCACGGTGATCGTGCGGGGTTCGTCGGCGCCGGCGGCGAGGGCGATGACGAGGAGGGCGGGAAGAGCGGCGGCGAGGCGGAGCATGGTGGGGGGTCTCCGGAAGAGGGGCGCTGGGATGGGTGTGACTGTAGAGACTTGGGCCCGGGGGGTAGAAAGGTTGCAGGGACTTTCCGGGAATCGAAAGAATGTTGTAAGGCATTGTGGGAACAAGGCTTGCGCGCGGGTTACTGCTTCTTTTTCTTCCGCTCCAGGAACAGGCGCGCCGTCGTTGCCTGCACCGCCATCCCCTGCCGCAGCATTTCGGGGGCGCGGGAAAGGCGGGCTTTGACCGTGCCGAGCGGGACGCCCAGTTCCTTCGCGATCGCCGCCAGGTCCTTGCCTTCATAGAAGCGCATTTCGATGGTGCGCCGGTACGCCTCCGGCAGCGCCGCAACCGACGCCCTAACGAACGCGACCACTTCTTCCCCGACCAGGTCGGCGAGCGGCGAGTCCTCGGTCTCCCCCTCCGGCTTGAGCGGCAGCTTCGGCCTCCGCACCGCCACGTGCTTGAGAACCCCCCAGAGCCACCCGCGAAACTCGCCCTTCATCGGGTCGAAATTCCCGAACGACTCGTACACGCGCACGAAGGCGTCGTGCACGATGTCCATCGCCGCCTCGTCGTCCAGCTTCCACGAACGCCTGACCTGGTCGATCAGCCCCTGGTATTCGCGCAGGAGCAGGTCAGGCAGGTCGGAGGGATCCTCGGGCATGATGGGTCGCATTGTAGGCTCGCCGGCGGCTCTTCTTCCTCCGTCATTGAATCGCGGTTCGGGGAAGGTCTAGAGTGGGGAGCATGCCGAAGCGCGCGTGGGCGGTGGTGGCGGTCCTCTTTCTCGGGGCGGGACTGGCCTGGAGGATTTCGACCCGGGGCCGGGCCGTGCCGCCCGCGGCCGGGCAGGTTGCGCCGTCCGCGACCGCGCCGCCGGTTCCGGGAACGGGGGATTCCTCGACGTCCGTGGGCCCGGAGATCAAGCGCGCGGAAGTCCCTCACCCGCAGGATCACGGAACGCTGCGCGGAAGGGTTCTCGATGCGGACGGTGCGCCGGCGCGCGATTGCGAAGTGGGGATCCTGATGGCGCGGCCGGGGGCGAACGTCACGGGGCGCCGCTGGCGCCGGGAGGCCTTCGTGGATTCCCGGGGGGAGTTTACGTTTCGGGATCTGCCGCCGGGACATTGGCTGGCTGCCATCAGTCGTGACGCGGTCCGTGGAGCGTTCTGGCCAGGCGGGAGCGCTCCCTGTCCGGCGCAGGAAGTGGATGTCGTGCCGGGCGACGGGAATCGGCCGCTGGAGTTCGTACTTCCTGCGCCTTGGCAGGGCGAGGTCGAGGTGGTGGATCCAGAAGGGCGCGGCGTCCCGGGTGTGACGATCCGGTCGTCTTCGTACAGGGAACAGCTGAAAATTGCGACTGACGCGCTGGGCCGCGCGACCGTGCTTGCCTGGGAACAGGAGATCCGCGTCAAGCTGGAGGAGGTTCCCCCGGATTCCGGGCTCGCGCCGCGCGAGGCGTCGATTTCCCGGCTTCGCCCGTTTCACCAGTTCGTCCTGCTCCGCTCCGGATCGGTCCGCGGACGGGCGCTCGACCCGAACGGCGCGCCGGCATCGTTGCTCTGGATTTACGTGCTCGATGCAGGAAAGGTCCTCTCAGGCGGCGAAACCGGCCCGGATGGGGAGTTCGAGCTGCGCGTTCCCCTCGAAGGCGCTGTCGACATCCAGCTCGATCCCTCCGCGCACGCTGCGGGAGAGGCCGACCCGCGGCGGGTCTATTCCGGGACCCTTGAGGGCGTGCACGCGGGCGACAGCGGGCTGGTCCTTCTGGGCAGGTATCCGCCGCGCGACCGGTCGCTCTCCGTGAGGCTTCGCATTCCCGGCGTGGCGAAATTCGGGGCGATCGAGGTCCGCCTGCGGCACGGCCCCGGCGGCGAGAGGTTCGCGGCGACCACGGATACCGACGGCGTCGCCCGCTTCTCAGGGCTCCCGGCGACCTCGTTCAAGTTGGAGTGCATCCCGCCGGATGTCCCGGGCCGCGGCCGGCTCTGGTCGCCCAATTCCCACGACTCCATCGTCCCGGACGGCCAGGAAATCGAACTCGAATTCCGGGAAGGCACAATCGTGGCGGGGATGGTCCGGCTGCCCGACGGCGGTCCCGCGGGCAATTGCCGGATCGACCTGTACGCCGAATACGATCACCTCGGTTACGCCTACACCCTGGCGGACGGGAGGTTCGAGATCCTCGTCCCGGCCGATGAATCCAGGCCGATCAATGCCGAAGCGGTCATTTACCGGACGTCGAAGACTCTGCGCGGGTACGCCGAGGTCCTGGATTGCCACGTCGAAGTGCAGATCGCGCTGGAGTAGGTCAACGCCAGGATCCTGCGAAGCCGTATCTGCCGCCTTATCTGTGTCCCTTCGAGCCCCTATTCAACTCTCTACGCGCCTTCCCTGGCGAATGCGCTGATGATCAATCTTGAAACATCCACGTGGTCCTATTCTCTTTCATTCTCTTTTATTCGCGACCAAGTCGTTCGTTGTTGTCCGTACGGCCACCGCTGCAAAACGAAAGACCTGGTCGCGAATAAAAGAGAATTAAGGCGAATAGGGGCCGAATCCGAGCGGGACGGGTCCACCTCTTCACCGAACCCTTTCCCCCCTTGCACGATCAACCCTCTTCCCAAATCATCCACCTTCCGCCCCCCCTCCCCCGTATCACCTCCCCCATGCCCCCCGCCGATCTCCCCGAGGATGTCCAACCCCACGCCGACGACCCTGCGCGGCGCCTGGGCCGCTACGTCCTCGTCAAGCGCATCGGCAAGGGCGGCCAATCCGAAGTCTGGCGCGCGTGGGATACCCTCCTCGCCCGCGCCGTCGCCGTGAAAATCCTCAAGGACGCCGAACCCGAGGACGTTACCCGCTTCCAGCGGGAAGCCAACATCCTCGCGAACCTCCACCACCCGAACATCGCGCCGGTCTTCGGCATGGAGCAGGAGGGCAGCCGCGCATTCATCGCGATGCAGCTCGTGGACGGCGAAACGATCGACCGCCTGAACGCCCCGCTGAACCGCAAGGTCGAGTGCCTCCGCGACGCGGCGAGGGCGCTTCATTTCGCCCACAAGCAGGGGATCATCCACCGCGACATCAAGCCGTCGAACATCATGGCCACGCCGGACGGCCATCTCTACCTCATGGACTTCGGCATCGCCCGCCCCGTCCGCAAGGGCGCCACCATCACGCAGACCGACTTCCTCGTCGGCACGCCGGCCTACATGTCGCCCGAGCAGGCGCGCGGCGGGCGGTGCGACGAACGCACCGACGTCTACGCCCTGGGCGCGACGCTCTACCGGCTCGCGACGCACTCCGACCCGTTCTACGGGGACGACCCCATGCAGGTCCTCCTCAAGGTCACCAACGAACCCCCTCCCCTTCCGCGCACGCTGGAGCCGTCGATCCCGAAACCCGTCGAGGACATCATCCGCCTTGCGATGGCCAAGGAACCCGCCGCACGACACGCCACCGCGGAGGACTTCGCTTCCCAGCTCGACCTTTACCTGGCGGGGAAGAAGGTGCGAAGCGCCCCCCGCGATCCGCTGAAAATCCCGCAAGGCGTGTGGGTCGGCGCGCTGGGCGTGATCACGGTCGCCGCTGTGCTGTTCGCGATCTTCAAGCCGCCGGCCGCCGGCGCGCGGATCCCCCTGATCACTCCCGGCCCCGGCGACGTCCGCCCCGACCCCGGCCCGCCGGTCGAGGACCCCGCCGCCCGCACCCTCGCCGACGTCCGCGAGATGCTCGGCCAGCTCCGCGACCTCGACCCCGCCGATCGCCCCGCCCGCGCCAAGCCGGTGCGCGACCTCCTCGCGAAGATCCCCACCGCCTTCCTCGAAACCGCCCGGCTCGAGAACCTCCTCGGCAACACCGAGGCCGCCCTCGCCGCCGCCGGCGCCGCCGTGGACGCCGACCCCGCTTCCGCCCCCGCCGTCCTCCTCCGCGCCCGCCTCCGCATCAAGCGCGCCCTCTCCCTCAAGACCCTCCACCTCGCCGCCCTCGACGGCCCCGCCGCCGGCGCCGACGCCACCGCCATCGCCCTCTTCGTCGCCGACGCCGCCAACGACTCCCCCGAAATCCGAGCCCTCTTCCAGGGCGCCGACCGCGACCTCGCAACCTTCCAGCACCTCTCCCCTTCCGCCGATCCCGCGGATGAGGCCTTCGTGAAGGGCCTCGCCGCCTTCAACGCCGGCCGCTTCCGCGAAGCCGCCCTCTCCCTCAAGACCGCCGCCGATTCCCTCTGGCTCGGCTCCGACGCCCGCCTCCTCCTCGGCATCGCCCACTACATGTCCGACAATTTCCCCGCCGGCGAGCAGGCCCTGGGCCGCGCCGGCACCGGCGACGATGTGGTGGAAGCGCGTCTCCTGCTGGCCATGCTGCTGGGCGTCGAGGCCGCGCGCCGAGGGCCGCTCGGGATGGACCCGCGGCCGGTGTACGAGCTGGTGGGGAACGACTTCACGGAGCTGGCGAAGGTGCGGCCGAAGTCCGGCGACTGGCTGAAGCTCGTGCCGATGTCGGGGTACTGGCAGGCGAGCTTCAGGCAGTGGATACAGAGGGCGCGGTAAGGTGAGTCAGGAGGAGTTCGCGGTACCACCCCGCGGCCCGCTCCGCCCGCCCCGCCAGGTCGCGCGTCCCCCACACCACCGACAGCGTCCGCCGCGTCCCCGCGTGCGTCTTCGTCCGCTGGCTGTCCTTCACCGGCCCCGCGCAGGGCCCTTCCGCGTCGAACAGCATCACCAGCCCCGCGACGTCGATCGTCTGCCCCGAGGGGTTGAAGACGTAAGTCGTGCCGGCCGGCGCGACGCCGATGCGGAAGGGCGCCTTCGCGAGGTCGAGGTCCACGACGCTGATCGGCAGGCCGGAATGGAGCGACACCACGTTGCAAGCGTCCACCGCCGCGTTGATCGAGCGCAGCCCGCCCTCGGCAGCGGCGCGGACGAGGTACTCGGAAGCGGGCTTGCTGCGGCCGGACGGTTTGAACCCGCCGTGGCGGAGAAGCGCGCGGACGGCCTCCCGTATCGCGTCGTCGGACGTGAAGGGAGTCGGTGCGGTGGAGGCGAGGAGCCCGACGAGCGCGGGGGGAGAGGCGATTTCGCCAAGCGGGCGCGGGAGATCGGTGACGAAGGTGGCGGCTTCGAGGAGCGGGTGCGGGTCGCGGGAGATCGGGAGTGCAGTGATCATGGAGGACCGGAAGTTTACAGTTCCCTCACCACCGGCGCATTCGTCGGCTGATACCCGACCGTGCAGATGCTCGCGTTCACGTAGGCCGTCCCGCGCTTCTCCACCACCCCGTACGCCTCGTGAATGTGCCCGAACACGTGCACCCGCGGCTTCAGCCTCCCCCGTAAGCAGGGCCGAGAAAAAGTCTTCTCACGTCCATGCCCCTCGCGACCCTGCTTATCCTGAGCGAGGCCGCAGGCCGAGTCGAAGGACAGCTCCGCCGCCAGCGCTTCGCACCCCGCGTCGTCCCCGCCCGTCGTCCGGTCGAGAATCCCGCGCGGCGGCCCGTGCGTCACGAGCACGTCCGTGTCCGCCGGGATCATCGCCCACTTTCGCGCCAGGTCCTCCCTCCGCGCGATGTTGAACGCCCAGTTGCAGAACTCCGGCTGCCACGGCGACCCCCAGAACCGCAGCCCCCGGATCTCCACCCCGCTGTCCTCCAGGTACACCACCCCGGGACACCGCTTCTCGAAAATTCCCCGCGCTTCCGCCGGCTCCCTCTCGAACAGCCAGTCATGGTTCCCCGCAATGACGACCTTGTGGGGGAAGGGCTGCGCGGCGAGCCACAGCGCGAACGCTTCGATTTCCCGCGGCCGGCCCATCCCCGAGACGTCCCCCGCGTGGACGAGCACGTCGCCGGGAGGCAGGCGCACCGCGGCGTGGTGGTTGTGCGTGTCGGAGATGAGGACGAGGCGGGTGCGAGGAAGGGTCATGGGGAGATCGAATGTTATCGCACGGGGAAGCGGAGGGTTCGCGGGGTTACGGCGCGGCCCGGCGCACCATGAACTCAACGGCCTCGGACATGTTCACCGGCTTCAGCCGCACCTTCGGGTGCGCGCGCGCCCAAACGCGAAAGACCTCGTCGGCGAACCCCTGGCCGATTTCCTCGACGCCGGTGAAATCGAGGACGACTTCGGCGAAACGGTCGAGCCCGGACAGGAGGCGTTTGGCCTCCGAGCGGGAGATGAAGCGGACGCCGATGGAGGAGAGCGTTGCAAGGAGCTGGCGGTCGGCCCGCTTCTGTGTCTTTGTGGAAGAGCCTCGGTGACGCATCCCCTGATTCTATCGTGCATCAGGGCTCGAGCAGGTCGGGAGCTTCCTTGCGGTCGAGGCCCAGGCAAGCACCAGTCACCGGGGTAGCTATCAGCCCTACCTGTCCCGCTGCAGCCGGATCACGAGTTCGCCGCCGCGCGGATCAACTCCATTCAGAGTCGCGGAGAGTCTCTTGTGGCCGATGCCGGCCGATGCCTTGATGTTGATGGGTGTCGAGCTGTTTCCATCTACGAGAAAGTCAAAGCGGCCTTCTTCGTTGGCGACCACCCCGTACGGCTGGGTCTGGGCGGAAAGGAGGTGCGCCCCGGGGCATGGCTCGCCGTCGGGGCCGAGAACGATGCCCCTCATGCGAACCCCCTTGGAGAAGCGGATGACGACCTCCTGGCCAACCGGACGAACTCGGGGGGTGACCGGACGCAACCAGTCCTCGGAGCCCTCCCACCCCTTTGGCGGATTGACGAGAACGTCGAGTTCCAAGTCCGGAAGCCGATCGATATCGGCAACACCGACTTCATTTGAATCAAAGGTCAGGAAGCTGATCCTGCCTTCCGGCCGAATGATGACTTTCGAGTTCGGAATGCTCTTTCCGTCCGGATCCTGAATCACGACGCGCAGCTTTCGATCCGCTGGTCGCAGGCGGACCACGAGTTTGAGGTCCTGGTCCCCCGCTCGAACGCCATCGAGCCGAGCTTCCGGGTAAGTTCCCTCGGCGACCTCCCGGCGGAACGCGAACTCCAGCTGGTCAACCTTCAGGGTCGCGGGCTCGCCAATCGGCACGACGGCGGTGAAGCACCCGTCAGTGCCTGCAGCAGTCCGTGAGACTTCCTGGTCACCGCGGTAAGTCACCACAGCGGCTCCCGACCACGGCCGCTCCATCTTCTCGAGCCACACGACTCCAGTCGCGACCCCTGCCTCTTCGAGGACGATGCGGACCGAGTCCTGGGGCGGGCGCAGACCGGCATTTTGAGGTACCAGGAACCGGCGATTTCCATCTCGCGGGGGGACCACCTGGATCGTCATTCCATCGCCCAGTACGGTTTCGCGCGTGATGCCCGCGACGTCCGTCAGATGTTCGTATCGCTGTTTCCCGGACTGAATTGACACGCTCGCTCCAGGAACTCCGACTCCGAGCGCATCGACGACCGTCACCGTGATGTGGCGTGCGTCGAGCAAGGTCAGGAGAACCCCGTCCAGACTGCCCTGAGGCCGCAGATCGATTTCAAGCACCACATCGACGAAGCCAGGCTCTGACTTCGCCATGAGCGTATACGCGGCGCCGGCGAGCTTTTCGAAGCGGAACTCCCCGTTGCCATTTGCGATCACGCTGAGATCAGCGACCCCCTCAGCTCGAGGTTCCCTTGGCCAGAGTTCGATGAGGCACCCGGCGGCGGGCTCGCCGTCGTACCGGACCACGCGGCCGGCAATGTGCAGAGGGCCGACAGACGCCCGCTCCACAGGAGTGTCAGCTTTTATGCCGGAAGCGGCCTCAGACCGATCCGAAGCGCTCGCGTTTCCCGAGTCGCTGGAGAGTTGAGGACGCTCGAAGTCCTCCGGCGCCGCGATCTGGCGAGATCGCAGCACACTCAGCGTGATCCCGAGTGCAACCAGCAGAAGGAGAGCGACAAACATTCGGCGATGCATGGTTCGCCAGCATATACGGAGCAGCCTCAAATCGGACGCCGCGAGAGCGCTACGTTTCGCCTGCACGCTCAGCTCTCCGCGTCCATGTGCGTGAACCGGAGCTTTGCCACCTTGGGAACGCGAAACGTAAACACACCCGCCCTAATGAAACCTCCGCTCCCTCTTCCGCGCGAAGCTCTCCGCCGCCATCCGCAGGCCGAGGCGGTCCACCTCCCCCGGCGGATTCCCGAGGTACTTCTCCAGCGCGGCCGGGTCCGTGAACAGCCGCGCGAGCAGCGCTTCCGCCTCGGGGCCGGTTCCTGATGGAACGGGAAGCGGCGTGGGCCGCGCCGCGGCGGCCGTCGTGCGGCGGGCACGGCCGCGGGCGAGGGCGGCGCGGGCGAGGTCGAGCTCCGCGAGGAGGTGCGCGAGGGGCGGGCGGGTGTCGTCGCGTTCGAGGATGACGTCGAGGGCGTGCGGGACGCGGGAACCGACCTCCTCCAGGAGGCCGAAGACCTCCGCGGGGACGTCGTGGCGGTGGTCGTCGAGGATGCGCTTGCCGTCCGCGGGGCCGATGAGCCGCCCGCCGGCGAGGTGGATCGCGCGGATGCGGCGCGCGGGGATCGCGTCGAGGAACGCGCGCGGGTCGTAGCGGAAGTTCGTGGCGTTGGCGTGAAGGTTGTGCAGGTCGAGCAGCAGGTCCGCGTCACCTTCCTCGAGAATCGCCGCGATCCATGCCGCTTCGCTCATCGTGCTCCCCGGGGGCTCGGCGAGGGTCGCGATGTTCTCGACGACCGCGCGGCTTCCGGCCGCGGCCGCGAGGCGGCGGATGTTCCGGGCGGCGCCGTCCACGGTCTCGCGCGTGCGCGGCGGCGCGGCGAGGTGGCCGATCTCGACGCCCGCGGCGCGCGTGAAGGCCAGGTGCTCGCTCCACGACACCGGCTCCACCGCTCCCACCAGTCGCGCCAGCGCGTCGATGCGGCGGCGGTCGGCAGGTAAAGCGCTGGCCGCGCCGAGCCCGACGCCGTGAATCGATACCGGCAGCTGCGCCGCGAGGGTGCGAAGCGCCCGCGTCTGCGGCCCCCCGAACCAGTCGTCGGCGATGACCTCGACCAGGTCGATCCGGTCCCGCGCCGCGAGAATCCCCGGGGCCAGCGCCGGGCGCCACGTCAGGCCGAAGCGGTCGCTAGTGTCCACCACAGCCTCCGCAGCCCCCTCCACCACCGCACCCGCCCCCGCCACAGCCACTGCTCCCGCAGCCGCCGGAACAAGTGGTCCCCGCGTCGCCGGAAGTCGCCCTCGGGAACACCGCAGACCGCCAGGCCCAGATCGACTCGGGCAGAAACCCCAGCCCGAACACCGCCGCCGCCAGCGCGGCCTCCGGCGCCCCGGCATCGAGGTGGTTGGGGCGGATCCCCGAGAAGATGCGCTTGAGGTCGTTCACCATCGCATCCCCGCGCGCCGTACGGCGGCGGAAGAGCGGCAGGGCGGCCAGGATCGGGGCGCCCATGCCCAGGATCACGAGGAACTCGACCGGCCGGTCGCGCTCCAGGCCGATCATTATCTTCGTCACCGCCAGCACGATCAGCGCCAGCGCGACGACCGCCGCGATCAGCTAGCGCCGCGTCCGGTCACCTGGACCCGGGAGCAGTCCCAGCCGCTCGAGCTCCGGCTCGCACCGCCCGCGCATCCACTGGACGCGGTCCGGATTGAAGAGCGTCCGCGTCTCCGAGGGGGTCTTGAAGTGCTGGATTACCGCGTTTTCAACCTCGCCCTGCGGCGACTTCCCTCCCTCCGCGCCCGGGCCGATCCTGCCGTTCGTGAGCGCCAGCGTCCCCCTGTCCAGCAGCCCGAACAGGGCGACTCGCAGCGCCTCCTCCGCGCCCCCGCGAAGAAAGGCAATCTGCACCGGATCGTTCTGCGCGAGCCGCGGCGCGGGCCCGCCCTCGAACCACCGGCGCAGCCAGCCGGTAAGGACCGTCGCCACGGCGATCACCGCGACATAGAAGCCCAGGAACGCGGGTCCCGGCCATTCGAGCGGGTTCCATCCCAGCGCGGCCATCGGCATCGTCCCTCCTCTCGTTGCGGTTCCGTTGAAGGGAACGAGTGCAACGCGCGGACCCGCAGGGGATCTTAGCGCAATCTTGATGTTTCACGCGGGGCGCGAGGAGGGTGGGGTTTCACGGGCGGTAGAAGGGTGGGGGCGTGGAACGGAGGGGGGCGATGGTGCAGAAGTGGAGTTCTCGGATTCAGTGTTGCACGTGCGGCAGTTCGGTTGAATCGACGCACCTTCGTATGTTGCGGCGACCGCCGGGATTTGACGCCGGCCGACGGGGCTGGCGAAGAGTGGCTCCGGGCCACACGCTCGACCCAGGAGAGTTCGCATTGTGAACGTAATGCGAAGTCTTCATGGCTCGAAAATCCCGGGGTGACGTCAAGCCCCGCCTTTTGGGTCCGGGGGCACGCCTGCGGGGGGTGCCTTCCAAGTTGGTCGCGAACTCGATTGTTCCGAAGGTTTGGCTTGGGTCACCCCGGCGGTCTTCCTGGCCAAGAATTCTGCGATGTCCTCGATCTCCAGGAACGCGATCGATGCCTGAGGTTGCCCGTGCAGGTGGAAGACCTGACGAAGGTAAGGCTCCTTCCAGGGACAGTAGGCATTACTGCCCCCGAAGCCGCCGTTGTTCGCGACAATAACCATCTGGAACATGTGGTAGTGGAGGGCGGCCGCCATGTTGTCGAAGGTGCCGACATCCTTGTTCAGCGCGGGTATCGCGAACACGTCGGAGAGATTTCGAAGGTCCGATGCGAGAGCCAAGTCTGTTGCGTCGTAGCAGATGGAGGCCGTTAACCAAAGTGGCTCGGCGCGCGCATCTGAAGACCAGTCGTAGCCAACCAACCACTGGCAGGGGCGGAATCGGCGCAAGACGCCGCTGGCTTCGAGCACCTTTTCTTCTGGAGCGAGATGCTCCTTACCCTGGCGACGGGTGACGACCTGAAGCCCATTGCTCGCGGACCATTTTGGGATCACCCAGATAGCCGAATTCACCATTGGTTTTGCAGGCGCAATCTGCTCATATGCGAGTCCAGCGAGAATGATCGTCTTGTGTGTCCTCGCGAACGGCACCAGATGGGTCATGACGTCGGCGGGGTGCACCGCGAGCTCCGGCAGGATGAGCCAGTCCAGGCGACCATCGCGCCCTTTGTGCGTTTCACGCAGGTCAAGCATTCGCTCGACAGCAGCCAAGGCTGACGAGAGATGCCTCAGGTGACGTCGCCGAATTTGCCGCGCCGACAATGAAGGGTCGTTGGCGTCGATACAAAGCTTGATGTCCTCGCGGGAAGGAATCACGGTCTGAACAACGCACGCGCGAAGCGGGCGCGTAGTCCGATGTGCAGTCGGCCGCGGTGCCTTTAGTGGCAGCATCAGGACCTGGCTTGAGGTTCCCCACTGACCTCGGAGCAAGCCAAGGCGCTCGCCGACAAAACGGCTAGCTGTTTCGATGCTCTCGACGAGCGTTCGTAGGTTCTCTGGAAGGGCCATGCCAGGCCAGCTCAGGAGCGCCGAAAGAAGACCCTCGGTCCACTCGGAGATGGGCAACCAATCTTCCCCGAACGCCTGCTGTCCGTTGAACATGCCATACAGACGCTGATGCCAGTGACTGATCGCAGAGCGGTATGGCGGTTCCGTGAGTGTGGAAGTGGAGCGACGAACGAACCGCGTGAAATCATGCGAGCGGGTCAGAATGAATCGGAGCAAGTAGCCGAGTTGGAATCGCCAGTGGTCCTGCGGGGTTACCCAGAGCGGAGGGTTGTAGAGCGAGCCCTCCCCACCGATCCGGTTGGGCCTGATGCGAACCTGCACTTCAGGGGAATTGCCGATTTCGCTCGTGAATTGAATCTCAACATCCGTGGGCGTGATCGGAGAGAGTTCATCTGCTCCCCGCCGAGCCTCGAGGAATTTGCTCGCGAAATTGAGAAGGCCGAATTCGGTCCGCAGCCGTGTGGCGAGGCGATCGTCGGCGATGACGGCAGCCAGTTGAATCCACTCTCCACTCTGCCTTGGAGGGGCTACGAAGAGATCATTCCGCAGACGGGGTTGCAGTGCTTCCCCAAGTTCCGGACGGCGTTGAATCAATTCGACGGCAAAGGCCGGGTCTCGCTCCGCTATTTGCTCCAGGCGACGAGGCGTCAGCGCCGTGACAATACGATCGAGGACGGACTTTCTGGCCGAGAACGACCGTCGTGCTAGCACGGCCAAAGAAGCAAATTCAGCTGATCTCACTCCGTCGACTTCCCCGCGAAGGAATCGAATGAGTTCGCGGTAGTTTCTCGTTTCCGAGACTTGGCCAGATCGCTGAATCGGCGCACCGTCGGGGTCGATGACCGCGAGAAAAAGGAGGATCTGTTGCCGAACGTACCAAGGGAGAGTCGCCGCTGGGAGCCGAGCAAGTCGGGTTGCTTCCGTCGCCAGCGTTTTTCGGTATTTTGGTAGATCCAACGCCGCAGGGAGCGACTCATGGTCATTCACGAATCCCGTCTCGGTGGCACCCGCCCGGAAAATCTCTGCGAGGCAGTACAACCCGACCCTCCTCCTCACCTTCCGCGGACCACCCTTCTCGGTGAAAGGCCGCAGCAGGCCGAGCACTTGCTCGAGGACGTTCGCGTCTGGCCAGAGGTCGAGGCCGATCCGAAGCAGTCGAACATTTGATGGATCAATAACCCAGTTCTCAATGAGGCCCAGCGCGAACGTCCGTGCCTCTTCGTCCAGCTCGACCTGCGTGCGCGCGTGCCGGCGATCGGGAGCGTCTTGAGGTTCTGCCACAGAATCGTCCCCGTCCGAGGGGGCGACACCGTCGTCGAGCAAGGGACGCAGCGAGCGGTAGGTAGTTCGGAAGCGACCAGCCGCGAATCGTCCGACCGTTTCATCGCGAACATCCGGGATGGGCGACAGTCCCCACCCATTCTCGCGAGTGCGTTCTTGAGCGAACCGTTCCTGAGAACGGACCAGACCCTGCACAGCATCGATGATCTCCTCACCGCCGACGGCGTCGAATCCGCCTGAGACTGCCGACTGAATTCGGGCCATCTTTCGGCTCTGGGCAACGATGGGGTGCTCGTCTCCTCGAAATGTCGAGGCCGACTTCTTCTCATCGTTCAAAAGGAGGCCCGAAGCGTGGCGACTCAAGAGGGCAGCGATCCAGTTGGATGTCTTCTGCCCGATGTCGGCCAGCTCCACTCTGTTGTCCGCGGTCACCACCAATCGCAAGTCGTCAACGTACCGGCAGGCATCGTGCAGGTGGATTCCAGCTTCAATCGCTTCGCCGAAGGAGTCCCGAATAGCCTGGTCGAAACCGAGAAGTACGGCATTCGCAAAGAAGCCTGAAGCCACGAGCCCCTGTGGGAGCGCGACGGCCGAAAATCCCTCTAATTTGGAGTCCTGGGCAAACCGCAAAACCTCTGGGAGGTCCCTTCGATCCCAAGACCAGTTCAGGACCTTCGACGCTAATTCGAAGAACGCGGGCTCGTCCTTCGGGCCCGCGATTTCACGGAGCTTCTTGGCCAGAACCTCGGGGCGAACTCTGTCGTAAAACTGACGCAGATCAAGGTGGACAATCGTGATTTGAGTTCCGTTCGCTGGAGACACTCCCGAAGCGGCAATACTCGGCCGCGCCAGAAACGCCCGGTAGTCCTGATAGTAAGCACGGTAGACCTTTCCTGAACCCCAACGGTGATGGAGCTGGCCACCTGTCTCGTCGCAGTAAAGGCGGTTGCCATACGAGATCACATGCTTCCTTGAAACGGGATCTTCGACCCGAATGCGAGGATCTCCTTGCATGGTCTCGATGCGGTCGGCGAGGCACATCATGAGCGCGGTCGCTGCCACCTGGTCCTTCAGACTCACATGGGCGAGGGGGCGCAATTTCGACTCCAGAAGGCGCTTCACCGGTCCCCAACTTGGCTTCGCTCCCGCCTTTACGCGCCAGCGTTGACTTTTCGGTGCGGGAACGAGTCGCAGCGGATCGCTCGACCATCGAACGGGCCTCGAGAGTTGTTCCGCGAGGTCGTGCAAGAAGGCGGGCAGGTTGATCGCGACCCGGTCCAACTCGAGGGTGTCAGAGAACCAGTTGTGCTGTCGAATGTACGCCACCGTCTTTTTCCATGCCTGGACGAGGACGAACTCTTTGGAAAGGAATTCAATCTTCGGCGTGAGGAAATCGAGCATCCGCCGTCCCTACCCCCGTGTATGAGAATTGGAATCCACCGTATCCGAGCCAGGACCCCCCGGTTCGCGCCTTTCGGTCCAGGAGCTTCGAGAGCGTCGCGTACAAGTGGCCACCGTTGTGGAACCGGACTTGGACGGAACCGACTCCCCGCCTCAGATTCAGACGCGCCGCGTTGTCTCGGTTCAGTGCGGCCCGTGTTCGTCGCTCCCCAGATCTCCGCTCAGTTTCCGGACTGTCTTGTCCTGCTCGTCGAGCAATGATTCGTGAACAATTGAGTTTCCGCGACCTACGTCCTTAATCTCACCGCCTGAATCCCATCCTCCGTCAAGTACACCTCCGCCTTCTGCTGATCCACCAGCCGATCCAGCGTCCGCCGCCTGAAGTCCGGGATCTCCGGGAGCGTCGAACTCTTCCAGCGCGTGACAAAGAAGTGCGCGCCGATGTACCCGCCAGGCATCGCGGCCTGCGCGCGGCGGATCTCGGCGATGCACGCCTCGTCCCAGACCGCGGGGTCGTTGCTCACGGGAGCGGCGGGTGCGGCGGACTCGAGCGCCGGCCTCGCCATCGCAACCGGCGCTCCGGGCTCGACGGCTGCGCCCGCGCTCAGCCGCACGGCCTGCGTCCCGTCGTCGGCCAGGTAGATCTCCGCCCTCCCGTCCGCGACCAGGCGATCAAGTGTCCTGCGCCGAAGGTCGGGGATCTCGGGCAGCGTCACGCTTCGCCAGCGAGTGACGAAGAAGTGGACGCCGACGTAGCCGTTGTGCATCGCGGCCTGCGCGTTCCGAATCTCCGCGATGGTGAATGCTTCGTAAACCGCCGGATCGTTCGACAGCGGCGCTGCGGGCGCCCGCGTGCCCTCGTACCCGCCGTTCGTGGGCGAGGACGCGACGGGGGCGAACGTCGGCGCGCCTGTGGCCGCGTACCCATGTCCCTGGCGCCCGAATTCCGCCATCCCCGCGAGCAGGTCGAGGTGGTCGAACGCCGCCCTGCGCAGGCGCGCCGCGAGCCCGCTCTGGCCCCAGGACGCGACGAGCACCTTCTTGCCGAGCGCCCGGACGCCTTCGACCGCCGCCACGAGATCCGCATCGCCCGAGAGCAGGACCGCGATGTCGAACCCGTTGACCGCGGCGAGCCGCAGCATGTCGGCCACGATCGTGGTATCGACCTCCTTCTCCCGCGCGAAGCTGTGCGAGTGACCGCACGACGCGCAGGTCTGCGTCCGCATCTTCTGCGCGAAGCGCTGGACGAAGAAACCGGGGAGCTGGTCGAGCATGTCCAGGAACCCGTCGAGCTTCTCCTGCCCGGGCGACTTCGGGAACGCCTCGTCCACCCCGGTGTAGTAGTGTGCGCCAAGGAGAGTCGTGCCGCCGGCCGCGCGGACGATCCAGGGGCCGAGCTTCCTGAAGTCGATGTCGGCGCCGCCGGTCGCGTCCTTCCAGCCGGCGAAAAAGTTCTTCCCGTCGATGAACAAGGCGACTCGCATGCAGGACGCTCCATGAAACGGAGATGGACGGGCAAGAGGCGGACTTCGGACCAGCACTACCCGGGGAAGAGTATCGCGGGCGGCGAGGGGGCGTTCAAGTCTCGCGTGGGCGCACTCGCTTTCCGGGGGTCATTCGCCTCAGTGTCGGCATGAACGAGCCGGATGTCGTGGCTCCACCCTGATCATCTCAGCCACTCAATCGAGGTTGGCACCAGGACCTCAACTCCCGGCGTGTCCCGGACCACTGTGAGCGTGGCCTGCGCGGGGTTCCTGAGGTTCTGCATCGGCATCCGCCACATGCCGCTGCACCGAAACGCCTTGTCGAGCGTGACCACGACCAGGAAATGCGCCGACTTGCCGACAATGTTGTTCAGTCGCCGCGTGGGACCCTTGCGCCGAGCACTCTCGTAGACGCGCCGGGTCTTGATCTCATACTGATGGCGGTCGTCGCAGGCGTCGAACCCCACGTTCCCTCGGTTCTCGCAGAGTCGGAGTCCAAGGTGCTCGCAGGCCAGGGTCTCCCCGATATCCCCCACGATGTGACGGCTGCGGATCACGCCTGCGGCCTCAAGCTCGACGAAGAGGCCGCCGAGATGGGAAAGATCGATTCGGTCCTGCGCGTCGAGCGCGACGCTCTCCGGACCGCGAACTTCGTGAGGCGTGCTGGCGAGGAACGCCTGGGAGATCCTGAATTCCTCTCTCGGCAGGTCGCTGCAGCGGAACGTGAGGAGGTGGTGCGGGGTGTAGTCGTCGTTGAAGAACACGACCGCAAGCCTGTCTACACCGACCAGCGCCTCACCGTCGACAGCCAGGCTCGTCCGATCCTTCACGGCGGACTTGACCTGCCACCGAACGTCGCCGGGTCCGAG
This sequence comes from uncultured Planctomycetia bacterium, assembly GCA_963706735.1. Taxonomy (GTDB): domain Bacteria; phylum Planctomycetota; class MHYJ01; order WSZJ01; family WSZJ01; genus WSZJ01. The sequence goes on from CAVPNQ010000076.1 coordinate 38,948, forward strand.
CGCGTCCACGCCCTTGGTGTTGCGCCCGGTGAGCATGAGCCCAAACGTTTTGCGGACGATGTACTCCGCGACATCGCCGGTCAGGCTGTCCGAGCGCACGATTCCTCGGGCGAGAAGTTGGTCGCAGTGCCTGGAGAAGGCGTCGAGCAGGCCGACATGTCTTTCATCTGGAATGTTTCCACATCCTGATTTCGCGGGTTCAGACCGACTTTTCGGGAACGGCAAGCTGCTCCAGCATTGCGGCAGCCCGGGCATGACCCTTCATGTCTCCCGCTACGCAGAGCTTTCGGACCGAGCCGAGCAACGCTCCCCAGGTCCGCACGAAAGTCGGCACGACGACCGGGTCTCCAACAGCGGCGAACTGCGCGACCTTTCGCTCATCGATATCGCTGTGACGCGTCACCTGCTTCGAGAGCAGGGTGCTGGCAAGGTGCGCCCGCCAGTCGTCAAAGTTTCCGGGAACTTCACTGATTTCCTCGGATCGCTGCCGGACGTCCTCCGCCTGCACGACCAGTCGCCCTTCTTTGACTTGTGGGCGCCAAGCCTCCCAATCCGAACAGAACTCCCGCGCGTCGAGCGTCGGAACCAGAAGGAGGTGGGCCGTCCGACGGGAGATCTCCGGGTTGGTGGCGCACTCGCAGATCGCCCCGAGGGTCATGTACTTCGAGAACTGCTGGAAGCTGTACTTGTGGCTCTTGGAATGCGCCGCGACCTTCGACTCGCCAAGGACGCACGCCGCAGAGTCGGCCACGACGAAGTCCGGGAAGCCGGTGAGTTTGCGGAACGGGGTGTCCAACCGGGAAACCACTGCCTCGTCGCGACAACGAAAGCCAATCACCTCCGCCATGAGCGCTGACAGCAACGAGCTCGGGAGAGCCATCAAGAGCGTGCTCAGCGAGTGGTTGATCCAGGTCTCTTCACGTGACCACGCAACGCGAAGCCTCTCCGGCGTCTTGGTAACGCGGTCCGCGGCGATCTCCGCCAAAGACGCCTTGTACCGCCCGTGTAGCTTTGCCGCTTGAGGTCGCCAAAAGGCAGACTCAAGCACCTGGAAAGGCAGCGCCGTCAGGCACTCCGGCGAGAATCGGAGCCTGCGCGCCCGTTCCCGAGCAGATGTCGGACTCACTTTGCCTTCCTCGGCGGCTGTAGATCATCCAGGAATTCGGAAGCGGGCGCCGTGCTGGTCACCAGCAGGCGGTCGCGCGCCCGGGTGCAGGCAACGTACAGAAGCTGTCGCTCCGTGTTGTACGCCTCCTCCAGATCGCCGTCATCCGCCACCTCGGCAATCCGCTGCTGCGACGGCACGACCTCGTCATCGCAGGCCATGACCGCCACTGCCCGGAACTCCAGCCCTTTGGCCGCATGCATCGTGCTGATCGCGGCCTGGCCGCTGACGGTCTCCGCGCTCTCGTCGAGGAGCTGGAAGGGCAGGCCGGCGTCCACGACGGCCTTCCGCGCACGGTCCACCTCCGAGCTGGACCTGACGAACACGCCTATCTCGTGCGGCAGGAGGCCGTCCTTCGCAAGATCCCGAATCCACGCGCTGACGGCGCCGATTTCCTCGACTTGGCTCGGAAATACCCGAACCTCCGGCGCGGGACCGTTGAAAACGGAAACGGTCTTGTCCCGCTCCTCGGTCAGGCCGTCGGCATCGGTCACGGCAGGCCCAAGGAGCCGGTCGGCCTGCATGCGAATCTGGTGAGAGGTCCGGTAATTCACCTGCAGGGTTCGCGAACGGCCGCGGACCTCCACCCCTAGCGACTTCCAGGAGAAGGGCTGCTGGAAGATGCGCTGGCCCAGGTCGCCGGCGAAGAACAGGCTGTCGGGCCGGTCAGCCCCGAGGGCCGCGAAGAACCGGACGTGCGAGACACCGAGGTCCTGCGCCTCGTCCACGACGGCGTACTCGAAGGGCTTCTGTTTGCGGTCCGCCAGCACCCGTGTGAGCTGGCCGAACATGCCCGAGAAGGTCAGCAGCTTCGCGCCCGCGAGCTTCGCCCGCAGCTTCTCGAATATCGACCAAAGGACGACGCGCTGCGCCTCCGGAAGGCGGGTCTTGCGGCCGAGGCGCCGGACGTCGCGGTACTGCTCCCACGTCTCGACCTGCCACGCGTCCACGACGTGTTCCCACTCGGACAGGAGGTACCCGAGTTTGAACTTGTGTCTCGCGACCTCCCCCGCGGCGTCGCGCAGATGGCGCTCAACGTCGGCCCGCGCGGCGATGAAAAGAGGCCCGACGAGCGCCCGGTAGAGCCGGTGCCCGATCGCGTTGAGGGAGTGGACCTCCAGCCGCTCGGCGAGGCGAGGCTCGTTGCCGATGAGGCGCCGCAGCCGGGTGCGAAGCGCCGCCGCGAGCGTGTCCGAAAACGTCGCGAGCAGCACCCGCGAGTCCGGGTGGGCGCGGGCCAGGTGGACTGCCCGGTGGAGCGCCACGATCGTCTTTCCGGTGCCGGCTGATCCAGCAACGCGGGCCGGTCCCATGTAAGAGCCCACGACGAGCTGGCGCTGCGTCGGGTGGAGGAACACGGTCCACTTCTCCCACGGGAATTCGAGTGCTCGTTCCAACTCCTCGACGTTTGACAACACGCGAAACCGTCTTTGCGCATCCGGATGGGCGAAGGCCATTGAGATCTGCGTCTCGCTGTACAGAGAGACCTCCTCGCGAGCCATGGGAGACTCAGCCGGGGCGATCAACTCCGCGGGGACTTCGAGACGGGCGGCGACCCGAGGCGTACCACCCGTCGCCAGGTCAAGGAGTGCCTCCGCTGCTTCTGCGGGCAAATGCTCTGCGATCTCGAGCAGGCTGTCCTCATCCGCGCGTCGAACGTCCGGAATCCATTCGAGAGGCACGCCATAGCCAAGCAGTTCTTCCTCTTGCATTTCCGCAAACGGAGTCGGTTTCGAAGGAGTTAAAGGCAAAGGTGAGGTCACAACGGGAACCACGACTTGTCGCACGGTCTCGCGGATCTCCACGAACTGGGCCGCGCCGGTTCTAGGGTGAGCTTCCAGCTTGCGCCGTTCTGCCCATGCGTAGGCCTTGTCGTGGTGGTTCACATAGCACAGCACCAAGCTCCCCGCTGTCCGATGGACGATCAGGCGCACGTCCGAACTCACCCGCACCGACCAGAAGTTCTTGTCCTTGGCTCGGTCGAGCTTGTGAAAGTTATGCCCAGGAGCGGCCGGGTTCATCTGCAGGTCGAACGCCGTCGTCTTGACCGCCTTCTGTTCGTCGGCGGTCAGTCGCGCGAGGCTGTCGGTGAAGGTGTCGGCAATCAGGAACTGCATGTTTCGCCCTTGGGCCAGAAATAGTGAACGGGGCCGATCCAATGACGACGAGGGTCCTGCTCTTCCGAGTGCCTGTCGGTCGAAAGGTCCCACCGCCAGCGGCCGGAGAAGCCCTCGCGCGCGGCTATTGCGCCTACGATTGCGTCGCGTTCGTGTTGCGATCCCGGGACAACGTCGATGTGGTGCTTGCGAAAGAACTCTGCATCCGTTTTCCCGCAGGCATTAAGCAGCGCCTTTGGGTGCGACTCTGTGACCTTGAGTTTCGGGTTGTGTTTCCGAAGGAGAGAGACGAGCAGAATCCCCTGAGCCACCGCCGCCCCGCGGAGGGAGTTGACCGTCTGGACTTCCCCGCCGGTCAGACGATGTCGCCTCCTCAAGACTTCGTCGGCCTTTCGACTTCCGGCAAGCCCGGCCGACCACCACAGCGGACAGTCCACGCCGAGCCCTGCGGCCGATGTGCCACCGTGCTCGACGAAGAACTCGACCGCCTCCAAGACGCAATCCACGACTTCGGTCCTCACGCACCGCTGCGGGTCGAGAATCGCGACTCCGAACCCGCCCCGCCCTCCCGGGTCCGCGCCCCACCAGGTCGCTCCTCGCCGGCTCATACCTTGAAGACTTTCATGACTTCGTCCCCAAGGTGGTTGATCACCTTCACCGCGATCCGCCCCGACTTCGGCTTCTCGAATGGCCGCGACGTATCGCTGTTCAGCGTGGCCCACGCCTCCGCGTTGATTTCCGCCTTGAGCGTCGTCTTCAGCGCGCTGTAGGGGTCGTTCTGGCCGAGGAAGTAGGCGTGCCGGACGAAGAAGCTCTCGCCGTTGTAGTCCGTGTCGATGAACCAGCACGCCAGGTCCTTCGAGTGGTCGCTCCGCACCTCGCCCGTCGTCGGGTCGAAGACATCCACGCCGCGGATTTTCACGCGCAGCTTCCCGTCCTTTTCGGCCTCGATCACCAAGTCCGGCTCCCCGAAGATGACGAAGAGGTTCCCCTTGCCGGTGTTCTTGAGCTCGCCCGCCATGTGGAGGTCGGCGTTCATGCGGGCCTTGAGGATCGGGACTCGCCCGAGCTTCGTGAACTCCGCCGCGTACGCTTCGTAGTTGAACGCGCATGCGATCACGACGTCGAACCCGGCGTCCCCGGCCTCGCGCGCCGCCTCGACGAGGTCCGTGCGCTGGACGGTCCCGAATTCGGGACCGATGAAGATCCCGGCGCGACGCTCCGTCTTGCCCTCGAGGTAGCGCCCCTCGCCGCAGATCATCCGGCCGGGCCAGGGAACGAGGGACGTGAACGTGATCCGGTCCTCCTTCCGAGCTTGCTGCACGCCGGCCGTCTTGAGGTTCTCCAGGATCATTTGCTCAAAGGTCTGTCCGACCGCGAGGTCCGCCCCGCCTTCTCGGACTTCCAGAGGGTCGAGCAGTTCGTCGTTCTCGCCGACCGCGAGCATCCGATGAGGGCTGATGCTCTCCACCGTAAAGGGACCGGCCACTCGGACTTTCCGTTTGTCCTCATACGGCTTGTCGTAGAGGTACTCAAGCTCCGCCTTCGCGGCGATGGACTTGTCTATCTCCTGTTGTCGGGCAATGCGGGCCTGCCACCAGTCGGCGTGGACTTTTTTGACAGCCTCTGGCCACTTGCTCTCACACTCACGAGGGATCTCCCACTCGTGCCAGTTCTTCTTGAGGGCGGTGTTCAGCTTCTCGCGCAAAGGCTCCAGCTTCGCCTGCCACGGCTCCCAGATGACGTCGATTTCCGCATTGTTCGCAATCGACTTGAGCGTCACGTGCGGCACACGTTCGTACACGAAGCCACGGCGGATGTTTCCCTGCACCGGTTGCGAGCTCGGCGCTGTCCTAGTGACCTCGCCTTCCTTGACTTGGCCGTCACGGGAGTCGGCCAGCAGGTAAAAGGGGTAGCGCGACCCCATGATGCGGGCCCGTGCCAGTGCCAGCGCCACGCGCGAGGTGTCGATTGTGATCCAGCGACGACCCCATTGCTCGGCCACCGTGGCAGTAGTGCCGGAGCCGCAGGTTGGGTCCAGCACAAGATCGCCGGGATCGGTCGCCATGAGGATGCACCGCTCAACTACCTTGGTTGATGTTTGAACAACATACACCTTTTCAGCGGCAAACCCTGCAATGCCGGTGTCATCCCACGAGGCATTGATCGGTACAACCGGGAAGTCCTCGTAGTAGCGCACTACACGGATGTTGTTACCAATCGGTGCGAGTCTCCCTGCCCGTTGCAGGCGATCCATTCCGTCAGAGGTTGTACTCCATCCCCGCGTTCCAGCCGGGCGGTAGCTCAGGCCGAACAAGGCGTACGTGAAGCCCATCGCAGATTCCTCTCCAGAAGGCCGCCCTTGACGTTGCGAAGTCGCGTCCCCTAGGCGATAGATACGAGCATCTTCTGGGAGAACTCTTGGATCGGAGGCCTCTTCCGCGTTGAGCCTGCGACGTTCATGCTTGATCTCGACGTGACTCCACTGATTCTGTCCGTCCAAGAAGACGCGTTTGAATGAGAAGAGCTGGCGAAACTTGGTGCGTGACGAATCTTTGCCATACCAAAGCAGGTAGTCCTTTGGATTCGACAAGAAGGCGGACGTTTGTGCCGACGTGGTTGTGTAGCCAATCAAGCCGAGGAAGTTGCCTGGCCCGAAAACCTCATCGAGGAGGGCCCGCACCCGATGAAGATTCTCGTCCCCGATTTGAATGAAAAGAGATCCAGCATCGGTGAGAAGGTCGCGAGCGACGGTGAGTCGATCTCGGAGGTAGGTTAGGTAGCTGTGGATGCCGTCGCGCCACGTGTCACGGAAGGCTCTCACCTGCTCCGGCTCCCGAGTAATGTGGTCGGCCTTGCCGTCCGTAACGGAGCGGCTTGCCGTGGACCACTGGAAGTTGCTGTTGAACTTGATGCCGTAGGGCGGGTCCAAGTAGATGCACTGCACGCGCCCTCGCAACCCCTCACGCTCGGCCAAACTGGCCATGACCTGGAGGGAGTCTCCGAGGATCATGCGATTCGTCCAGTTCTGGTCATGCTGGTAGAATTCGGTCTTGTCCACACCCTTCGGCATTCCGTTGAAATCGCCGAAAAGGTCCATCTGCGACTTCGGCCGTTGCAGAGTGGTCTCGCGCAACAGGTCGTCGATGAGCACCTTCGGGTGGACCTTCTCCTGGATGTAGAGCGGCGGTGCCTGAACGACGAGGTCGCTCCAGTCCTGCTCGTCCTTCCCGCGCCACACTAACTGCGGATCAAGATCAGTGTTGCGCGGGTACTTCACCGCGCGCGGCTTCTCCTGATCCTTCTGGACGACTGACTGGTGCTCGGCAGTCGGGATATTCCTTCGCTTGTCCTCCGTGTGGCGGAGGGCTTCAACGATCTTCGGGGACTGGGCTTTCTTAGCCATGGGGCGCGCCTGAAGTGGTCTTCGGGGTGGTCGTCTTCTGGATCATCTTCTCGAACTCCTTCGCCACGCGGGCGGCGAAGTCCGCTTCGATCTGGTAGACGTCGGTGAACTCCGCGAACGCCCATCGGCCGTAGGTCTTGAGCTGGTTGACGCCGGGAATCCACTGCGTGTCCATCGTCAGCTTCTTGTCCTTCGCGTCCTCGCCGCGGTAACCCTTGATCTCCACGATGAGCCGGAGCAGGTCGTCGGGTCCATGGCCATCGTCTACGAGAACGATGAAGTCCGGCCGGTAGCGCCGGGACTCCGAGCCGAACTGGTAGGGCACCTCCAGCCCGAGGCTGTGGTTCTTCGTGTACGCGACAACCTTTGGGTGCGCTTCCGCCGCTCGGCAAAACTCCGCTTCCCAGTCGCTGTCGAGGATCACCCAATTGACGTGGTTCTTCGGCGGCGGGCCATTCGTGTCCCACCGGTCCGTCTTGGAGGTCGTGAAGCGCACGTGGGCCGTGGACCCGATCGGGTTGTAAGGGTCCAGCATGGCCCTGACTGGTTTTTCTCCTTCGTACCCGTCTGAAATCCCCGCGACGATCCTGTTGCAGGCCATCTCGGCGAGCTCGCGGTACATGAGGAGGGCCGGGTAGGTGTCCCCCTTGCAGACGAGGCACTTTTCCAGCCACTCCCGCACGATGCGCTTGAGTTGCCCGAAGAGATGGAGCCTGGGGTCGGTTCCAGGATCGCGGTACTTCGCGTAGAGAAGGTGTTTCGTGACGTCGTAGATAAGCGTCGATGTCCGAACATCTGCGAGGTGCTCGACGTCCATGTCGGCGTGTTCGCCGATGATGCCGGCGTTCCGGGTCTTCGTGGGACCGACGATGGCGGGCGTCAACTCCAGCACGTGGTCCGGGCCGAACTTCGCGACGAGGCGATCAACGTCCGGCTCAACGCGGTAGCCCTCAACGCGCGGGAAGCGGATTTCCAGGTGGTCCCGGTCGGGGCGAACGGCGCGCACCTGAACCGTTTCGCGGGGCGGCTGCGGAGGCGCGACGACGGGCTTCGCCGTGAAGTCGAACGGAATCCCGAAGATGTCCGCATACTCTGCGCCGAACAGCCCCTTCTCGTTCAGGTCGTAGGACTGGCGCCGAAGCGCGCGACCGATGACCTGCTCGCAGAGGAGCTGCGTCCCGAAGGCCCGGATGCCGAGAATGTGCGTGACGTTGTTCGCGTCCCATCCTTCGGTCAGCATCGAGACCGAGACGACGCAGCGGATGCCCGCGCCGAGCTGGCCCTGCTTGCCGACAGTGTTCATGACCTCGCGCAGGAGGTCCACGTCGCTGATGTTCTCCGCGGCCTTCGCGTCGCCGGTGCGCTCCACTCGCTCCTTGCGGAACCGCTCGATCTCGTCGGCCGCCATCGCCCGGAAGTTGTCGTCGAGGGCGCTGTCCGATTCCAGCTGCTCGGAGTCGATCAGCAGCGTGTTCGGGCGCGGCAGCGGGTTCCCCGTGACCTCGTCGAAGTTCCGGAACAGGGCAAGCTGGCCGTTCTGGAACGTCGTGGTCCCGTCTTCCTGCTCGCGGTAGAAGCCGGAGACATAGTCGTACACCAGCTTCGAGATGGAGGTGTTCTGGCAGACGACGATGAAGCAGGGCGGGACGCCGACGCCCTTCTCCTTCCAGAGCTTGAAGGTCTTGTCGTAGTGCCCGTACAGGGCCTCCAGGGCCGTCAGCAGCTTCGTGGGCAGGCTGAGGGGGTCGAGGTCACCGCCCTTTCCGCGACCCTTCTTCGGCATGTCCTTGCGGATGTTCTCCCACAGGTTCCGGTAGACGGGCATCTCGTCGCCCGGGATGTTCTCGGCGACCGGGACCCGCGGAAGCTTCACGATCCCGGACTCAATCGCGTCCATGAGGGAGAAGTCGCTCATGGTCCACGGGAACAGCGTCCCTTCGGCGTACCCGGAGCCGCTCAGGAAGAATGGCGTGGCGGAGAGGTCCACGATCCGCGCGAGGCCGAGCTTCCGGTTCACCGACTCCAGCCCGTTGACCCACAGGCGAGCGGCCTCGCGGTTCTTCTCCGCTTCCTTGCGCTCGTCGCCCTTCAGGTCCTCGTCGTCCGCCTCGGTCGGCTTCTCCCGGTAGCAGTGATGGGCCTCGTCGTTCAGGACCAGGATGTTCTTCATCCCCATCAGGTCAGGCATCACCCGCTGGAGCATCTGGCCCTCGGTCTCGGCCGTCTCCAGTTCCTCGCCGACGCGGCCCTGGAGCAGGGCGCGGCCGCCGGCCGACAGTTCGAGGCGCTCGCGCAGCTTGAACGCGTGGTAGTTGGTGATGACGATCTTCGCGCTGTTCAGGTCCTCGACCATGTCGGCAGGCACCAGCTCCCGGTTCTCGTAGTAGCTGTCCGGGTCGTTCGGCTGAAGGACGCGCAGGCGGTCCTTGATCGTGAGCCCCGGGGTGACCACCAGGAACCCGCGCGTGAAGGTCTTGCTCCCGGGGCGGCGCTTCCAGTTGATCGTCTGCCACGCGATCAGCATGGCCATGACCGTCGTCTTGCCGGCGCCGGTCGCGAGCTTCAGGGCGAGCCGGTTCAGGCCGGGGTTCGCGTCGCGGTTCGCGTTCGAGAGGATCTCCAGGAACTTCTTGCCGGCGGCCGTGTGCGGCGCGACCTCGGTCAGCCAGATCAGCGTCTCCATGGCCTCGACCTGGCAGAAGAACGGGCGGTAGCTCGCGAAGTTGTGCGAGCGCCAGTGCTGAAGCAGCCGCGCCGTCTCCGGCGTCACCCCCCACTGGCTTGACGGTAGCGCCCGCCAGGTCGCGACGTGGTTGCGCACCTCGTTGATGATCGGCGTCGGGTCGTACTGCTGCTCCTTCGTCGAGAGCTTCTTCCCCTCGTCGAAGACCAGCTCCTCCTGGTTCTTCGCGGCCTTGTGCTTCTTCGGCTTCGGGATCGGCGTGATGAACTCCGCCTTCCGCCGCGTTTCGATGAGGCGCTGCGTCGGCTGCCCCTGCGCGTCGAGCTCCCAGTGCTTGCGCGGGCACTCGTACGGGGAGTTGAGGATCGGCTTTTCGAAAAAGGCGTTGGCCATTCTGATTTCCTGAACTCGCTCTCGCCGACATTGAACGGCGGGAGAACCAGAAGATTCGGGCGCTAGCTCCCTCCGTAGCCGTTGCGCTCGACGCCCCACTGAGCAGCCGAGGAGGATACCGGCACGGCTGTGACGATCACAGGATTCGACGCCTGAAGCCTGCGAGGGCCAAGCGCGCGCGGGCGCCTACGCTCCTTTGGGTTGCGAACTCAGCCTCGCCTCTACGAAGGCGAATAGGGTTCGTACCGAGTTGATCACGAGCAGGGCCTCCGGTTCGCCGAGTCGAGAGTTTGGATGAGCTCCGCTCGCCTGATTGCGCAGTGTGTTCACCGCATCCACGATCGTCGCCATCGAACTCACGATCCGGCCGACACTCTCTCCATGCTCGCCGCGCGCGGCAAGCCGTCGGTGCTGTTCTCGGAGCACTTTCCAAACGGTCATGACACTCGCCTCACTCGGCAAAGCTAGATTCTCAAGATTGCAGAGTTGGAGGAGGTACGCGTGGAGCGCCGTGTGAACGCGATCGACGGCGCTAGCAGGGCCGGAGTGGTGCAGTAGAACCGCAGCGTCTTGCAGCGCTGACTGAACATCGGGATTCGTTCCCTGAAGCATCGGAGCTTGCACCAGTCCAGGAGAATCACTGGCATCCGGAACGATGAGGATCATGCGGACGGGGAAGTTCGTCTCTTCCAAGGCTCCTGCGACCTTCCGGAACTCTGCCCTTGTCTTTGAGGCCAGAGCCCACTCCCTCAGCCCGGCGTAGCTCTCGATCGGCACCACGGCCTGCAGAACGATGAAGTCATCACCAAAATGATTCTGCGCGCGCGCCGGCATGAACGGGAGCTTGCGGAAGTGCGCGAGCGCTTCAAGTTTCGCCTCCGCGGTCAGAAGCCGACACGCACGTGATGCGATCGAAGCCCAGTCTCCTGCGGATGGCCCGTCACCCACGACCTCGTAGTCGGTGGCCCCGCTGCCGTGGTAGAGATAGATCATCGAGCCGCCTCCCAGAGTTTCATGCTGAGAGCTCCTGAAATGGAGCCGCCTGTTGAGCGGTCCGCATTCTAGAGCCTCTCGATGCGGAGATTCATCGTTCTTCAAGTCTCATCGGTTCGTGCCGAAGGCAGTTTCTTCCAGCGACTGGAAGCGGCATGAAATCTCGGATTTCATGATTCTTTTCGCCTCTTCGGCGCGAGTATCAGGGGGGAGGGCGCCGTTGACGACGTGTGGCCGTGTTTCTGAGACTGAGCGAGGGAATGATGGTGTGGGATAAGGAAGACGAGTTCGCGCTGATGGTGATGTACGGGGACCTGGAGAAAGCGCTGCGCCTCGTGCAGCTCGAACTCCGCGAACGGGAAACCGAGCGGATATGCCGCCGTGTCTTCGCTCTTCGTCCCCAGGAGGCGGAGGATGCCTGGGCACTCGCTCTTCAGGAGACCTGGAACTTCTTGAATTCGGGCAAGTACTCAACGAACGCGCCGTTTCTTCCCTGGCTCCGCCGCCTCCTGAAGCTCCGCGCGATCGACGTCATCCGCAAGCGCCCGCCCGAGCACCTCACTGACTGGAGCGCCGAGAATGCTCCCTACGAGCCCCACCAGGACCTTCACCACGTCTCCCCGGAGCCCGAGCCCGTCGTGGTCGCAGTGCAGGAGGCCATGGAAGCCCTGTCGCCGTGGCAGCTCCTCGTCTACCGCGAGTGGCTGTACACCTGCGACGGAAGAAAGGACGTTGAGCAGCTTAGGGCGGCGGTCATCCGGGCGAAGGGCGAGCACGTGACCGTGGCTGCGATCAAGAATGCCATTCAGCAGGCGCGCCGTAAGGTGCGGGAGTTTCTCGAAGCGAAGGGCCACACCGTAAAGGGAGGGCAGCCCCGATGAGCATGAATCCGGATCCGCTGTTCTCAGGCGAGCAGGAGATTGACGATCTCATGCTGACCGCCCTGCGCCTCTGGTCGACCGGCCCTCGGGCGGAAAAACGGTCGCTCTCTCCGGCCGACCAGGCAGAGCTTCATTCCGCCGGGAAGCGGACGAACACGAACCTCGTCGATCTCATCGTCTCGGGCGCCTTCCTGTCGACGGCAATGTCCGAGATTGTTGTCTCCGGGGACCCCATTGCCCCCGACCAGTCCCTGTTCACCGCCATGCACCGTTCCGCTCCGGACACCGCGGTGACGAAAACTGAGAAGGACGAGATGGAGAAGCTGGTTGAACGGGACCGCAAGATGCGGCAAGAAAAGGGGAAATCGGATGGCCGCTGACGTCGAAGCGATCGAGAACCTGGCGGACGAGTTTCGGCTCGCGCACGGGCAGGTGGAGTTCCCCGTCGACGTGAACGCGCTGGCGGCGGCCGAGGAAATTTCCGTGTTGGAGGGGGAATTCGGAAAGAGTTTCGACGGCCGCATCGAGTTCCGCCAGGAGGTTGGCGGGGGCCGCTTCTACCTCTTCCACGCCGGCGTCAACCAGCCGGAAAGGCCGGTCGGCCGCGTCCGCTTCACGATCGCGCACGAGCTCGGCCACTACGTGCTGCCCGAGCACCGGGCGCGGCTTCTTGCCGGACAAGCGCACGTCTCCAGGACCGACTTCTACTCTGAGAAGCAGACGGAGCGCGAGGCAGACGCGTTCGCCTCCTGCCTGCTTCTTCCACGCGACCTGCTCCTCCAAGAAGTGCGGCGGCGCCGTGGGCTTCTCACCCTCTCGGAAATCATGGTGTTGGCGAAGAACCGCTTCCTGACGAGCGCCACGAGCACGGCTCTCCGGTACTGCTCGTTGTCCCCGGAGCCCTGCGCGGCGGTGCTGTCCGAGAACGGGCGCGTGATCTATGCCGCGATCTCAAAAGACATGAAGGAACTCGGCCTCGCCTGGATCGAGCAAGGGCATGAGGCCTCGCGAGAGACCCCGACCGGCCGACTCGTTCGGGCGGCACGCGAACAAGAGGCCGCGGAGGGCGAGTGCGACTCCTCCCTCTGGTTCGACCGCGGAAGGGGGCGCAGGGTCTACGAGGAGGCGGCCAAGCTCGGTGACCTGGGCCGGATTCTCACTCTGCTGTCCGTCGACCAAGACGGCGACGACGAATAATTCCGGATTTCATGATCCGGGCAGGCCCCTCCGCCCGAGTAGGGATCAGAGTCGTTCTACAAATTCCAACCGGAAGGAGAACTTCGATGACGAAGCGTGTCGTCTTCCACGTCGTGCCGAGCAGCGAAGGCTGGTCCGTCAATCGCGAGGGCGCCAGTCGCGCCTCCAGCAACCACCAAACCAAGGCGGAGGCCGTCGATCGCGCAAGGGGCTTCGCGCAGTCCGAGTCGCTGGGCCAGGTCAAGATCCACGGGACCGACGGAAGGATTCAGGAGGAGCGGACTTACGGAAAGGACCCTTATCCCCCGAAGGGATAGGACCCCACCTTGCCGAACGGAAAAATCCATCGTCTCACCGGCGGCATCGCCGGCGGCACTGCGTCCTACCTTTTCGCCAGTGAGGGACAGTCGCGCGAACCCGGGCTTGAAGTCCTCGGTGGCGTGTTCGCCGGCGTCCTGACCGGCTGCCTTCCGGACGTGCTCGATCCGCCCGACTGCCCGCAGCACCGCGCGCTCGCCCACTCCGCCATTCCGGCCGCGGCGACGCTTCGGTACGTCAGTCTCCACGTCCCGGAGTGGCAGGCGCAGGTCCGTGAACTCGCGGAGGAGCACCGCATCACGGCGGAGGCGACGGTCGATCCGTTGAGCCGCTTCCTGCACAACCTTGCTCATGCCGGGCTCTACCTCTTCGCGGGAGCGATCCCCGCCGTGCCCGCCGCCTATGCCGCCCACCTCGCCCTCGACGCCTGCACGCCGGCATGCATCCCGGCCTTGAGCTTCGGGCGGGAGGCGGAGGCGCCCATGGGGAGGAACTGAACTGGCCACGCCCGGAAAGGCGTACGGCGCCGCGGGCCGTAAGCCTGCGCCGCGGTTCACGAAGTGCATCGCCCGCGATTTTCGGAAGTCGCGAACCTGATTCGCGCCCGTTCCATCAATACCTCACAAACCTTCCCTGCCACGGAAGGTGGCGTCCGTCAAAGAGAGGAAACCAGATGACAACTCCGGGTACGACTCAGGAACAAGTGGGTCTGCAAGCCCACGCGTTTGAGCTTGACGCAGTTTTCGACACGAACGCCATCCGCTCGATCGGTCAGCTTCCTATGCACGAGTTCCGGGCGTTACGTCGGTTGGCGAGGAGCGCCGGGCTTAAGACTGCGTGGCTTGAGGAGACGTTCGGCGAGTTGATGGTCACGAACCTCAACCGCAAGGAAGGTTGCACCGACGCCGCGCTCCTCGAAATTCAGACTGCCATGTCTCGATTCGACCAGCTGGCGCACGGCGTGCTCTGCCGCGGAGTGAACACGCTTGTCAGAGGGTGCATCTACAACCTTGCGCAGGCGCCGGCTCCCGACCCCGACCCGGACGACCGGAGGCGCGACTGGCGGGTAATCATAGACGGCTTCCTGCGGCTTCGCTCGGCCGAGGACATCAAGTTCGGCAAGGACACGGACGTCTACTCCCAGTTCCGCCTGAGAAACACGGGCGAGATGTGCCGGGTGAATGTCCCCTCCGCCTTCGTCCCGTTCGCGGAGGTGAAGATCGCCAGCTGGCGAGAGCGCCTCATCTCGGAAGGCCGGCTGAACGTCCTCGAAAAGGACGCTGCGATCCTGGAGGACTGGGAACGTTGGGCCGTCGCGACTGGAGACCAACTTGGGATTCCTCGCGAAATCATCAAGCGAGCGTTTTGGGTGGAGGCGGAAGGACGACTTACGCGCCGGCCTGCGGATGATGTCCTGAACACGCCCTTCGCTTGGCGCATCGTTCCTTGGAACGTCTACGCCGCTTGGCGAGTCTCCGGGAAGAAGTCGCGCGTGAAAGAAAATGACGGCAGGGACATCGCCCTTTCTACCTATCTGTCGGTCGCCGGCCGCCTCGTGACGGACGATCACGATCTCCTTGTCCTGCTCAGGGAGATCGTTGGCGACAAGCGAAGGATCGTGTCCCTTGACGAATTCCGCACGCTGCTCCGAGCCCAAGCCGCAGCGGACGTCGAACCATACCAGCACCCGGCAGGCAGTTAGTTTGAAGTGCGAGGAATTGTTTCCTGACGACTGAAATTAGGTCGGGGGAGAGTCTTCCCGCTCCGACACGTGGATGAACCGCCAGTTGCCGTCCGTGTACCCGGGGGAGCACCGGCTCCGATTCCGTCCGCAGAAGTTGGAGTCGAATCCGCACGAACTGTTAGTCCGCGGCGGGAGCGTCCACAGGATCGGGTTCCTGGGTAAAGTGCGGAAGCGGCATTTCGTCGATCAGCGGGACGTTTCCAACCTCGATGCGCTCCACGCTGCAAACCCTGAGGCGTGGAAGTTTTCCGGCTACAACGGGAGCGCATCGCAATCGATCCGACCTACCTCCTTGTGGAAGGTACAGCGGACTTGAAGTCCGCGACGGCGAAATGCGCTTCGTTGTAAGTGGCGTGAGGACAGGTGCTTGTGGCGCAGAACCTGGACTTCACCGAAGAAGCGGCGCATGAGCACCAATGTGAGCACCGTTGGCGCGAACTTCCGGCGGTCGAAACCGATGAATAGCAAGAGGACTCAACTGAGGGGTGTGCCGACATGGCGGACGGATCTATCGACGAAGTAGTTTCGGTCTTTGGCCTCAAGCAGACGTTCGTGCAGGGGTACTGCGACGCCTTCCACAAGATGGCTATCGTGGCCCAAAAGAATAGTGACGACCTCCAATTCCGGCTCCTGCGAAGTGCGATGCGCGCGTTCTCGGTCGTGCTTCAGCCACTCGACGACCCTCCATTCATTCCGGAATGCGGTGGCTGGACGCACGACATGGCTACGGACGAGGACGTAGGGAATTGGACGCTCCTCGTCGAAAAACTGGGAGACCAAAACGCCGAGGCGTCAGCCCAGCTCGCGGACCTGCTGTGGACCACGCGCCGACACCAGAAATGGGGGCGTCTGGCCTTCGACCGCTACCTGACCTCGGCGGGTGAGAATGCAGACTGGAAGCTGCGAAGTGGCTTCCTGGGCCGGGCGGCACGGCTTCTGAAACCCCTTGGCAATCCAGTGGAGCTGCGCAAGCAACTGCGGGAAGCCGTGGAGGCGGATCTCAAGTCGGCCCTGGATCATCCACTAGGGCCAGGGGACGACTTCCGTCCGCACACTCTCCTGGAGATCCTGGTCGATTTTCAACTGGACACTGACTGGCCCGCGCTCGCCAGAAAGTGCGAGGAAATCGCAAAGTCGCTTCCCATCGAGCCCGGTGTCGATGCCCCGCGTGATTACTACGAGCTGGCTGCGCGATGCCTGGAGCGCGCCAAGGACACGAATGGGGCGAAGTCGGCCCGCGCTGCAGGAGCCAAGTTCGACGAAGACCTGGCGGGAGCCTTCAGAAAGGCCGGGGCCGATCCACTGCTTCTTGCGCACTTCGTGGAGAAGGCCGCGAGGAGTTACCAGAAGCTTGGCGGACACGCTGACAAAGTGAAGGAACTACTGCGAGCCCATCGGGATTCGCTTCGCAAGGGAATGGAGACCGCCCCGGAGTACAGCACGACCTTGGACTTGTCGGATGTCTGCGAAGCGGCACAAGAGGAGATGAGGCTTGGTCTGCAAGATCATCCACTCAAGAGGTTCCTCGGCATGTGGAAAGTCCAGGAACTCGACGAGGCCAAGACAAGGGCCAAGGCGGACGCAGCGACCTCACAGGTGCTTCACGCCCTTCCTACGACCGTGGTCACTCAGGAAGGCAACGTCGCGAAGCACGTTCCAGGTGGAGTCGCGAATGCCGAGGAGCGCGAGACGCACGAGACTGTACAGGCCTACTCAAGTCTTCAGGGAGCAGGTGGCGTCATGCTGGCGGCAGCCGCGCGCGAGTTGGCTTCCGGCGGGGAGCGGCTGTGGAAAACCGAGCTCGATGAACTCCTGAAGGACCATCCTCTCATCCCGGTGGATCATCGAGCTCTTGTTGAGCGCGCGATCGATGCAGGATTCCAGGGTGACGGAGTGATCTTCGCCCACATCGCGATTCCACAGGTGGAGTTCGCCTTGAGACGCCTGTCCGAAACGGGCTCGGGCAAGACAACCAAGCTGACTCGCAACGGTGCACAGCAGGAAATCGACCTGAACGAACTCCTGCGAGAACCAGTCGTTGTCTCGAACCTGGGTCAGGGCCTGACCTGGGAACTGAGAACTCTGCTCATCGAACAGGCGGGCAGCAATCTCCGCCACAGGATGTGTCATGGCCTCTTGCCTGCTGCGGCATTCGGGGGACCGTACATCAGCTTCCTGCTGTGGCTCGTGCTGATTGTGCTGGAACAGACAAGGAGAGTTCCGGTGGCGTGATGCCGTTGGTGTTCGGGCACACGCTTCACGAGGAGGCCAATGAGTACTTCAGCGGCCGATGCGGACGCGCGCCCGGATACCCTCCACTCTCGTCTTCACGGTGTTGAAGACGTTCACACCAGCATCCTCCGACTCAAGCCCGACAACGACTGCGAAGGACTGCGCCTCGGCCTGATGCGCCGGGCGAACGGCTCTCGCCACGAGGGCCAAGCGATATGACTCGCCGTAGAATCCCCGCTTCCACTCAAAGAGGTTCTTGTAGACGCTTCCCGCGGACTGCATGCGGTAGGGATACTTCCCCCGCCAGAAGACCGGTCGCTTCCCTTTCTTCCCGAGGCTTTCCTCGGGCTCCCCGTCGGCCTGCTCCGCGGCCGCCTCGACCTCTGATACCGCCGTGAGCACTTCGGCTTCACTGCGGTCGCCGCGAGCCAGGTGCGTACCGATTCGAATGCCCGCGATATTCAGCTCGTCGAAGACCGTGGTTGGAGGGTCGTACGCGACGGTGACCCAGATTCGCTTCGCGCCGTTCGCCTCTGCGAATTCTCGGGGGACGGGAATCTCAAACAGCTGGACCTCGTTCGGGAGAATCGTGCCCTCGTGGTAGAGCGTGGCCAAGCGGTTCGAGCAGTAGAGCGCACGATCTTCGTTCGGGACCCCGAATCCGCAGAGTCGCAACCGCCGCTGCATTGTCCAGGCTGCGACCTCTTCGGGATGACGCGCTGAGTTGATGATCAGCGCGCGCATGAGGTTGGGGCCGGCTTCCGGGTGCTTCGCGAGAATCGCCGCAGCTAGGTTTGCGATCTTCGGGGCGGCGAGGCTGGTGCCTACTTCGTGAACCAGGAGTCTTCCGCCTGCGGCGAAGTCGGGGCGCGTGGTGAGGACGCGGGCCGTCGAGATGTTGTTCATGAACTGCTTCAACTCGGTATCGAAGACTAGATTCCCGGCGACATCGACGACCTCGGGCTTGATTAGCCCCTTCAGGGACCCCGCGCGCGCGAAGGGGGATGGAGCTCCTGGCTCAGCGACGCGCTCCTCCTCGGGCTTTTGCGCGCCCGCATCTTCACGGGGTGCGATCCCTCCGACAGTCAGGGCGTTCAGAGACTCGCCCGGCGCGCAGACACGATTGTCGTCGTGCTCCATCCAGGTTGGGTACCGCGCTCGACGCGGCGAGCCGAGGTCCTGAATCTCCCTGTTGCCCGATGACACAATCAGAAGTGCGCCATGAGACCGCACGAGCTCGTCGAGCTCCGCGCCAAATCTCGTGAGCTTGCTTGCTGGCTCCTCAAGTCCCAAAGAGAGGTTCAAGATACGACAATCCGGAGCGACGTGATCGACGACCTCTCGGAGGAACGGCTGCCGGTTCGTGTCGAGCTCACTCTGATCGCCAAGCATCCGTGCATTGATCAGTCGGGCCGACGAAGTGAACTTGCGAGCTTCCACGTGCCGTCGCACATCTCCGAAGACGGCGAGGCCCGCGACAAGCGTGCCGTGCCCGGCAGGACTGGCGTTTACGTTCGGAATTGGCGGGCCGAGCGAAGCGGGGAAGGACCTGGACTTGCCCGGCATCATCGACGGCTCGATGAGGGGATGTCCCTCGCGGATTCCCGAGTCCACGACGCAGACAATGGGCGCAGTCGGTGGCGGAGGCGCGACAGGTTGGACATCGTCCAGCCCAAACTCGAGTGATTGTCTAGCACGCCTTCGCGTGTAGGGAGGCAGCTCGACTTCTGCAACATCGTCCCGGTACTCCAGGAAGCTCTGGAGTGCCTGTCCCTTCATCTTCACACGGGCCGAGACGAATGTTGTTCGGATCGCCGAATCCAGTATCTGTCCGCCCGCTCCCTTAGCAAACGCGCTCAGGGAGTTCAGGCCTTGCGGGCTCACGTGGCCGTCGGGGGCCGGCAGGAACAGCACGTCAACGATGATCTCCTCCTCGGGTGCCATGGACCTCGCCAGAAGGCGCGGCCCCTTCCGGTCCGTCGCGGACCAGGGCGCGAGGTGTTCGATCTTGGCGAGTGGGATCATGGCTTTCTGGCCCGATTCGTACGACCGGACCTTCTCCGATAGCTTCGTGAGCGCCCGATCCTGGCCAAACGCCGCGATGACGGAGTCGCGCCTGCGCAGGACCGGAGTCAAACCTATGCTCACCAGCTCGGCATCGCTGAGGGACTGTTTAGGTGGAAGTTCGATGCGAACGACGGGGACATCGGTTGCGAGCTTCGGGAATCTCTTCTCCGCCTCGCCGAAGTGCTCCAAAGCCCGGAGAGCCCCTGTTCGAAGGCTCAATCCGTGCTTCCTGACCTCCCGCTGAGGCAGAGGCGGAGGAACGAACCTGCGCTTCTTGCGCGCTACGCTTGAAGGCGGACCGAGTCTGAGGAGCGGTCGCAGATTTTCTTCGGACATCCGGCCGATCTTACTCGGCTCGTTGCGTCTTCGTAACGATCTTCAGGCGGGCGGCCTGTTGTTCGATTTCGAGTGCCAGGTCAGTCTCAGCGAGTTCGCGCGAACCACGCATCGCGAGCGCCTTCATCGCCTCGTGGCAAACTCGCTCCGCGTCTGCGAAGGAAAAGCCGCGCATTTTTGCCGCTGCCTTCCGCAGGTCCAGGCCGGTCGTGCTTACTGGACGGAGGCGAAGCTGCAGCAGCACGACCAGGTCCGCGGCCTTCGGCATGGGGAACTCCAGCACGTCGTCGAAGCGCCGCCACAGTGCCTCGTCCAGCATTCCCTGGTGGTTTGAGGCAGCGACGACGAACTTGTCCCTCGGGTGGGCATCGAGAATCTGGAGGAAGCTGCTGATTACGCGTTTCAACTCGCCCACTTCGTGCGGATCGTCCCGGCGCTTGCCCAGCGCGTCGAATTCGTCGAAGAACAGGATCGCGTTCTGCTGCGCCGCGAACGTAAAGACCCGACGGAGGTTGGTCGCGGTCTCCCCGAGGTACGAGGACACGATCCCATCGAACCTGGCGTAGAGCAGCTTCATGCCCAGCGAACCGGCAAGCGCCTCCGCGCACACGGTCTTCCCGCACCCGGGCGGCCCGACGAAGATTAATCGCGAGCGCGGGTGCAGGCCAAGGCCGGCGATCGCGTCGCGGCCGCGGAACTCCTGCTCGATCCTTCGGAGCGAGCCACGAATCGCGGGCGTGAAGACCAACTCGTCGAGGGATCGGACCGGCTCGCGCATCTCCACCAACAACGCGTCTCGATCCGGGTCGCGGGGCAGCGAACCGAAGTGGATGATCTTGCTCGGTTCACCCATGGTTTTGTCCCTTTCGCCTCCGCGTACGTGGTCAGTATATCGGCGGGGTCCCGGCCCGGACACTAACTTAACTTCCTGCGATGGAAGAGGATGCGTTCTTCCGTGTTGAATCGAGAACGCCACCGCCTCCCTCAAGTTCTTCGCCTGCATGGAGTCGTACTTGAGGACCATGGCCAGATGCTGGTGATGGCCGGCTTTCTTGACGAAGACGATGCGGGCCTCCTATCTGTGCGTCGCCTTCGCCGCGCCGCAGGCGGGGCCCGGCAAGGGCGAGGTCCAGGTGACCCAGGCCGGGAAGACCGAGAGCTACCCGGTCGAGGCTGTCGCCACGCGCATCGCTCGGGACTGCCCGGACGCAAACGTCGGCGACATCCGCGTGCTGTCGCTGACGCTGGTCGGGGCTTGGGGAGCTGTCGCCACTGCCTGCGCCTCAGCTTCCACCCGATTGAAACCGCCTCAGTTTCTCCAGCGCATCGCGAAGCACGGGGTGACGCGGATCGAGCTTCAGACCCTCTTCGGTCAAGGCGATCGCGCCGGCGACGTCGCCGAGCTCGCATAGCACTTTAGCGAGGTTGCCGATGACCGGGATGGAGCCCGGTCGCTCCTGGCGGGCGAGATCAAGGAAACTGCGCGCGTGAAGCAGGGAGTCGCCGGGATCGAGGCCGCAAATCGTCAGGAGCCGGTGGCGGACGAGAAACAGACTTCCCCGAAGCGCCGGAGCGGAGGAAGGGTCACCGCTGAATCTGGCGAGCTCGTCCATGAGCGACTGGATCAGGTCGATCGTGCGGAGGGCGTGCGCATCGGAGGCGTCGCTGTCGTGGACGATGGCGAGCGCGGTGTGCCAGTCGGCGAGGGGATCTCCGCCCGCCTCGGCCCGGGCGAGACCCACTTCCACGAGGGCCAGTCCGAGTCGCCCGCGAAGTTTCGGCAGGAGCGGCTGGAGAGCGAGAGCTTTCCCGAAGTCATCCGCGATCGCCTGCGCTTCTTCGAGGGGCAGAATGCGCACCGCGTCGAGCCCCTTCCGCAGGTGTTGGCGCACCATCGCACGACCGGTATAGAAATCGTGGCGCGCAGGGTCGAGGCGGATGGCTTCCTCGTAGTCGCGCACCGTGGAAGCGCAGGCCTCGCGTGCGGCGGAGGAGTCCCCGGCCAGGAAGACCGTGCGCCACCGCGCGAGCGCGAGTTGAGCCCGGTACTCGGCGATGACAGGGGCGAGCCGCACGGCCTCGATCCAGTCCGCGAACGCCGCTTCGATGTGTTCCCTCTCCCGGGGGCGCGAAGATCCCTGGGGGCCAGCGAGAAGGAAGTTCGCGGTGGCTCTGCCGTTGCGGTACGCGGCATTCGCGGGGTCGCGACCGACCAGTTCCTCGTAGTCGGCAAGGGCGGTCCGGGCCGCGTTTTCGCCGCCTTCGCGGGACTGGATTCTCTTGTCGAGGCAGGCCAGGGCTCGTCCCGCCCGCGCGACGACGTCGTCGGGGTTTTGCCGGAGCCGTTCGCCGAAGGCCGCGATTGAAGCGCGCAGTTCCCGGAGGCGGTGGTCCTCGGAGACCTGGGCAGTGCGCAGGTGGCGGGCTCCGCGAAGGAGAGGGTCGTCGTCGGGGTTCGGGGTGGAGGCCAAGGTGTTGGGGATGATAAGACACCTGTCGGGAGCGGGGAAACGCCGGAATACCCGTGATCCCCCGGCTTCCGCGGCTTGTGGGGTTGGTCTGAACCCCTGGAAACCGAGCCGACACTTTGGCGCCCGGAGTCGCAGAAAAGTAGAATCGACCCGATTGGAGAAATCGCCATGGAAGGAATTGCGAAGCCGGGGCCTCCAGAGCCGGACGGCATCCCTCCCGAAAGAGACAACCTCTTCGAGAAACTGCTCTGGAGCGCTGGACGGGACGCCGAGAAGCGGGTTGACGGGGGGTCCGGTCATTGGCCGGTCCGGCCGGCTGTTTTCCGCACCAGATGCGGCAGCGCCGCGCTCAGAAACATTGAAAACGCCAGCCCCTGATCCTTCGATTTCTGCACCAACTTGGGGATGAGGGTCTTCGTTCGCGGAAAGACGATTTCGTGAGCCTCGATGGCGATGATAACCTCGCTGAAGCTTGTTCATCTGGCGTTCGCCCCGTCCAAGAGGTCAGGGTACTCCCGGCGACCAATCATCAATCGCGGACCCTTGGCTCGCAAACCAGGGCAATTCCCAAGGAGGAGGATTCCGAATGAGCGGTGTCTGGCTGTACACGATCAATCCCAGAAGTCCTGCGGGATATGGCTACGCGTGGGATGTCGAAGACCCCGAAACGCTCAACGACACGAAGGACCACGAGTGGACTGTTTCCAAGTACCGAAGGCGAATTGCGGCCGGTGATCTCATTTTCTTCTATTCCAAGAATGTCCGGACGAAGCCCGATGGCGTGTACGGCGCAGGCATCATCACCGAAGTTCACGCTGATGAAGGGACGTTCGTGTGGGCGCCGGATCGTGCGCTCAACCGCCGACTCGTTGCGCAACCTGTTCCTACGAAGAAGGTGAAGTACTTCTTTGGTCGGGGATTCGGCGGGTCGATGCGTCCTCCTCGCTCACCGAGGCTGCAGAGGGATTGGCTGGCACTGGTGGGGAGATCCATCTACGCCAGCGATGCTGTTCCAACAACCCCAGCGTGCGCCAAGGCAGGAAAGAGACCCGAGACCTGGAACCCGTTGGCGAGCCGAGAGCACGGACTCAAGGGAGAGATACACGTCCTGGGGATACTCAGGCGCCGGTTTCCAAAGTCTGCGGGATTCTCCGTCACTCACGTCGCAAAGGTGAATCCCTCCAGCGACCATGACATTGCCGTCCACAGAGCTGACTCGGTGCGCCGGCTCGTGGAGGTAAAGTGCACGGTGGGCTCACCCGGCGACCAGGTGATCATCTCTGAGAATGAGTTGAGGTGCCGAAGGAAGTACAGGCGGCGACACAGCATCTTCATCGTGTACTTGAACGACCGCAAGAAAGTGACTTCCGTTGTAGAAATCGGGGACGAGGATTGGTTCGATCTCTCTCCTCGCCAACACTTCCTGCGGCCTCAGCTCGTCCGCCATCGATAACGTGATGGTTGACGCCTTCGTCCTCGCTTCACCGCTAGGGGAACACCCCTTCACTCCCATCAGGCCCTTCCAATGAAACTCGCCGAAGCCCTTCTCCTCCGCGCCGACCTCCAGAAGAGGCTCGCGTCGCTCAAGGAGCGCATCGCCCAGTCCGCCGTGGTCCAGCAGGGCGACAAGCCTCACGAGGACCCCAACAAGCTCCTCGGGGAGGCGTCCGGCGTCCTCGACCAGCTCGAGAAACTGCTCTTCCAGATCAACGAGGCGAACCTCCAGCACAAGCTCAAGGACGGCCGCCCGCTGACGAAGGCGCTGGCGCAGCGCGACGCGCTGGTGCTGCGGCATTCGGTGCTGGAAGCGGCGATCGGCGGGGCGAAGAAGCCGCCGGAGCGGTACGGGCTGAAGGAAATCAAGTGGGTGGCGAAGGTGAACGTTCAGAAGCTGCAGAAGCAGGCGGACGACCTGTCGAAGCAGCTTCGGCTGCTGAACGGTGCGGTGCAGGAAGCGAACTGGAAGATCGAAATTTAAGGGACCCCGGGCGAGCGCAGGACCCCGAACGCCGGTCCAGGGGGTCGCACAAATACTGGCCGGCATGCCGCGCGGGGGGCAGCGCACACGGTCTTCGGACCATGCACACGTCAGCCCAGCACGCGACACATCGGCAAACGGCATCGTGCAACGTTCACTACCACGCGCTGACGGGGTCCTGTTTTTCCTTCCTGCGATCGCGGTGACTACGCCGTAAAGGCCTTCACCGCGGCCGCCGCGCAGGCCGCTTCCATTTCCGCGACCTTCCGCCGGACGTCCGACTGGTCGTCGAGCTCGTGGAGGATCGCCGCGCCGGCGGCCCACTCCGCGGCGGCGTCGGCGGTGCCGAGCGACAGGAGGCAGAGGGCGCGGTCGCAGCGGTGCAGCCCTTCGAATCGACGGTTGGAAACCTCCCGGTGGATCGCGATGGCGGTCCCGAACATCCCCTCGGCGGCCCGGTCGCGCCCGGTTCGATGCAGGAGGCCGGCAAGCTTCCCCATCTCGACGCCCTCGGAAGAGCGGTTGAGTGTTTCGCGGTGGATCGCCAGCGCGAGCAGAAGCGTTTCCTCGGCGAGGTCCAGACGCCCCGCGTTGTTGTACAGCACGGCGAGGTTTCCCAGTTCGATCCCCTCGGCTCGCCGGTTCCCGAATTCGCGGTGGATCGCCAGCGCTTCGCCGTAGGTCGTTTCGGCCAGCGCGGTGCGCCCTGTGGCCTCGTATTGGACGGCCAGGTTGCCGAGGATGCTTCCCTCGAAGCGCCGGTCGCCGACGTCGCGGAGGAGGGCCAGGGCGCGCAGGTAGGTGGCCTCGGCCTGGGCCGAGCGGTTGGTGCGGGCGTAAAGCGTCGCCGGGTTGCCCAGGACGCTTCCCTCCCCGCTCCGGTAGCCGATGTCGCGGTGGAGGGCCAGGGAGCGGAGATTGGTCGCCTCGGCTTCGGCCATCCGGCCGCTGCGCTGGTAGAGGCGGGCGAGGTTGCCCAGGGCGATGCACTCGGAGCGGATCGCGCCGGCGTCGCGATCGACGGCGAGGGCCTCGGCGAAGGTGGTCTCGGCGAGGGCGACGCGGCCTGTTTCAAAATAGACGCGGGCCAGGTTGCCCAGGCAGCCGCCCTCGCCGGCGCGGTTGCCGGCCGCGCGGTGGATCGCCAGGGCCAGCACCTGCGTTTCCTCGGCCAGCGCGCGGCGCGACGTCTGGTCGTAGACGATCGCGAGGTTGGTCAGGGCCACGCCCTCGCTTTTCAGGTCGCCGGCCTCCCGGGCGAGCGCCAGCGACCGCCCGTAGTGGGCCTCGGCTTCCGCCATGCGCCCGGTGTTCACGCAGAGAACCGCGAGGTTGCAGAGCGCGATCCCCTCGAACCGCCCGTCGCCGGCGTCGCGGAAGAGCGCCAGCGCCTGCTCGAGGATCGCCGCGGCCGGCGCCGACCGCCCGCGGTTGACCGAGGCCATGCCGGCGCGGCGAAGCGCTTCCCCCTGGTCCCGGCCTGCGAGGAGTCCGGCGGCGGACTGCCACAGGGCGACGGATTCCTCGGCCTGGAACGTGCGTTCGGCGTGCTCGGCGGCGCGGCACAGGTACAGCTTGCGGATCGCCGGCATCGCGGCCGCCTCCGGGCCCTCGGCCGCCTGCGCCAGCCGGGCGTGCTCCGCCAGTTCCTGCGCGAACGGGTCCGTCGCGTGCGGCCGGAACGACGCTTCGTCGGCCTGCAGCGCCACGGGCGGTGGCCGGCTGCCCGCAAGCTGCTCGATCAGCTCGACGGCCAGCCCGTGCAGCCGCGCGCGGGCGGCGGGAAGCTGCAGCTGGTAAGCAGCATCGCGCAGGAGCGCGTGTCGGAAGAGATACGCGGTTTCAGCGTTCAAGTCCTGTGATCCTCAACCTCCGCTTCACGGAGCCGGAAGTAGTGCGTCCGCGTCGATCCGGTCGGCTCCACCCTCTCGATCAGCCCCTCCGACGCCAGCGCGAGCAGGTCGCCCGAGACGGTGTTCGGCGAGGCCGAGACGGCCGCGATGACTTCGCTTCGCGTCAGGCGTCCATGCTCGCGAAAGAGCTTCGCGATGCGCTCGCGCCGCCGCAGGGGGTGGTTTCCCGGGCGGAAATCCGGGGCGGCGGCGTGCGGGGCGGCGACCGCCGGCGCGGGCAAAACCTCCTTCGCTCCCCCGCTCTCCTCCGTCCCGTACTCCAGCGCCTCCGAATTCAGCAGCCGCATCCTCTCCATCGCATGCCGCAATTCGCGGACGTTTCCCGGCCAGTTGCGCTTCACGAGATCGCGTTCCAGCTCCGGACGAAGCCGGGGCTCCTGGCCGTCCGTGCGCCCCTCGGCGAGAAAGTGAAGCGCGAGCGGGACGATGTCGTCCCTTCGTTCGCGAAGGGGAGGGATCTGGAGCTCGAGGCGGCGGAGGCGGAAGATCAGGTCTTCGCGGAACCGTTCCGCGGCGGCGAGGGCCGGGAGGTCGGCGTTCGTGGCGGCGAGGATGCGGCAGCGCGAGCGGCGGCCGCGGTCGCCGCCGACGCGCCGGTATTCGCCGGTTTCGAGGACGCGGAGAAGCGCCGCCTGGAGGCGCGGGGAGACGTCCCCGATTTCGTCGAGGAAGAGCGTTCCCTCGCCGGCCTGCTCGAACAGTCCTGCATGGACCTGGGAGGCGCCCGTGAACGCGCCTTTCTCGTGGCCGAAGAGTTCGGACTCGAGGAGGGAGTCGCTGATGGCGGCGCAATTGACGGCCACGAACGGCTCCGACGCGCGCGGGGATTCCTCGTGCAGGGCGCGGGCGACGAGGTCCTTGCCGGTTCCGGTTTCGCCGGTGATCAGGACGGGAGCGTCGAGGGAAGCGAATCGGCGGACGTGGTCGCGCAGTTGCGCCGTGGCGGGGGAAGAGCCGAGGATTCGCGCGAGCCCGGCGGAGCCGGTCCCGGCGGCGGGAGACGCCCTGCGCGGGCGCGCCAGTCGCGGGCCGCGCGCCAGGCGGAAGACGTCCTCGCGGTTGAGCTCGCACGCGATGCGGATCTCGAATTCGAGCCGGCGCATCGCCCCGTGGCGCTCGCACGCGGCCGTCGCCTCCGCGAACGCCGCTTCCGCCTCCGTCCAGCGCCCGCCAAGCCGGTGAAGGCGGGCGGCGAAGAATGGATCGAGGAACGAGAGGTTCCGGTGGCGGGCGCGGGATTCGAGGATGCGCGCGGCGGCCTGTTCGTGCCCGCAGGCGAGCTCCGCGCGGAGGAGCCGCAGGCCGCAGAAACCGGTGCAGTCCTCGGCGAGAGGGTCGGGACGGCCGGACTGCTCGCGGCGCGCCGCGTCGAGCGCTTCCTGCGGACGCCCCGCCGCGAGGAGCCGGTGGACCTCGGCCCACGGTTCGGCGCTGGCGACCGGGATTCCATCGATGAAGTCCGCGACCTGGAGCCACTGGGCGACGATGACATCCTCTTCCGGCGTCGGGCGCGGCCCGGTCGCAAATCCTTCGTGCATCCGGCGCGCTTCGTCGGTGCGGCCGGTTTCGACGGCCTGGATGAAGCGGGCGTAGACGATGGTGGAGAGGAAGCGGGGGGCGCGGAGCGCGCGGGAGCGGGCGATCTCGGGTTCGATTTCGTCGAGCCGGCCGACGCAGCCGAGGAGCCGGGCGAGCTGGATGAGGACGTAGCAGCGGTGGGGGGTGTCCGCGGGGAGGAGTTCCAGGGCGTCGCGAAGGGAGCGCTCGACGTCGGGGACGTTTCCCCTGCGAAGCGGGGAGTCGGCGAGGAGGACGCGGGACCGGAGAGGTGCGGGAGTATCGCCGGAGAGGCACGACTGTGCGCGGCGCATCAGGGCGAGGGCTTCTTCCGTCAGGCCTTCCTCGAGGCAGAGAACGATCCAGGGGAGGAAGAGAATGAGGAAGGTTTCGCTGTCCCAGGCGGACGCGGGGACGGCCCTGAGGGACTCGAGGACCGGGCGGATGGCGCGGCGGCCGCTGACGGCGTCCCATACGTCCATGGCAGCGCAGGAAACCGGGTCCGACTCAGCGCGGGCGATTTCGGCAAGTTCGCCGAGGAAGATGCGACCGTCGAGGTACGCCTTGACGAGCGGGTGGTGGCGGGGCATGGAGACTCCTCGGGAGTTCGGTGAGCGTAGTTTGCGCGCAATATGAAGTCAATCTGAACTGAATTCTCCTCCGCGCTCCAGGACCAGCGGGGAACGCCCCCCCCCTCGCTCCGCACGAAACGGGCCCGACCGAGGCAGGGCACCGGGTTTGCTCTAGCGTCAACCCTCTCCATCACTCGAGGTCGCCATGAAACGCCTGATCGCCCTCCTTGCCCTGACGCCGTTCCTCTCCCTGCCCGTCCGCGCCCAGGACGACGCCTCCTCCCGGCAGGCCCTCGTCGTCGAGCTCTTCGCAGCGCAGGGCTGCAACCTCTGCCTGTCGGCCGAGGACACCATCACGAAAATCGCGAAGGGCGAGCGCGGCTACGAGGATGTCCTCCCCCTCGTCTACCACCTCGACAAGGTCGATTCCCTCGGGTGGAAGGACCGCTTCGCTTCGGACGAATTCACCACGCTCTACCGGGCCTATGTCGCCGCGACCGGCGCTCCCGAGGAATACGTCCCCCTGTTCGTGGTACAGGGAGAAGGGCATACGCAGCAGTCTTCGGTCGCCGAGTCGCGCATCAAGAAGGCGCGCACGGTCGCTGCCGCGGCCCGCGTCCAGTTCAAGCGAACGCTGGAGAAGAACGCCGCCAGGATCGACGCCACGGTGTCCGGCAACTGGAAGAACGCGGAGCTCTTCGCCGTCGCATTCGAAAACGACCTGGTCACGCCGGTGAACGCGGGCCTGAACAAGGGCAAGACCCTGTCCGAGACCGCGGTTGTCCGCCGGCTCAGCCCGCCCGCGCTTCCCGATTCCGCCGGCAACGCCAGCTTCCGCCTCCAGCTTTCCGGGGAGTGGAAGAGCGGGAAAGTCGGGTTCGCGGTGGTGGCGCGCGACCGGAAGACGATGAAGATCCTCGGCGCGGCCCGCATCGACGCCGGCGCGAAGCTGGAGGAGGGAGCGGCGCCCGCGGGAGAAACAGTGAAGCGCGAGGGAGACCTGGATGTGATGACGCTCGAGTCCGGCGCGCTGGCAAAGATCTCCTCGCCAAAGGGACTCGCCAAAGGTGAGCGCCCCTCGATGATCGTCGTGCTGCACGGCTGGGGCGGCGACCCCGACGGGATCCTTCGATTCATGCGCGGGCTGGGCGACCACCGCCACGCCATTCTCTGTGCGCCGAAGGGGAGCGAGGATCTCGGCGGTTCCGGATTCGGCTGGGACCCGGAGAAGGACGTCGCGGCGATCGCCGACTTCACGCGGCGCGCCATCGCCCGGTACAACGTGGATCCCGCCCGGGTCTCCGTTCTCGGCTTCTCCGCCGGCGGCTCCATGGCCGCCCTGATGTGCATCCGCGAGAAGGAGCTCTACAACGGCTGCGTCGCCTGTGCCATTACCGAGGTCCCTTCACGCGGCTCGGACTTCGAGGGGGTCCGCGGCGTCTTCTTCCTCGGCGACAAGGATCCGAATTTCTCCCTGGCCGACGAGGGCAGAAAGGCGATCAAGGAATTCTCCCCGAACTTCGCGTTCCGCATCATCAAGGATCTCGGCCATGAGACCGCCGATCCCATCTATCTCAACGACGCCCTGAACTTCCTCGCGCAGACTTCCGAGAAGGGGGATGAGCAGACGCTTCCCCGCCAGCCTGCGAAGAAGATGGCGCCGGCGAAGTTGAAGTAGCGCGAGCGTGCAGGACTACTTCTTGTTCCCCTGCAGCCCCTTCAGCCACGCCGCCCCGATCACCACCATCGGCACGGACGCCGCGGCGAGCGGCCCCCAGGCCTCGAGGGCGGGCTTGCTGTTGAAGAGCAGGCCGACGCCGTCGTGGAGGACGACCATGAGCAGCCAGAACGCGCTGAACGCGCCGCCGGCGATGAGGCCGAGTGCGGCGATCTTGGGCGATTTGCGGCCGAGGATGCAGAGCGGGAGGATGGCGAGTGGGCCGGTGAGGAGGAAGATGACGACATTGAAGAGCTCGGGGTTGGAGAGGCCCTTGAGCGGCGAGCCGCCGCCGGTGCCGACGGCGCACCAGCCGAGGCCGCCGATGAAATTGGCGAGACCGACGATGAACCCGAGGCCGAGCAAGGCTCCGCGCTTCATGGCTCCCCTCCCTGGGATGCGGTGAGGGGGCACTGTAGCGCGGAGAGAGGGGGGAAACCAAGAGGGGAGGACGGGAGGGGAAACGGCACAATCAAAAAGGAGAACCCTCAAGAAAACGACAAACCGCAAACGACAAGCCGGTCAGCGTCGTCGAGTCGCAGAGCACCCGGCCGGGGAATCAGCCCGGCACTTCGTACACCTCGCTCACGGCGACCTCGACCCCGGGCATACCCGTGGGCCGGATCACGTCGCCCGCGCCAAAGGTCCCCTTTTCGATCCAGGCGCTTCCGCCGTTCTCCAGCACCCGGATCGTCCGGCGTTCAGGGTCGCCGATCCAGTACTGCGGAACGCCGTGCTTCAGGTAGAGCTTCATCTTCCGCTCGAGATCGTTCTCGCGGTTCGACGGCGAAAGGAACTCGACCGCAAGGTCCGGAGGGCCGACGAGTACCTTTCCGACCCTTTTTAGCGTTTCTGGCGAGAGGTAGACGACGTCGGGGTGGACCACGGTCGTCTGAGAAAGTTGGACGTTGATGGGCAAGTTGACCTTGCCAAGTCCCAGTCGCCGGAGCTGGCCCTCGAGGACGAAAGCGAGGCGGAACGCGGCCCGCTGGTGCGCCCAGCTTGCCTCGGGGCTCACGACGAACGCTCCGTCGATAAGCTCGGTGTGGCGGTCGTCGTCCGGGAGGGCGTAGTAGTCGTCGATGGTCTTTGGAGAGTCGGCGTGAGGCATGAACGGAAGGATAGACCTGCGTCGCATGGGCGTTCAATCCGAAAGGAGGATTGGAGGCGAATGTAGGGTGTCCACCGCTTCAACATATCTACATGATATGACGGATATACGAGTGTGTCAAGAGCTGTTGTTGGAATACTTGTGTCGGAGAGTCTGCCCGGCGTCCTCCGCTACCGCGCTTCCCCGTCCACCGGCGCCGCCCACACCTTCGTGCCGTCCGCGCCGACCCACCAGGCCTGCAGGACGACGGCGACCGGGCCGGTCTCTCCCGCCACGCGGGCGACCTCGATGGTCCCGCTCGCGACGCCCCTCGATTCGTCGCGCGTGAGCGCGGCTTCCCTCATGGAAGCGGCGAGGGCGAGGACGGCGAGGAAGATCGTGGCGCGCATGGGCAAAGAAGTCTAACGCACGGGGCGGGCGGAAGATCGGCCGGTTTATTCGGTCTCCCGCCAGATCGCCTCGAGGATCCGAGCGGCCCGCGCCCTCAGTTCTGCGTCCTCTGATTTCAGCGCGACCTCGGCGAGCGCGCGCACCGCCGGGAGTCCGGCCGCCCCCAGTTTCTGTTCCGCCGCTTCGCGTTCGTCCGCGCCCTCGGCGCCCAGTTGCGCGACGAGTTCCTCGAAGGTCTTCTGCTCCGCCGCCGCCGGCTGCGGCGCCTTGGCGAGAAGTTCGCGGGCGAGCGCCTCGAGCGCCGGGGCCTGGGGCTTCGAGAGGTGCACCCAGGTCATCTTGATGCTGAATCCCTCCGATTTTTCGAAGCGGACGTGGGCGTAGCCGCCGTCACGCGTCAGCATCCGGGCGACGATCGGCTTCTGCATGTGGTGCGGGATGTAGATCTTCGTGTCGGGCTTCGCGCGCCTGAACCCGACCGCCTCTTTCCAGTCGAACCTCCCGAACTCGCCGGGGATGTCCGCCGCGATCCCCGCTTCGCAGACCAGCGGAATCCCCTGCGCCGCCATTCCGTTCCGGTCGAAGTGGAAGTCGGCCTCCGCCGCGGGGTCACCTCCGGCGGCGCCCGAGGCACGGAAGGTCCTGAAGTCGAAGCTACCGCTGATCCACTCTATTTTGGCGGTGCCCCGGGCGTACTCTTTCGGCCAGGTATCGACGCGGATCGACGCGGGGGCGGAACGGACGCCGTCGGCGTCGATCCAGCAGACGCCGTACTCGGGGCTTCCGAACATCGGCGGCTTGGCGTCTTCGAAGGCACCTTCCCTCACGCTTCCGAGCTCCTCCACGACGACGCCGTCCTTCCGCGTCACCGCGTAGCCGGAAGCGTCCGTCACGCCGCGCCAGGAGAGCTTCACGCGCCCGCCCGCGAACGTCCCCCGGAGTTCCGAGGGTGGCGGCAGGAACCGCAGGCCGCCGCCCGCGAGCACCAGCCCGTGGATTTCCGCAATCCGGTCGCGCTCGCGGCTGCGGCGGTCCCAGTCGATCCAGATCTTCGCGTACCGCCCGTCCCGCATCCGCACGGCGAAGACGCCGCCTTTCTCCGAGACCATCACCTGGGAGCGGTAGCCGAATTCCGGAAGCGGGCGCGTGTCGTCGAAATTCGCGCGGGCCTCGCCCAGCCACTGGACGCCGCCGCCGTCGGCCGCGCGGACAGAACTCCAGTCGAACGTGCAGTCCGCGTCGCCGGTGGCGACGCCGCCCTTGCGCAGGTCCAGGCCCACACCCAGCTGGGCTCTGTCCTCCATGTTGTACTCGAAGCGGAAGTTCAGGGGCCCGTTCGATCCCGCAAGAAGCGGCACGACGCGTGGCTCGCCCTCGTCGCCGGAATCCATCAGGGGCCTGACTTCGATCCGGTAGACCTTCCCTTCTGCAAGTCCCTCGATCTCTGCGCGCCCCTCCGTGACTTCCGAAGTTCCGTCGGCCTTTTCCACGCCGGACCGGAACCAGGTGACGCGCCACTTTTGCTTTCCGTCGGCGTTCCAGGTTGCGATGCCGCGCCCGCCGGAATAGCGAGCGTGAAGGGACCGCGCGGGAGGCATGGCGGGGGCCTCTCCGGGAGCAATTGCGAAATCAACCTGGAGTTCGATCTTGCCGGCACGGGTGAGGTACGGGGCGTACGCCGCAAAGGTCGCGGGCCAGGGCGGCGTCAGCAGGGCCTTGAAGGCCCTCCCCTCGCTGGTTATCCCGGCGATCGAGGTCTGCCATTCGACTTTTACGGCCTTGTCCGAAAACGTCTCTGGATCGGGTTCGGGGTCGTCCGCGCCGAGGCGGCCGTCCCATCGCGCCAGCTTCACTCCTTCGCATGGCACGAGTTCCAGCCGTCCTTCGCTGGCTTCCAATCTCCACTCGGCTCGCGCGGATTCCAAACGGGCTCGCGAAAGAACCGTCCCCGAATCCAGGTCCACGTACTGGTCTGCGTGGAGGACGTTGGTTCCGATCGTCACCCGCTGCTGCGCCGAAGCGGCAGAAGCGCAGGCCAGCAGCAACGCACCGAGCCGGGAAATGTGCATGGCAGATTCCGAAAAGGGTGGAAGGCTCCAGTTTACAGATTTACCCCTGCTCAAAGGGTGATGCTCGCGCTCGCCTGAAACGCTACCCTTGGCGCATGGCCACCGAGCTCGTGACGGTTCCCAGCGAAGGACAGAAGCCCGCGGCGGCGCCGCGGTCGGCGGAGATCGCGGCGCATCCGTACCTGAAGAACCGCATCGCGCGGGTGCTGGAGCACATCGACCGCGGGGCGTTCGGGGCGGTGTTCCTGGGCGAGCTGGAGAACCTGTTCGGGCTGGTCGCGGAGCGCGTGTGGCTCGGCGAATCCGCGCTGGCCCCGCTTCTCGGCATCCCCGCCGGGGACATCGAGGCCCGCCGCTCGGATCCCGAGCTGCGCCACCAGCTCTACGTCGCGGCCCACGAGCGCTGGAGTTCCTACCGCCAGCTGAAATCCGAATCCGCCGAGGCCGCCGAGGACAAGTTCCACGACATCCTCCAGGTCATCGACCCCTCCCTCGTCAGCCGCCACGTCGCGATCAAGGTCCTCAGGCCGGCCCTTCCCAATTCCGGCGACGCCGACATCGAGGCGCGGACGGCGGAGATCGTGAAGAGCCAGTTTCTGCGGGAGAGCCGGCTGCTCAACGCGCTGAACCACCCGAACATCGTGAAGTTCTTCGGGCTGGTGGACGACCCGCACTACGGGCTGTGCATGATCCTGGAGTACCTGAACGGCGTGACGCTGGACGAAGGGCTGTCGCGCGGGCGGATGCCGCCGGAGAAGGCCGTCGAGCTCGCGCTCGGGATCGCCGAGGCGCTGCGGTACTGCCACGAGGACCCTTCGCACCCCGTCGTGCTGCACCGCGACCTGAAGCCGGGGAACATCATGATCGTGAGCGGCGAGTCCGGGATGCGGCCGGTGCTCATCGACTTCGGCATCGGGAAATTCGCCGGCCCGGCGCAGACGCAGCTCACGATGCCGGGGGCGATCTCGGGGACGCCGCGGTACATGGCGCCGGAGCAGTGGGAAGGGGACTCGACGAAGATCACGACGGCGACGGACATGTTCGCGCTGAGCCTGGTGCTGTTCGAGATGCTGGCGGGCGAGCCGGCGTACGGGTCGGACGACGACGTCTCGGCGCTGCGCGCCATGGCGCTGAACCCGCGGCTGCCGCACCCCAAGGGGCTGCGCGACTACGAACACCTGCGCGGCATCTCGCGCCGCCTCGAGGACCTCGTCGAAATCGGCCGCCGAAAGGACCCCGCGCGGCGGTGGTCGATGGGAGAGTTCATCCTGCAGGCCCGGTCGATCTTCCAGACCCGCACCTACGAGCAGGCACCCGAGGATCCGAAGTCCCTCACCGAGCTCCGCATCGAGAGAAAGATCCACGACTGGCGCTCCGAGCAGATCGACACGCGCATCCACTACCTCAAGGTCGAGGAAGGCGTCGGCGAGGCCGCCGGCCTCATGCGCGCGATGCGCTTCGAGGAAGCCGGGGCGCGGATGAAGGACCTCGTGAAGGAAGTCCTGCCGCTTCCGAAACGCTACGACCCGCTCAAGCGCGCGCTGCTGCGCCGGCTGCTCGTCCTGGCGTGGATGGAGTACCGCGCGGGGCTGTTCCCCGCGATCCCCCCCGTGATCGAAAGCGCGGGGGCGCTTCTCGGCGCAATCCGCACCGACGACTACCCGGTGCTGTACACGCGGTACCGTTTCGTGGAGCGCCTCTTCGAGCCGCACAAGGCGGTGGTCCTGGCGCTCAACGTGATCCAGGCGAACTTCGTGAACGACGTCCGCACGGCGCTGGCGGCGCTGGGCGCGAGCCCGGACGCGGCGAAGATCCGCGAACTGCAAGGGCGCGTCGAGACGGGCAAGGCGATGTTCGCGCCGCTGGATGCGAAGCGCGTCGGTGCGGCGGCGCACAAGCGGGCGGCGCGGGAGCTGGACGAGCTGGAGAGCGCGCTGGCGAACCTGGCCGGGGCGAAATAGGGCGAACCTGGCGGCGTCGGCTGCGTTTGCATGCGGCATGGGAATGAGACTGCTGGCAGTGTCGGCCGTTCTCCTCTGCGTGTGCTGTGCCGCGGGGGATGCGGAGGTCTACCTCACGACCGACTCCGGCGAAACCTGGCAAGACCGCGGCCCGAAGGACTTCGCCCTCACGCAACTAGTCCCCGACCCGAAGAATCCCGCCGCTGCGTGGGCGATCGCCATGCCCACGGTGGCGAAGGCCGGCGAGGACCTGAAGTTCGCTTCGCCCGCCATCCTGCGCACGGCCGACGCGGGCAAATCGTGGGAAGCGCTGGCGTCGTACAAGGGTCCCGATCCGTTCTGCATCGCCGTGGACTCGCTGAACGCGGAGGTCGTCTACGTCGGTGGGACGTTCGGGAGGATCCAGAAGTCCACGGACGGCGGCAAGACGTGGAGCCCGATCAACCTCAAGGACGCGTGTCGGACCGCGGACGGCAAGCCTCTTGATCTGCAGCAGAAGGTCCTCCGGATCTGCGTCCGTGGAGATCGGGTCCTGGCGACGGGGAGAATCCTCGGCAGCAACGTTTTGGCGCCGGGCCGGGTGGCCCCGAGCCCTGGCGGATTCGCTCTTCTCAGCGCGGACGCAGGCAAGACGTGGACGCTGCTCCGGACGGACTTCATGGAGTCCTGCGTGCTTGTGGGGGACCGGATCCTCATGGCGGATGAATACGGCAATTCCGAGGAGTCCGGCGACGGTGGCAAGACGTGGACAACCATTCGCAAGATGAAGGGCCACGAGGTGTACCCGTCATCCGGGCACGGTGCCTTCTCGGTCTCTCCCGACGGCAATGAGGTCGTCTACTCGTGCCTGGGCCAGACAACTTCGAGCCTCGACGGAGCCGGCTGGAAGACCTGGGAGTCCCCCGAGGCAACGGCCTATGTGGAAACCGTCGCCTGGTGCCGCCCGCGCCAGCTCGCGATCTTCCAACACGGCGAGCGAGATGACCGACGGGACAGCGTCTTCCGGGAGACGTCGAAACGAAAGCTTCGCGTGCTCGACGTCACCGGCGAGTGGATCCCGATCTCAGTCCCCGGGGACAAGTCGCCGCAGTTCCTCATGACGGCGTGCGACGGCAGCGCGGCGTGGCTTGTCGCGAAGTAGCGGACGCGGGACATGAGAGGCTGAGATGTGAGAGGACTCTTTCCCGGCCCGGCTTAGAATCCCCGGTGTGAACCACGATGTCGCCGTCGCCTGGAACTGGGAGCACGACGAGGCCTTCATCGCGGACCTCGAGCGCGCCTGCCGGGACCGCGGGCTGACGTTCCGGTCGGTGACGCCCTCGACCGTCGAGGCCGACCTCGCGGCCGCGACGGCCGGCGAGGCGCGCTGGGGCGTCCTCCTCGACCGGGCGTGGGAGAGCGACCCGCGCTTCCTGCGGCTGAACGACGTCGTCGCGACGACGCCGACGCGCATCCTCAACGCGCCGGAACTCTCCGCACGCATGGGGAACAAGGCCGCGGCGCACGCGCTGTTCTCGACGAAGGGCATCCCCGCGCCGCGGCTCGTCGATTTCATGCCGCGCGAGTGGTCGGACTTCGAGCTCGCGCGCGCGACCGCCGGCTGGCGCCGCCCGCTCTGGCTCAAGCCCGCCTGCGCCGGCGGAGGCGACGGCGTGATGCCGCTCGAAGAAATCCCGGCGCGGTTCCCGCAGGCGCCCGAGTGGCTTGAAGAGCGCTTCGTGCTCCAGGAAAACGCAGCGCCGATGACGATCGAAGGGCGGCCGGCGTGGTTCCGGGTGTTTCACGTGATGGGGACGTTCCACGCGTTCTGGTGGCACCCGAAGACGCACGCGTTCGCGACGGTGACCGCGCAGGAAACGGCGGAATACGGGCTGGAAGGACTCACGCGCATCGCCGAATCAGTCGCCCGCGTCGCCGGTCTCGAAGTGTTCTCCTGCGAGATTTCCATGACCGCGCCCGGCGTCCCGCTTCTCGTCGACCCGGTCAACGACCCCGTCGACTTCCGACGGCAGTCGCGGGCCGTCGATGCGATTCCGGACACGGCGCTTGCGGCCATGGTCGAATCCCTCGCAGCCGGAATCGCGGGAATATTGGGAAGAGAGCGCTCCTGACCTCACCCTGGCGCAGCCTGTTCCGTACATCTTCCCGTCCCGGGGGGGACCCTTACGGAGCCTTCGCATGAAGCCGCTCGCCGCCCTGCTTCTCTTCTCCTCAGTCGCGCTGGCCGGCGATTGCAAACGCGACTGCACCGGGATCGAGTGGACCTTGCCCTTCAAGGCGGCGCTCGAAAGGGCCAAAGCCGACAACCGCCTGCTGCTCATCAAGCCGATTGCGTTCGGGACGGAGAAGAGCGGCGGTTGGTGACCCGCCGCGGAGGTTCTGAGGGCGGGTCCCCTCAGCGACGAGCGCGTGCGCGGCCTCGCAAACCGTCGGTTCGTGTCGTTCTATTTCGATCTCTCCGACGACGGTGCCGCCGGTGATCCGGACGCGCGCGCATTCGTGCTGAAGCTCAAAAAGGAACTCGGCGGCAACGGAGTCCCGCCCCCGAACGTCCTTCTCGTCACGCCCGACGGCGTGCTCGTCGGCGAAGCCGGGAACTTCGCCAGCTCGGACGATGTGTACGCCGCCATGAAGAAGGCCCTGAAGGACCATCCCGAGTTCGCCCTGGCAAGCGACGCCGAAAAGGCCGCGGCGACGCCCCTTGAGAAAGCCCGGATCGCCTTCGACCTCGGCAAGCGCAAGACCGCCGCCGGGCTCCTCTCCAATCCTGAAACCGAGGAGGAGTGGCTGTTCCTCGCCCACATCCAGCGCTGGCGCGAGAAATGGACCGAGATGGAGGCCGCGCTCTCCCACGTGAAGCGCGCCGACCTGCTCGACGACGCCCGCATGGAGCAGGCGTGGCGCTCGTGGCGCGAGGCAAAGTACGAGGCGCTTCGCGACGCGCTTGCGGACTTCCCCGCGGAGAGCAATCGATCGACCGAGGCCCGGTACTTCGGGGCGCTGGCGCTGTATCACCTCGGCGAGAAGAAAGCTGCGCTGAAGCTGTGGAAGGCGCTGGCGAAAGCGACGGAGGAGGACCCGTGGGTCTACCGCGCAGACTGGGCTTACATGACGGTCAAGCAGGCCGGGAAGACCTCTTTCTCCAGCGGGGACGAGGATCGTTCGCCGCTCGGGAGAATCGGGTACCTGGGACGAAACAACCCGGACCTTGAGGGACCCGGAAAGTAGCCCGCGCGCGGCGGACCGGTAATCCTCATTCCTCGCAGCATTCCTGCTACCCTCCTGATCCCGGACCGGGGGCGAATCGGAAGTGCATGCGATGAATTTCCAGAATGAGATCATTTCGGCCCGCAAGGCGCAGCAGGACGGCAATCTGCGCAATGCGGCGTTCTCGGCGCTTCTCGTGCAGGCCGGCGTCTACTCCTACACCGTGAACGTCGCAACGCTCGCGACGAAGTACACGGGACGCAAGGGTGAAACCCACACGGAGGCCGGGGGCACGCCGCGCACCGTGGCGGCGACTTACAGCGCCGAGATCCTCGACGGCGCGGTGCGCGCCAGCGCCCGCGGCGAACTCGACCGGGAAGCGTTCCTCGACAAGCTCGCGGCAGCGGGCGTGTCCACGATTGAGGCGCGTCTCGGCGACCGCGTGATCGTGTACGAGGGCCACGGCCAGTCGTACGCAGAATCGATCTCGCGATAAACCGGTTGCCTTGACGCGGGGCCGGCCCCAATCCACGCTTCCCCGCTCCATGCACCCCCCGAACTCCAGCGAAAGCGAGTACGGCGTCCCGTTTCCCGGGCGGACGGTCCCGCGCGACCGGTGGACGACCACCGGGATGCGCGACCCCGGCGGCGTCTTCGACTGGAAGGCGACGTTCGGGCGTGAAGCGCCGCGGGTGGTGGACCTCGGCTGCGGCAACGGGCGGTACCTGATCGGCTCGGCGCTCGCGCGCCCGGACCGCGACCATGTCGGCGTCGACCTCGTCCAGGTCGCCGTGGACCACGCCGCGCAGCGCGCCAACCAGCGCGGCCTCACGAACGTCCGCTTCGCCGTCGGCGACGTCGTCACCTGGATGGAACAGCGCTTCGCCGCCGACTCGCTCGACGAGGTGCACATCTACCACCCGCAGCCGTACTACGAGGCCGACGCCCCGAACCGCCGTTTGCTCACGGCGGCGTTCCTCGAACGGACCTGGAAGGTCCTGCGGCCGCGCGGGCTCCTCGTGCTGCAGACCGACAACCGCGAGTACTGGACCTACCTCGTCGCGGCCGTGCAGAAACACTTCGAGGTCGAGCGCCTGCCGCTGGCCTGGGCCGAGGCCCCGGAAGGGCGGACGCGGAGGGAGATCCAGGCGAAGGAGAAGGGGCTGCGGGTGTGGAGAATGGAAGCCCGGCGGAGGGAGAAGGCGCTCGACGTGGCGGTGCCGGCGCCGGATTTCGACGCGAACCGGCCGAAGTTTCGGAAGAGGCGAGGGATGTGAGGCGGAGGCTACCCCGGGTACATGGCCGGTATTGCAGTCGCTTCTGAGGGGGACTTGACTCGAGCCATGTCCTCGAAAGGGCAAACTCAAAACCGCGAAACGCAAAGCCAAACGCCAAAAGCTAACGCGGCCTGTGGCCGCAACCAAATGAGCTGGTTCTCAATAGACACGGCGTTTCTTCCCTTGTAGGAATGCGGTTGCGAAGCGTCATTCCTGCGCAATCGGAGAGAAACGCCGTGAATCTCTTTATATCAAAGCATGGCCGTGACGTCACCGGAGTGCTGTCAGGTTTCGACCGGATGCTTTTTTTCGCGACGATCCGGGCCATCTCGTTCGCCGGGGGGATGGCTGCTTTGCTGAAGAGGATGGGCGTGGCCCTGCAGGGCTTTGGAGAGTTCGTCGAGGACTGTACTGAGCGCCTGCTCAGGTCAACGTTGGCTCTTCCGATCTCGCGAGGGCGGCCGAGTCTGTTCCTCCGCGGCAACGATGTCCGAAAGAATGAGTATGCCGAGGAGATCGCGCATCGCGACAAGATCCGCGACGGGCTGATCTGCACCTTCCGCGCTGTGGAGCCCTGCAAGACCTTCCGCGTTCGCAAGCACGGGAAGAATAGCCTGAAGGTGACCTACGAGCGCACCAAGTGCATCCACGTGTACCACTACTTCATGGACCCCGTGTTCGGGTTCATGCACGCGCGGCTGCAGAGCTGGTTTCCGTTCAGCATCCAGATCTGCATCAACGGCAGAGAGTGGCTGTCGCGCCAGATGGATGGAGCCGGTTTGACTTACACGAAGCGGGAGAATTGCTTCCTTCAGATCGAAGACTGGAAGCGCGCACAGGACCTTGCGACTGAGCAACTCCGGACGCCCTGGACGCAACAGTTGTCCCGGATCGTCCGGGTGGTGGCTTCTGCGGTCCCGGGAATCCTCGGCGTCAGGGGCTGCGACTACTACTACACGCTCCGGCAGAGCGAGTGGGCCACCGATGTTCTCTTCAAAGACACGGCAGTCCTGGATCGATTGATGCCGTCTCTGACCCGTCACTCGATCCTCTCCCTGGGCTGCGACAACGTGATGCGGTTCCTGGGGACGAGCAAACCGAATGGGAATCTTCGGCGGTCCGTAAAAAGCTACCTCAGGAGCGAGCGCCGGGAAGGCCTGCGCGTCAAACACTGGTTCGGGCACAACTCCATCAAGCTCTACCAGAAACACGGGACCGTCCTGCGCACCGAGACGACGATCAACCAGGCCGGTGAATTCACCGTGCTGCGCCCCAAGGACGGAGATCCGAAAGGCGAGTGCAGGCGCCGTGTCATGCGCCAGGGGATTGCGGATCTCTACCGGCGCTCACAGGTTTCTGACCGCGCTAACAAAAACTACCTCGATGCCATCAGCGCCGCCGACACATCGGCCGCCCTGGGAGATGTCTTCCAGCGCGTCATCACACCTGTCGAGCAGGGCGGAAAGCGATCAAGAGGACTGCGGCCTTGGTCGCCGGACGATCTCAAGCTCTTCAAGTTCATCATGGACGGGAAGTTCCATCTCAGAGGCTTCAGGAACTTCGACCTTCGGAAGGTGCTCTTCCCAATACCAACTCATGACCCGGTTGAACGCAGAAAACGATCGGCAAAGGCCAGCAGGCTCCTGCGCCTGCTCAGGGCTCACGGACTGATAAAAAAACTGCCCCTATCCCGCTCGTACAGGGTCACCAAAGGCGGTCGTGAGACTCTCGCTACGATACTGGTGGCGCAAGGTCTTACGCTCGATGCGATGAAAGCAAGCGCATAACATCGTCGCGAAAAACGAAGATCCTCGGGGTTATAAGTCAAAACGGAGAACAAAATTCACGGACGACGCCACGCGGCAAGCCATTCGACTACCGCGACTCGACGACGCTGACGGACTTGTCGTTTGCGGTTTGTCGTTTCCTTGGAAGTTGCAATTTGCACTTTGTCGTTTGCCCTTCTCTTCAATCCCCCGTCGGCACCACCGTCGCCGACTCCACCATCAGCACCACCGTCCGTTTCGGCGCCCGCGTCCGGTGCACGACCCCGTGAGGCACCATCAGCCCCTGCCCCGGCCCGAGCTCGACCGTGCGCCCTTCCAGGTCGATGTACAGCGTCCCCTCCATCACCTGGAAGTACTCGTCCTCGCGGTCGTGCTTGTGCCAGTGGAACTCCCCTTCGAACACGCCGAGCCGGATCAGGGAGTCGTTCACTTTGCACAGCGTCTGGTTCCACCACTTGACCGGGCACGCCTTGGCAAGGGCGGCCGCGTCCACGAGCTCGAGCGGCTTGTACTTCACGTCCATGTGGATGTCGTAGTTGGTTGTCATGGCCGGAAGTCTACAGAACCGGTGCGACTATTTCGAAATCCGCGTGCCCGGCATCGGCAGCACCTGCCGCAGCAGCCCGAACAGCTCGCTGTAGTCGTCGGTCCACGCGCGTCGCCCCGCGTCCGCCACCAGGTCCACCGACACGTTGCGGTCCTTCACCAGCAGGTAGTGCTCCGGCTCCGCCGTGACCAGCACCCACGTCGAAGCGCGCCAGAATCGCGCTTCGTCGGGAAGCGCCTTGACCTGGATGGCCTTGAGTCCGAGGAGTTGGGCGCCGTGGGCGACGACGGGCGCGAGGTCGAGGTAGCGGTTGGTGATGTGGATGGCGAGCGTGCCGCCGGGATTGAGGTGGCGGCGGTACATCTCGAAGGCCTCGCGAGTGAGGAGGTGGGTGGGGATGGCGTCGCCTGCGAAGGCGTCCACGACGAGGACATCGAAGCGCTGGGCGGGTTCGCGGTCGAGGGCGAGGCGGCCGTCGCCGAGGACGACCTCGGTGCGGGCGGGAGTGTCGGCGAGGTACGTGAACTCGGTGCGGGCGAGCTCGACGATGAGCGGACTGATCTCGTAGAAGCGGTAGACGTCGCCGGCGCGGCCGTAGGAGGCGAGCGTGCCGGTGCCGAGGCCGACGACGCCGATGCGCTGGCTGGCTGCGCGGGGCTCGCGCGTGATGGCGAGCGCGGCGCCGGACCACGGGGAGTAGTACGACGTCGGCAGCAGGGAGCGCTTCGGGTCCAGGAACTGCTCCCCGTGGTTGATGATGCCGTGGAGCAGCATACGGACGCGGTCCTGGCCGTCCTTGCTCTGCCGGTCCGCCACGCGCAGGCCGCCGTAGAAGTCGCGCACCATGAGCCGCTGGCTCGAAGCGATGCGCTTCGATTGCCACGCCAGCCCGGCCGCGATCACGACGCCCGCGAACGCCGCCATCCCCCACGCGGGGCGGAAGATCGAAATCGCGAAGCGGGCGGGGGGATCGCGCCTGACGGCGGCGAGCGCGAGGGCGGCGCAGGAGGCGAGGCCGATCGGAAGCTCCCAGTAGCCGGAGAAGATTCGGGGTGCTGCAAGCCCGACGAACATCCCGCCCAGCGCGCCGCCGGCCGCGAGGCAGAGGTAGAACGTCGTGAGGTGCGCCGGGTGCGGCCGCATCCGCGCCAGCTCGCCGTGGCACACCATGCAGCACACGAACATCCCCGCCAGGAACACCGGCAGGATCAGCCACAGCGTCGCCCCCTCCGTGTCCGGCCCCATCAGAAGCGCCATCCCGCCCAGCAGCAGGAACAGCAGCGGCAGGAACGTCCCCCGCCGGTACCACCCGCGCCCGTCGAAACACAGGATGAACGTCACCAGGTACACGCTCAGCGGCAGCACCCACAGGAACGGCACCGACGCCACGTTCTGCGTCAGGTGGTTGCTCACCGCCATCAGGAGGGTGGAAGCGCACGCCGACAGCAGCACCCACATCGCCAGATCGCCCCGCTTCGGGGAAGGGGCCTGCGGCGCGGCCGCCGCCGTCGCTTCCGGCTTCAGCGCCCGCGCCGTCCGCCACGACACGAGCACGCACAGCAGCGCGAACCCCCCGAACGCGATCGACCACGCGTGCATCTGCCGCCTCACGCCCAGGAACGGCTCGATCGCCACCGGGTATGTGAGCAGCGCCGCGAGCGAGCCCGCGTTCGAGAGCGCGAACAGCCCCCACGGAAGCCCTTCCGGATGCGACCGCGCATACCACGCCTGCAGCAGCGGCGACGTCGCGGCCAGCAGGACGTACGGCAGCCCGATCGACACGGCCAGCAGCCCGAGAATGCGCAGGCTCGGGTCTTCCATCCCGAGCGGCTTCCAGCCGGCCGCCGGATTCACGGGAAGTGTCGCCAGCGCGGCGAGCAGCAGCGCCGAGTGGATCGCCGCCTGCTTCCCCGGCGCGAAGAACCGGATCAGTCCGTGCGCGTACAGGTACCCCGCCAGCAGCCCCACCTGGAAGAACAGCAGGCACGTGATCCACACCGCCGCCGATCCCCCGAACCACGGCAGGATCGCCTTCGCCGCCATCGGCTGGACCTGGAACAGCAGAAACGCCGCCGGCGCGATGACGAGGCCGTGCAGGAGACGGGAAGGAGCA
Organism: uncultured Planctomycetia bacterium; assembly: GCA_963706735.1. Lineage (GTDB taxonomy): Bacteria > Planctomycetota > MHYJ01 > WSZJ01 > WSZJ01 > WSZJ01. The sequence goes on from CAVPNQ010000076.1 coordinate 83,150, forward strand.
GCGGCCGCGGTGGACACCGGCGGAGTGTACTCCCGCGCTCTCAGCGAAGCGTGATTCCGGCGGACGAGCGCATGACGACGAGTTCTTTCGGGCAGTGGGGGCACTTGCGCTTCATCGGACGACCCTCAAACTGTCCTTCCTATAAGGACAATTCAACGCGAAATTGTCCTTCTCAGAAGGACAACTTCGCGGGCAGTCGGACCGCACACGCCACCCTGAACCCGAAGTCATACACCACCGCCTTCGAGCCCAGCGCCGTCCGGTCGCTCGCGCGCATCTCGATCGCCGGCCGCGCCCACGTGCCGCCGCGGAACCACCGCCGCCCCGGCCAGTCGCTTCCCGCGTCGTCGAGGCAGGCGTCGCGCGTGTTGCCGGCGAGGCCGCGGATGCCGTAGGGGGACTCGTCGCCGGGGAATGCGGCGGCGGCGGATGGCCGCGGCGCGCCCTCGTGCGAGTGCTCGCCGTTCGCCCAGCGCGGGTCGAGGTGGCGGCCCCACGGGTAGAAGCGCCGGTCGGGGCCGCGCGCCGCCTTTTCCCATTGGACGCTCGTCGGCAGCGTCGCGAGGACTCCGTCGCGCGAGCGCTTCCAGGCCGCGTACGCCATCGCGTCTTCCCATGAGATCGCGGTGACGGGCCATTCGGGGTCCCACGCGGCGGAAGTGTTCATCAGGGGGCGCGCGCCGGTGCAGGTCCACGGCGGGCCGGGCCAGAGCGGCGGCGCCTCGGGAGCCTCGCGGGGGGCGCGGCGGGCGGCTTCTTCGCCGGGAAGCGCGTTCAGGAATTCGGCGTACTCGCGGCAGGTGACCGGGTGTTTCGCCAGGAAGAACGCGGGCAGGTCGCGCGTCGCGGCGGGGCCGGAGTAGGGGTTTTCGCGGTCGCCCTGGTAGCCGAAGGCGCCCTCCGCGACGGGGGCGCAGCCGGCGGGGACTTCGGCGGGCCGGAACAACGTGACCTGCTGGTCGAGATGCCCGCCGCGCGGGACGAGGACCGGGACGCGGGACGGGGCGCGGCCGTCTTTGGCGATGACGAGCAGATACGAGCCCATCGGCAGCATGCGCTTTGCCACCGGCGTGTGGCCGAGGTGGTACCCCGGGCCCTGCGGCCGGAACGCCGAGTCGCGGTCGTAGAGCGCATCGAGGACCGCGGCGGGAACGCCCGGCCCCTGCAGGCCGTGCGGCGTGACGGGGACGAGGCGGCGGCCGATTTCCTCATATCGGAAGAGCCAGACGTCGGCGCCGGCGAGGTCGTCGGCGTGGCAGAGCGAGCCGTGGACGCGGAGGCGGGCGGCGCCGGCGGGCTCGAACGCATTCAGGCCCTCGGCGCCCGGCGTCCCGGCGAGCGACCGGCCGGAGAACGGGTGCCATTCGCCGCCGGCGAGTTCCTCGGGGAACACCGTGCGTCCTTTCGCGAGGCAGTCGCACCCGAACGCGACCGTCCGCACCGCGAGCGTCCCCTCCCCGCGCAACTGCGCGTCCAGCCGGCCGTCGTGGAACTCCTCCGCGACCCTCCGATGGACGAGCGCAGCAGCCTCGTCGCCGGACTCTTCCGCCTCGACGAAGCTCTCCCACGCGAGGTCGGCCATCAGCGCCCGGGCATCCTTGTGGTCGCGGTCGTGCTCGAGGGCCCGCGTCAGCGCCGTGACGGCGTCGGCGTGCGCCGCGGCCGCCTGGCGGCGAAGCGCCTGCGCACCGTCCTCCGCCGCCCAGAGCGCCGCCTTGTCCGCCAGCGGCGCGGTCGCCGCCTCGAGGCGCTTCGACTCCTCCCCCGCTTTCGCCGCTTCCTCGCGCAGCCGCCGGCGACGGGAAAGCGCTTCACGCACCTGCGCCACCGCCGATTCCGCGGCGACGCGGCGGCGGTCGCGTTCCTTGGCGCCCTCGATGAAGGACTGGATGTCGTCGTGGAGGTCGCGGGCGGACTGGTAGCGGTCGTCGGGGCGGCGCGCGAGGGCGCGGAGGCAGATGGCGTCGAGCTCGGGGGGCACGATGTCGCCGGCGCTGGTCGTGGAAGAAGGCGGAAGCGGCTCGGAGGACTGCCGTTCGCGGGCGCGCGACGGCGGCGTGACGGTGCCGTCGCGGACGCGGGTGATGACCTCTTCGACGGTCTTGCCCTCGAAGGGCGGCCGGAGAGCGAGGATTTCGTAGAGGATTGCGCCGAGGGCGAAGATGTCGCTGCGCGCGTCGATGTCGTCCACGCGTCCTTCGGCCTGCTCCGGGCTCATGTAGGCCGGCGTCCCGAGGATGTCGCCGGCGAAGGTGAGGTTCGGGGCCTGGGAAAGCTGGATCGCTTCGGCGTCCGTGCGGTGCTCGGTGGTCGTCTTCGACCGCAGCCTCACCGTCGTCGCGGGGTCGCCCAGGATGACCTCCGAGTCGCCGGACGCCGCGGGCTTCGCCTCCCCGGGCGGCTTCAGCTCCTTCGCCAGCCCCCAATCCACGATCAGCGTCTCTCCGTAGTCGCCGATCATGATGTTCGACGGCTTCAGGTCGCGATGCACGATCCCCCGGTCGTGCGCGAACGCCATCCCCAGGCACACGTCCTGGAAAATCCGCAGCAGCCGCCCGCGCGTCCACGTCCGCCGCGACTCAATCCACCCCTCCAGCAACTCCTTCAACACCCGGTCCAGGTCCCGCCCCACCACGCGTTTCATCGCCAGGAACACCTGCGCCGTCCCGTCCGACCCCGCCATCGCCCCGAAGTCGTACACCGGGATGATCGCCGGATGCTCCAGCCGCGCCGCCAGCCGCGCTTCCCGCGCAAACCGGTCCGGCGCGTCCCCGGCCTGCTGCTCATGCAGCAGTTTCACGGCGACCTGCCGCCGCAGCGCTTCGTCCCACGCCTCCACCACGCGCCCCAGCCCGCCGCGGCCGAGCTCGCCCCTGAGGTCGTAGCGGCCGGGGGCGGCAAAGGGGATCGTCTTCGGCGAAGCTCCCGCCGCGCGGACCGGAACCCGCGTCTCCCGGACCCGCGCCTCGACGATCGCCCTCACCGCCGCCGCCTTCTCCGGCTCCAGGAACCCCCGCGCTTCCAGCAACGCCGCAAACGTCCCCCCCGGCGCGCTCATCCACACCGCCGCCGCTTCCAGAAGCCGCTCTCGCGAGAGCAGGTTCATCTGAACCGCCAGCAGGGCGAACAGCAGGTCGGCTTCGGGGGGCATGGGAAGCGGCATTCTACGTCCGACCTTCATCCGCGGCCGTTTCCGCGTCATCAGCCTTTATCCGCGAATTCCTTCGCCGTTGCTCTTCCCCACCCAACAAAAAAAAGGCCCGCCATCGCTGGCGGGCCTTGAATCTTCCCTTCAACCGTTGCTAGTTCCCCTCGCCCGGCCCGCGCCCATTCCTCCGCCCGCCGCCACCCATCCCGCCCATCGCCCCGCCCCACAGCGCCATCGGGTTCTTGGCGAGCTCGTCGTACTTCGTCCCCTGCTCCGGCGTCAGGACCGACTTGAGCTTGGTGTCGGTCTCAGCGCGAAGCGCCGTCATCTTTTCCATCGGGTTCTCGCCTTCCTTGCGGTTCGTCATCGCCTCGCGGAACGCCGTCGTCTGCGCGGTGATAATTTCCGCGACCTGCACCTTCTGCTGCTCGGTCAGCCCGAGCTCCTTCGAGAGCGTATCCACCACGCCCTGCGCCATCCGCGCCTGCCACTCCGCCGCGCGCTTGGCTTCCTCTTCCTTGCGCGCCTTGTCCTTCGCCGCTTCGCGCTCGGTCAGCACCGTTTCGATCGCGACTTTCAGGTCGTCGCCCACCGGGGGCTTCGAGGCGACCGCGCCGTCCGGCTTCGTCCCGCCGGTCTTCACCGCGGCCGTCAGCGTCTCCTGCTCGGACTTCACCGTCGCCATCTCGGCCTTGAGCTGCTTGATTTCCTGTGCGACCTCGTAAGCCGTCGCGCCGCCGCCAGACCCCGCGGCCCCGCTCCCGCCGCCCGCCGCAGGCGCGTTTTCCATCTTCGCAAGGCGCTCTTCCATTGCATTGAGCGACCCCGAGACCTTCTTCAGTTCGGCGATGCTGAACGCCATGCCGGCGCAGGCGACCAGGGCGATGAACGTGGCGACGACGGAGATCTTGTTCACGAAGGGTTCCTCTTTGAAATGACGATTTGAACGCGGCATCGTACCCGTTGGAGGTGGGAAATTTGCCGCTGAAGTAAGAGATCTACGGCGCGGAGCGGGCCGTGTTTGCTGCCGGGGACGGAAGCCTGGCCGGCCAGACCGCCCTGACCCCGCTCACGGACGACACCGAACGCGGCGGAAACCCGCTGCGTGACGTCGCCCGCGAGTTATCCCCCGAGTGCGTCCAGAATCCGCCGCGGTAGAGGCGCCACCCGGACATCTCCTGGCCGGGGTCGTTGAGGCAGTGTTCGTGGGCGTTGCCGGCCATGCCGCGGACGCCGTACGGCGATTCATCGTGCGGGAAATCGCCGACGCGGGCGGGGCGGGAGCCTTCCGGGGACGACCGCGAGTTGTTCGCCCAGCGCATGTCCATGTGGTGCCCCATCGGGAAGATGCGCCGGTCCGGGCCGCGGGCGGCGTGCTCCCAGTCGATCTCGTGGAACATCGTCGCCGGCTCGCCGAACGCCGCCGCCCGCCAAGCCGTCCACGCGACCGCGTCTTCCCAGGAGATGCCCAGCACCGGCCACTCTTCTTCCCAGTCCAGCGGGACGTTCGCGATGCGGCGGGCCTTTGCTCGCTGCTCCGGCGAAGCGCCGGCCAGCCACGCGGCAGTCGGGACGGCGTACGGCGGTCCTGGCCAGTACGCGCCGCTCGCCGCCAGCTCGCGCGGCACGCGACGGGCCGCTTCCTCGGCCGGCAGCGCATTCAGGAACGCGGCGTACTCGCGGCACGTGACCGGGTGGCGCGCCACGAACAGGTCCTCCGTCTCCATCGGCGTCGCCGGAAGCGAATACGACAGCATCCGATCCCCCTGGTACGTGAAGCGCCCTCCCGCCACCACCACGAACCCTTCCGGGATCTCCTCGCGCCGGTACAGCGTCGCCCGCTGCGTCGCGTCCTCGCACCGCCCCACCGCCACCGGCACCCGCGCCGGCTCGCTGCCGTCCCGCGCGATCACCGCGAGGTACGACCCCATTGGCAGCGGCGCGCGCTCGAGCGGCGTTTTCCCGAGCCAGAGGCCGGGGCCGCGGGGCATGAAGGGCGACCCGGCTTCGAAGACGCGGGCCGCGGCCGCGCCGCCGTCGGGGCCGGCGGGGCCCGGAGGCGTCACGGGGACCAGCAGACGCCCTTCCTCCTCGTAGCGCCACACCCACACATCCGCCCCCGCGACCGGCACCGCCCGGCACTCCGCCCCGTGAACGCGCAGCCGGATCGGCCCGCCCGGCTCCTTGTCGGGCAGCCCCTCGGCCCCCGCATGGCCGTCCAGCGCCCGCCCCGAGAACGGGTGGTACCCGCGGTAGTTCAGCTCCTCCGGCAGCACCATCCGCCCTTCCACCAGACACCGGCACGAGTACGCCTGCGTCCGCACCGACAGCGTCCCGTCCCCCTTGAGCCGCAGGTCGAGGTCGCCGTCGTTGAACTGCTCCGCCACCCGGCGCGCGAGCTGCGCCTCGGCCGCGTTTCCGGCTTCGTCCATGGCGAGGAAGCGCGCCCAGTACAGCTCCGCCTTGAGCCGCCGCGCCTCGGCGTGGTCCTTCACGTGGCCCAGCGCCAGCGTCAGCGCCCGCTCCGCTTCCGCGAACGCCTCCACCGCCTCCGCCTCGAACCTCGCCGCGCGGTCCTCGGTCTCCCAAAGCTCGGATTTGTCGGCCCACGCCGGGACCTTCTTGCCGATCTCCAGCGCCTTTCCGCGCGCCGCTTTCCCCTCGCGCGCCAGCCGCTCGTGCCGGTCCGCCGCGTCCGCGGCTCTTCGCACCTCCGAGGCCGCCAGCGCCGCGTCGCGCTCGCGCTGTTTCACGCCCTCGAGGAAGAGCTGCACCTCGTCGTGCAGGTCCCGCGCGCCCTGGAAGCGGTCGTCGGGGCGCAGCGCCAGTGCCTTGAGGCAGATCGCCTCGAGTTCCGGGGGGATCGGCCGCCCGGAGGCGTCGAGCGTGGAGCCCGCGACGGGCCGGGAAGCCATGGCCGCGCGGAGGCGCTCCGAGGGCGCGACGATCCGCCCGCTGCGGACCAGCTCCAGCATTTCGTCGACCGAGTTCCCTTCCACCGGCGTCTTCAGAGTGAGAATTTCATACAGCACCGCGCCGAGCGAGTAGATATCGCTCCGATGATCCACCCCCTCCACCCGCCCCTCCGCCTGCTCCGGCGACATGTAAGCCGGCGTCCCGATCACATCCCCCTCCAGCGTGAGCCCCCCACCCCGCCCAAGCCCCAGCCCCCCCAAGCCCCCTGCCCTTTCCTCCCCTTGCCCCTGCCGTTTTTCCTTAGCGAGCCCCCAGTCCACGACCATCGTCTCCCCGTACTCCCCCAGCATCACGTTTGACGGCTTCAAGTCCCGGTGAATCACCCCGCGGTCGTGCGCAAACGCCATCCCCAGGCACACGTCCTGGAACACCCGCAGCAACCGCGCCCGCGTCCACTCCCGCCGCGCCTCCGGCACCCCCGCCGCCAGAAGCGCCAGCACCTGCCCCAGGTCCTTCCCCTTCACGCGCTTCATCGCCAGGAACGTCCGCGGCCGACCGTCCGCCCCCGGCACCTCGCCCACGTCGTACACCGGCACGATCGCCGGGTGCTCCAGCCGGGCGGCCAGGCGCGCCTCGCGCATGAACCTCTCTCGAAGATCCGAAGGGAGATCGTCGAGCGCGAGCTTCAGCGCCACCGACCGGTCGAGAAGCGCGTCGTGCGCTTCCATCACGCGCCCCAGCCCGCCGCGGCCGAGTTCGCCCATGAGGCGATACCTCACCGCGGGCGCCGGCTCCCCCGGCGCCGCCTCGCCGCGCGACGGCGCCACCCGCGTCCGGTCGATGCCGCTCCGCGCCACCCGCGCTTCGACCATCCCGCGCACCGCCTTCGCCTGGTCGTCGCGCAGCGCCGCCTTGGCGCGCAGCATTTCCTCCAGGCTCCGGCCGCCGGCGCCGGTCCACACCGCGACGCACTCGAGCAGCTGGTCGCGGCTGACGAAACCGAGCTGGAGCGCGAGGAGGCCGAAGAGCAGGTCGGATTCGTGGTCTTCCACGAGGGCGAAGGTTAGAGACGGGGGGGCCAGAAGGGAAGAAGCGCGGTGTGTCAATCGCGCGGGGTTCTTCGTTTCGGCGGCAGAGCCAGCAGGGTCTTGCCGGCATCTTTCCTCACAAACCGCTCCTGCGCAGTCCTCATCGCCTCACGGAGTTTTCTGCGCAGCAGCTGTTTCGGGAGCATCCGTGTCCAATACGTCGCCACTCGAATCCGGCTCTTCTCCAGTTCCAGCAACTCCACCGTTTCCTCTTTGTTTCCGGCGCAAAGGATCAGGCCGATCGGCGGGTCCTCCCCGGCGCGCTGTTCGTGCTTCTCCAGCCACTTGAGGTACAGCTCCATCTGTCCCTTGTCGCCGGCCTGGAAGACTCCGAGCTTCAGGTCCAGAGCGACGAGCCTCCGGAGTCCGCGATGAAAGAAGAGAAGGTCCAGGGAGTGATCTTCGCCGTCGATCGTGATGCGCTTCTGGCGCGCCACGAACGAGAAATCCGACCCGAGCTCGAGGATGAACTTCTCCAGGTCGCGCATGATCGCTTCTTCGAGGTCCTTCTCGAGGTAGCGGTCCTTGAGGCCGAGGAAATCCAGGAAGTAGGGGTCGCGGAAAGCAATGTCCGGTGTCATCCGGTCGGATTTTCGTACGACGTCGAGTTCCTGACGGATCAGGGCACGCGGCTTTCGCGATAGAGCGGTCCGCTCGAAGAGCATTCCAGCGATCTTGCGCCTGAGCGTTCGCACACTCCAGTTCTCCAGCCGGCACAGCTCCGCGTAGAAGTCACGCTTAAGATCCTCGTGCAGCGGCAGGATCTCCTTGAAATGGCTCCAGCTCAATTTGTGCGACAGTGTCGCAACAATCTTTTCGCTCCGAAAACTCCGGGCAAAGTCCGTCATCCGGTCCAGGTTCGGGCGGGACCAGCCGCGGCCGAATTCGGCCATGAGCACGGCGGACACGCGCACGATCAGGCGCTGTCCATATTCGGCGCGTTTCCCACGGAGGATTTCCCCCAGCACCCTGCGGCCCACTCTCCAGTACAGATGCACGAGCGTGGAATTGACCTGCCGGGCGACATCGTTTCGCGCCTGCTCGATGAGCCCTCGCAGATCGCGCAACAACCTTACGGAACCCAACGGGGACACATTCCGGGAACCGGGTTTCTTCGACACGATGGCCTCCCTCGGGACGGACCGGGCCGCCCGGGACGGACGGCTGTCAGGAGGCCGGGCGGGCACACACACTCGTTCGATCGACGCTGTCCGTTCGCCCGGCAGAGTTCTCGAGAGGAAATTCTCGCGACACTCCGGAAGCAAGTCAACCCGCTCCGCGTAGAATCTCCGCCGGGGAGGCCGCAGGGATTGCCCATGACGACGCGAAGAGACTTTCTCCGTTCGATCGCCGCGGCCGCGGCCTCCGCGGGCCTGTCTCGTTTCCTCCCGTCCGCGCGAGCGTTCGCCGCGGAACCGCCGAAGGAAACCGACATCCTGAAGAGCGGAGCTCCGGAGCACCGCGTCAACGTGCTCGTCATCGGCCACGGCTGGGAAGCGGACGGCGAAGCGAAGTTCCTGGAGTTCGTGCGGAAACAGCTGCTCGAGACGGGGCTGAAGTCGCAGTTCGACGCGCTGAAGCCGCTGGTGCCGCTTCTCAATATCCGCGCGATGCTCCATGCGGGCGACGGGAACCCGCTCGGCCTGCAGACGGACGGCGGGCGGGCGCACGGGATGAACTGGGACGCGCTGGAGAAGTTCCGCAAGGAGCGCAAGGCGGATGTGTCGTGCGTCGTCGTGAACAATTCGCGGCTGGTGTGCGCGAGCAAGCTGGACGGGATCGTGGGGACGACGGACCTGCCGACTCTGTTTCACGAGTGGGGGCACGGCTTCGGCCAGGGGGACGAGGACCTGGACGACGAGTGGGCGGACGTGGCGCCCTCGAAGCACCAGACGATGAACGTGGACCGGCTCAAGTCGGCGGACGCAAAACCGCGCTGGCAGGCGGCGCTGGACAGGAAGGTCAAAGGGGTGAAGACGAACCCGGTCGCGGGCGCGAAGGACCAGGTCCGAGGGTGCGAAGAGACCTGCATGATGATGTCGAACGGCAACAAGCGCGGAAAGCAGTACGGGCCTCTGTGCGGGCTGGGAATCTACCTGAATGCGCGGAAGCGCGTGGGGCTGTTTGAGGCGGTGACGGACGAGGGCGCGGCGGTGGCGGCGGCGAAGGGGAAGAAGCCGGAGATCGCGGCGACGGTCATCAGTTCCGGCGCAGGGCAGGTCACGGCGCAGGGGTGGGCGCTCGCGGGGGCCGCGGAGGAGCTCGACGCGCTCGCAAAGAAACTGCGCGAGACGAAGCCCACGCGCGACGAGCTCACCGACAAGGCGTACGCCGCGAAACTCGAGAAGGAGCTCGGCAAGAGACCGGTGAAGTTCGAGTACGCGTGGGACGCGAAGAAAGCGACCTACACCGCGAAGACGACGCTTCCGGCAGGATCGCACCTTGTCGTGAGCACATTCACAGACCCGAACTCGGCGGTGTTCATGGACCCGGACGGGGTGACGGTAGCGCGAAAGGTCTGGCGAGTGGACGTGGGTGCATAACGCGCGCTGAACCCGGACCGCGGATCGATAGAATCCGCCCATGAAAGCACTTCGCGTCTGGGACCTGTTCTTCATCGGCGCCCTGCTGCTCGCGGTCGTCCAGATCGGCCTCCTGGTCCGGCAGCGCAATGCCCTCAAGGAGACGCCGACCGCGACTCCACCAGCGGAGAGCGTCGCCGACATGACCGCGCGCGATCTGGGCGCTGAGCGGGATCTCCTCGTCAAGACGGTCGCCGACCTGCATGGCGAACTGGGCCGCCTGCGCAGCCAAATCGCCGAACTCGAGAAGGAGCGCGCGGCCGCACCCTCTTCCGTGCAGCCCGGCAACCTGACCGCCGAACTCCTTCAGGCACAGCTCCTCGTGGCGAACGACCGCCTCGAAAAGGCTTACCGGGACATCGCCGAAATGGAGAAGGAACTCGTCGAGATGTCACGCAAGCTCGGCGGGCAGGGCGAAACCCCGGGCGGATCGGGACCCTGGCTGGGGGGAGGGCTCGGAGTCGAACCCAAGATCGACGGCGTCGTCCTCGGCGTTTCCGACAAAGTCAATCTCGTGCTGATCTCCGTGGGCACGAATGACAAGGTCCAGGTCGGGTACAAGTTCACCGTCTATCGCGGAAGCGAGTACGTGTCCAAGCTGATCGTCGACAAGGTCGAGGACAAGTGGGCCGCGTGTCGCGAACTGACAGACTTCCGGAAGCGCGAAATCGAGCAGGGCGACAACGTCTCGACGAGGGTCTTCGATTAGGGGCGTCCCGGAATCTCGCACGCGCGCTCCATTTCCACCTCGGTGATGGAACCCCCTTGTGGACCGATGTAATCCGTCGAACGATACGCAGCGACAAGGTGGAATCGCATCGCCTCGAAGACTCTCTCATTTCCTGTTTCGCGGATCGTGAACAACCGGAGGGCGCGGCACCCGCGCCGAAGAGCTTTCTCGACGAGACGATCCACCAGCTGACGCGCGATTCCCTGGCGGCGTCGATTCTGCTTCACAGCCAATGCCCTGAAGCGGAGGAACTCTCCTTCGACGCTGAACTCGACGGTCCCGACGATCTCCTGCCCCTCGATCGCAACAAGGAGCGTTTGCTCCACCGCGGATGCGACACGAGCGAGTTTCGCGGCCTGGGTTGGCGTGTAGATGGACCGCAGTGCGCCGAAGGACTCCGCCACGACTTGCCGGGCGGCACCAATTTCGGTCGGCAACGACTCGCGAATCTCGATGGCCATAGCCATCGATTGTATTCCCTACCTGGGCTCCGGCGCCGGCAACCGAACGGTCCCCCCGTCCTTCGGCAGCAAGGAGAGCGCTTCACGCACTTTCACGTACCGCCACGTGATCGCGACGAGGACGGGAAGGGCGAGCGCCAAGGCGATGGCGACGCCGACGACGCGCTCCATGCCCGCAAGCGAGCGGTTGGGGAGCTCGCGGAGGAAGCTGGAGGAGAGGGCGGCGCCGGCGGAGGCCGCGAGGTGCTGGACGGCGGACTGGGCGGACATGAAGCCGGCGCGCTGGTGAGGGAGGGGAACGCGGGTGGAGAGGGACGTCATGGGGACGTTGCGGAAGGACATGCCGACCATGAAGCCGACGAAGACGAGCATGACGGGGAGCGGGCCGGGGCGGGCGTAGCCGAACCAGAGGATGGCGACGAAGAGGACGGTGCCAAGGGTCGAAACCGGCGCGGGGCCGAGGCGATCCACGAGGCGGCCGATGACCGGCATGACGACGAACGAGACCAGGCCGCCGACGAGGTAGAGCCAGTGCAGGTGCTCGCGCGGGTAGCCACAGTTGAACTGCAGGAAGGGGGAGATGTTCGGGATGACCATGAAGGCGGCGCTGTAGACGGTGGCGACGGAAGCGAGGGCCGAGAGCGCGCCGGGGTCGCCGAAGACCGTGAGAATCGAGGAGCCCTTCGGGCGCGGGTGGAGCAGGTGGCCCTTCATGACGGGCATCAGGAACACGGCGCAGGCGGCGACGAGGAACCCGAGGATGGCGACGCTGAAGAACGGGGCCTGCCAGCCGGCGTGGCGGGCGAGCTCGAGGCCGGCGGGGACGCCGATGACGCTGGCGAGGGAGAAGGCGGCCATGACGGCGCCCATGGCCTTGCCGCGGCGGGAAGGCGGGATGAAGTCGGCGATGATGGAGAGGGAAATGGACGTTGCGGGTCCGCCGAATGCGCCGGCGGCGACGCGGGCGGCCATGAGGGTCTTGAGGCCGACGGCGAATCCACCTGCGGCGGTGCCGATGACGAGCCCGAGCATGGCGACCGCGAGGGCCTTGCGGCGGTCGAACCGGTCGAGGAAGAGCGAGCAGATGATTCCCGAGACGGCCGCGGCGCCCGTGTAAGCGCCGCCGATCCAGCCGATGTGGGAGTTGGCGATGCCGAGTTTCGCGCCGAAGTCAGGCCCGAGCGGCATCACGATCATGAAATCGAGGATGTTCACGAACTGGACGGCGGAAATGAGCAGGAGGATGCCGCGTTCGGAGGGAGGAGGAGCCGCGTGGGAGGGAGGCTGGAACATCGGTCCGGCGACGATACGGCGGCGGGGAGTTTCGAGGAATGAAGGACTGAAGCAGCGAAGGCGATTCCGGGGCTGTATCTGCCGACGCTTCTGAGAATCCGGTCGAGAGCGCTATCCCGGCCCCAGCGTGTGCTTCACACCGTCCGTAGTCAGTTTGCGGGACAGTTCCTCACATCGCACACGCGAGTCCCTGATCGGGGCACGCGAATCCCAGACTTCCTTCGCTTCCTTCAGCCCCAGCCCGAACGCCGCCCGGATCGCGCGGATGGTGAGAATCGCTTTGTCCGGCCCGTCCGTGATCACCACGGCCCACTTCCCTTCCACGGCGGCCAGTGACGGAACCGCCGGCCCGCCGGGCGACCGCACTTCATGCGCCACCCGGTCGGCCTGCAGGCTCGCCGCGAGCGCCTCGACCTGGGCCTGCGTGCCGCGGATCGAATCACCGGGGCCGCGCCCGTCCCAGAGGTCCTTGGCTTCCTTGAGCCCGATGCCGAACGAGGATCGGAGGCACTTGATCACGGTGATGGCCACATTACTCCCGTCGCGCACCCGGATCTCCCACTCGCCGGCGCCGGCGGACGGCGGCGGCGGCGCCGGAGAAGCGGCCGCACCCACGAACATCACGACGCACTCCACGTCGTCCGCACGCAGCCGAAATGCCAGCGCATGGCACTCCGCGGGTGTGCCCCGCAACACGGACCCGGAATCGTCCCACACGTTCTTGGCTTCCTTCAGCCCCAGGCCGAAGACGCCCCGCACGGCCTTGATGGCGCTGATGGGCGCTCTCTCCGGAAACCGGACTCCGACCGCCCACTCCCCCTCCACGCCCAGGATCGCATTCCTGATCTCGGACGGCGTCGCGCCGGTGCCTTCGTGGCCGAGCGTCTTGCCGCAGGAAGCGCAGGGGGCGCTCCAGGACCACTGGAGGCTGCCGGCGACGGCGGCCTGCGTGAACAGGATGACGATGCCGCGGCCGCAGGCGTCGCAGACGCCCGTTTGCCGGGCGGACGAGGGGGACGGATCGGTCACGGGCGGTCGAGCCTCACGACGGCTGTCGAGCGGAACCCGACGTTGGGCGCCGTCACGGTCAGCGTCCCGCCATGGTGGTACGACGTCCGCGCCACCGCCAGGACGCGGTTCCAGCCGCCGCCGCGAAGCGCGCGCCACGACCGGTAGCTCGGACCCGCGTCCGAGAGGCATTTGTCCGAGACGTTTCCCGCCACGCCGCGGATGCCCCACGGCGACTCGTCCCACGGGTACGAATCCACCGGCGCCGGGCTCAGCTTTCCCTCGCGCGACTGGTTCGTGTTGGAGAGCGGCCCGATCCCGAAATCTCCCCAAGGGAACCGGCGATGCGCGTCGCCGCGGGAAGCGCGTTCGCGGAGGGGAATCGGGGGGAGAGTGAAGAGCCAGCCGCGTTCGGCGGAGAGCCGCCGCAGGTAGTGCTGGGAGTCGCACCATGAGATGCCGACGACGGGCCAGTCTTCCTGCCAGTCCGCTTCGCACATGTCGATCCGCCCGGCGCGCGCCCGTTCCCCGTCCGGCGCCGACGCGAGCCACGCCGCCGTCGGGACGACCCAGCCCTGCCCGGTCTTCGGCCACCACCAGCCGGAGCGCTCGCCGGACCGCGGCGCCCGCTCGCGCGCCGCGCCGGGATCCTCGCGGTCGAGCGCGTTGAGCGCATCGCAGTACTCGCGGCACGTCACGGGGAACCGCGCCACGAACGCGTCCTCCAGCACGACGTCCTCGCGCCAGACCTGCGTGCCTCCCACCTCGCGCAACGTCTCGAACGCCCCGCCCAGCACCGCGAGATGTCCCGTCGGTATCTCCCCCGGCAGGAACAGCGTCGCGTCCACTACCGTGTCCTTCCCGCGCTTCACCTCGAACGGCACCCGCTGCGGCACGCGCCCCGGCGCCGTCACGATCAATAGCCACGACCCCCGCGCCCAGTCGCGCTTCGCCACCGGCGTCCGCCCCAGGTAAACCCCCGCGCCCCGCGGCCGGTACGGCGACGCCCCATACATCTCTTCCAGCACCTCGAACGGCGGCGCGGGCCCCGCCGGCGCGTCCCCCGGCGTGACCGGGATCAGGATGCGGTCGAACGGCTCGTGCCGGTACGCCCAGACCTCCGCGCCTTCGAGAGGGGAAGGCTCACACGAAGCGGCGTGGACGCGCAATCGAAGCGGCTTGAGCGGCTCGACGTCGGCCAGCGTGTCGGTCTCGATGCCGTCCCAGCGTCGGCCCGACCAGGGGTGATACACGCCCACGCGAAGTTCCTGCGGCGCCACGTCGCGGCCGTCGAGCAGGCAGCGGCACCCGTACGCGCGCGTCCGCACCTCGAGCGTCCCGTCCCCGCGCAGCCGCGCGTCGAACGCCCCGTCGTTGAAGACCGCGACGCGCCGCTTCGCCAGGATCTCGCCCGCGTGGTCGCCCAGCCGCTCGGCGAGCAGGAAGCGCTCCCAGTGCACCTCCGCCTTGAGCTGGCGCGCCTCCGCGTGCTCCGGCAGCTGCGACAGCACGCCGTCGAACGCGTCGTCCGCGTCCGCCAGCGCCTGCACGCTCTCCACTTCCATGCGCTGCGCCTCGTCCTCCATCGCGAACACCTTCCGGTACGTCTCGACCGGTGCATGCGCCGCCGTCGCCCGGAACGCGTCGTCCGCGCGCTTCGCCGCCTCCGCTGTTCTCTCCGAGAGGGCGCGCCAGCGCGACAGGGCGGCCTTTCCCGCGGCGAGGTGCTCCGCTGCGAGCCGCTCGCGCCGCTCCCGCTCGAGCGTGCCTTCGAGCCAGGCTTCGAGGGCCTCCTGGAGCGCCTTCGCCGTCGGGTAGCGCTCGCCGGACTGGTAGGCCATCGCCTTCAGGCAGATCGCTTCGAGTTCCGGCGGGCACGCGTTGAACTTCGACGGCGGATCGGCGCCGCCGCGCACGACCAGGGAGACAACTTCCTGCGCCATTTTCCCGTCGTAAGGCGGCCTCCCCGTCAGGACTTCGTAGAGCGTCGCGCCGAGCGAGTAGACGTCGCTGCGCTCGTCGATCGCCGACAGCCACCCCATCGCCTGCTCCGGCGGCATGTACGCCGGCGTCCCGAGAATGTCCCCCTCGAGCGTGAGGTTCGCGGTTTCTTCCTGCCGGGCGATCCGCCCGGGACGCGCCGCCACCGTCGAAGCACGCCGGATCTGGCTCGCCGTGTCCTCCTGCCCGAGCATCCGCGCCAGCCCCCAGTCCACCACGAGCACTTCGCCGAAATCCCCGAGCATGATGTTCGCCGGCTTGAGGTCGCGGTGCACCACCCCCTGCGAATGCGCATACGACACCGCCCGGCACGCGTCGCGCACCGCCTCGACGAGCTTGCGAAGCGGCCGCCCCTCGGCGATCGCCCACCCGAGGTCGCGCCCCACGATCTTCTTCATCGCGAAGAAGATCTCCTTCGTTCCGGGAAGCGTCCCGATCTCGTGCACGGTGACGATGTTCGGGTGGTCGAAGCGCCCCGTGATGCGGGCCTCCCACCGGAACCTCTCCAGCAGGTCGCCCGGCGCGTCCTCGAGCATCAGCTTGAGCGCAACCGACCGCCCCAGCTCGCGGTCCGTCGCCTCGATGACACGCCCGACGCCTCCCCGCCCCAGCTCGGGCCCGAGTTCGTACTTCTCGCCGCGCACCGCCGGTGCCTCCGACGGACGCTGCCCCGCGCGCCTCAGCGCCACCAGCGTCTCCCTCAGCCCCGGCGACATCGCGCTCCCCGCCGACGGCGGCGCGTGCTCCCACTCTTCGATCAGCCGCTCCAGCTCGGCCCGCTGCTCTTCCGTCAGGTACCGGGCATCCACCAGCAGCTTCGCCACGTCCATCCCCGGCGTCGCCATCCACATCGCCGTGGCCTCGAGCAGCCGCTCGCGCGTGAGCCAGCCGCGCTGGAACGCGAGGAGGGCGAGGAGGAGCGGGCCGGGATGGGAAGCGGGCATGTCGCGGGAATCGTGGCGGTTTTGCGGGATGGGGTCAAGCGAGGCAGGAGGTGTAAGATCTGCGGGGTCCCCCGCGGCGCCGTTCGGAGAAGCCCGATGAAGCTCGCTCTTCCGCTCGCCCTCGTCGCCGGCATCCTCGGCGCGGTTATCGGGTTTCTCGTGGCGCGCGACCGGTTCGGAAGTGAGGCGGTCCCGTCGGACCCCGCGGCTTCGAAAACCGATCCGGGCCTGGGTTCACCCGGCAACGACGAACTGAAGCATCAATCGGAAGACCTGGCGCGCGCCCGGCTTGAACTCGCGGCGCTCCGCGCGCAACTCGAAGCGACGAACCCGGGCGCCGGCGCCGGGTTGCCGACCCCCGGGGAAACCGCGGCGCAGTTGAAAACGCTCCTGTCCCGCAAACGACAGCTGCTCGAGGCGAAGGACGGAATGGGGCTCCTGCGGTTGATGCAGGAGTTCGCCTCCCTCGGGGAAGCGGGCTATGCCGAGGCGATGGAAATCTCGGGGTTGCTCCGCGACGACCTGCGTGCGAAGAAGCACCAGTTCGGCATCAGCCGGTCGGACTATTTCCGCGCCGTCGGGAGTTCGATGGTGCCGCTCATGAAGTGGGCCCTGGCGAACCCGGACAAGGCACCGGCGGCGTTCCGGCTGGACGCGGCTGGACTGTTGCGCTGGCAGGACCTCGAAGCGGCGCCGTCCTACCTCGAGGCACTGAAGTCGGAAACCGATCCGAAGGTCGCGGCCGAAATGGCGCGCGCGCTCCGCGGCATGCAGAAACCTGAGATGGCGGCCGACCTGGTGGCGGCTGCCCGTTTCCAGGCAGGAAACCCCGATGCCCTGCGGCGCCTGCTCGACGCGATCTCCGGTCTCCCTGCGGCCGAAGCGGACGCGGCGCTGAAGGGATTGGCGTCGGACCCCAATCCCGCGCTTCGTGACGGGGCTTCTCTTTCGTACACAGCCCTGAATCCGCCCGCCCCCGGCGTCCTGATCACCGCTACTTCACCGGGCTCGCAGGCGGAGCTGACGGGGCTCCAGAAAGGCGACGTCATCGTCTCGTACGACGGCAACTCCCTGACGTCCTTCCGGCAACTGCGCAACGCGGTCGCGAAGAAGGATGCGGAAGCGCTGACGAGCATTGTCGTAAACCGCGGCGGGAGCCTGGTGACCCTTCAGCTCAAGGGCGGGAAGATCGGCGTGAACGGGGAGTACGTGAAGCCGAGGTGAGTGTGCTCAGCCGACGATTGCAGGCGTGCCGCAGCTTGAAACCAGCCTCAGCCCGATCGCCATGTTCACCTCCCGCGTCACCCCGCCGCTCCGGTACATCGCCCGCGCCAGCATGCCGCTTCGCGCCCAGCTTCCGCCGCGCGTGATCCTGCGCCCGGCGACGCTGTCGTTCGGCTCGTTCAGGCAGCGGTCGCTGGAGTTGCCCCCGATGCCACGGACGCCGTACGGCGATTCGTCCGTCGGGTAGTCGCCGACGGGAACAGGGCGGCCGCCGGTCTTGAGCGACTGGTTGCTGCTGCAGTGGGTGGCGTTCCAGGTGGAACCCCAGGGGTAGACGCGGCCGTCGAGGCCGCGGGCGGCCTTCTCCCACTGCTTTTCGGTCGGGAGGTGGAAGACGCGGCCGGTGCGGAGAGAAGCCCACTTCGAATAGGCGACGCCGTCTTCCCAGGAGACGCCTGAGACCGGCCACTCTTCTTCCCAGTCGATCGTCGTGTTCGTCAGGCGGCCGGCCTGGGCGCGCAACGGCTCAGGCGCGGACTTGAGCCACTCGGCGGTCGGGACGACGTAGCCGCGCGCGGGATCGAGCGGCCAGTAGAACCCGCTCTTGTCGGCCGCGCGCGGAACGCGCTTCCCCGCCTCATCCGGCGCGGTGCGGCGAAGGTCGTTCAGGAATTCGGCGTACTCCCGGCAGGTGACGGGGTGACGGGCGATCATGAAGTCGGGAAGAGTGAGGAGTTCGAGCGGGCTCGGTGTGAGGCCGGTGCGGTCGCCGCCGTACTTGAACGCCCCTGCGGCGACGGGGAGGAAGCCGGCGGGCACCTCGGCGGGGGCCCACAGGGTGAGGTCGAGCTCGACGTCCTGCTGGCGGACGACGACGACCGGGACGCGCTGCGGCGCGCGCCCCTCGGCGACGACGACGAGAAGCCACGACCCCATCGGCCACGGCTGCTTCGGGATCGGTGTGCGGCCGAGGTAGACGCCGCCCCCGCGCGGGCGGAATGGCGAGTTTCCGAAGAGCGTGTCGAGGACCGCGCGCGGGACCTGCGTAGCGCCACCGTGAGGTGTGACCGGGATGAGCAGACGGTCGATCTCCTCGTAGCGGAAGGCCCAGACCTGCGCGCCGGTGAGCGGTACGGACTTGCACGAGCTCCCGTGAAACCGAAGCTGGTGGGCCTCGTGCGGCTCGAGCTCCCTCAAACCAAGGCCTTCCGGCTGGTCGAGAGAGCGGCCGCTCCAGGGGTGCAGGCCCAGCACGACGAGCTCGTCGGAGCGCACCAGCCGTCCGTGCGACAGACACCGGCAGGGGAAGGCCCGCGTCCGGACCGCCAGCGCGCCGTCGCCCCGCAACCGCGCGTCCAGCACCCCGTCGTTGAACTGCTCCGCCGTCTGGCGGTTCAGCTGCATGTCCCGCTCGTCACCCGCCGCCTCGGCCTCAAGGAAGCGCTCCCAGTGCATCTCCGCCTTGACCTCCCTCGCCAGCCGGTGGCCGGGGATGTTGGATAGCGCCGAAGCGAGCGCCGCGTCCGCCTCCGTGAACGCCGTGATGGCGTCGCGCTGAAGCGAGCGGACGCGCTCCTGCAAGTCCCAGAGCGGCTTCTTGACCGCGGGGCCTTCGTGCTCCGGGGTGCGCTCGTTCAGCAGCGTGGCCTGCGCCTGCGCTTCGCCGGCCTCCTTCGTAAGCGCTCTCCAGCGACCGACCGCGTCCCGCGCGCGGGCGACCTGCTCCGTGGCGAGCACTTCGCGCCGTTCTTTCTCCTTCGTTCCCTCGAGGTACGACTCGACGTCCGCGGCGAGTTCGCCGGCCGTCGCGTACCGGTCCTCGCGGCGCCGCGCCATCGCCCGGAGGCAGATCCCCTCGAGTTCCGGGGGCACGTGCGCCCGCGCCGACGGCGGCATGAGCGGGCTCGCCACAACCTTCTTCACCACCTCCTCCGCCGTCTTCCCCTCGTAAGGCGGCCGCGCCGTGAGGATCTCGTACAGGATCGCCCCCAGCGAATACACGTCGCTCCGCTCGTCCAGCAGATCCCTCTCCCCCCGCGCCTGCTCCGGCGACATGTAAGCCGGCGTCCCCAGGATCTCCCCCGTCTCCGTCACCGGCCGCGAAGCATCCGCCGCCGACATCTTTGCCGGCCCCTCCTGCCCCAGCCCCTTCCCCATCCCCAGCCCACCCTCTCCCCCCGCCCGTCCCTCCCCCATCCCCTGCCGTTTTTCCCCGCTGTCCTTCGCCAACCCCCAGTCACAAACCAGCACCTCTCCGAACTCCCCCAGCATCACGTTCGCCGGCTTCAGGTCCCGGTGGATCACTCCCTTCGAATGCGCAAACGCCGTCGCCCGGCACACGTCCCGGAACGCCTCCACCAGCTTGCGAAGCGTCCACCGCACCGCCTTCCCTTCCTCCTCGTCCTTCGCCCTCTCACGGATCACGTGGTGCATGTCGCGCCCGTAGATGCGCTTCATGCAGAAGTAGATCTCCTTCGACCCCGGAAGCGCCCCGACCTCGTGCACCGGCACGATGTTCGGATGCTCCAGCTTTCCCGTGACGCGCGCTTCCCAGCGAAACCGTTCGAGCGCGTCGCCGGGAGCGTTCTCGAGCATGAGCTTGAGCGCGACCGTGCGGCCGATCTCGGCGTCGGTCGCCTCGATGACGCGCGCGATGCCGCCGCGGCCGATTTCGGGGCCGAGCTGGAAGCGCTCCCCGGGGCCGAGAGGAGCGGGGATGGCGGAAGTGTTCGCGCCGCCGGACTTCGCCATGACGATGGTGTCCATGGATTCGGAGGCGGAGGGCACGTAGCCGGCGGGAATGCCGCGGCCGGTCGCGCGGGCGAGATGGGCGGAGACGAGGCCCGCGACGGCCTCGAGCTGCTCGCCGGTGATGAAGCGCATCTCGACGAGGAGCGGCCCTAGGTCGCGCTTCGGGGTGTCGGACCATTTTGCGATCGCCGCGACGAGCTGCTCCTTGGAGATGTAGTTGAGCTGGAGGGCGAGGATGCCGGGGAGGAGGCGGGATTCGCGGTCGGTCATGGAGCAGAGATTACTTCATGGCACCCGGGGGGGTTGGGGGTTTTGGGTTCCGGACGTTGAGTTCGGAGTTCAGGGTTCTGAGTTCGGGGTTCGGTTGGGGTTTGGGGTTGGGGGTTGTCGCTTAAGATCGGGGGTATGGCGATTCCCCTGGTGCTGGTTGTTGTCGCGGACCGCGCGGCGCTGGACGGCAGGGGTGGAGTGTGGAAAGGGAGCTTCTGGGAGCGGACCTGGGAGGATTCGCGGGGGATCGAGGAGGATGCGGTCCGCTTAGGTCGCTCGATTCTCCGCGCGGCGGCTTCGGGCGGGTTCGAGGCGCGCGCGGGGATTCACCTGGGCGGCGCCGATCCCGCCGCGGCTGCGCTGGCGCTGGCCGCGGCTGCGCCACCCGGCGCCCTCTGGATCTCGAAGGCCGTCGAACGCCTGGTCCCGCGCCGCTTCCGATTCCATGAGCAGCCCGTCCTCGAGGTCGGACGCGAGTCGGTGCCGGCCTACGAGGTCGTCGAGGAAATCGGCCCGCCCGGGGAATTCGAGGCCGGGGAGCCCCCTCCCGGAAGCGAATCGCTGGTCGCTCAGCTGGTCGAAGCGGGCCGACGCGGCGCGCGGCTGGTGCTGGTCGGTCCCGCGGGAACGGGTCGCGCTCGAATCCTGCGCGCGGTCAGGCTTCAGTTCACCGAAGGGTGGGTCGCTTGCGGCCGCTGCGACTCGCGCCCTCCTTCGCCTTACGGCGCCCTAGGGGACATCCTGCGGGCCGAAGCGGCCGCCAGCGGGTTCGACCGGTGGGATGGCGAACGGGTGGTGGCGGCCGTGAAGCGGCTCGGCGGTGACGCTTCGGACGCGGACGCCGTGGCGCTCTCGCTCGGGCTGCGGTTGAACGCGGATTCGGATCCGCCGGCGCCGAAGGCCAGGGAGGCCTGGAAACGGGTTCTCTCGAAGGCGCGGCTGCTTTGCGTCGAGGATCTCGAGGAAGCCGGGGTCGAAGAACGGGAATTGCTGGGATCGGTCCCGGCGATTCTTGCGACCGCGCTCCCCGGGACGGCGATTCCGCAGGGATTCGCCATCGTCGGCGTGCCTGCCGCGCCGCCTGCGGCGCCGTGGCCGCTTCCGCCGGCCCTCCGGGAAACGCTCGGCGCCGCCGCGATCCTCGGCCGCAGCTTCTGGCGCTTCTCCCTCGAGCGCCTCCTGGTGCGCGACGTGGGGGACGAACTCGCCACGGCGCGCAAGGCAGGCTGGATCCTGGAGCGCGAAGGCTCGCTCATGCGTGGCGACGGGGAGTTGCTGTTCCGGCACCGGCTGCTGCGCGAAGCGGCGCTGGCGGCGCTCACGCCTCCCGAGCGGGCTTCGCTGCATGGCGCGGCGGCGGCGTTCTACCAGCAGCGTGCGCCGCTGGCGGGCCCGGCGACCGCCGCGCGGGCGGCGTGGCACCGCGAGCAGGCGCGTTAGGACTTCGCGATCCCTGCCAGCTCCGGCTTCGCGCGCGCCAGGTCCTTCGCGGTCGCGATCCGCCGCACGCACGGATGCCGGAACCCGCGGTTCCACGGCTGCGCCGGCATCAGGACGAGCGCCTGCGGCCGCCACCGCAACCAGCCCGTGATCCCGTCCGGCCAGTCGTCCACCATCACGCGGCCGTGAACGAGTGCCTTGTCGTGCGTCACGGTGACGTCCGCGTCCGGCAAATGCCGGGAGCACCACGCCACTTTCTCCGACCAAGCACCCGGAGATCCCGCCGGGCCTTTCGTCAGCACCGCCAGCCGGAACCCCAGCCCGCGCAGGAGCCGCAGGATGCGAAAGCCCATGGGAAGCGGCTTCAGCCCGGCCCACCACCCCGGCTGCGACGTCACCAGCCGCTCGATCCGCGCGCGCGTTGCGGCGCTGACCTTGTCGCCGCCCAGCGCCCGCTCGACGTCGCGCGCGGCCGCGCCGTCGTAGTCGCAGAGCGTCCCGTCGAGGTCGATGACAGCGACGGGCGCGTCGGTGCGGGGGCGTGAAGCGGTCATGTGCGGATTCTCACCGGGTTCTGGCGCCGGGGCAACGTCCCGGATTCCCGTTGCCGGGGCGCCTCGCGCCTGCGATTCTCTCGCCGCGATGCCGACCGGTAACGAGAGGGCAGGACGGATGCTCGGCTGGAGCGCCGCCGCGGGGTTCGTGGCGTGGTGCGTGCTGGGCTACGCCGTTCACGAACGGTGGACGACGATGGGGCTCGAGTACGGCGAGCAGCTCTTCATCATCGGCGTCTTCGTCCTCTCGCCGCTCGTGAACACGCCGCTCGCCTTGAAGCTGGCGGAGCCGGCCGGGCGCGGCGGCCCTGCGTGGCGGGCGGCGGCGTGGCTGCAGCCTTTCGCCGGAGCGGCCGTGTTTGCTTCGTTCTTCGTCCCGGTCGGCGGGCTTGCCGCGGCCCTCGTGATCCCGTGGATCGCGTTCGCCATATGCTGCACCGCGGCTTCCGTCGGGCGTTTCTTCGACCACCGCTTCTCCCGGCCCGAGGAAGTCGCCATCGACTTCGGGTTGCTCCTGCTCCTGCCCGGATCGCTGTGGCTCGCCGCCTCGCGCCTCGGCATGACCGTCTTCGGCTGGCAGGAACCGTTCGTGCTGCTGCTGGCGGTGCATTTCCATTTCGCCGGCCTCACCGCGCCGGTGATCGTCGGGCAGGCAGGCCGCCGCCTCCGCACGTGGAAATCCCGCTTCCACCCTCTCTACCTCGTCCTCGCGGCCGGCGTCTGCCTCGGCGTTCCCCTGCTCGCGACCGGCCTCTCCCTTCGTTCAAAGACCCTCCAGGTCGCCGGCGCCCTCCTCCTCGCCTTCTCCCTCGGCGGTTTCTGCTTCTTCTCGCTCTTCATGGTTGTCCCCCGCCTCGCCGGCTGGACCTCCCGCATCCTCCTCACCCTGGCGCTCGGCTGCGCCATCTGGTCCATGCACCACGCCGGCCACCACACCATGGGCGTCGCCCGCGGCGCCGTCCCCCGCCTCTACACCCGCCCCCGCATGGAACACATCCACGGCCTCCTCAACGCCCTCGGCTTCTCCCTCCTGGGCCTCCTCGCCTGGGTTGCGGCGCAAAGAGCGGAACTTTCCGCTTCGAAGCGCGTCGAAGACGTGCGCTGAACCGCGCCGATTCCGGAGATCCCGATGCGACGTCTCGCCCTTGCGGCACTTCCGTTCCTGGCCCTGCTCGCTCACGCCGAGCGCATGGCGCGCCCTGTCACCGTCCGGCGCACCGGCGTCACTCCCGCGGACGGACGGATCGTGGCGACGCCGAAGGGGTTCGCGGCGGCCGTGAAGACAAAGGGCGGATGCGCGATCAGCGAGTTCGACGCCGCGGGGAAGGATCTGCGCCAGGTCTCGTACACGGACGCCGAACCTGCCGGCTGGTGGCTGTCCCACGACGCAGAGACCGTCGCCGTCGTGCGAGGCGGAGTGCTCCACATCGAAAGTGCGCTCCGCGAAGGCCTCGAACGCATCGACGAAGAACCTCTCCCCTCCGGCCCGGTCGTCTTCTCGCCCGACGACACCCGCCTGGCGTTCCTCGCCGGCGGCAAGGCCGTCGTCCGCGAACGGTCCAAGGAAGGCAAGCGCGTCGAACTCCCGGTCCGGAAGAATCGCGTCCTCTTCGAAGGGCCTATCTTCAGCGGCGACGGTAAGAAAGTGCTGGTCGTCACCGGACCCGTCAACGGCGACGCGCCCGATTCCCCCGTGGGTTCCCCTGACACCATCGAGGAATGCGACCCGTTCGCGGAAAAGCCGGTCTGGCTGGAAGCGCACAAGGCCGACAGTGGCCCGATTCGCGGGCTCTGCGCCTCGAAGGGATCCTCGAAGGTCGCATTCGTCGCGGCGAAGGGTGGAAAGCAGGTTCTCCTCGTCCTGGACCTGTCCGGCGGCGCTTCCGATGACCTGATCGCGGACATGGGCATCGGCGAGATCGCCTTTCCCGCGGGCGGCCGTGAAGTGCTGTTCACCGGAAAAGGCCGTGCAGGACGGTCCCACGGTTTCACCATCGCGACATCGCGCTCCGGCACGGGGCGCGGTTTCGCCTGCGACGTCGTCGCGAGTCCCGAAAACGAAGACGTGTCCTCGCCGGTCGCTTCCGGCGATTCCTTCTTCTTCGTCTCCCGGTCCGCAACTGACAAGGACAAGGTCGAAGTCATCCGCTCTTCCCCCAAATAGCCGGAGATCCCATGCGCCGTGCCGCCGCCGTCGCCGTCCTTGCCGTGCTCCTGGCTTCCGCCGCGGAGGCGAAGCGCCGGATGATGTACGCCGTCAACACACCGACGGGCGTCCGGTGCTCGGACGGCCGGATTGCGGCCTGGGGAAAGGGATTTGCTGTACGGGATGCAGCCGCCCCGGAAGGCCACACGCAGATCGTGGCGTTCGATGCCAGCGGCGGGAACCCGAAGACGCTGGTGCAGTCGAAGCAGGAGATCGGCGAGTGGTGCGTTTCGCCGCTCGCAAAGTCGGTCGCCTGGATTTCGGGCAACACTCTCCACGTGACCCTCGTCGCAGAGAACACGGACCGGGAACTGGGCGAAGCCGATGGTTCGCTCGCGTTTTCCCCGGACGAGAAGACCCTCGCCTTCCTCTTCAAGGGGCAGCTCGTCCTGCGCGACGTGTCCGGGGATCGCCGCCGGACGCTGGCGCCCCGCGAAGGCCGCAGGCTGGCCGGGCCGGTCGCGTTCTCGGGCGACGGCAAGTCCGTCCTCGTCCTCTCCGACCGCGGCGTGGACAAGGAACGCGCCCTGCCCGACACGATCGAGCGGGCGGACGTGTCGGCGGAAGCGCCGTCACTCGCGCCTCTTCACTCGTGCGCGGGCGGCGCCATCACGGATTTCGCGACTGCTCCCGGCAGCGCACAGGTTGCCTTCATCGAGACCGCGGCAGGCGCGGCCTCCTCCGTCCGGATCCTCGACATCGCCGGGGGCAACTTCCACGACTTCTCGGCATCCGGCAGCTTCCGGTCGGTCGCGTTCGACACCGGGGGAACGGCCCTGCTCCTCACGGGCGCCGGAAAGACCGGCGGCCAGGCGGTCTTCCTGCAGGCGCTCAACCGGTCCGGTACCGCGCAGGTCTACTGGCGCGAAACGATGACCGTAGAGGGCAAGGGAGAAGCGCTTCACCCGGTCGGCGGACGCGATACCACCTGGTTCCTGTCGCCGTCGGCGGACCGGAAGTCGTTCGAGGTCGTGCGCGCGACGCTCGAGTAAGCGTCATTTCGCGGGCGACGGCTTCCTCACCGCCAGCAGCATCGCGCACGCCACGAGCGCGATGGCGGCATCGGCCAGGAACGCTGTCCGGGGGCTGTACGACTCTGCGAGCTTGCCGAACAGGTACGACGACGGCAGCGACGTGATGCCGATGGCGAAATAGAACAGGCCGAACGCGGTGCCTTTCAGCTCCGGCGGCACCAGGTCGGCAACCACGGCGCGCTGGACGGAGACCGCGAGGGCATTGAAGAGCGTGTAGGCCGCCAGGCAGGCGAGGAACGTCGCGGGCGTCGTCGAGAAGGCGAATCCGGCGTACACGGCCACGTAGATGATCCATCCGGCGAGGATGACGTGGCGGCGGTCGAAGTGGTCCGCGAGGGCGCCTCCCGCCAGTGCGGTCACGGCCTTCAGCACGTTGAACCCGGCCCAGGCGACGGTCGCCCATTCGAGGGGGATGCCGATCTCCGGCATCCGCTGGACGAGAAAGGCGTCCGACGAGTTGGCGAGCGTGAACACGGCGATGGTCGCCAGGAACCACCTGAAGTTCGCGCCGAACGGGCGCAGCGAGAGCTTCAACGGCTTTTCCTGCGCCGCCACCGGCACGTCCCTCACCAGCAGGGCGATGAACACCATCACGAACGCCGCCGGCAGCGCCGTCCACAGGAACACCTTTCGGAATCCCATCCCGCTCGCCAGCATGATTCCCGCCACCAGCGGTCCGACCGCGGCTCCCAGCTGGTCCATCGCGTTCTGGAGCCCGTACGCCCGGCCCCGCGCCTCCTTCTCGCACGAGTCCGCGATCAGCGCGTCCCGCGCCGCCAGCCGCACTCCCTTCCCCAGCCGGTCCGCCAGCCGGATCACCAGCACGTGCCACGGCGCCGTCACCACCGCGTACACGGGCCGCATCGCCGACGAAAGCGCGTACCCCCAGAGAATGAAGGGTTTGCGCTTCCCCACCCGGTCCGAGGCCCAGCCGGAGAAGATCCTGAGGAGGGCGGCGAGGCTGTCGGCCGAGCCCTCGATCAGCCCCAGCGTCGCCTTGGACGCATGAAGGACGGTCGAGAGAAAGTGGGGCATGAGCGGGAAGACCATTTCCGACGCGAAGTCCGTGAAGAACGACGCGAACCCCAGCCAGAGGACATTGGGGCGAAGGCCGCGGAAGAGGCTTTTCACGGGGGGAGACTAGGGGGAGGAACAACGGCTACGAAACGAAAAACGAAAAAGGAAAAATGAAAAAGGAAAGGCCGGGCCGCACCCTGGGCGCGGCCCGGCCTTTTTCTTTTTCGTTTTTAGCTTTTCGTTTTTTGTTTCGTGGCCGTTTTCCCTCTCTACTTTTTCATCCTCTCCACCTCAACCCCCTGCTGCTTATTACGCAGGTTCCGGTTGTAGAGGTCCTCCACCGCGTCGTTGGCGTCCTTCAGCTCCGCGTCGAGAAGTTCCTGCTGCTGTTCCTGGAGCTTCTTGGCGGGCTGCTCCGCGGGGATCTGTTTGCGTCTCTGCTCCTCGATCATGCCGATCATGGCCTGGCCCCTGTACATCGCGACGTGTCCGTCCTTCTCGGCCACGACGACGGCCAGGCCGCGGACGCCCGCCGTCTCCCAGATGCCGCGCAGGTCCGTCTTGTCGCTGGCGATCTTCTGGTCGTCCGTGCCGAAGATCGTGACCTTCACGCCCTCCGCAAACCCTCCCGTCGCGACGTCCGAGATGTTCACGCGGACGTTGCCGGAAATCTCCTCCTGCACCGCCATCGAGAGGTTCGAGCGAAGGACGATCCCCGAAGCGAAGAAGTCCCCCGCCTTGACGCCGACGAGATACGCGCCCGGTTCCCTGAGCTCGAGCGTCAGCGTCTGCTTCTCGCGACGGCGGGCGTTCGGGTGATCGAGCTTGAACGTCTTCTCGAAGACCGGCTTGATGCCTGCGACCTCGACCGAGGAAGCGTCGACGAGGTTCTTGCGGCGAAGAGCCAGCATCGTGAGGTCCACCTTGTAGGCCCGGACGTGCGCTTCCGCGACACCGGCGTACTCCAGCTCGAGTTCCGCCGGCTTCGCCAGCGGCGCCGTCGTGACATCGGGGACCGAGATCGCTTCACGCTCCAGGAACGCGATCGACCGGGCCGCGTCCGGCGACTTGTCCTTCACCTTCTTGTAGTTCTCGATCGCCTTGTCCATCTCGCCCATCGCGTGGTAGATCTGCGCCTTCATCAGCACCGCCTGCGTCCGCAGGATGGCCGTCCCCTGGTCCGCCTTCGCCCCGTAGTCGAACGTCTCCAGCCTGTCGAGAATCTTGAGGGCCTCGGGGAACTTCTTCTGTGCGAAGAGCGCGAACGCCTGCGTGTAGTCGAACGTGTCGAGGTAACGGGACTTCGGGAAGCGTGCCGCCGCGGCGCGGGCGCTGAAATCCGCGAGGTCGAACTTGCCGGCCTCGAGGTAGGCGCTGCAGAGCGACAGCATGACGCGGTCGTTCTCCTCGTGGGCGGGGAACCAGGCGAGCACGTGCTCGAACGCCGCCGCGCTTTCGGCGAGCAGCTCGTCGCGCGTCAGCGCCTTGTCGTTCTTTTCCGCCGTCGCCCGGACCGTCTTGGACTTCGAGTACAGCCGCTGCCCGAACCCGAACAGCATGTCGCGGTTCAGCGGGGTGTCGGGATAGTCGGACAGCAGGAGCTTCATCCACGCGACCGAGTCCTTCATCCGCCCGAGGTCCTCGAGCGCCCCGGCCAGGTTCGCTTCCTGCAGGAAGTACGCGTCGCACGCGCCGCTCGAAACCTGCATCGAACGCTCGTGCTCGTTCATCGCCGCGTACGCCTTTGCCACCGCCCTGATCTTGTCGAACGGCACCACTTCACCAGGCGCCTTTTCCTTCAGCACCTCGAAGTACTTCACCACCGTCGCGTTCTCCCCGAGCTCGATCGCGCTGTACCCGAGCATGCGGGCCGCCCCGGCCGCGATCGCGTCGTGCAGCGTGCCCTTCTCGAACAGGGGCAGCAGCATGTCGCGGCACTCCTTCCACTTCTTCTTCTCGAACAGGATCGTCCCCGCCGTGTACCGCTCGCCGTGCGTCCAGGTCCAGCCGTCGCGGAACACCGCGCCCGGCGCCAGGACCTCGATTTCAGGGCACACGCCCGGCGCGTCGGCGTACATGAAGAACGAGAACTCGAACTTGCGCTCCGCCTCGATCTGCGGCGCCAGGAGCACCCGCAGGTCGCCCCTCTGCAGGCGAAGGCCCGTGTTCTGCGGCAACTCGACCACCGAATACTGCGTCGTCGGGCCCGTCACCGTCAGTTCGTACTTCACCAGGAACCAGTTCCCCGCCGCGACCTTCGTCATCGAAGGGTTCTCCACCGGCTCCTTCACCGCCGCGTTCGCCGGCGTCGCCAGCTTCCCTTCCACCAGCGACACGGGCCACCCGGCCGTCCGTTTCACCGCCACCTTCACACCCACCTCCGGCGCCGCCCCCGTCCCGCGCCACGCTATCGCGTAGAACGTTCCCGTCCCGGTCGGCTCCAGCACGCCGTCCGTCGCCGTCACTTCCCCGAACCCCTTCACCGACTGCCCGTCCACCTTGACTTCCGTCACTCCGCCCTTGTCCGCCGTCGTCTGCATCGCCATCGCCAGCGCCGCACGCTCGAACGCCGTCTTCGGCCTCCGGCCCAGCAGCCAGGCCCGGGCCCGGGGCAGAAGCGCGTTCGCCGGGTCGATCTCGGCCATCGCGAGCGCCGCAAGCGCCGTCGTCGCGTACGCCGTGTTCGCCAGGTCCGCCTGCCCCGCCGCCGCCGCTTCCCAGTGGTCTTCCTTCGCCGCCTTCGCCAGCTTCTCCAGCGCCGCCTTCGCCTCGTCCGTCTTCCCCGCCGCCTTCATCGCCAACGCCACGCAGGCCAGCGCCCTTGGGGGAAGCGAGTCCGCGCTGCGCCAGAGGCGGAAGAGGAACCCGTACTCCGCGTGCTTACCGCGGGAGAGCGCGAACAGGATCAGGGCCTTGGTGTTGTCGGAAGTGGCCTGGGCGAAACGCTGCTTGAGGATCGCGGGGTTCGGCTCGATGTCGAATTCCACCGCTTTCGCCTCGGCCGCGGCCAGGTACAGCAGGACCGGCCAGGCGGCGTCGTCGGCCGCCGCGTCCCCGAGCCCCTGGGCCCGGAGCGCCGCGAACTCCATCACCGCCAGCTTGGTTGCGTCTGTCTTCTCCACGCGGTGCCGTGCCAGCTTCGCGATCAGGCGCGCCGCCGCATCCGATCCGCGCGTGAGCTCATCGCTGCCTTCGGCCAGCCAGTCCATCAGCGCCGCGGGAGACGTCGCCACGACGATCCGCGTCTTCCCTTCCCCGTCCACCTTCAGCTCCGTCCTCGCCGTGAACGCGCCGCCCTTTTCCGCCACCGCCGACGGCGACTTCGCCCTCATCGCCACCGTCACGTCGCGCTTCGCGCCGTCCACGCTCAGCGAAGCGACCGGACCGGCCGTCCATTCCAGGTCCTTCTCGGCCGTTGACCGCGCCGCGACCTTGATCTTCGTCTCCACGCCGTTGAGGACGACCGAAGCCTCGCCTTCTGCCGTGGACCAGTTCGTGAGAAGCACGACGACGGACGTCTTCTCTCCTTCGACGGCGCTTTCGGGGAAGCGGACTTCCGCGATCACCGCCGCGCGCACC